>NZ_JBFRCC010000005.1:0-789601 GCF_040965455.1 Trinickia sp. EG282A | reverse complement strand
TGTTATCCGTTCTGTCGCAGCCATCGAAGCCTCCGGCGCCGGAATCGGCTGCCGGCCAGCTTACGCTGCGCCCAAAAGCGGACATTTGAACTTAGCTAAAAGCGGACATTACAACTTAGCCGCTACAACCGGCTCGGTTGATAATTTAGATTATGTCAAATCACATTCGTGTTTAAGAGCGGCAGACATCCAACGTTGCGCGAGGCATTCCAGACGGCATCTGCTATCTTTCGCCGTCAACGTTCCCCTCGAGGTCCGGATGCTCCCAAAGCCAGTTCGAATGCTGCTCGCCCCCGTGCTCGCCGCGATCGCTGTTCTTGTGACTGCACCTTCGGTCCGCGCCTGCGACATACCGGCGGCTGTCCAAACCATCGATCCCCCCGGCTACTATGACGACGCCTCGGGTTACGCCGAGGCGGTCAAGCCAATGCGCAACTTCGTTTCGCGTCTCAATACGGCGGCAGGCAAAGGCGACTGGTCCTGTGCGTTGAGCCTGCTGGACAGTTGGGCGCGATCCGACGCGTTGATGGGTCACATTTCCGGCTATCAGGGCTATTACGAGCGTTCCTGGGCAGGAACGGATTTCGCAATGGTGATCTTGCACATGCCGCGAGGCTTCCGTGACGAGAACCGGGCGCGCTTCGCCGCGATCGATCCATGGCTCGAACGAATCGCTATCGCGACGCGCGATGCCGAAGCGATCAACCATCTGCATAACAACCTCGTCTACTGGGCGGGCCTGAATCTGATCGCGATCGGCACAGTGACAGGCAACTCGAGCCTCTTCGATTCCGGCCTCCTGCGTATTCGCGAGGGCATCCGCGACATCGAGCCCGACGGCGCACTCGCCCGCGAGGTGAAGCGTGGCAACCGGGCGCTGCACTATCACACGTTCGCACTGATTCCACTCGTGTTCGCTGCTGAATTGGCGCGCAGCCGCAATGTCGATCTGTATCGGGAGAATGATGGTGCGATCGGCCGCCTCGCCAATCTTGTAATCGACGCGGTAAACGACCCTGAGAGTTTTACGAAGATCACGCCGATCAAACAGGATCTCTTCCCGTGGACGTTCCGCGATGAGCTGTCCTGGGTCGAGCCGTACTACGCGCGGTTCGGGGACAGCCGTCTGCGAGCCATCATCGCGCCACGCAGACCGTTCGACGAATGGCGCCTTGGCGGAAATGTCACGGCAATCTGGGGAGCGCCTCTGCCCTAGGAATCGGCCGGCAGCTGCGCTGGGGTGTGGCACGTCCCTTGCCGAGCAGTTGACAGGCGGCGGGGATCGTCGATGACTTTCCTGCCGACCGGACGACCAGCATCAACAGGGAGGCATCCATGAAATTCATCAGGCCATTTATTATCGCCGTCGGCGCGCCACTGCTTATCGCCGGCCCTCTGGCAATGGCCCAGAACAACGACACGCAGTCCGGACAGGATCAGAACAGCGGCCAGAATTCCCAATCGGGGCAGCAGGCGCCAGGCGCAACGGTTCGCTATGCGGACCCGAACGACAAAGCATCGTCCGCTCAGGGCACGCTGATGCAGAGGCGGGAACAGGGCATGTCGCCACAGGGCGGTGCTTCTTCGGGCAACGCTACCGGCAAAATTCCGCAGTAAAACGAACGTCGGGTGGCTAGTACGTCGCGCCTAAGGCATGCCGCGACGACGGACCGTCAGCGTCCCGACGACACAGGAAGGGCTGAGGCGTTGCGGAAAACCACAGTTACGCAACGCCTCGCGGGACGGCGTGCCGTGCCTCCGTTCCAGGCATGCGCGTTGCACCCGTATTGCCACCGCAGCGAATGCGGCCAAGCCAACGGAGGTTCATATGAACAAGGATCAGGTGAAGGGTGTCGCTGAGAAGGCAAAGGGCAAAGTGAACGAATCGGTCGGCAAGGCCACAGGCGACGCCAGCCAGGAAGCGAAGGGTGACCTGCAGCAAGGCGCGGGTGAAGTCCGCAAGCAATACGGCAATGTGAAGGAGGACACGAAGGACGAGCGTCGCGGGCATCATTAACCGATGTGACATCCCTATTTCCCGCTTGCAGCGATGCGATCGGCAGGCCCCGAGGCCTCCGGTCGCATCGCACGCCGCGCGCGCAATTTCTGCAAAGTGACTTAAGCTGACACACCAGATGATGAAATCCGGACCTCCGAACAACTAATAGAGGAATGCGGGTGTTCGATCCGGGTCGCCTTGGCCGTCTCGCCATTACGCGAGCCGGAACACCGCGACGGCCGAGCGCAGACGCGTCGCCTGTTCGTCAAGCGACGACGCGGCAGCCGCGGCTTGTTCGACCAGCGCGGCGTTTTGTTGCGTGACTTCGTCCATCTGCGTGACGGCGCGACTCACCTGCTCGATTCCCGTGCTTTGCTCATCGGACGCGGCCGAGATTTCACCCATGATGTCGGCAACCTGACCGATCGATCGCACGATTTCCGTCATCCGCTCGCCTGCCACCTCGACGAGCCGGCTACCGTCGCTGACTTTCCCGACCGAGACCTGAATCAATTCCTTGATGTCTTTCGCCGCGGCCGCGCTCCGTTGCGCGAGCGAGCGGACCTCGGACGCGACCACCGCGAACCCGCGCCCGTCCTCCCCTGCCCGCGCCGCCTCGACCGCCGCATTCAACGCGAGAATGTTCGTCTGGAACGCGATGCTTTCGATTACCGAGGTGATGTCCGCAATGCGCACCGACTGCCCGGAGATCTCTTGCATGGTGGCGACGACTTGGTGCACGGCCGCTCCGCCGCGTTCGGTTGCATCTTTTGCGGTCGCAACGAGCGAATTCGCCTGCCGCGCGTTGTCGGCGTTCTGCTTCACGGTAGCGGTGATCTGCTCCATGCTTGCCGCGGTTTCCTGCAGTGACGCTGCCTGCTGCTCCGTGCGTTGCGACAAGTCGAGATTGCCCTGGGCGATTTCGCCCGCGCCGTGTGCAATCGATTGGCCCGCCGACTGGATCTCGGCGATCATCGCGGCGAGTCGCGCCTTCATCTCGCCGAGCGCGGCGAGCAGGCTGCCGGCTCCGGCCTGCTCGGCGTCGAACGGCACGTTGAGATTGCCTGCCGCGATTTGGGCGGCGACGTTGGTCGCTTGCGCCGGGTCCCCGCCGAGCGTGCGTCTGACGCTGCGCATGACTGCCCAGGCAATTGCCGCGAGCGCAGCACCGATGCCCACTGCGCAGACGCTGAGCACGGTGGCGAGCTTCATGAAAGCCGCATTGATGTCGTCGTAGAAGAAGCCGGTGCCGATCCACCAGTCCCAGTCCGGAATCGCGACGACGCCTTGCAGCTTCGGCTCGACGTCCGCATCGGGGCTGCGCTTGATCAGAACGTCGACGAGTGCGAAATGCGCTTGCGCCATCCCAGTCCGGTATGCCTCGCTGTCCGTCATGCCGCTTGTCGTTCTGTTGCCTTTCGCCTTCGTGCCGATGAATTTCGCGTTCGGATGTACCAGATTGATGCCGTCGGAAGTCGTGACCCAGTAGTAGCTCTTCGTGTTCGCATTGAGCTGCGCCAGCGCTTCCTTGGCTTGCTGCTGTGCCTGATCTCGGGTAAGCGTTCCGCGCGCCTGCAGCTCTCTGTACGAATTGACGAGATGCTCGGCTTTCGTCAGGAGAATAACGATCTCTTCGCGACGACTATCTATCAGCGCGCTTCGCAGCGTCTGCAGTGCTATCGCGGCAAGCAGCACGACCCCGACCAGCGCCGCGACAACGAGCATCAACAATTTCGTGGAAAGCTTCATGCGAGCGCCTCGCTCCGTTAACTAGTCAGTACATATATCGACACGTCGCGATACTGACTTGAGCGACATCCGGTAGGTACTAACCCACGAAACGTTCGGCAACCGCGCGTTGCGGGATTGCCACGCCGCAGCCGCGTCGGTGGAAAATTTTCGCAAACGCGAGGCGCTCGATCGGGAGTGCACTTGTGCAAAGGCACTAGCCCGGCAGGAAAACTCCAATTGCCGCGATGCCCATGGCAAGCGTCGCCAGCCACCCTCCCCACGCGAGAAATCCGCTTACCGCGAATTGGCCCATGATGCGGCGGCTGCGCGCCATGAGCATCAGGATAACCATGATCGGCACCGCTGTAAGACCGTTGATGACGGCGCTCCAGTAAAGCGCCCTGACGGGATCGAAGTGCATGAAAGTGATCGCGACACCGCCGACGATCGCGCAGGCAATGACGGCATAGAACTGGCGAGCCAGCATCAGATGCAGTGAAAGACTGCTGCGCCACTGGAAGCTGCCGGCTGCGGCATAGGCGGCCGAGCCGGCCAGAACGGGAAGCGCCAGCATTCCCGTGCCGACGATGCCGAGTGCGAAAACGACATAGGCAAACCGCCCGGCAATCGGCTCGAGCGCCCGTGCGGCGTCCGCGGACGTTTTCACGTCGATGTGATGGAGATGAAGCGTCGCGGCCGCCGTCAGCATGATGAAGAAAGCGATGACGTTGGACACGCCCATGCCGATCCATGTATCGAAACTGATTCTGTGCAGTTGCCTCGGCGCCTGCTGAGGCACCCAGCGCAACGGTCGTTGACCAGTCTTGGAATGCATCTCCTCGAGTTCTTGAGACGCCTGCCAGAAGAAAAGATACGGGCTGATGGTCGTGCCGAACACCGCGATGACCGTGGTGAGGTAGTCCGACGTCAGCGAGATGCGAGGCAGTGCAACGGCACGCGCGACCTCGCTCCACGGGATTGGCACAATCAGCGCGACGGCGACATACGCGAGCAGCGCCAGCGCCGTTCCCTTGAGAAAACGTGCATACCGGTCATAAGGAACGAAGATCTGAAGCACGAGCGAGACGCCACCAAGAACGACGACGTAAAGCTGCTCGGGGCCATGCACCAGCAATCCGACGGCCGCCCCCATCGCCGACAGATCAGCGGCGATATTGATGACGTTGGCGGCCATCAGCAGCAAGACCGCCCCGTAGAGCAGCCACTTCGGATAGTGCTCGCGCATGTTGGCCGCGAGGCCCCTTCCCGTTACCCGACCGATACGTGCGCTCACGAGCTGGATCGCCGTCATCAGAGGGTACGTCAGCAGGAGAGTCCATAGCAGGTCGAACCCGAACTGGGCACCGGCCTGCGAGTAGGTGCCTATCCCGGAAGGGTCGTCGTCCGCTGCGCCCGTTATCAGACCGGGACCAAGCCGTCGTATCCACGATCGTTCGACGGGATCGCGGACGGTGTGCTCGGGCTCCAGAAGCTTGTTCCGATTCATGGGATGGGTCCCCTCCTGGAGATGGCCTCTGCAATTAGCGGACCTGCCATTCCTGAGTGCGCGAGTACAATGACTCCTGTTCAACACTCATTGAATTCGGCTGCAGGTTCGACGCAGCTCATCGGTGAAAGCGCCCGAGACTTCAGACGATTATCAATTGACCTCCGAAACCCCAACCACGTCGATCGAAGATCGCGGTACTGCCACGACCCTGACAGATGTGACGGCCTCCCCTCACTCCCGCACTCACACCCTCGCATTGGCCGCGAGCCTCGCGTTGATCGCCTTTTCGCTGCGCACGCCGATTACGAGCGTCGGCCCGATCCTCCTCGACGCAGTCCGAGCGACGCACCTGAGTCCTGCCGGCGCGAGCATGCTGACCACGCTTCCGTCGCTATGCTTTGGCTTGTTCGGTCCGCTAGCGCCGATGCTCTCTCGGCGCGTGGGCAGCGAACGGGCGTTGCTTGCGCTGCTGGTCCTGCTCACCGCCGGTACCGCATTGCGTGTCGTACCTTCCTGGCAGGTGTTGTATGTCGGCCAGATCGTCGCCTGCTTTTCGATCGGCTTGATGAATGTGCTGATGCCGGGCGTCGTAAAGCGGGACTTCCCGCACCACGTCGCGCTGATGACGGGAGTCTATAGCGCCGCGATGTGCGCCGGCGCCGCCTCCGCTGCCGCTGTCACGGCGCCTGCCGCCGATGCCCTGGGACATCTCTTCGGCGGCGACGGCAACGGCAATGCATGGGCGTGGGCGTTGGCGCTCTGGGCGTTGCCGGTTGCATTGGCCGTGCTGATATGGCTCGGACAGCTCCCTCCGGTAGGCACTCGCGCTGAACGGAGCACGCGGATCGTTCGCGGCTTGTTGAGAAGTCGGCTCGCGTGGCAAGTCACCCTCTTCATGGGATCGCAATCGTCGCTCGCATACATCGTGTTCGGGTGGCTGGCCACGGTGTTACGCATGCGCGGAATGAGCGCGGTCGATGCGGGCCTCCTGCTCTCGCTCAGCGTGATCGCTCAGGCGGCGGCGTCCCTGCTGCTGCCCTTTCTCGTTGCACGCCTTGCGGACCAGCGCGCGATCAATGTCATCGCATTGGCGATGACCGGCGTGAGCCTCGTCGGTTGTTTCTTCGCGCCACTATCGACGACGTGGGCCTGGGCGCTCTTGCTCGGCGTCGCGCAAGGGAGCGCGTTTACGCTCGCCCTCACGGTCATTGGACTGCGTTCGGGCGATTCGCACGTGGCCGCGCAGCTCTCGAGCATGGCTCAAGGAATCGGCTATTTGATCGCGTCGTGCGGCCCGTTCATCGCCGGCTCGTTGCTGCACGCAACAGGCTCGCTCTACAGTCTGGCCGCGCTGTGCGTCGCGATCTGCGCGCTGTCAGCCTGGTGCGGTTATGCCGCGGGCCGGCGGGACCATGTCAACGTGCAAACCGAGGCGACCACGGCCTGACCGACCACCGCTCAACCGACTACGGCCCGATGGAGTCGAACTGCTGCTCAAGGTCATACACGAGCAGAAATATGCATCCCGTATCGCTGCGGAACCCGCGATCGATCGTTCCCTTTTCCGCGATGCCGACGAACCCTCCTCGCAACGGCACTCCGTTTCGAATGACCTCACCTTCCAGTATGTAGAGGAGCTCCGGGCCGGTATGAAGATGGTCCGGAAAGACGGCACCGGGCGCAAAGCGAACCAGTTGCATCCCGAGCCCGTCCGCTTTTCCGAGGTTCTTGACTTCGACGCCGTCGGCGAACCTGGACGGCGACCACGGGATGCTGTCCGAATCGCTGATTAGAAAACGGGGCACAAGGGGTTGATCGATCGTCATCTTGTTGTACCTTCGGCCGGAACGCGACCCGATTACACTATCACGCCTTTCGCTATTCGGCGGAGCGCTGGAAGCGCCGGGCCCCGCATCGCCGAGCGCCAGCGCTCGATCGCAGTGGTACGCGACCTACCCGCACTGACGTGGGCCGGCCACGGCCTAGTATGGGCCATGCTCCCGGGGCACGAAAAATGCGTTCCTGTCTCTCATGAAAGGCATCGAGATCCCTTCCCCGTCCACCCTCCCCGTTCCGATGGCACGCCCGGCCCGAACGGCGGCGCGGCTCGGCTTGGAGGACGGATCGCAGCAGGCGTCGTTGGATGCCGCGGCAACGCGGCTCGACCGAGCGGTTTACGCCGCATTCGCCCGCACGTCGGGAGGCGGTTCGCCTACCGCGATGATGCTCGCATGGCTCGAGTGGCTGCTCCATTTCGCCTGCTCTCCAGGCAAGCAATACTTGCTCGCGAGCGACCTGCTGGCGTACTGGCAATCCTTGCTGATGGGGGTGCCGCCCGAACACCATGGCAACGGCGACCCGCGCGTCGACGACCCAGGCTGGAGCCTCTGGCCTTTCAACCTGTTGCGCGACGCGTTCGGCCAGTTCGACTCGTTCTGGCAACAAGCGACGACCGGCGTGCGCGGTGTTTCACCGCGCAACGAGCAGATCATGCAGTTCGCCGCGCGGCAATTCACGGACATGCTCTCGCCTTCCAATTGCTGGTGGCTCAATCCGCAGGTGCTGCGCGCAATCACGGAAACGGGGGGACGCAACTTTGCGGACGGTGCGCGCAACTGGCTCGAAGACCAGGAGGACCTGCTCGAAGGCCGCGTGCCCGGTAGTTCCAGTCGCCGGTTTGCCCCCAACCAACTCGGGCATATCGTGGCCGCCACGCCGGGCAAGGTCGTCTATCGCAATCAGCTGATCGAATTGATCCAGTACGAGCCGCAAACACCGACCGTATGGTGTGAGCCCGTTCTCATCGTGCCCTCGTGGATCCTCAAGTACTACGTGCTCGATCTGTCGCCGCACAATTCGCTCGTCCGCTACCTTGTCGAGCGAGGACACACGGTCTTCATGGTTTCCTGGCGCAACCCTCATGGCGAAGCGCGGGATCTCGGGCTGATCGATTACCTCGAGAAAGGGCTCTACGAGGCGCTCGCGCAGGTGCGTCGCATAGCGAACGGGCCGGTGCATGCGGCCGGCTATTGCCTTGGCGGCACGCTGCTGGCACTCGCGGCCGCTGCGCATGCGCGGACGCGCCGCGGGGATGCGCCTGAGCTGAAGACGATCACGCTGCTCGCTGCTCAGACGGATTTCAGCGAGCCGGGCGAATTGGGTCTCTTCATCGACGCGAGCAGGCTCGCGTATCTCGAGGCGCTCATGTGGGAGCAGGGTTATCTGGACGGAGAGCAGATGGCGGCGGCCTTTCAGATGCTGCGCTCTCACGATCTGGTCTGGTCGCGCCTCGTGCGCGAGTACCTGCTCGGCACGCGCACCCAGCCTTCCGATTTGATGGCTTGGAGCGCGGACACGACGCGATTGCCGTACCGCCTACATCTCGAAACGCTGACGCACTTCTATCTGCACAACGACCTTGCCGAAGGCAGATACTGCGTGCACGGAAAACCGATACACCTGGGCGCGTTGAGCATGCCGATGTTCGTGGTCGGCACCGAGCGCGACCATGTCTCGCCGTGGCGCTCTGTGTTCAAGCTTCACTTGTTGACTCATACCGAGATCGGCTTCGTGCTCGCGTCGGGCGGTCACAACGCCGGTATCGTGTCCGAGCCTGGCCGTGCGCGGCGTTTCCGCTTCCGGATCAGGCACAAGGGCGAGCATTACATCGGGCCGGCCGAATGGTTCGACGTGGCGCCGGTCGAGCAAGGGTCATGGTGGCCGTGCTGGCAGCAATGGCTTGCGGACCGCTCTGACGGTCAGATCGCCCCCCCACCCATCGGGGCCGGCGCCGTTCTGTGCGATGCGCCCGGGACCTATGTGCTCGAAAGCTGAAGGTTGGCGCCCCGCCCCCCATTCATAAAACAAAATCGGCCGTGGGATCACTGAAATCGCCGCTTAGATCGGCGAAACAGGTCGCACAGCAAACAACGGCAAATTTCGGCCAGTGATTCACACGCTCTTGGACGTCTTCCTTGAGTTCGCCGCATTCATCGCAGCGATCGAAAACACGGACCTCGAGCGGGCGGGAATGCCACTGCTGCTTCATGTCAGCAGCCCTCACGCTGGTCCTTGATGCCCGCTGCAATGATGTTCGCCGCGATCTTTCTCAGTTCCGCGGAGTTCGGGTCATCCCGGCGCAGTTCGACCAGATCTCTTGCGTTCGTGCTCATCGTCTCCCCCGTTTAATAGTCATGCAATGAAGTACCGCGATGGGAGCAAGATAGTCCGACTGTTGAGAGAAAGCGATTCTACGAACGGTCGCCGGGAGACCTCCATCTGCATACCGCACTCATACGTCCGTATAGGGAACCGACGCGCCGACTTGCGATGTGCTGCTTCGATGGATCGGTACGGTGAACTGAAACACGGCGCCACGTGGAGCGTTCGGGCTCGCCCAAAGCCGTCCCCCGTGCGCTTCGACGATCGAGCGGCAGATCGACAGACCGATCCCCAACCCGCCTGCCTTGGACGTGCAGAACGGCTCGAACAATCGCTCGGGGTTGTCGATCGCGAGGCCAGGGCCGGAATCGGACACTGAGATGAGGACGCCGCCGGAGTCGTCCGTTCCGGTGCTGATGACCATGTCTCGCGGGCCATCGTCGATCTCGCTCATGGCCTCGACCGCGTTGATGATCAGATTCATCAATACCTGTTGCAGCTCGACTCGATCCCCTTCGATGGGCGGCAAGTTCTCCGCCAGCTGCAACCGCGTAGAGACGCGATGCTTGACGACCTCGCCACGCGTGAGCGCGATGACTTCGCCAATTGCGTCATTGATTTGCAGACGTTCCTTCGACGGAGGCGCGTTCTTGACGAGGCCATGAATGCGGTTCATGACTTCGCTGGCGCGCTTCGCATCCTTGAAGATCCGCTCGAACGCATGGCGCGCTTCCGGGAGATTCGGCGGGTGTGCGCCCAGCCACAGCCGCCCGGCCTGAGCATTAGCGCCGACCGCCGCGATGGGTTGCTTGATTTCATGGCTGATCGAGGCCGCGAGCTGCCCCAAGGTCGTGACGCGGTTCGCGTGTGCGAGTGCCGTCTGTGCTTCCCGATAGCGCCGCTCGCTTTCGCGCAGTTCCGCTGCCGCACGCTTTTGCTCGGTGATGTCGCGAGAGATGCCGAGCAGGAATTGCGGCTCACCGTGCAAGTCGAGGATCGGAATCTTCATCGTGTGCACCCAGCGCGGCCCGTGGCGTGTATGAACCGACTCCTCCGGCACGTCGACCATCTGCCGCGACTCGAGGACGGCCCGGTCTTTCATCGCGAAGAAATCGGCCTCGTCCGCCGGAAACAGATCGTGGGCGGACTTCCCGATAAGTTCCTCGCGGCGATAGCCCAGCAGTTCCTCGCCCGCCTTGTTGAAGCGCACGAAGCACAACGTCGCCGCGTCTTTGACGAAAACGGTATCGGGGATGTTTTCGATGATGCTGTCGAGGAAGTGCTCGCTCGCGCGCACGGCTTCCTCCGCGTGCTGGCGTTCGACGATCTCCGCCTTCAGGTCGGCCAGTGCCGCGCTGAGCTCGGCGGTGCGTTGTGCGACGCGCGCCTCCAGCTCGGCGTTGAGCTCCTTCAGCGCGGCCTCCGCTTGCTTGCGTTGGCGCCGGTCCTCGAGAAACTGCTCGACAGCGCGCGCCATGTCGGCAAGCTCGTCGCTGCCGCGCACGGGAACGCCGGCTCCCGAGCTGTCGGTATCCCCGTGCAGCACTGCATGACTGACTCGGCGCAGCCGTGTCACGACGTGGCGTCCAAAAAACACGTGCGCGATCAGCCATGCGAGCAGCAGACTTACCGCGACTTCACCGATGACCCAACGGCGCGTGCGGTCCGAATGCTCGGCCAGATCCTGGACCGCTTCGCGGTAGGCGCGCGTGAAATAGTCCGACTGTTTTCGCGCAGCAGCGGACAACGCGTCGGCCTGGCGGCGCAGATCGTCGTCGAGGCCGGCCAATGGCGCGTCAGCCGGGGCCGAGCGGGCGGACGCCGTCGCGCCTTGCGTGCCCAGCGCGGTCTCGCGCAACTGTGCCTCGATGTTGACCGTGGTGCGGAAATGCTGACTCGCGCGATGCAACGCAAGCGCGTCGATACCGATGCCGTCGCTCGTCGTCGCGGAGGCAAGACGATCGATCAGGCGATCGAACGATGTCAGCTCGTCCATGATTTTGCGATGCGTCTCGCGCAGGGCGTCGACCGTATCGTTGCCGGCCAACTCAAACGTCATACGTTCGATCTTGAGCGTATGCTGCGTCAGGTCATGGGCATCTTCCTGAAGCGCCAACCGCTCCTCGGCCAACTCGCGCAGTGTGTAGGACGAGCCGGTCAACGAGTAAATGGTCGTGGCCCCGACCGCCACGACCAAGGCGGCCAGGCAGGAAACCACGAGCGCGAATTGCGCGGTGAGCGATTGAGGGAGCGGTAGCTTCACGGGCGTTGCCAGATGTGGCGATAGATATCGCGGTATCCGTTGTCGGGGTCGTAGACGAGGCGATCGCCGCCGTCGGCAGTGACATTGCCCGCCGTCACGAGATGCACTGGAAACACATAACCCGTGACGCCTTCCCCGGCAAGGAGCCTGTTCATCTCGTCCACGAGCTGCCAGCCGTGCAGATTCAGCGGTTCGGCCACCGTGCCCGTCTGAAACGTACCCGTGCGGATGCGCAGAAACGCCGACTCACTACCGTCGCCGGCCGAGAGCATCGACAGGGCGGAGTTAGGGAGTCCTGCCTGCGTGAGGACGGGGGCGGCGTAGTCGAAATAGATGTCGTTGATTGCGAGCGCGTACGACCAGCGTTTGCCATAGTCCTTGAGCAATGCACGAGTTGTGTCCGGCATCAACTCCCCGGCGCGCGAGATCGCAACGTCGCGCACTTCGAGCAGCTTGCAGCCGCTGCACGCGCGCACGACGGCGGCCATTGCATTGGCCTTGCTTTGGGCCACCTGAAAATTCGTATCGGTGAAGACGACGACTCCCGCGTTTCCGTGCGACTGCACGATGGCCGCCAGCGCGGTGACACGGGCAACCTCGAGCGGGTCTGTCGAGACATTCATCGCCACCGGCGTGCCGGGTACCGGTCCAGCCTTCGCCGCGACGTGCCAGCCGACGATCGGGAGGTGTCGTTCGGCGAACGGTTGCAGCCCGGGCAGCAGCGCACGAGCATCGCCGCCGACGATGATGAGACCGTCCGGACGACTTGCCAGAGCGTTCCCAAGCATCTTCAGCCGCAGATCCCGCATACCGCCCGCATCGAATATCTTGACGCTCCAGCCGATGACCTTCGCGGCCTCGAGCACGCCGTCGACGACCCCGAGGATGCCTCCGTTGCGCAAATCCTCGGCGACGACGGCGATGTGTTTCCCAGGTTGAGCGCGCGGCCCGGTGCGTGGCCCGTCCCAGGGCGCCGCGGGCCGCGACGCGGCATCGACGACTCGCTCGGCTTCGGCCAGATATTTATTCGTCGCGCTGCCCGACGCGCCTGGCGCGGCAGTCGACAAAGCCTGCGCCGCTGCAATCGCCGGCAAACATACGAGCGTCCATGCCAGAAGCAAGCCCTTGATGCTTTTGCCCAGCGTTCTCATCGGGATAGATCGGCCATTGAAAACGGATCCATATGGCGCTTTAGGGGTGAACTTGTGAACACAAGATAGTAGCCTAACGCCCACATTTCATTGGCCCGTCATGACGGGGAATAACCCTGAGCATCCGCCAGATCCTTAAAGTGCGGCACTCATCATTTGAATCCCAGTGTGGTACAGCGCGCGCAGTGGAACTCGACGCGTTCGGACTCCTCGGTCGCGGACGGCCCGAACGAGATCCAGCCGTGCCCCCATAGCGTGACTTCGTCGCGGCGAAGGAGCAACTCGTGGCCGCCGTCGATGGTGATGCGCGTGCCGTTCGAGCTGCAATCGATCAACACGTACCGGCCGTCGCGACGTTCGATCGATGCATGTATCCTCGACGCGTGCCGGTCGTGTACAACGATGCTCATGTTCGCGCCGCGTCCGATCGTCAACAGGCCGGGCGTAGAGAATTGGCTCATTTCGATGCACCGGTCTCCATGGCGCAGCGTCAGTAACGACGACTCGGCTGAGGACTGCGCGTCGCTGCCCGCAACGGTCAAGTCGGCGCTCAGTTGCCAAATCGCTTCGTAGAGCTCGGTCGGTTGTCTTTTTCCGCGCACTTGTATTGAGTAAAGTTGGCGCACCATCTGGCGCCATCTCGTCGAAAGCAGGTCGACGGTTTCCTTACTGGTGAGAATCTGCCCGGCAGACGCGAGCTCCCTCAACCGCGCGGCGATATTCACAGTGTCGCCGAAGACATCGCCCGAATCGTCTGGCAAAAGCGAACCGTGATGCAGCCCGATGCGCAAGGACATCGATAGTCCTGCGATCGAGGGCAACTCGGCGACAGCAAGTTGCATGTCGATGGCGGCCTGCATTGCGTGCTCCGCGTTTGGAAACACCACCATGACTTCGTCGCCGATCGTCTTGACGATTCGTCCCCCGGACGCCTCCGCCTGCGATTTCATCAGCGCAATGCAGCGCGCGATCGCCTCGAAGGCGGCCATATCGCCGACGGTCTCGTAGAGGACGGTACTGCCGCTGACGTCCGCGAACATCACCGACTCGCAAGAGGTGGCCTTTTTCGGCTGATCGTTCATGGGCAATTCGCCAGGTCGCGCCTCAGAGAAAGGTATCGGCGATGTTCGTCGACGAGCGCTGTCCCAGAGCATCGAAATTCGCTTGCAGCCAGGCATCGGCGCGGGCCCGTCCGAGCTCGAACAGCTCGGAGAGGAAAGCCCAGTCTGCATTGAATTTGCTCGCCGCGCCATACCGCGACATTTCCGCTTCGCCATCGATGCTGTGGATCAGCATGCGGCGATAGCGCGAGCTGTCCAGCGCTCCTTCGTCGATGAGTCGGGTCACGAAATCGACCGCGCGCATCTCGCGCATCAACGACGAATTGAAGCTCAGCGTATTGACGCGATCGAGGATTTCATAAGCCGTCGTCGGCACCTTGCCGATGCGGATCGGATTGACGCGGATGATCAGCACATCGCACGTATCCGTCTCGTAGATGAGCGGATAGATCGGAGGATTACCCATGTACCCGCCGTCCCAGTAGTACTCGCCGTCGATCTGCACAGCCTGGAAAAGCTGCGGCAGGCAGCTCGAGGCCAGCACGGCGTGCACGGTCACGTCCTTCGTGGCAAACACGCGAATCCGGCCGCTCAACACGTTCGTCGCGCACAAGAAGAGTTTCACGCTCGTATTGCGCCTCAGTAAGTCGAAATCAACCGTTTCTTCCAGCACGTCGCGCAACGGATTGAGGTTGGCCGGGTTGAGCTGATACGGCGAGAAAATGCGCGTGAGAAAGTCGAAAGCGAGCCAGGCAGGCGAAAACTCCAGGTGGCCGCCGGCCGTCCATTTCATCCAGGGATTGCACAGAGGGCTCGCCCAAGCCCGTTCCGAGACATTGCGCCAGAATGACGCCAGCGCGCGGCGCGCGCCTTCCTGTCCTCCGCTCACGAGACCATAGGCCAGAACCGTCGCGTTCATCGCACCCGCGCTCGTGCCGCTGATCCCGTCGATTTCGATGCGATCGTCCTCGAGCAGTCGATCGAGAACGCCCCAGCTGAAAGCGCCGTGGCTGCCGCCGCCTTGCAATGCGACGTTGATTCGCCGCGTCGACGTCTTGCCGGCAGTGGGATTTTCCGTGTCCATCGGGCTGCTCCTGGCCTATCGAGCGCTGCTGGAGCCAGCGGCGCGCTCACTCGAGGGCGCGCTGGGCTAGCCGCCAGGCGAGGTTCGAGCGGGCCTGCGCTTCGCAACGAGATCGGAATACGTCCGTATGGTAGACGTGCTCGCGAGCCAGCAACTCGTTCAGGAACGCTCGAACGGCCCGGTCGTACGCGGCATCGTCGAGATCAGGACGCTCGGCCCTGAGCGAGGCGTCATCTCGAATGAAGCCCGCGCGGTCGCTGGCGAGATCGGCCAGGTCGATATCGACAGTGAAACACGCGTCGCGATCGGCGGGTATTCGTCGATGCGTCGTGGACAGAATGATGTCGCTCACGTGCTCGCAAGCCGCGATGCGGCCCTGCGCCTTCGCCCGAAACCAATCGGCACTGCATTGCTCATTGTCGGGTGCGCCCGGGACATAAATGACGTCATGGCACCATAGGGCGAGTTCGACGGCGTCGGGATCGGGGACGACAGCGCGCGTCCAATCGAGGTCGCGCAGGCATCGGCGGATGTGGTGCAGCGTGTGATAGTGGCGCGAGGGTTCGGCGTAACGTTCGACCAGGCACTCGTAGACGGATTCTCCGTCGGCGCCGCCGCAACGTGACCATACCGCAACGAAACGCGCCGTCTCGTTCATTGCTACCCCTTGTGCGAGGCGCAACCGCCGGCAACTCACAGCCGAAGACTCGCCAATTTGGCGAAGACCGCCTGACGGTGACCGTTTCTATCATAAGCAATCCGCGGGATTTGCGGAACGCATCATCGCGGCAGGTAGGGCGCGATTCTCCTCATCGCATTTTCCACGTACGCCTCTTTCTCGCCGACGGGCGCAAAGTAATGCAGGGCCGTCACCGCCGCATCGGCAGTGACGAGATTGGCTCAACGGCCGGGCTCGCCGAGACCCAATCGGCTCGCGACCTCCGTCACGCCCTGCACGCCTTGTGCTTTTTGCTTGGCCGCGTCTGCCTGTCCGCTGTCAGGCACATACCCGCTCAGCGTGACTTTTCCCGATCGCGCGGTCACGGTAAGGTGCGAAACATCGACGTCGCCGCCCTTCTCGATCGCCCTGCGCACGGCGGTGGCGAGCTTGCGGTCCGCGGCTCGCTCCGCTTTGGACAAATGAGCGCGGTGTTTCGCAACCGGAGCCGCGTCGCTATTCGTGTCTTGAGCGTATGCAACGCTGCTCGCGGCGAGGACGATTACGGCAAGCGAGGACCAGACCTGTTTCATTTGTGTTCTCCTGTGATTGGACCGCCGTTCCCTGGTACGTTGTAGACGCCTTTTCCAATCCGCCAAAGACAAATATCATCGTTTGTCGGCGCTATTTGCCGAAAACTTGACGAGGCATCTATGAGCTGGGCCGGCTCAGCATCGGACGCACGCGTCGCACGCGCGCCGCGCGCCTTGTCGACGTTCGATCACCTGCAAATCGCGTCGCTGTGGTTTGCACTCTTCGCTCAGTGGATGACCGTCGTACCGGTGCTCGTGCCCGATCAGATTGCGTGGCTGCTCGGACCGCACGCCGTGATGAAGGAAGGCGCGGCCGGATCGGTGATTGCGGCCGGCGCTCTGGTGGCGCTCGTCGTTTCCCCGATCGCCGGCGCTCTCTCGGATCGATGCGTCTCGCGCAAGGGCCGCAGGCGGCCATATCTCATCATCGGCACGCTCGGCATCGCGCTCGCCCTTTTATGGCTCGCCTCGTTCGGCTATCGAGGCAGCATCGTCGTCTACTCGATCGCGTTCCTGCATCTGCAATTCTGGTGGAACTGGGTCTCGGGTCCCTATGCCGGGCTGGTACCCGATGTGGTGCCCAAAACGGAGAGGAACCGGGCGAGCGCGTGGCTCAACGTGATGACGGTGATCGGCATCGTGGGTGGCAACGCATTGCTCATCGCGCTCTATTCACCCCATCGACTTTATCCCGTCGTCGCCACGTTCATTGGGTTGACGTTCGCTTGCCTCTGGCTGACGATACGCGGCGCGCGCGAGCCGGCCGTTCATACGCCGCGCGAGCGTTTCGATGCGCGCGCATTCGCGCGCTCGTTCTATCTCGATCCGCGCTTGCATCGAAATTTCTATTGGGTACTTATCACGCGTTTCTTTTCCAATATGGGCGTGTGGTCCGTCTTCACATTCATGTTGTATTACCTGCAGGACGTCATAGGCGTAAGTCGGCCCGTGAACGTGCTCAATGTGCTGCTCGGCGCGGGCACCGTACTCGCCATCCCGACGAGTCTGCTCGGTGCCCGGCTCGCGGATCGCCACGGGACCGTCGCGGTGGTGCGCGCGACGAGTTGGATCATGGCCGGCGCGGTGATCGGCTACATGCTGCTCGCGCTGCGGCCCAGCCTCGCGATGGTCGTGCCGGTGGCGCTCGTGTTCAGCGCGGCATATGGCACCTACCAGTCCGTCGATTGGGCGCTGGCCCTCGAGGTCTTGCCCGACGGCGCCTCGGCCGGCAAGGACATGGGCATCTGGAATGTGTCGATGGTGCTTCCGCAGATCGTCGGACCCGCCGTGACCGGTTGGATGCTTTCGTGGGTCAGGACGCTCGCCGGTGCCGGCTCCGCGTACATCGTGTCGTTCGCTATCGCGGCGGGATGGTTCCTGCTGGCCGCAGGGTTCGTTTCGCGCATCAGGCTTGCGGATCCGACACCGCCTGATTGAAATGGCAGGGCGCCCGAGGACACACAATCGCGCGGACCGAATGGGAATATCGGCGTCGCGGCAATGGTTAACATCAAATTGCCAATGAAAATTCTTCGTTTCTAGAATTAGAGGCCGCGCGAATTCAGTGCCGTGGCAAGCCAACATTGGCGATATCCGCCAGTGCGAATCGGCTAGATTTTCCTTGTGGCGTTTCGATGAAATTGCGCTATAACGGACGAACAGCGGCCCTCAAGCGCTCTCGACCCACAAGGTCCCTCCAGGTGGCTTTAGGCATACCCAGGTTGTATGCCGGCCCGCCGAGTCAGGCGTCATGCATTTCGCTTGACAAAGTAATTCCTCCACGAAAAACATTCCGGCCTCGCCGACAGCGCGCTGCGGCGAGCACATTCACTATCCGATCGCCCTTCTCGACGCCCGCGTCCATCGAGGAATCCTTGGGTCGCGGCAAGCATACGCGAGACGACGTCGTCTCTTGAGAGACGCGCTCGTCCTCAGCAAAGACAGAGGGTGTAACGGAGGAGATCATGCAACGTCGATTCGTAGCCGTCGGTATCGTTTGCCTTTTGGCCGCGGGCGCCGCGGGCGCACAGTCCATGCCGAACGATCAGCAGCAGAGCGACCCACAACAAGTCACCGCGTCGCCGCAGCAAAGCGATAAGGACTCGGCGGTCGGAGGCGTTCCCGGGACGCGAAGCGAGTATGGCAGCCCGATGACGCCCGGCTCGCGTTCCGATTGCGCGTTCCGGCCTTCCTGCGAAATCTACTTCGGCAACTAGCGGCCTCGTCGCCGGGGGGCAAGAGCCCCCTGTATGAAAGTCGACGATCGTTGGGGAGCGAAGCAGTTCACATTCGTGGCACCGACCGTATGTCCCCCGTCTCGTCGCCGGCGGCCCCCCGGTCGTCGGCAGGCGATGGCGGGACCGCGCCCGTCGCCAACGGCGTCACTACGCCGCGACGGACCGCATGAGGCTCGCGCGGATAATGATCATCGACCGAATCGCCGAAGCGCGCGCGCACGAACGCTCGCGAAAGCGCGAGGCGAATATTCGCGCCTTCAGCTTCGGATGGATCGAGTCGATCGCCGAAGCGCGCGATGCAAAGCACCCTGCCTTCCTGTGCCTTCAGTTGCAAATCTCGGATCCGCTCCAGTATGTCGCCCGCATCGCGCCACTCGTCGGTCGGCATGAAGCGCTCATTCAGCTTGCGGAACTCGCCGTGCGCAAGCGTCACGACGATGCCGGGCTCGACCTCGGCGAAACGGATTTCCTCGTCATCGTCGACGAGCGCCCGAGCGCACCAGTAGTCGAGCGCGCGCCCGTCGAGTTCACTGACTTTCATGGCTGCCTCCATCGAATTCAGACCTCGGCACCTCGATCCGCGCAACGAGCGGATAGTGATCGGATGCGCCGCGGGCCAGCGCGCTGCGATGCACGCTGACCGCGCCGAGCCATTCGCCCGGGTGCACCCAGATTCGATCGAGCGCGAATACCGGCCAGAATGTCGGAAAAGTGCGCGGCGCCGGCGCGCGCCGGAAATGCGTGACGAGCGCACGCAACGCGCGCCCGTGCACGAACCATTCGTTGATGTCGCCGAGCAGAATGACCGGAAGCGCGGCCGTATCGAACGCGGCGAGAAGGCTACGGACCTGCATGCTGCGTTCCCCGGCCGACAGGCCGAGATGCGTCGCGACGATTCGCAATAGCGTCGAGCCGCATTCGATGTCCGCATCGAGTGCGCCGCGGGGCTCACGCCGGCGGAAGGAAAGATCGAGGACGCGCGCGTTGCGTATCGGCAGGCGGGATAGGACGGCATTGCCATAGCGGTGCCGCGGCGTGTCGAGCGTGGGCCCCTCGACTGCGTGCATGCCCGTGGTGTCGCGCAGATACGAAAGGACGTCGGGCGTATCCGAGCCGCCGAGCGGTACTTCCTGAAGGGCGACGATGTCGGCGTCGATCTCGGCGATCACGCGTGCGATCGGCTCGCCCGCATCCCGCGCGGATCGCGTCTTGCGCATGCGCAGGCCGCCGTGGATGTTATAGGTTGCAATCCGCAGCGAGCAAGCGGATGCCGATGCGCGGGCAGCGGTCTCGCGTTCGGCGGCATCGCCCGTCGCACGACGGACCGAGTCGAGGCTCGTACTCATACCGTCCCTCTGGTCATTTGCGCTGCCCCAGCCAGCGTTGCAGCGCCACCGACACGCCCACGAGCGCGACACCGATGGCCGCCAGCGTCGCCATCGCGCCGATGCTCGGGTGACGAATCGCCGCGAGCAGTTGATGAGCGAACGTGACGGTCAGCACGATGCCGGGCGCCATGCCAAGCAGCGTGCCGATCAAGTAGTCGCGGAGACTGATGTGCGACGCGCCGGCCACCAGATTGACGATCGCGAACGGCGCGATCGGGAGCAGCCGCAGCGCCATCATCGTGACGATGCCGCGCCTGCCGATTCGTTCGCTGAGCCGGTTGGCGCGTACGCCGGCCAGGCGCCGCACCGCATCGCGGCCGAGCGACATGCCGATGCCGTAAGTCGCCACCGCCGCGAGCAGTGTGCCGGCGAGCGAATAGAAAACGCCGGGCCACGCTCCGTACGCAAGACCGGTCGCCGCGATCAGCAGGGTGATCGGCACCGCGAGGATAGCGGCGATGACGTAAGCGGCCAGCACGATCGCTGGCGCGAACGGTAGCCCATCGATTCGCTTGGCGAAATGCGACAGCGACGCAAGGTTCAAATTGTCGCCGAGCGAAGTGAAATGCCATAAAGCCGCAAAGATAGCGATGACGAGCACCAGTGCGCCGAGCAATAGCAGCCGCGCGGTCAGCGACTTGCCCTGCTCTCGCGGGATGAATTCGCGCACCAGCGCGTCTGGCTCGAGCGGTTCCTCGGGATCGAGCCAGGCATTCACGGGGATCACCTTGTCGAGGTCGCTGTTCGTCGCGGGCGCAAAATGCTGCAACGTGCGCCCTTCGTTGCGCATCAGGCTACCGATCGCGGCATTCAGGCGCCCCGTTCGCTCGAGTGCCTGCGAAACAGCGGACGCCGGCACCCCTAGGTGTTCGGCGAGCAGCCGATTGCGCCAGCCGGCGATCACCGAGCGAATGCGCGGGTCGCCATTCGCATCGATGACAATGTTGCACTCCGTGTCGAGCACCATCGACCGGTTGTTGAGGTTCGCGCTGCCGACTGTAATCAGCGTGTCGTCGACGACCATGACCTTGCTGTGTACATTCAGGCAGCGATCGCCGAGTCCTTCGATATGTGGGCAATAGAGCCTGTAGTGATCGTACTCGTCCGCCTCGTTCAATACGCCGTGCAGGCGGGCGCGCAGTACGCCCATCGTCGCTTCGACAAGCCAGCCGCTCTGCATGCGCGGCGCTACGACGGCGACGTCGGGCCCTTGCGGGTCGCCGAGCCGCGCACGCAACGCCTCGCGCACGACCGCCGCGGTGAAGTACTGGTTTTCGATGTAGATGTGATGCCGGGACGCGGCGATCATGTCGGCGATGAGCGCGCGCACCTGCTGGCGCGGGCCGTATGAGCGGTACGGCGGTTCCGTCAGCGAGATGCCGAGCGGTACGTCGCGCAGATCGACGGGTGCGGAGCGCGGCCACGGATCGGCGGAATCTTCGAGCGCGCGCTCGGCTCGGATCGCGATGCGCTTGCCGCAGGCGCGTTGCCAGCGCTCGCGCGCCAGCTCACCGATAGCGCGCGCGGCGTCCCCATCGAACATCGTCTGAATGTCGTGAAACGGCCCATAGGTGGTGCCGTTCGGGTCGCGCCGGCGCGGATCGTCGGGCGCATGCTCGGACGTATCCCAACGCGAGCGGGTGAGATCGATGCCGCCGACGAACGCGAGCCGGTCGTCGATGACGACGAACTTCTGATGATGCGACGCCCCGCGCGGATGCACCCCGTCCAGCCGGAAGACCAGCCCTCGCTGCGAGCGCCAGCCCGTCTGATAAACGGGCATCCACTCGCGCTCGAACGCGTAAATCATCGCGAAATCCCACGCGAGCACGTAAATGCGCAGCCGGCGTCGAGCGGCCGAGAGCGCCTGCAGGAATTCGCCGAGCAGCTCGGGAAAGCCGTCGTTCGCGCCCTCGGGCACGAGCTTGACGCGGCTGTTGATGTCCCAGCCGACGATGAATACGGTGCGTTGCGCACGCGTGAGCGCATCGCGTAGGACTGCGAAATAATCGTGGGCGTCGACGAGCAGACTGAAACGGTCCGCATGGCGGATCGCCTCGCAATTGCGCCCCGCTTCGAGCAGACCGTGGCGCGCCACCGGCGCGGCCTGCGCCGATGGCAAGGCCGAGCGTTCGGCGCTACCCGGCGGAGAATGCCTCGATGGTTGCGTGGCGACGTCGGCTGTCATCGGCGCCCCTCGTCAAAGGATCGGCACGCCGCCCGTCACCGCGACCGTTGCTCCCGAAACGTAGCTAGCTTCATCGCTCGCCAGCAGCACGTACACCGGCGCCAACTCGGCCGGCTGGCCCGGGCGCTTCATGGGCGTCTGCTGCCCGAACTGCCGCACGTTATCTGGCGGCAGCGTCGCTGGGATCAGCGGCGTCCAAATCGGCCCCGGCGCGACGCAGTTCGAGCGGATTCCGCGTTCGGCGAGCAACCCGGCGAGCCCGCCCGTGAAATTCTGAATCGCACCCTTAGTCGTCGCATACGGCAGTAGTGTGGGCCGCGGCTTGTCCGCATTGACCGAGGTCGTATTGATGATCGCGCTACCTGGCTTCATATGCGGCAGCGCCGCCTTCACGAGACGGAACATTGCGCCGATATTGATATCGAAGGTGCGATCCCATTCATCGTCGGTGATTTCCTCGACCGATTCGTGGTCCATCTGGTAGGCCGCGTTGTTGACGAGTACGTCGACTCGGCCGAATTCCGCGATCGCACGGGCGACTACCTCGCCGCAATGCTTGCGGTCGGCAAGATCGCCGGCCACGAGCACCGCCTTGCGGCCGGCCTTCTCGACCCACGACGCCGTTTCGCGTGCGTCCTCGTGCTCATCGAAATAGGAAATCAGGACATCGGCGCCCTCCCGGGCGAATGCGATGGCGACCGCGCGTCCGATCCCGCTGTCGCCGCCCGTTATGATCGCTGCCTTGCCTGCGAGCCGGTCATGCCCGCGATAGCTCTGCTCGCCGTGATCGGGCTTTGGATTCATCGGCGCCGTCTTGCCCGGCACATTCCCTTGCTGCTGCTCGGGCATCGGCGGTGTCGGCTTGCTTGTCATTTCGGCTCCTTTTCAGTCGTAAAAGCGAAACTGAGTGAACCTCGACAACGCAGCAACGCGCGTGCCTCGCTTTGCGCCATATGGAATCGATGGGATGAACCGGACGCTCGAGCGTTTAAGCCGTATAGCTGGCCTTGGCCTCTTCCAGATGCTCGGCAACGCGCTTCGCAGGGCGAGCGATGAGCGATTCGAGATGGTCGGTAACGATAGAAAGATTGCCGGCTCGAATTTCCGCCTCAGCAGAGACCAATACAGGAATAAATTGGCCAGGAACCCCCGCCGCTTTCAGCCCCGCGGCGAACTGTTCGTCAGTCACATGGACAACGGCAAGGGGCTGCCCTGTGGCCTGGCGAGCGAGATCGGCGATTTCTTCGTTGGACAGCGCCTCCGGACCTGTGAGCGTATAGGTCCGACTTTCAGGCGTTGAAACAGTCAGTGCTGCGGCAATCGCTTCAGCGATGTCCTCCCGTGCGGCGTACGACGTCCTTCCACCTTCAGATGCGGAATGCCATTGGCCACTCTTAAGGGCACCCGGCAGCGACATGTGCAGATTCTCCTGATACCAGCTATTTCGGAAAATCACGTGCGGCAGACCGGTGGCCTTGATGGCCCGCTCGGTTTCCAGATGATCCGGTGCGAAGATCAGAAGCGAGCTGTCCGGATTGGGCATCGAGGTGTAAGCGAGACGCTCGACCCCTGCCGCGACGGCTGACGAGACCGCATTGCGATGCTGCTTGAGTCTTGTGCCGGCATCATCGAGGGCGTCCGTTGAAATGATGAGAACGGTACCGGCGCCTTTGAAAGCCTCGGTCAGGCCTTGTGGGTCTTCGAAGTCCGCATCGCGAACCTCGATGCCCGCTGCCGCAAGCTCGGCGAGCTTTTCGCGGCTGCGAGTCCCAGCGATGATGCGGTTGTGCGTCACGCCGCGCGCAAGCAGGTGTTTGATCACCAGCCGACCCAGTTGACCGGATGCGCCGGTGACGAAAATCGTATCGTTCATGGACTAGCCTCATTCTCAGTGTTACTCTCATTTTGAGAGTGACTCGATAATCAGCCCTTGGCCCTCTTCCGTAAAGAAGGCAGTTTTTCAGGAGATAGTTACCAAATGGGAACCACCAAAGCGCGGGCCAGCGCTCTCAAAACCAAGCTGGACGACGTCCGCAACAAATATGGCTCTATCACGAATTGCCCGGTGCGCGACGTCATCGACGTCATCAATGGCCGATGGAGTTCGTTGCTGATGATGGCGCTGGCCGAGCACCCCTGTCGATTCGGTGAGCTTCGCCGGTTGGTACCCGACATTTCGCAGCGAATGCTCACGCAGACGCTTCACGAGTTGCAGCGCGACGGCTACGTGCATCGAGAGGTCTTCCCGACGAAGCCACCGGGCGTCGAATACAGCCTGACCGACCTCGGTCGTTCGATGTTCAAGGCGTTGAAGGTCCTGATCGAGTGGGCCGACGAGAATCATGCTCAAGTTACGGCGGCTCGCGTGCGGTTTGATCACGACAAGGAAGCAGCGTAAGAGGCGTCGCCCGGCGTTAGTTGAATCCCCGCGCGCGCGATGCGTACGGCACTTGTGACGATGTCGATCGATGCCATGCCGCCGAGTTCAGGATTCTCTGCCCGGCGAATCTGCGGCGAGATCCTTATCTCGGGATGGAATAAAGGGCTCGTCGAGCTCATCGCACTCGAAGCGCCCATAGCGCAGCGCGAGCGTCGGCAGCACGATCAGATTCAGCGCGGTGGAGGTAATCAAGCCGCCCAGAATGACGATCGCCATTGGCCCCTCGATTTCATTGCCGGCCGCGCCGCTCGTGAGCGCGAGCGGCAGCAGCGCCAGTGCGGTAACGAGCGCGGTCATCAGGATCGGCACCAGTCGTTCGGATGCGCCGCGCACAGCGGTATCGACCTGCCATGGCAGCCCATCGACACGCACGAGGTGCTCGTAGTGGCTGATCAGCATGATCGAGTTGCGCAACGATATGCCGAAGAGTGTGACGAAGCCGACCATGCTTCCGAGCGACAGATTGGCGCCGGTCAGCACGACGCTCAGCACGCCGCCCACGAGCGCAAACGGCAAATTGACCATGACCAGCAATACGCCGCGGCGGCTCCTCAATGCGAGGAAAAGCAGCAGCGTAATGCCGATCAGCGAAATCGAGCCATAGGCGATCAGATCGCGCTGCGACTGCGCGCGAGCCTCGCTTTGCCCACCGAATACCGCATAGGTGCCGGCAGGCATCGTGATGTCGCGGGCGAGCCGTGCTTGTGCTTCTTTCACGAAGTCGCTGATCGGGCGATTGCCCAGATTGACCGATACCGTCTGCACGCGTTGGCCTCCGGCGTGCGTGATCTGATAGCGGCCGGAAACTTGGCGAATCGTCGCGAGCGAGCCGAGCGGAACCGCAAGCCCGTCGGTATTGCGCACCATTAGCTGGCCGATCTCGCCGAGCGTCCGGCGCGCGGCCGGGGCAAGCGATACCGTCACGTCGTAAGTGCGGCTGCCCTCGTAGATCTGCGATACGGTGACACCCTCGTACGCCGCCTGGATCGCATCGAGCACTTCGACGGGCCTGAAGCCCAAGCGGCTCAGCTCGTCGGGCTTGAGCTTCACATCCAGTTCGGGGATGCCTGGGGGCGAAGCGACCTGAACGCTTGCCACGCCGTGAATCGTCCCGATCAGGCGAGCAATTTTCTGCGCGGTGCGATCGATGACATCGAGATCGTTGCCGAACACGTTCACCACGACGGGAGCCGTCACGCCTGAAATGGTCTCGTCGATACGTTCGACGAGAAAGGTATTGACGGATGTCGTGAGCCCCGGAAAGCGCGCGAGGGCCTGCCGAATCCGATAGAGGGCCCAACGTTGCTCCGATGCGCTCATCGGCTCGAGATCGACCTCGAATTCGGAGAGCTGCACGCCAGTCGGATCGACGACACCATTCGCGCGCCCCGCTCTTTGGGCCACGAGTCGTACGCCAGGCACTTGCATCAATGCCTTGGATACGAGCGCGCCGACGCGCATCGACTCGGCAAGCGAGGTACCGGGTCGAAGCCCCATATGCACGGTGTAGTTCCCCTCGCGCAATTGCGGGATGAAGTTCCCGCTCAGGAACGGCAGCGATGCCAGCGCCACGACGCACACGAGCGCCACTACCGCGATGACGGCCTTCGCATGCACCTCGATCCTCGCCAACAGTGCGATGTAGTACGACTTCAGACGCGCGATCATGCGCGGTTCATGCTCGGGCAGCGGCGCGCGTGCAAGGAGGCCCAGGGCCATCGCGGGGGTAAGCGTCAGCGCCACGGCGAGCGAGGCCAATACGGCGAGGATGTATGCAATGCCAAGCGGCGCAAAGAGCTTCCCTCCCACCCCGGAAAGCGTAAGCACGGGCAGGAAGATCAGCATCACGATGAAGGTCGCGAACACCACCGCGCCGCGAACCTCGAGCGAGGCGCGCAATACGACTTGGTACACGAGCAGCGGCTTCGGCAATGCGCGGTTTTCGCGCAAGCGGCGATAAATGTTTTCCACGTCGACGATCGCATCGTCGACAACCTCGCCCAGTGCGATGGCCAGGCCCCCGAGCGTCATCGTATTCATGCTCACGCCGAACGAGACGAGCACGATGATCGCGATGAGCAGCGAAAGCGGAATCGCCACCGCGGAAATCACCGCGGTGCGCACGTTGAGTAAGAAGAGGAACAGAACCGCGATGACAAGGACGGCGCCGACCACGAGCGTCGTGCGCAGATGGCCGATCGCCATTTCGATGAAATTGGCCGGCCGGAAAACGTTCGCGCTCACGTCAACACCTTGTCTCGCGAGCACCGGCTCGAGCGCAGCCAATTTCTTTTCGATGTCGCGGGTGACGGCCATCGTGTTGGTCCCATACTGACTTTCGAGCTCCAGCATGACGCCGGGCGTACCCATGATCGACGCTGCCCCGACAGGCGGTGCGTTGCCCCAAGCGATGTTGGCCACGTCGCCCAGGCGAACGGCCGCTCCATTACTCGTGCGCAGCACCACCCCGGCGAGCGTGCCCGGCGTGGCAATTTGACCGTCGGCGTTGATGGCGATGCGCTGGTTGTCGTTCTCGACGAATCCCGCGCCGCGCACACCGGTGGACTGCCGTGCCGCGGCAATCACGTCTTGCATCGACAATCCGTAGCGCATCAGCTTCGCCGGGTCCACCTGAACCTGCATCTGGCGCGCCTCGCCGCCGAACACGATGACGTCAGCCACCCCGGGGACGTTGAGCAGTTGCGGCGCGACCGTCCACTGAGCGATGTCGTAGAGGTCCATCTGCGAACGCGTCTTCGACGTGAGGCCGATGATGCGCACGACGCTCGTCGTCGTGGTGAGCGGCAGCAGCCTTGGCGGACGAACGCCCGCAGGGAGGGTGGCGGAGAGCCCATTGATACGCTCGGTTACGTGTTGACGCACTTGCATTACGTCGGAGCGGTCGGTGAAGACGAGCGTAATGGCGGAAAGACCCTGCATCGAGCTCGATCGCATCGATTGAAGGCCGAGCATGCCCCCGAGCGCGTTTTCGATCGGCTGAGTCACGAGGCTTTCGACTTGCTCGCTCGTCAGACCCGGCGCTTCAGTCTGCACAAGGCTCATTGGCGGGGCGAACTCGGGAAACACGTCGAGCTTCGCGCGCGTCATTGCGAATACGCCGTAGCCGGCTGCTATGACAGCCAGCGCGTAGACGACCCCGCGAAAGCGCAGTGAGAAGCGGATGATCGAGTGGAGCATGGATCCGGGGAGGCGGGGTTGAACGGGGCTGTGGGCAACGATTAGTCGTCACACTCGGGCGGATCCTTGCAGGCCGTTCCGAGCCCCTGAGGTTTTAGCTCCTCCGAGAGCAACAATTGCGCACCTTGCGTGACAACTTCATCACCGATGCGAAACCCGGAAGTCACGATGAAACCGCGACTTCTCTCATCGCCGGCCGATACGTATCGGCGCGTAAAGCGATCGGAAGACGTGCGGATATACGCCCAAGTCTGTCCGCCGTACCAAACTACCGCCTGCTCGGGAATCAAGAGCCCCGAACGCGCCGCGCTCGACATAGGAATCTTCGCGCTCGTATGCAAGCCGGCGGGCATCGCCCGCGCCGCGACATAGAACCAAGGGTTGCCTTGCACGGCCGGGTCGGCGAACGGCGACGCCGATAGCTTCCGCGCCGGCACGGGCTGCCCGTCGGGGGCGTGCACCGTGATTACGGCCGGCGCGCCTTCGGCAAAGTTCGCGGGCAACGTGACACGCAGGACGACGGCCTGGCCCGATTGCAAATGTTCGAACAGGTCCGATTTCGGCATCGTCGCGGCGTTCGTGAGCGCGTCGCCGAACTGCTGCCGCATCGCTGCATCGATCCCATCGAGTGCCGCCTTGGCCGACTGCAGTTTCGCGTCATCGATTTGCATCGCCGAGCGAGCCTCCTCGAGGCTCTTCTGAGAGACGTTGCGGTCGTCTGCAAACAGCGTGCGGTTGCGCTCGTATTGCGCGCGCGAACTCGCCGCCTGCGCCCTGAATGTGCCAACGTCCGCTCGCGCGGCAGCCAGTCGATTGCGCAGGTCGAAAAGCGGCTGCAGATCGATCACCGTCGCATAAGCGCTGATGTCACGCTGATCGCTGACAGCGGCAAGCGGCGCAACCATGATGTGGCTCGCGCGCTGCGCGGCTAAGCTGACGACGACCACGGTTTCGCCGTTGACCGTCTGCACGGCAGGCTGCAATGGTGGCTGCGCCATCGCGGCGGGGCCAGGAACAGCCGATGCGACGAGCGTCCGGTGGATGTACCAGCCGGCGCCACCGGCCAGACCCAGCGAGACGACAATGAAAAGCAGCAATCGAGGTTTCATCGCGCTTGTGCTTGGCTCATGGATTGACGCACCGCGCCGTGGCCGAAGGGCTGCTGCATCGCGTCCTCGAGCGCCCCGGCCGCCTGCTGCACGGCGACCTCGGCGTCCAAGCGTGCGATTTCGCTCGTTTGATAATCGGCCACGGCCTGTGTGTACGTCAGGCGGTCGATATTGCCGGCGGCAAAGGCCGAGGCCTCGCTGTGGACTTGCTTGCGTGCGTCGGCCAGATGCGCGTCGGACAAGCGCAATGCCTCGAGGCTCGAGCGGTAACGTGCGAGCGCGCGATCGAGATCGCCGAGGATGGCGTCCTGCATCGCGGCCGTGCGTGCGGCCGCCTCTTTGCGCTTCGCCTCCGCTTCGCGAATGCCGCCTTCGTTCCGATCGAAAATCGGCAACGTGATACCGGCCAAACCGAACGCGATCCGGTTGGTGCCCGTGTCGTATGAATAGCCAGGACCGAGATGAATGTCCGGGTACTGCTTCGCGACTTCGAGCTGGAGTGCCGATTCGGCCGCGGCGTAATCGGCGAGCGACGCGAGCAGGTCGGCGCGATGGAAAATGGCACCGCGTTGCGCGTCCGCGGCCGGCGGTGCCGGCGGCGCCGCACCGAACTCATCGAGGTCGTACTGGAGGCCGTCGAGCGCGGCAACCGGCAGGCCGATGGCCGCCGCGAGCTGCGCGCGTGCATCCTCTTCGGTGCTTCTTGCAGCGGCAAGATCGCTTTGTGCCTGAGTGTCGGCCAGCACCGCCGCATCGACTTCGGGCCGCGAGAACTGCCCGAGCGCGAGGCGCTTGCGGCTCATCTCGGCGATCCGCCGCTCGGCCTCGGCCTTCCGGGACAGTATCGCGATACGTGCGCGAGCCGCATAAAGCGCAAGCAGCGCGGCACGCACCTGCGAGCGAACCTTCCATGCTTCGTTGGCGATGGTGAGACGCGCGGCTTCGGAAAGGTGCGATGCCTGATCGACGCGATAGCCTCGCTTGTGCGCGGTCTCGATGGGAATATCGAGTGCGGGACCCGTCGTATAGGGCGCACCCGGACCGGGGTTGGGCGTCGCATATTGAAACGGCAGCGTAAGAACGGGATTGGGAATCGCATTGGCGACGTCGATCCCCGCTTTGGCCGTGTCCCACTGTGCGCGCGCGATGTCGAGTGTCGGGCTGTAGTACCACGCCGCCAGGCTGAGCGTCTCGCTGTCCCACCGCGTCGGAGGCCACGGCGCGATATCGTGGCTCAGTTCACGCGCGATGTAGGCGTGCAGGCCTTCGCTCGTCAGCGAGCGCTGCTCGAATTGCCGGGCAAGCTCGATCGGCGCGATCGGCTGCGGATGATATGCCGCACAACCGGCGAGCCAGGCGAACGCAATCAATGCCGCTTTGCGCATTGCGGACTCCGTCAGTCCCGCTGCCAGTGGACCCGGCAGCCTTCTGGCGTGGATACTACGGAACCGCGTGTGAAGTTTTCGTCAATAAAGCGCAAGGTCGCGGTTCCTGCACGTTCACGGATCCCGCGCATCGCGCTGCGCCGTCGGCGCCGCTTCGATACGATTCGTTCGCTGAATGCCCGGGCTCACCGCGGCGGCGCTTTGCGCGCCATTCGCCTGCGCCGCGTGGCCTTCGAGCTGCTGCGCCTGCGTCGTATTAGCCGCCGCGCCAGGCACTGCCGAATTGGCATCGAGCGAAATGTAAAGATATGAGTTGATGCCCGCATCGAGCGCGCGGGAAATGTACCAGCCTGCCCCCGCAGTCAATGCGATCGAGACGGCCATATAGAAAAGCAGCCGGGGATTCATCAACACCCTACATGTCGGTCCTCGGATGTCGCCAAGTCAGCGTCATCCTGACCGCAATGCTACGCAACGCGTTGTGAAATTTTCGTCAAGAAGCCCCCTCGCCCGTCACCTTCCCGTCCGGCCTCTCGGAACGGCCGTTGCCGCTCACGGGCAGGCGCAGCCAAAGGCGAGTGCCGCGTCCGGTTTCGCTCTCGATCGAAACTTCCCAGCCATACCTTTCACAAATCTTGCGGACGATCGCCAGTCCCAGGCCGAAACCGCAAACATCGGAGGCGGGCTCGCCGCCTCTGTAGAACCGTTCGAATACATGTGGCAATGCGTGCTCCGCGATTCCACAGCCCGTATCTTCGACGAGCAGCCGCCCACCTTCCCAGGCGACGCGGATCTTCCCTTCGCTGGTGTAACGCACGGCGTTATCGATGAGGTTGGAGAGCACGATGGCAAGCGCTGCCGAATTGGCGTAGACGGTCACCGTATCCTCGATGTCGACGGCGCTTGCCAGGTCTTTGGCTTGCAGCGTGTCTTCGAACGGTTGCAAAACGTCTTCGACGAGGCGCGCGAGCGCGATCGGCTCCGAGTGCGTGGCCGATTCTTCACGCGCAAGCAACAGCAAGGCATTGACGAGTTCGCGCATGCCGTCGGCGGCGCGATCGATCTGGCCGAGCCGGGCGCGCGATTTGCCCGCGATCGCCGGATCCTGCTCGAGCAACTCGCAACTCGTCTTGATCGTGGTGAGCGGTGTGCGCAGTTCGTGGCTGACGTGGCTCGTGAACTCCTTCTCCCGATCGATCGCGTCCTCCATGCGCCTGTGGTAATCGTTGAACGCATAGACGAGGTCGACGAGTTCCTCTTCGTCGTATTTGCCCGGATTGATCGGAGCCGAGCCTTCATGTCGCAACGATTTGACCTGGCGAGCGAGCCCGGCAACCTGACGCACGAGCAACGCGGAGAGGCCGAACGCAAGCCAGATCGTCAACAGCGCGAATACCCCCGTGCCGGCCATCAGCGCGTTGATGACTGCCTTGAAGTGCTGTTCGTACGCGCTGAAGTCATAGACGCGGTAAAGCCGCGTGGACTCGAATGGAACGATCGCCACATGAATCTCTTGCCCGCCGAGGATGATCTCGTGGATCCCGTTCGATAGGCGGCCGACATACGCGGGAAGCGTGATCGCGATCGGTTGCCGGTAGGCGGCGGAGACGTAACCGCCCAGTGCCGCGTTGAACGGCGGCAGGAGCGTCTCATCGGCATGGTAGCGCCGCAGCACACTGACCATGTCGTCGTGGATCAGCGCGTCGATGAGCCTTTCCTCCTGCCCCTCGGCGAGTACTCTGACACCGAACGCCTGCGCGGCGAGCAGCACGATCGTCAGCGCCGAGAACACGAGCGCGACTTTTAAGCGCAGGCTACGCCGCATGTTTGCCGCCCGCGGCGAGCCGGTAGCCGAGCCCGTGAACCGTCTCGATGAGCTCGGCCTCGCCGGGCTGGGTCAAGGCCTTGCGCAGCGTATAAATATGAGTGCGCAGCGTGACGCTGCCCGGCAGCGTTTCGCCCCAAACCTCGGCTTCGAGCTCCGCATGCCCGAATACGCGATTCGGCGATTGCATCAGAATCCGCAGGATCTGCAGACACTTGGGTTGAAGCTTGATCGCGCGACCTGCCCGCTCGACCGTCAGCGTCGCGAGGTCGAGGCGAACGTCGGCGAAACGCAGTTCGCGCGTCGCGACCTGGCCGCGGTAACGCTTGATCAGCGCGCCGAGCCTCGCGCCGACTTCCTTCAATGAAAACGGCTTCACGAGATAGTCGTCGGCGCCGTGCTCGAATCCGGCGAGCTTGTCGTCGAGTCGATCTTTCGCCGTCAGCATCAGCACGGGCGTATCGCGATGGGCCTCCTGGCGCAGCTTGCGGCACAGGGTCAGCCCATCGACTCCGGGCAGCGCGAGATCGAGCAGAATCGCGTCCCACGGCTCGGCGAGCGCGAACCGCAGGCCCGCATTGCCAGTCGCGGCAACGTCCACCTCGTAGCCGAGGCTTTCGAGGTAGTCGCAAAGATTGGCGGCGATCGCCGCATCGTCCTCGACAATGAGTACTTTCATCGTTTCGTGAAAGTCCGTGCAAAGGCACGCCAAAAGAACCGCGGCTTGCACTCACCAAAACGCATACTGCCCACCATTTTCGACGCCCGCGTTTGTCCGGACTGGCCATCTCCGTTCGCGACGCGTAGGCGAATGTGCCCGATAAAAACCATGCACGGCCATTTACGCCGCGTCCGATATAGGCTACCAGCATGTGGAGTGTAGCGGTCGATCAGTCGTAACCGAAAACGATCATGGGTGCTGACGGATGGCACTTGCGCTGCGTTACTGGAGTTCCATCGTGGACGCAAAAGCCGAGGATTCAACCATCGTTAGAGCAAGACTGGCGGTCGCCGGCTGGAACGAGGCCACCGCTACATGATCGCATGGAAAGCCTTTTCGTACGCCGGCGTCAGCTATGACCTGTCCCACCTTCATCCTCGCAGGATCGAATTCATTCTGCCGGCGATTACAGGGCATCCCGAGCGCAGATACGCGGTACAAGTCATCTTCGGCCTGCACTGCTTCACGCGCTCGTCCAAACCCGGCGAAGTAGTCGATCTGGCTATGTCCTATCGAGATACGCGCGAAACACGCGTGTTCTGCCCGCAGCGTTACGGGCTATCCATGCTGTTGCCGACGATCATTGCCGAGCTGGCTACCCGCCCCTGCTATCACACTGGGAAAGGCAACTTTTTCGTGGTGGAAGCCGTCGACGACGGCGGAGCGAAGCAGGAATACGAAGTCTACTTCGCCGCGTCACGTGCGGTCGAGCGCGGCCTGGTCAATCTATTCGTACAGAGCGCCTACACGCGCGACCCGGCTCACAGGAGTAATCGGCCGAAGAAAAAGCCGATCAGGCTGCACGTAATCCTGCACAACACGCTGACGAATCGGCCAATCAAGGAGCCGCCGCGATGAAGGCCGGCACGTCGGCATGCGCCAGGCAATAAAAAAGGCTCCTCGAAAGGAGCCTCTTCTAAAGACTAATCGGACCTCTTGGCTATCACCACACTTGGGTGGCGACCCCTCTCGGGGCGGGAGTAACGCACGACTTTCGCCGCTCCGTTTATACGTTACCGATGCAATGGTACAAGGCTTCCGCGCTCGCTGCAAGGCTCCCGTCCCTCGCCATTCAGCTCGGCGCCGAGTACCGCTTCCCCAGCACCTCACAGGCGAGCCATATCGGCGGCTCCGGCTATCGCCGGCGCATCTGCCGAGATGCGCTCAGTGCAACAGCCGCGCACCCCGAAGCAAAGGCGATCCACAACGCCGTGCCGATGGGCCAGCCCGTCAAGGAGCCTTCCGCGACTGCCTCTCCCGCCGGCGCGAAATTCACCAGCACGACGGCGACGAGCGCGGCGCCGATCGATTGCCCGAGCGTGCGCGCCGTCGCAAGCACACCCGAGGCGATGCCGGTGCGTGGCTTGTCGACGACGCTCAGCATTTCGCGATTGTTCGGCGTCTGAAACAATCCGAAGCCGGCCCCTGCAAGAGCGGCGCGCCAGATGATCGCCATGTGAGCCGGATGCGCACCGACATCAGGCAGCATGGCAAGCGCACATAGACCGAGCGCGAATAGCGCGAGCCCCATCGTTGCGACACGACGGCCGTCGGCTCGGTCGGCGAGCCGCCCGGCCAGCGGCGCGGCGACCGCCACCGCGAGGGGCCAGGCGAGGAGGATCAGCCCCGACTCCACTGGCGTGTAGCCATAACCAGTCTGCAGTAGAAACGGCAGCGCGACGAGCGCGGAGCCCTGAGCCACGAAGGCGAGCATCGATGTGATCGCCGCTGTGGAAAAGCGCCGCGAGCAGAGATCCAGCGGAAGCAAGGCGCGTGACCCGGCGGCCTGCTGCACTCGTGCAAAAGCGAGGATCAAAAGGGCGCCGCACGAAAACAGCACGATCGACCCCACGTGCGAGCGCCGGCCCAGCCCATCCACGCCCGCGACGACGAGGCTCATCGCGGCCGCGGCGAGGACCGCGCCAGGCCAATCGAAGCCGCCTTGCGAGGGCGGTGCGGCGGTCCGCACGGCGGCGAGCGCCTTGCGCGCGATGACCCAGCCGGCGGCTCCCAAGGGCACGTTGACATAGAAGAGCGCGCGCCAATCGGCCACCGTCAGCAAGATGCCGCCGACGGCGGGTCCCGCCGCCGCGCCGGCTGCCACCACGAGGGCATTGATGCCGAGCACGGAGCCTAACAAGCGTGCGGGCACGACACTTCGGTAGAGCCCGATGCCCACGCTGACGATTGCGGCACAGGCGAGCCCTTGCGCGGTCCTGAACGCGACGAGCCAACCGATCGTCGGCGCGAGCGCGCAGGCGAGCGACGCCGCCACGAACGCCGCAAGGCCGCGTGCATAGACCGCAGCGGGCTCCAGACGTTGCGCGAGCGCGGCAAATGTCAGCACCGTCGCGGCACTTGCCATCTGATAAGCCGTGACGGCCCACGTGGCGGTGGCCGCATCCGTATGCAAGCGAGCGGCGATCGTCGGCAACGCGATGTTGACGATCGAACTGTCGAGCGTGGCCATGAACGCGCCGATCAGGATCGCGGCCGCGGCCCAATAGCGCAGCGGCGCACGCAGGCCGTCGGCGGCCTCGTGGCTCGTACTCTCATCGATGAGTGGCGGTGACACCGCCAAAGATTCGCTGGCGATGTCAGGCTCCTTCGTGTAAAGCCGCTTCGGTCAGCTTCGAGCTGGACAAGCGGTTAGTCACGAAACGACGCGATCTGCCGAAGCGCGCCGCTTCGACATACTCGTAGCACTGCGGGTCTTTCAGGATGCCGTCCTGGTGAATGCCGGCCGCCGTCGAGAAGACATGCTCGCCGATGACGGGCTTGTTCGACGGGATTGGCTTATCCGCATAGCGGAACACTTGCTCGCAAGCCGCGACGAGCGCGTGAGCGTCGAGCTTGACGTCGGCGCCATACTGCTCGCCTTTGTAGAGCAGGCACGCGTAGATCTCTTCGAGCGCGCAATTGCCCGCGCGCTCGCCGATGCCGCCGAGCGTCGCGTGCACGACGTCGGCGCCCGCGCGCACGCCGAAGAGCGTGTTGGCGGTGGCAAGCCCGAGATCGTTATGGAAGTGAACGCCCCAGCTGACACTCTCGCCGAATTCCGCGACGAGCCCGCGTATGGCCGCTTCCACCTCGGCGGGCGTGCAGTAGCCGACCGTATCGGCGTAAGTGATCATCGATGCACCCGCCTCGAGCGCGACAGCGATCTGCCGCTTCAGAAAAGCCGGATCGGCCCGCGAGGCATCTTCGAAGATGACCGCCGGCGCGAGCTCGCCGCGGGACTTCACACGCTCGATTGCCGCGATCAGCTCGATATGCGCGGTGGCTTCGTCGATGCGCCGCTTGCGCAGCAGATGGATCTCGGAGCCGACCCCGAGCAATTGCACGATGCCACCGCTCGCCCGCAGACTGTCCGCGGCGCGATCGACGTCGCCTGGCGCAAGACGTGCGAAAGCCACGGGTTCCGAGCGAGTGTGCCGGCGCAGATGCATGGCCGCCCGCTCGACGAACGCGTGCTCCGCCTCGGAGGAAGCGGGGTACCCGAGCTCGACATAGTCGGGCTCGATGGAAGCCACGGCTTCGAACACACGCCATTTGTCCGCGTGGTCGAGCAGAAAGCCGATGCCCTGCTCGCCGTCGCGCAACGTCGTATCGAATGTCTTGATCGTCTTCATCGTCGATCTCCGATGAGGTCCATGACGGAAAACGCGAAGGGCGCCCACAAAAATCGCGGCCTCACGAACGTTTGTCAACGCCGCGCAATCGTTTGCGCCCTTGCGCGCATTCAAGCGCTAGGCGGCAACGCCGAGCTCGCCCGAGAGACGCTGCTGATACGGGCCGACCTTCTCGGGAAATTTCCAGCCGATGTATCCGCCTCGCACGGTACCCGGCTCCGTCGAACCGTTGTAGGCATCGACGAACGTGGCCGGCAGCGGCCGACTATTGCGCGTCGCGAACCAGAGCCGGTACAGATGGCGCTTTCTGTCTGTTTCCTCGTGATCGTGAAACTCCGTGCGCGAGTGGTAAATCACGTGATTCGACAGCAATTGCAGGTCGCCAGCCTCGAGGGTCATCGGCAGCGTCAGCTCCGGGTCGCCCGCGATCGTCTCGATCAGCTCGATCGCTTCGCGCTGCGCGTCGGTGAGCCGAGGCGCGTTCGGCAGCTCGGAAGCCGCATAGATCCGCTTCGCGTAGAACTGGCTCGTGAAATGCCCTTCGCGGAAGCCATAGATCGGCGAGAGGTAGTACGGCACCGCTTCGCTCTTGGCGAGCTTGATGAACGGGAACGGGCGGTAAAGGACTTGCAGCAAGTCGGGCCTGCGGCGCGCAATTTCGTTGTGCACGGCGAGCGAGCTCGTCACGAGACTCAGTCCGCCCGCCTTCGCGCCGCGGCGGCAGAGCAAGCCGACGACGTCGCACGGATCGACGTGATAGCGGATCGCGTCCTTCGAACTGTTGCCACGCAACGTGACCGCGCTGTCATAGCCCTTATCGCGCACATCGACGATCATCTCCACGTCGTCGTTCTGTGGCAGTGCAACCCCGAGATACATTCCCACGCCCCAGGCGATCAGGCGCGCTTGCTCGGGCGACTTGTTCGCGACGGGCAGCCCGCGAATCAGGAGGAACCCGTAGCCGCGCTCGAGCTTGTCGAGCAGCGTGGCGAGCTTCGGGCCGAGCGTGGGCAGCGGAAAATCGCTTTGCGCGGCCTCGAGAAGGCCGATACGTCGATCGGCAAAATGCTGAAACGCCGCTTCGACTTCGTTGGCTTCGGCATCCGTGAGCCGATATTGCCAATCGTCGCGCCCGACGAGCTCGGTTCCTTTCCAAGCCGAGGGCGATTTCAGTTCGCAAGGGAGATTCGATGCGTGCATGGGTTCCTCCGTGACGTGACGGTTCAGAGATGCGATCGATGACGCGGGAACAGCGCGAGCGCCGCCAGCCGCCAGCCGGCGGCCGGCGACCGGCGGCACTCGCATGGAAACCGAATGAAGGACTACTTCGATAAGAGCGGCTGCATCGTTGCAGCCTTGGGCGTGGCCATCCTCGTGGCCGGAGAAACGCCGCGCGACTGAACTCGGCCGCCGGACATCGCCGAGCCCTGCTCGATGCGGAACGAGCCGACCGCCACGGTCAACCCTCGAGCCTGCTGCTCGAGCGCTTGCGCCGCGCCGGCGGCCTCTTCGACGAGCGCGGCATTGTGCTGCGTCACTTCGTCGAGCTGCGCGACCGCACGACCGATCTGCTCGACGCCCGTGCTTTGCTGATTCGAAGCGGTCGAGATCTCGCTCATGATCGAGACCACGCGCGCATTCGAGCGCTCGACATCGTGCATCAGTTCGCCGGCGCGATCGACGAGCCGCGTGCCCGACACGATTTTTTCGACCGAGCCCTGGATCAGGTCTCGAATCTCCTTCGCGGCCGTCGCGCTGCGCTGCGCGAGCGAGCGCACCTCACCCGCGACGACCGCGAAGCCGCGGCCGAGCTCACCCGCGCGCGCCGCTTCGACCGCGGCATTGAGCGCCAGGATATTCGTCTGGAACGCGATGCCCTCGATGACCGTGATGATGTCGACCATCTGCTGCGATTCGCTCGAGATCTCCTGCATGGTCTGCACCGCCTGGGCGACCACGTTGCCCCCTTCCTTCGTGACATCCGAGGCGGCCACGGCCAGTTGCATCGCCTGCTGCGCATTGTCGGCGTTCTGTTTCACGGCTGCCGAGAACTGTTCCATGCTCGCCGCCGTCTGCTCGAGCGAGGCCGCCTGCTGCTCGGTGCGGGAGGAGAGATCGGCGTTGCCGCTTGCGATCTGCTCCGTCGCAACCGAAATGCTGTCCGCCGATTCCTTGATGCGAACGACCATGTCGCGCAGCGCATCGCGCATCTGTCCCATTGCGGCGAGTACGCTTCGCGAATCGCCTTCGGCCGTCTCCAGGCGCACGCTGAGATCGCCTTGCGCAATCGTTGCGACGACGTGCCGGGCGTAGGCGGGCTCTCCGCCTAGTTGGGCGTAGAGCCTGCGGCGAATCCATATGCCGCAGGCGATCGCGAAACCAATGCCGATGAAGGCCACGACCGACAACACTTGGATCAGCGTCGACGCCTCGGCGCGCGCCTCCTCGTATTCGGTCTTGGCGGCATCGAGCTGAAGCACCTTGAGCGCGCGCAAAGCCAGCTTCGTTTTGAGCACGAGCGGCGGAAGCGTGACATGCGCGAGATCGGCCGCCTTCGCCGCGTCGCCTGCTTTCAGCGCGGTCACGATCGGGCGTATCCCTTGCGCCACCATCGCGTCATATGCGCTGCGGAACGTTTGCGCGACCTCGCGCTCGTGGGCGTCCGCGGTGGTCTTCTGGTAGCTTTCCCAATACGGCTCGAACTCGGTCAGATCAGTGTCGATGAGCTTGACGCCCTCGCCTACGCGCGAGTGATCGGTATCGATCGAAACGTTCGTTGCGACGGCGGCCGCCTCGAAAAGACGATATTCGAGCTTCGAGAGACTTTGCAGCGCCATCGTGTCGTTTTCGTACACCGATCGCAGCCGCTCATTGGCGAGGCGCATGCCGACGAATGCGATGACAGCGATCACCAATGCGACCCCGCACGCGACGCCGATTGCCGCCGTCAATTGCGCTCTCATCGAGAGCCCTCGATTCATTTCCTGCTTCATCGTTATCCACCTATTTTGTCCTCGCCCGATCGACCCTATCGAGCTTCTTAATGGATATCGGTAACTTCCCTTAATAACTTGAGTTCGGCTACCTACATATCCATGTAGTAGTGGACAGACTCACCTGCCTGGAAAATCGCGACGAAGCTCTCACGTCCGTCTGATGCGGCGAACCAGCGTTTGAAAGCCCGTGGGGGCCTCGAAAACAACTGCGCCGGGCGCACTAAAGTGCGCTCGGCTTTTGCCGTTTACATGCTGACCAAGGTGCAAAGTCGAATTGTGCGTTCCGTTATGCGCTATTTCGATTACTTCTTTGATTTTTGTCAAACATCGTTTGCTTCACTGGCTCAAATTTCCAATATTTCCTTTCCTTACGGCTGATTGCGATGCAGGCCCGATCCATGAATGTCGACACGTTGAGCGTCGCGTGCCTGACGGCATTCGAAGCATGCGAAGACGAGGCCGATGCAAAAACGCGGCTCACCGAAATCTGCCGGTTGCTGAATCTGGACGGCTTTTTGTACTGGACCGGAGCGGCCGAGGGTAAGGCGAAGGCGAGTGAGCTCACGATTTCGAGCTATGACGAGACGTGGCACAGGGTCTATGCCGAAAACGGTTTCAGGGCCATCGATCCGACGGTCGCTCATGCGCTCACCGGCATCGCGCCGCTCCTATGGGACGATGCGCTCTATGCGGGCGAGGCGCCGCAGGCGTTGCGCGCCGAGGCTCGCCGCCACGGGATGGACTGCGGCGTGACGATTCCTATTCATGCGCCGGACGGTGGGCTCGGCAGCTTGAGCGCATTCGTCGACTCGCGCCGCGTGCCTGTCCCCGCGGCACGCCGGCACCTCCTCTCGGTGCTGCCGCATCTGTGCCTGCTTTCGGTGCAGTTGCACCACTTCGTGACGCGCTCTGTGAAAGCGCGGGCGGCGCCGACGGTCCACCTGACCAAGCGCGAACGCGAGTGCCTCCGCTGGATCGCAGCCGGAAAGAGCACATGGGAGATCGGCTGCATTCTGAACATCTCCGAGCACGGCGTGACGCATCACATCCGAAACGTCATGCGTAAGTTCGATTGCACGAGCCGTCACGTCGCCGCCGCTCGTGCGCTCGCGCAAAAGCTGATCTGAGCCGCCGCCCGACGGCCATCGTAGCCGGCAGTGCGGCGCGGTTTTCGCATCACCGGACGTGGGCGTGGACGTTGGCGTGTGCGGCATCGGAATGCCAACGCCGCAATGTCGGCAAATCGATCCACCGGCAATCGTGTCCGCGAACGACATCGAGGGGCATCTCCGGATCGCCCAGGTGCGCGAGAACCGCGAGCGCTTCATCGAAACGGTGATGGCGGGTATAGGCCGTGGGCGTCACGATCGTCGGTACGCCAGCGGCCGTGGCGGCATGCAAGCCGTTTTCCGAATCTTCGAACGCGACGCAGCGTGAGCCCTCGATATTCAATTCGTTGAGGACTGCCAAATAAACGTCGGGCGCGGGCTTCTTGACCGGGGTGGTCGACGCGTCGCCGATCGCTGCAAAGCGCTTGCGCCAATCGCCGCCGAACGGTGCGCTCAGCAATACATCGAGGTTCGCCGGCGTCGTGGTCGTCGCGATTGCAACCGGCACCCCGGTTCGGTTCGCCTCTTCGATGAGGCGCTGGACGCCAGGGCGCAACGGCAACGTGCCCCCCCGCACGCGTTGCGCGTAGTGCCGTGTCTTGACCGCGTGAAGCGCTTCCACCGTTTCCCACGCCTTGGGGCCGCTCGCTTCCTCAGGCTCGATGCAGCGCCAATAGTGCAGAATGCGTTCCTTGCCACCGGCTACATCCAGCAGTCGGGTGTAGAGCGCTTCATCCCAATGCCAATCGAGCCCCACCTCAGCAAACGCGGCGTTGAAGGCTTCGCGGTGCGCGGTCTCGGTATCCGCGAGCGTCCCGTCGACATCGAAAATCAAGGCTTCCATGCGCTCCTCCCGTTCTCAGGCGCGGCGAAGCGCAAGCAGCCACGCGCGCATGGCCGCATGGCCACGCTTCGCTCGCTGGTCCCGCTCCGCTTCAAAGTCACCAGAATAGGCAGGCGCAGACGGGTCGTGAATTCACGAATTCTTTGGTTCTGCTTAAGAAACGCTGAATGCGCGCGATCGCTATCGCGACGAGTCGGACGACGACTCCGACCACGATTCGGGACGGCCGCCCAGCTCGCTGCAGACGTCGATGGCGATCGATCGCAGTTTCTCTTCGGAAATCGCCCCTGACAGGGCATAGCCGAAATGGTCGCTGACCCAATAGAACGTTCGCCGATCGCCGTCGCGCAAGAGGCGGAACGCCGTTTCATCGGTCGGGATCGCGGCGACGTAAAGCGTCAGCCGCGCCCCTTGCCGGCTCTCGTACATGAATTGCGCGGCAGGCCCGCTGTCGCCCGGCAGCAATCGTCCGCCGACGAGCGTGTAGCCGTACTCTTGCAGCGACGGAATCGACAGCGACCGACCGAGCCGTTTGGAGAGCCAGCTCGCGAGATGCGCCTCGTCCTGCGCGCCGACTTCGACGGGATGCCGAACTTCGGGCGCATACACGGCGTAGGCGATGTCGGCGCGACGCGCGAACGTGGCCGGCTCGTGCGCGCTGTGGAGCGCGCGCGGCAGGAGATTGCCGGCTATCGTGCCGAGCGCGACGCCGACGAAGAGCCAGCCGGCGGCCACGGCCATGCGCTGCATCCGCGAATGAGGCCGACGCAACACCACTACCGACGGGGCCTCGTTTTCGACGTCGCCGAACAAAGCCTTCAGCGCCGCCTTCTGGGCCCGCCAGTCCGCGACGCGGGCCATCGACTCGGGATCGCGTTCGAGCTCGGCGCCGACGGCGGCATGCGCCGCATCGGGCAGCTCGCCGTCGACGAATGCGGACAGCGTCTGCAAGTCGAGGCGCTCCGAAGAGCCGGAATCGCGATAGTCGTTCATCACTTGTCTCTCACTACTTTGAGCGCGGCCGGCTTAGGCGGGGCCGCCTTAGGCGCGGCCGGCTTAGGTGGGGCCGCCTTGGCCGCGGCGGCCTTAGCCGCGACCGTCTCCCCCGCGAGCAATGTCCGCATGTGCTCGCGTGCACGCGAAAGCCGCGACATCACTGTACCGATCGGCACACCGAGCACCGTCGCTGCTTCTTGATAGGTCAACTCCTCCACGCCTACCAGCAAGAGCACCTCCCGTTGCTCGACCGGCAGGTGATAAAGCGCATGCTGGACGTCGCGCAATACGAGACCGTCAACTTCGGTGCGCGGCGCTTCGAGACTTCGCCACGGCGCTGTTTCATCGTCGACGGCGATTTCACGCCGTGCCCGTAATTGATCGATATAAATGTTCCTCAGAATCGTATAGAGCCACGCGCGCAAGTTGCTGCCGGCACGGAACGCCCGATGACGCGCGAGCGCCCGCTCCGCCGTATCCTGCACGAGATCGTCGGCCCATGCGGGGTCTCCCGTCAGCGCACGCGCATAGCGGCGCAGTCGCGGAAGCCCCAAAACCACGTCGTTTTCGAAACTCACTCCGTCGTTGCCCGCAATGGCGAGTGATTTCAATAACCGCCGCTGCTGTTCGAGCCGCCGTTGTTGCCTTGTTGCGGCGGATTGCCGTCCGTCGACGAGCATCCCGTTGCGGACAACGTCGACACGGCCAACATCAGCGCGACAAAAACGGCGGATAGTATTCGGTGCGACTTCATTTGCATCTCCTTGCCGACCAACGATTGCGATTCGCGCGCGTAATCGGCCGGCGGTTGAAGGTTCAAGGTCGAAGGAAGATCGATGCTTCAAGGGTTGAACGCTACTTCGCAATGGTCTCCTCACGACTTAACGGAGCAACGCCGCCGTTTATTCCTTCGTCGGAGCGGATTCTTTGGTCATTTTTTGTCGGCACGAAATAAAAACGGGCCTAGGTGAAACCCTGAAATCGCTATTCGAGAAGCGCCGAATGCACTACTGCGGGTTTTGGCGCCGCTCTCGGTGCCGGACCCCTGTGCTATGCTGCGAACACCTCGCCGGCGTCAGCGCGCCGCAAGGTTCGCATCAAGCGGACGAGCGAACCGCACTCTCAATACTATGGACTATCGGCATCTCAAGAATCGCAAGAGCATGCACGCGCGAATCGTGCAGGAACTCGGTATCGAGATCGTCAGCGGCAAATTCGCGCCGGGAGAGCGCCTGCCCCCTGAGCCCGGTCTCTGCGAATCGTATGGCGTGAGCCGGCCGGTTTTGCGGGAGGCCACGCGCGTGCTCGTCGCGAAAGGACTCGTCACGTCGAAGCCGCGTGTCGGCAGCGTCGTGAAGCCGCGTGAAGAATGGCACATGCTCGATCCCGATGTGCTCTTCTGGACGATCAGCAGCACGCCCGAAGGGGATTTCTTCCGCTCGCTGCTGACCGTGCGGCGCATTATCGAGCCGGCGGCGGCCGCGCTTGCCGCGACCGAAAGCACGGAAGAGGATTTGGCGCGCCTGCGCAGCGCCTTCGATAGGATGGAACGGGCGGAAACGGCGTCCGAATTGCTGGAGCCGGACCTGGAGTTTCACCGGGCGATCATGGCCGCCACGCACAACGACATGCTCGCCTTCATCGGCAATATGATGTCGCTGGCGCTCTCGGAGTCGATCAAGCTGACGAGCCGCCACCCCGATACGCACGCGCTCTCGCTGCCGCGGCACAAGGCCATTCTCACGGCCATCGAGAACCACGATCCGCTCGGCGCTCGCCAGGCGAGCCTTGTGCAACTCGAGAACGCGCGCGCCGACGCCGAGACGATTCTCGAAGTCGCCACGCGCAGCGCTCGTTGAGTCGGCCTAGGGCCTGTTTCTTCTAGTGTGAATGCGGCGGCACTTCGGCGCCGCGGCAGCCGACCAGGAAGTCGAAGTCGCATCCCTCGTCGGCTTGCAGGACATGGTCGACATAGAGGTTGCGGTAGCCGCTCGCATCGGCCGCCAACGGGCGCTGCCCTTCCCTCCACTCGGCAAGACGCGCTTCCAGTTCCCGATCGTCGATCTCGAGATGCAGCCGCCCGTTCTCGCAATCGAGCTCGATCCAGTCGCCGTTGCGGACCACGGCGAGCGGGCCGCCCGCGCGGGCCTCCGGCGCGACGTGAAGCACGACGGTGCCGTACGCCGTGCCGCTCATCCGCGCATCGGAGAGCCGCACCATATCGGTGACGCCCTGCGCGAGCAGCTTCGGCGGCAACCCCATGTTGCCCACTTCCGCCATGCCCGGGTAACCCTTCGGCCCGCAGTTCTTCATGACGAGGATCGAGTCGGCCGTCACGTCCAGATCGGGATCCGCGATGCGCGCTTTGTAGTCGTCGAAGTTCTCGAACACGACGGCGCGGCCGCGATGTTGCAAGAGCGACTGCGTCGCCGCCGAAGGCTTAAGCACCGCGCCGCGCGGCGCGAGATTGCCGCGCAGCACGCAAAGCCCGCCGTCGGCGACGAGCGGCTTGTCGAGCGGCCGGATCACCTCGTCGTTGTAGATCGGTGCCTCTTTGCAGTTGTCCCACAGCGAGCGCCCGTTCGCCGTCAACGCGTCGGGATACGGCACCAGGCCTTGTTCGCCGAGGCGGCGCACGACGGCGGGCAAGCCGCCCGCGTAATAGAACTCTTCCATGAGAAAACGGCCCGACGGCTGCAGATCGACGATCGTCGGGGTGCCGCGGCCGATGCGCGTCCAGTCGTCGAGCTCGAGCGGCACGCCGATGCGGCCCGCGATCGCCTTCAGGTGGATGGCCGCGTTCGTCGAGCCCCCGATTGCGGCATTGACGCGAATCGCGTTCTCGAATGCCTCGCGCGTCAGCAGCTTCGAAAGACGCAGGTCTTCGAGCGCCATTTCGACGATACGCATGCCCGACAGATGCGCGAGCACGTAGCGGCGCGAGTCGACGGCGGGAATCGCCGCGTTGTGCGGCAGCGTGACGCCGAGCGCCTCGGCCATGCTAGCCATCGTCGATGCGGTCCCCATCGTGTTGCAGGTGCCGACCGAGCGCGACATGCCGGCTTCGGCCGACATGAACTCGTGCAACGTGATCTTGCCGGCCTTCACCTGCTCGTGCAGTTGCCAGACGATCGTGCCCGAGCCGATGTCGCGGCCCTCGTGCTTGCCGTTGAGCATCGGACCGCCGCTGACGACGATGGCCGGCACGTCGCAGCTCGCCGCGCCCATCAGCAGCGCGGGCGTGGTCTTGTCGCATCCCGCAAGCAACACGACCGCGTCGATCGGATTGCCGCGGATCGCTTCCTCGACGTCCATGCTCGCGAGATTGCGCGTGAACATCGCCGTCGGGCGCAAGTTCGATTCGCCGTTGGAGAACACCGGAAACTCCACGGGGAAGCCGCCCGCTTCGAAGACGCCGCGCTTGACGTGCTCGGCGAGCTTGCGGAAATGCGAATTGCAGGGGGTGAGCTCGGACCAGGTGTTGCAGATGCCGATGATCGGCTTGCCCTGGAACTCGTGATCGGGGATGCCCTGGTTCTTCATCCAGCTTCGGTACATGAAGCCATTCTTGTCGGCTCTGCCGAACCATTCGGCGGAGCGCAGCTTGCGGGGTTTGTCAGTCATGTTGGCGTCAGGTGATGACCTAAAGTAGTATTACTATATATCGACTAGCGTCTCTTGACCACTATTTGAGAAAAGCAAACTTTTCGTAACACTGAAGCAGCAGTCAGGGTCTGACCGGCACGGAAAATGCCAGCTCCATGCGGATTTCCAGCGCTTCGACCCCCGAGAAATAGCATTACTATTTGCTCACGTGATCTGGGGAAAACGCTAATCGCCGCCGGGGTCGCGTGTGCCTATAGTTTGGCTATTTCCGAGTTCGTTCTCGTGGGACGCGCTCGGGTCGGGCAGCAAGAGCAAGCAGTAGCAACAACGACAAACCAACAGAGCTATCGGAGACTTGAAATGAGACGCACCCTACGCCAGGCGCTTCAAGCATTGCTCGCAGTCACCCTCGTCGGGGCAGCCGCCGCCGGCCACGCCGAGGACAAGAAGATCGTCCTCGGTTTTGCTCAGGTAGGCGCCGAAAGCGCGTGGCGCACGGCCAACACGGTCTCCGTCAAATCGGCGGCCAAGGACGCGGGCATCACGCTCAAGTTCTCGGATGCGCAGCAAAAGCAGGAAAACCAGATCAAGGCGATCCGTTCGTACATCGCGCAGAAAGTCGATGTGATCGCGTTCTCGCCCGTCGTGGAGTCGGGCTGGGAGCCGGTGCTCGAGGAAGCCAAGCGCGCGCACATTCCCGTCGTGCTGACGGACCGGATGATCGACGCGAAGGACCCCTCGCTCTATGTCACGATGATCGGCTCGGACTTCCTCGAGGAAGGTCGTCGCGGCGGACGCTGGCTCGAGGAGCACTACAAGGACGATAAGGGCCCGATCAATATCGTGGAATTGCAAGGCACCGTCGGATCGGCCCCCGCGAACGACCGCCATGCCGGGCTGATGGAGATCATCAAGAACGATCCGAAGTTCAAGGTCATCGCTTCGCAAAGCGGCGACTTCACCCTCGCCGGCGGCAAGCAAGTGATGGAAGCGTTCGCCAAGACGTACGGCAAGCAGATCAACGTCGTCTATGCGCATAACGACGATATGGCGCTCGGCGCAATCCAGGCGATGGAAGAAGCCGGCATGAAGCCGGGCAAGGACGTGACCGTCGTGTCGTTCGATGCGACGAAGGGCGGCTTGCAGGCTGCCGCCGCGGGCAAGATCAACGTCGACGTCGAGTGCAGCCCGCTGCTCGGGCCGCAATTGATGGACACGGTCAAGAAGATCGTCGCCGGTGAGCAAGTGCCGCATCGCATCGTGACGAACGAGACGGTGTTCCCGATGAACGTCGCGGCGCAGGTGCTGCCCACGCGCAAGTACTAAACCCGCAACGAGCGAACGCGACCCATGCACGCCGACGAATCGACCGAGAACTACGCCTTGATGAGCGCTCCGACGACGGTTGCCCCCGTACTCGAGACCGTCGGCCTGACGAAGTCGTTTCCCGGCGTGCAGGCGCTTCGCAACGTCGACTTCCGCCTCTTCCCCGGCGAAGTGCACACGCTGATGGGGCAGAACGGCGCGGGCAAGTCGACTTTGATCAACGTCCTGACCGGCGTTCATTCGCACGACGCCGGCGAGATCCGAATCGACGGAAAACCGGTCGGCTTCGCTGCTCCACTCGAAGCCGAAGCGGCCGGGATCCGCACGCTCTACCAGGAAGTCAACCTCTGCCCCAATCTCTCGGTGGCGGAGAACATCTTCGCGGGTCGCCAGCCGACGCGCGGCGGCGCGATCGATTGGAAGGCCATCCGTATCGGCGCCGAAGCGGCGCTCGCGGAGCTCGACGTGTCGCTCGACGTGACGAAGTCGCTCGATACGTATCCGATCGCCGTACAGCAAATGGTGGCCATCGCGCGCGCCGTATCGGTCGACGCACGCGTGCTGATTCTCGACGAGCCGACCTCGAGCCTCGACGACAACGAAGTCGCGCGACTCTTCGAAGTGCTCAGGCGACTGAAGCGCAACGGCATCGCGATTCTGTTCGTCACGCATTTTCTCGAGCAAACGTACGCGATCTCCGATCGCATCACCGTCATGCGCAACGGCGAACGCGAAGGGGAATATTTGGCGAAGGATCTGCCGGTCGCGGTGCTCGTCGAAAAGATGGTCGGAGACGCACGCGTGGCCGAACGCCAGGCGAATGCCGCGGCGCGGCAGGCCAAGGCACCGACGTCCGCCGGCCAGACCGCGGCGGGCTTCCGGATGCGCGGCGTCGGCCGGCGCGGCGTGCTGCATCCCGTCGATCTTTCGATCGAGCCGGGACGCATCGTCGGCCTCGCGGGCTTGCTCGGATCGGGTCGCACCGAAACGGCACAACTGCTCTTCGGCGCCGAGCGCGCCGATACGGGGACAGTCAGCGTCGACGGCAAGACCGTGAAAATGGGCTCCCCTCGCCATGCCGTGCGCCAAGGCATCGGCTACTGCGCGGAAGATCGCAAGAAAGAAGGCATCATCGCATCGCTCTCGCTGCGCGAGAACATCGTTCTTGCGCTGCAAGCGCGGCGCGGCTGGTGGCGACCGCTCGGCCGCAAGCGCGAGAAGCGCATCGCGGACGAGTACATCGCCTCGCTGGGCATCAAGGCGCGCGACGCGGAGCAACCGATCGAGCTGCTTTCGGGCGGCAATCAGCAAAAGGCGCTGCTCGCGCGCTGGCTCGCAACGGAGCCGCGCATGTTGATTCTGGACGAGCCCACGCGCGGTATCGACGTCGCCGCGAAGTTCGAGATCATGGACCGCGTGCTGGCGCTTTGCGCAAAAGGCCTGGGCATTCTGCTGATCTCATCCGAGTTGAGTGAAGTGCTGCGAATCAGCCATCGAGTCGCGGTGTTGCGCGACCGCCGCAAGATCGCCGAGCTCGACGACGATGGGCTCGACGAAGACCAGGTGTATCGACTGATAGCCGGAGGCAACGCCCCATGACGGAAGGCACCGGGGATCCGTTTCGTTTCGTGCGAGCCGTGACGCGCCATGCGTTGTTCTGGCCCGCGCTCACGCTCGTGCTGCTGTTGGCGCTCGATGTCGCACACCGCTCCGATTTTCTGAAAGTGACCGTGATGAACGGCCATCTGTTCGGCGCGCCCATCGACATCCTGATTCATGCGTCGCCGCTCATCATCGTTTCGCTCGGCATGACACTCGTCATCGCGACGCGCGGCGTCGACATCTCGGTCGGCACGGTCGTCGCGATTGCCGGCGCGTCGGCGGCGATGTTGCTCGCCGACGATCCGGCGCGCGTGCCGACCGCGCTCGCCGCCTGTCTCGCCGTAGGCCTCCTCGCCGGAGCCTGGAACGGACTGCTCGTCGCATTCGTCGGGATGCAACCCATCATCGCGACGCTGATTCTCATGGTGGCCGGACGCGGTGTCGCGCAGCTCTTGACCGATGGGCAAATCATCCCGATCTCAGGTACCTGGTATCTGAGGCTCGGCGACGGCTACCTCGCCACGGTGCCCTGCTCCGTGTGGATCGCAATCGCGGCAACCGCGCTCACCGCCTTGCTCGTCAACGGGACCGCGCTCGGCCTTTTCATCCGCTCGATCGGCATCAACCCCGTCGCCACGCGCCTGGTCGGGCTCCGTTCCGCGGCCGTCGTCTTTGGTGTCTATGTCTTTTGCGGCGTTTGCGCCGCGCTGGCTGGCGTGTTGATCAGTTCGAACGTGCGCAGCGCGGATGGCAACAACGCCGGCCTGCTGCTCGAGCTCGACGCCATCCTCGCGGTCACGCTCGGCGGCACGTCGCTTGCGGGCGGACGCTTCTCACTCGGCGGCACGGTCCTCGGCGCACTCATTATCCAGACGCTCACTTACACGACCTATTCGATCGGCGTGCCGCCCGAGGCGACGCTCGTCGTCAAAGCCGTCGTGGTGCTCGTCGTCACTGTCATCCAGTCCGCGGCGGCGCGAGACCTGTTCTTGCATCTGATCCGGCGCGGCATTGCGGCGGGACGCGTCAAATCGGTCGACTCGGTCGGCGAGGCCGTGAAATGAAAGCATTCTTCCTACGCTTCGTCGATCCGCGCGTCCTGCCGATCGCGGTCACGATCATCCTCTTCGCGGCGCTGTTCGGCTTCGGCTCCGCGATGTACACGGGTTTTGGATCGCTGCGGGTCCTGCTCGGCCTGCTCGAAGACAACGCGTTTCTGCTCATCGTCGCGATCGGAACGACGTTTGTCATCATTTCCGGCGGCATCGACCTGTCGGTCGGCGCCGTCGTCGCATTCACGACGATCGTCTGCGCGATCTGTGCCGAGCGCCTGCATTGGCCGATCTGGATCATCGCCCCGCTCGTGCTTGCGATCGGCGCCGCATACGGCGCGGCGATGGGCGCGATCATCCATTTCTTCCGCCTGCAACCTTTCATCGTGACGCTGGCCGGGATGTTCCTCGCGCGTGGTGCCTGCTTTCTGATCACCACGCAGTCGATCGAGATTCACGAAGCGTCGTTTCACGCAGTGTCCGGTTTTCATGTGCCTCTAGGCAGCGGCGAGCTCAACGCGGGCGCGCTCATTGCGCTCGTTACGCTCGCTGCTGCCATCTTTCTCGCACATTTCACACGTTTCGGACGTAATGTCTATGCGATCGGCGGCAACGAACGCTCGGCGCTGCTGATGGGTCTGCCGGTCGCGCGCACGAAGATCGGCGTCTATGCGCTCGGCGGGTTGTGTTCTTCGCTCGGCGGCCTCGTATTTACGCTCTACGTGTTGTCGGGTTATGGGCTGCAAGGCCAAGGCATGGAGCTCGATGCGATCGCGGCATCCGTCATCGGCGGCACGCTGCTCACGGGCGGCATCGGCTACATCATCGGCTCGGTGTTCGGTGTCGGCGTGCTCGGCACGATCCAGACGCTGATCACGTTCGACGGCACGCTGAGCTCCTGGTGGACGCGCATCGTCATCGGCGCGCTCTTGTGTATCTTCTGCCTGCTGCAACGCGTGATCGAGCAGCAGGCGGCGCGTCGCAAATCGAACGGCACGGGGCTCGGGGGGCGGGCGAAGCCCGCACGCGAAGCGAGCCTCGCCGGCGACGGACCGCACGAGCGCGCGATCCCGCTCGGGCTGAACGAGCCGCCCCTTAAGACCTGATTCGATGATCATCAAACGGATTTAACGAGGAGTCGTACAGTGGTCAATGTTTCCCGCCCGTTCTCAGGGCTCTTTCCGGTTGCGCCCACGCCGTTCACCGAAACGGGCGAGCTGGATCTCGACGGACAACGGCGCGTGATCGACTGCATGGTCGATCAGCAAGTAGACGGTATCTGCATACTCGCGAACTACTCCGAGCAGTTCCTGTTGACCGATGCCGAGCGCGATACGCTCGTGGACCTGTGCCTCGGGCACACGGCGGGCCGCGTCCCCGTCATGGTCACATGCAGTCACTTCAGCACGGACATCGCGAGTGCGCGCGCGAAGCTCGCCGTCGCGGCGGGCGCGAGCATCATCATGTTGATGCCGCCCTATCATGGCGCGACGCTGCGCGCCGACGAAGCATCGATGTTCGATCATTTCAAGCGTGTCGCCGACGCCGCGGGCGTGCCCATCATGATCCAGGACGCGCCGCTTTCGGGCGTGCCGTTGAGCGTTTCGTTTCTCGCTCGCCTCGCGCGCGAGATTCCGCTCGTGCGCTACTTCAAGATCGAAGTGCCGCAGGCCGCGGCCAAGCTCCGCGCGCTGATTGCGGCGGGTGGCGATGTGATAGAGGGTCCGTTCGACGGCGAGGAAGCGATCACGCTGATGCCCGATCTCGACGCGGGTGCGACCGGCACGATGTCGAGCGCATTGCTGCCCGACCTGATCCGCCCCGTCTTCGATGCGTTCCGCGCGGGACGGCGCGATGAAGCGCGCGCGGGCTACGCGCGGATTCTGCCGCTCATCAACTATGAAAACCGCCAGTGCGGGCTGCGTGCAACGAAGACCGTGATGAAGGAAGGCGGCGTGATCAAGAGCGACATGGTCCGTCATCCGCTCGAGCCGCTCACCGGCGCCACGCGCAGTGAGCTGCTCGAGCTCGCGCGCGAAGCCAATCCGCTCGCGTTGCGCTGGGGCCTGTAAGTCTCGGAGTGAACATGACGAAGAAACTGACGGTAGGACTCGTCGGCATCGGCAAGATCGCGCGCGATCAGCACTTGCCCGCCATCGCCGCGGACCCGGGCCTCGAATTGACCGCGTGCGCCAGTCGCCATGCGGAAGTTCAAGGCGTGCGCAACTATCCGACCATCGAGGCGCTGCTCGCCGCCGAGCGCGATCTCGATGCCGTTTCACTATCCGCTCCGCCGCAGGTTCGCTTCGCGCAGGCGCGCGCGGCGCTCGCGGCCGGCAAGCACGTGATGCTCGAAAAGCCGCCCGGCGCGAGCCTGCACGAAATCGAAGTGCTGCGCGAGATGGCGCGCAACGCCGGCCTCACGCTATTTGCGAGCTGGCATTCGCGCCATGCGCCGGCCGTCGAGGCGGCACGCGAATGGCTCGCGCAGCGCGCGGTGCGCTCGGTCGACGTTCGCTGGAAAGAAGACGTGCGCAAGTGGCACCCGGGACAGAAATGGATCTGGGAACCGGGCGGGCTCGGCGTCTTCGACCCGGGCATCAATGCACTGTCGATCGTCACGCGCATCCTGCCGCATGAAATCGTCCTGCAGACGGCAACGCTGCTCGTCCCATCGAATACGCATACCCCGATCGCCGCCAACCTGGGCTTCGTCGATCTGAACGGTGCCGCCGTGCGCGCCGAATTCGACTGGCGGCACGGCCCGCGCGAGCAATGGGAAATCGAAGTGCAAACGAGCGACGGCACGCTGCTCATCGAACAGGGCGGCAAACGCCTCTCGATTGCCGGCGAGCTCGTCGATGTCGGTCCGGAATGCGAGTACCCGTCGCTTTATGCGCATTGGCGCGAGCTGATCGAGCGCGGCGAAGAGGATGTCGATGTCCGTCCGCTGCGCCATGTCGCCGATGCATTCCTGCTCGGCGCACGCCGCGAGATCGAGGCGTTCGTGGACTGATTCCCGAATTACCGCAGCAAAAGCATCGGAGCGAGCGCGCCAGCGTCCGGCTCCTCGGCTCATGCTGCGCCGTTTTTTTACCACGCGCAGGCCGGAGCAAGCACTCAGTGACTTGCACCGGCCTCATGCAAAAACCGGCCCGTCGGGGCCACTCCAAGGAGACTGAAGTATGACCAGCAAGCTTCGCCGCTTCACGTTGCGCGCCGCGTTGGCGATGACCTTCGCCGCGCCGTTCGCCCTGCATTCGACTGTTCAAGCCGACGAGCCGCTCAAAATCGGCTTTCTCGTGAAGATGCCCGAGCAGGCATGGTTCATCAACGAGCAGAACGCCGCCACGGCGCTCGGCAAGCAGGAAGGCTTCAGCGTCGTCAAGATCGGCACGCCCGACGGCGAGAAGGTGCTGGCCGCGATCGACAACCTCGGCGCGCAAGGCGCGAAAGGCTTCGTCATCTGCGCGCCCGACGTACGCCTCGGACCGGCGATCGCCGCTCGCGCCAAGCGCTACGGCATGAAGTTCGTGACCGTCGACGATCAGCTCGTCGACACGTCGGGCAAGCCGCTCGCGGACGTCCCGCACCTCGGCATGTCGGCTTTCAAGATCGGCAATCAAGTCGGCCAGGCCATCTCCGAGGAGATGAAGCGCCGCGGCTGGAAGCCTGAGGAAGTGGGCGCCATTCGCATCAGCGACTACGAGCTGCCGACGGCGAAGCTGCGCACGGACGGCGCCACGCAGACGCTGCTCGCCAACGGCTTCAAGAAAGAGAACATCTTCGATGCGCCGCAAAAGACGACCGACGACGAAGGCGGTTTCAACGCGGCTTCGCCGGTGCTGTCGAAGCACCCGAACATCAAGAAGTGGGTCATCTACGCGCTCAACGAAGAGACGGTCCTGGGCGGCGTGCGCGCGACGGAGCAGCTTCATATTCCTTCGAGCGACGTGATCGGCGTCGGCATCAACGGGGCGGGCGAAGCGTTTGCCGAGTTCCAGAAGAAGGAGCCGACGGGCTTTTACGGCACGATCGCCGTGAGCTCGACGAATCACGGTAAGCAAAGCACGCAAAACCTCGTCGACTGGATCAAGGCGGGCAAGCAGCCGCCTGCCGATACGCAGACGACGGGCGTGCTGATGACGCGCGAGAACTGGCAACAAGTCCGCAAGGACCTCGGGATTTAAACGCATGCAAAACGCGAACGACATGATCGAAGCCGCCGCGCCGGGCGGCGCATCGACGCAGTCCGTGCGCCCGGCGTACCTCGAGCTCGACGGGATCACGGTCAGCTTCCCCGGCGTGCGCGCGCTCGATAGCGTGTCGTTGAGCGTGCGGGCCGGTGAAGTGCACGGCCTCATGGGCGAGAACGGCGCAGGCAAGTCGACGCTGCTCAAGGTACTGTCGGGCGTCAACATTCCGCAAGCCGGAACGTTGCGCCTCGACGGCGTCGAGCGCCGCTTCTCGAGCACGAAGGCCGCCATCGACGCCGGGATCGCGATCATCTACCAGGAGCTGCACCTGGTGCCCGAGCTGACGGTTGCCGAGAATCTGATGCTCGGGGCATTGCCGAGCCGGCTTGGGATCGTCGACGAACGCTCGCTCAGAGCACGCGCGGCCGATACGCTCGCGCGGCTCGGCGAGCATATCGATCCCGATACGCCGGTCAAGGAGCTGTCGATCGGACAGCGGCAGATGATCGAGATCGGCAAGGCGCTCATGCGCGACGCGCGTGTGATCGCCTTCGACGAGCCGACGAGCTCACTCTCGTCGCGCGAGACGACGCAGCTCTTCAAGATCATCAACGGGCTGCGAGCGGAAGGTCACGCGATCATCTATGTGACGCACCGCATGGACGAAGTCTATGAGCTCTGCGACCGCGTCACGGTATTCCGCGACGGCCACTCGATCGAGACGTTCGAGACCGTCGATGGCCTCGAGCGGGACCGCCTGATCAGCTGCATGGTCGGCCGCTCGATTCGCGATGTCTACGGCTATCGCCCGCGCGCGGCGGGAGAAACGCGTATCGAGGCGAAGGCGCTCATGGGGCCGGGGCTCTCCGAGCCCGCTTCGTTCTCGGCGCGGCGCGGCGAGATCGTCGGCTTCTTTGGACTCGTCGGCGCGGGCCGCACCGAGCTGATGAAGCTGATTTGCGGCGCTCAGCGTCCTACGAGCGGGCACGTCGAGCTGAACGGGCGGCCCGTCGTTTTCTCGACGCCGCGCGACGCCGTTCGAGCGGGCATCGCGCTTTGCCCTGAAGACCGCAAGCAGGAAGGTATCGTCGCCATCGCATCGGTGGCCGACAACCTCACCATCAGTGCGCGGCGTCACTTCAGCATTGCGCGGTTTCTGCTCAACGAGCGGCGCGAACGCGAACTGACCGACGATTACATCGAGAAGCTGTCGATCAAGACGCGCGACGGCGAAACGCCGATCGGCACGCTTTCGGGCGGCAATCAGCAAAAAGTGATTCTGTCGCGCTGGCTCGCCGAGCAAATCGACGTCTTCGTGATGGACGAGCCGACGCGCGGCATCGACGTGGGCGCGCGCGCACAGATCTACGAGCTGCTCTACGGCCTTGCCGAAACGGGCCGCACCGTCCTGATGGTTTCGAGCGATCTCGCCGAAGTCATCGGCGTCGCCGATCGCGTGATCGTCATGAAGGAAGGCCGCATCGTCGGCGATCTGCCAAAAGCCGACGCCACGCCCGACCAATTGATCAAACTCGCTTTGCCGCAATAACGCTTCGACCCGACGCGCGGCCACGGCTGACGAGAAGTCCAAGCCCGCGCGCCAACGATTGAGAGAAATCATGCAACAACCTCCGAGCATACGCCCCGCTGCCGAGCCAGCTCTTTCATCCGCGCAGACCTCGCAAGCCTCGCATGGCGCGACGCGCGATGCCGCCCCTGCCCCGAGCAACGCCGCGAAGCTCTGGCGGCTCGTGAACAAGTCCGGCATCGTGATGGTCTTCGTGATCCTCTTCGTCGTGCTGTCGCTCGTCGTGCCCGACTTTCTCACGAGCCGCAACATACAGGGCCTGCTGCTGTCGGTCACGCTGATCGGCTCGATCGCGGTCACGATGATGTTCGTGCTCGCGCTAGGCGAGGTCGATTTGTCGGTGGCCTCGATCGTTGCGTTTTCGGGCGTCGTCGCTTCCATGTTGATCACGGCGACGCACAGTGTGCTTTTCGGCGTGACCGTCGGCGTACTCGCGGGCGGCGCCGTGGGTCTCGTCAATGGGGTGCTCGTCGCCCGCTACAAGATCAACTCGCTGATCGTCACGCTCGCCATGATGGAGGTCGTGCGCGGCCTGGCCTATATCGTGTCGAACGGCGATGCGGTCATGATTTCCGAAGAGCGCTTCTTCGATCTCGGCGGCGGCTCCTTCCTCGGCATTTCGTATCCGATCTGGAGCAACATCGTCGGTTTCATCGTGTTCGGTTTCGTGCTGCGCAAGACGGTGTTCGGCAAGAACGTGCTCGCCGTCGGCGGCAATAGCGAAGCCGCGCTGCTCGCGGGCTTGCCCGTGACGCGAATCAAGATCGCCGTGTTCGTTCTGCAAGGCCTCGTGACGGGCTTTGCCGGCGTGATGCTGGCCTCGCGCATGAGCCTCGGCGACCCGAAAACCTCGGTAGGCCTCGAGCTCGGCGTCATCTCGGCCTGTGTGCTCGGAGGCGTATCGTTGACGGGCGGCGTCGCGACCATTTCAGGCGTGCTCGTCGGCGTGCTGATCATGGGATCCGTGCAGGACGCCATGAGCCTCATGAACGTGCCGACGTTCTACCAATATCTGATCCGCGGCGGCATCCTATTGCTGGCCGTGCTGTTCGACCACGTGCGGCGCACTCGGCGCGCGCGGTGATCCCTCCCGGCGGGATCCCCCCGCTCAGGCCGGACTGCTCGTGGCGAGCACGTCCGGCTGCTCGACCGGCTCCCGTCGCACTGGCAGTCTGACGATGAAGACCGCCCCCTGTCCGGGGGCGGTCGCCACTTCGATGCGGCCGCCGTGGCGCTTGACGATGCTGAGCGATACCGAAAGCCCGAGACCCGTGCCCTGCCCGACGGGCTTTGTCGTAAAGAACGGGTCGAAGATCCTGCCGACGACCTCGGTCGGTATGCCCACGCCGTCGTCGGCGATCTCGATCGAGACGTTGTCGTCCGCTGCGTAGGTCCGAATCGTGATCGTGCCGCGCTGAGGAATCGCCTGCGCCGCATTGACGAGCAGGTTCATGAACACCTGATTGATCTGCGAAGGAATGCATTCGACGTGAGGCAACTCGCCGAATTCGCGCACGATCGTCGCCTTGTACTTGAGCTCGTTCTTGACGACGTTCAGCGTGCTTTCGAGCCCCGCATGCAGATCGGCATGCGCCCAGTCCTCACTGCCTGGCCGTGAGAAGTCGCGCAAGTCCTGCACGATGCGGTGCACGCGCCGGGCGCCATCGATCGATTCGTCGATGAGCGCCATGATTTCCTCGCGCACGAAGTCGAGATCGGCGTCTTGCCATGCCTGCAGTAATTCCGCGCGCGTCGTCGCATCGAGCTGGCCGACGATGGCCTCTTGCGCCGCCGCGACCTGGAGCAGCCCACGAATCCACGGCTTGAGGGTGTTGAGGTTGGCGCTCACGAACCCGATCGGGTTGTTGATTTCATGCGCGACACCCGCGGCGAGCTGACCGATCGAGGCGAGCTTTTCCGACTGCAATAGCTGGACATGCGCCTCCTCGAGTTCATGAATCAGTCTGCGCTGTTCTTCCCTTTCACGTTCCAGACGCGCCTGCGTCTCCTTGCGCTCCTCGATTTCAAGCTCCATCTTTTCGCGCACGAGCTCGAGCATCTCAGTGGTTCGCTCGTAGTTCCGTAACGTGCCCTCGAGTTCGCTCGTTCGACGTTTCACCTGCGCTTCGAGCGTTTGCGTAAGATCGCGCAGAGACCGGGTACGGGCCGCGTACGCGATCAGCGCCACGCTGGCCAGCAGCAAGCAGACGAGCGTGACGTAATGAAATAGATGCACTATCGGTTCCTGTGTTCGGTTGCCTGCGGCTTGTTTCTGCGCTCCGGCCTCGCAATCGGCAGCCGCACCGTGAAGCGTGAGCCAACGCCAGGCTCGCTTTCGACGGTGATTTTCCCTCCGTGCTTTTCGATGATGCCGTACGACACGGACAGTCCGAGCCCCGTCCCCTTGCCGACCGGCTTTGTCGTGAAGAACGGATCGAAGATTTTGGCCTGCACGTCCGCCGTCATGCCGGCGCCCGTATCGTCGACGCCGATCGTGACATGGTCGCCGTCGAGCCGCGTCCGGATGGTGATCGTGCCTCGATCGGGAATCGCCTGCGCGGCGTTCATCAGGAGGTTCATGACGACTTGATTCAGTTGCGACGGCATGCACTCGACGTGGGGAAGCTCGCCATAGTCCTTGACGACATCGGCCTTGTACTTGAGCTCGTTGCGAAGGACGTTCAGCGTTGCCTCGATTCCGCAATGGAGATCGACGATGTTCCACTCGTCACCGCCTGCCCGCGAAAAGTCGCGCAAGTCCTGCACGATCCGTCGCACGCGCGAGGTCCCTTCGATCGATTCGTCGATCAGCGTATTGATGTCGCTCTGCAGGTAGTCGAGATCGGCATCCTTGCGCGCCGCGTCGATACGAGTCCGTGCCTCGGGCCCCAGGCCCGCCAGCATCGATTCTTCCAGGGACATGACGTCGAGCAGTTGCTTGACCCACGCCTTCAAAGTTCTCAGATTCGAATCGACGAATCCGATCGGGTTGTTGATCTCATGCGCGACGCCCGCGGCAAGCTGACCGATCGAGGCGAGCTTCTCCGATTGCAGCAGCTGACCATGCGCCTGAGCGAGCTCGTCGATCAATCGGCGCTGCGCCTCGCGTTCGCTTTCGAGCTCCGCCTGCGTGCGCCTGCGCTCTTCGATCTCCTCTTTCATCAACTCCTGCGCGCGCTGCAGCGCATGGGTGATTTTGCGGTTTTCGTGCAACGCCGCCTCGAGCTCACGCGTCCGGTGCCGGACCTGGTCTTCGAGCGTGACGGCCATCTGGAACAAGCTGAAGTCCGAGCCGCAGACGATCGTGCTGCGCTCGGCACGATCCATCAGCGAGCGCACCATTTTGTTGAGCCTGACGATCTCCTTTCTGAGAGCGGTGGCGTCGAGCGACGCATCGTCGGCCAAGCGGACATCAGCCACGAGCGACCTCCGGCGCGCCGCCGAAGACGATGCCGGTCAGCGTCTGGTTCACGTGCACCCCCTGATATTGCTCACCGTACGTGCTGAAGCCCACTGCGCGATTGGCGTTGAACAGCTCGCCGGCCCTGTCGCGTGTGCCCTTCTGCACCATTTCGAGGTGGCGCAGGATGCAGTCCCAGGCCAGTATCAGCTGCGGCTCGCCGACGGTATGCCGAAGCTCGGCGAACGTCAGGCGCAAGTTTTCGACGAGATCGAGGCCGCGCGCGACGCGAAGCACGAGCCCTTCCTCGATGGCGCAGTAAAACGTGAGGCTGCCGTCGCGGTTCAGCTTCTGGATCGAGCGCACGTAATCGGTCCCGTCGATCAACACGACGACCGGCGAGGCCGCGAAGAGCCCTGGGCTCAGGTCCTCGACGCGCGCGCCGATGAGCCGCGCATACTCCTGAGCCGCGGGCAGGCCGTTGATCTCACTCACGGTGCGCCGCTCGGCATCGGCCTCGGTGACGACGAGTCGCTCGTCGCCGGAACGGAAATGCTGCGTTTTGAACGTTCTGAACGGGAGTGGAGTGGAAGCGGTGATGAGGACCGCGCAGTCGCTGCGAAATTGCCCGTCGTAAAAAATCGAAGTGTTCTCGAAGCGCAAATCGTCGGCCGCGGAGCCGCCGACGAGCGGAATATCGCCAAGCGTGCTCTGCAACGTGCGCGTGACCGCCTCTTCGCGCACCGATAAACCGTCGATCAATAGCAACGCGAATCGGCCCGAATCGGCGCCGGGCTCGAGCATCGCCCGTTTGTCGAGATCATGCAACGCGTCGAGCGTGCTCGCCTGCCCGCGCGTGATCGAAAAGTCGTGCAAGTTCTCGATCAGCGCCGTCCCCGCCGCGAACGAAGCGCACGGCAACGCCACCGCCGCGAGGCTGCGCTCGCGATAGCCGGCCGGCCCGATCTCCCCGGCGGTCGTACATCCGATAACGCGCGTTGAGCCAAACAGTGTGCGCATCTCGTCCGCCAACGCGTCGAGATCGAACCGGCTCGAGCAGAAGAACAACACGAGTTCGGCCTCGCAAGGCCCGAGCACGGCGTGAATCTCCCTTACCGCGGCCCGCGCTTCATCATGGACGGAATGGGCAACGAGAATCTGCGACGAGGATGACGCTGCCATCATGACGGAGCTCCGGCGTGAACGAGTACGGCGAAAGGCGTCGGCTCCAGCGCTTCGAACCGCTGGATTTGCGCGACCTGATGCGCGGTGACGACACTGCCCTTCGTCATCAGCAAAACGCCGCGACTGTTGTGCAGATCATCGGCGAGTCGCATGCCTTCCTTCAGCTGCTGACCGTTGATTTGCGCGACTTCGCCTCGTCCGAGCGCGGCCGGGTCTTTCGACAGCGCGACGAAGCGATCGATGACCAACGGATCGTATCGAACGCCCGACTGCGAGACGATCGCCTGCAGAGCCTGCTGGCGCGTGACCGGTCGCTTGACGATGCTGCCGCTCAGCAGCGCCTGGAAATCGCGCGCCACGGCGAGAATGCGCGAACCCAGCGGGATTTGATCGCCGATCAGACCGTCGGGAGTGCCTCGGCCGTTGAACCGCTCGTACTGATGGCGGATAATCTGCGCGACGTGGTTCAGCTCGTGGACTGGCGTGAGCACCATCTGCGCTCGCTGCGGATGCTGATAGAAGAGCCGGGTTTCATCCGTCGTCATTCGATCGAGCGATTTTTCGAGCAGATCGTCGGGCAGCGAAAGCTTGCCGATGCCGTGCAAGAGGCCCGCGCTGAAAACCTCCTGCACATGCAGGCCACTCAGGTCGAGCGCGACCGCGAGGCTTCGCGCGACCTCGCCGACGCGCGACGATTCGCCGCCGAGCGCCCCGCAGCGCAGCTCGATCATATTCGCGCACACCTGCACCATCGCTGTGAAGTTGCGCTTGAGCTCGCGCTGCGCGTCTTCGAGGAAGAGAACCGTTTGTCTGATTTCCTCGGTCCGAGACCGTACTTGAGATTCGAGACCGATATTGAAAGCGCGCAGTTGCTCGTTCTGACTCCGCGTCAGCTCCGTAAGCCGTGCCGTCTCTCGGCGCAGGCTCTGTTGCTCGATTGCCTGATTCACAGTCAGCAGTAGATCGTTGTCGTCCCACGGCTTGGTGAGATATCGATAGACCCCGCCCTCGTTGATGGCGCGCACGGCTGAATCGATTTCCGAATAACCGGTCAACAGAATTCGCATCGAATCGGGGTAAAGCGTGCGAGCTCGGGAAAGAAACTCCGCCCCGTTCATATAGGGCATCCGCATATCGGAGATGATCAGGTCCACTGCGTTGGAAGCCAGTGTCTCCAGCGCGGCCGCGCCGCCCTCGGCCGTCAGAACCTTGTACTTCGTCGCGCGCAGCAATCGCCGCAGCGACGAGAGAATCGCCGGCTCGTCATCGACGAGCAGAATCACCGGCTCCGGCTTGAGAGTTTCCCGTTCCTCGAGAAAACCGGGCTGGATTTCGCTGACCTCGCTTGCCCCTAAGCCTATCGTCGGCATCGATCGTTCCACCGCTTTTTCGCACTCGCCCATCTTGCCCTCTTTTTGTAATGTCCTTTAAATGCGGATATCGGCGAAAACAGTGGAGAATGCAGTAGGGAAAACGTGGTGATCGACTGCGGTTAATATGGGTCCCGATGGACCGAGGAAACGCTTTGCCATGACAGACGCACCGGCCTTTTTCAACCTCTACCGTCACGACTTCGCCCGCATTGCCGTCGGCGTACCGCGCGTCCGGGTGGCCGATCCGGCTTTCAACGCGCGGGAAACGATCTCGTTGATGCGCGAGGCCGATTCGCGGCACGCACTGCTCGCGCTGTTTCCCGAACTGGGGCTGTCCGCTTACGCGTGCGACGACCTTTTCCAGCAGCGCGCGCTGCTCGATGCCTGCCTCGCCGCGTTGAACGACGTACTCGAGGCGTCGAAGACCGTATCGACGATCGCGGTCGTCGGCCTGCCGCTATCGATCGACGGCATGCTCTTCAACTGTGCCGCCGTCATCCATCGGGGCCGTCTCTTCGGGCTCGTGCCGAAAAGCTATTTGCCCAATTACCGGGAATTCTACGAGGCACGGCAGTTCTCGCCGGCCTCCTATCTGCGGCGCGGCCAGATCGATTTGCTGGGCCAGCACGCGATCCCCTGTTCCGATGCGCTCGTTTTTCGCGTCGAAGGTCAGCCGCTCTTCACTTTCCACATCGAGATTTGCGAGGACGTATGGGTGCCGGTTCCGCCCTCCTCGTTCGCCGCGCTTGCAGGCGCGACCGTGCTGCTCAACCTGTCCGCTTCGAACGTCACCGTCGGCAAGGCCGATTTCCGGCGGCTGCTGGCAAGCAGCCAATCCGCGCGATGCCTCGCGGCCTACGCCTACAGCGCGGCCGGATATGGCGAATCGACGACCGATCTCGCGTGGGATGGGCACGGCATGATCTACGAAAACGGCAACGCGCTCGCCGAAACGCGGCGCTTCGCCGACGAGCCGCAATTGATTTGCGCAGATATTGATCTGGATCGGCTGAGCGACGAGCGCATGCGGCAGACGACTTTCGGCGACACGGCGCAGTCGCATCGCGAGGCCTGCTCTCGATTTCGCACCGTGGACGTTCCGGCGGTCGTCCCTCGCTCGATCGAGCTGCCGCTTGCGCGAACCTACGAGCGCTTCCCCTACGTGCCGGCCGACCCGGCGCGACGCGGCGAGCGTTGCCGCGAAATCTACGATATCCAGGTGCAAGGGCTCGTGACGCGCATGCGGGCGGCGAAAACCGGCAAGGTCGTGATCGGCGTGTCGGGCGGCCTCGATTCAACGCAGGCACTGCTCGTCTGCGCGCGCGCCGTCGACATGCAGCAATTGCCGCGCGAGGCGATCGTCGCCTGCATCCTGCCCGGGTTCGGCACAGGCCAGCGCACCCTCGATCAGGCGCGCCGGCTTGTGAGCTCGCTGGGCTGCCGCAGCTATGAAATCGACATTCGCCCGAGTTGCATGCAGATGTTCCAGGACATCGGCCACCCCTTTGCACGCGGCGAACCGGTGCACGATGTTACGTTCGAAAATGTGCAGGCGGGGGAACGCACGAGTCATCTTTTCCGCATGGCCAATCTGCATGGCGCCCTCGTCGTGGGCACGGGCGACCTCAGCGAACTCGCGCTCGGCTGGTGCACTTATGGCGTCGGCGATCAAATGTCGCATTACGGCGTCAATTCGAGCGTGCCCAAGACGCTCATTCAATACCTGATCCGCTGGGCCGCCGACGAGGGATCGCTCGGCAAGCGCGCGTCGGCCGTGCTGCGCGATGTGCTCGAAACGGAGATCAGCCCCGAGCTGATCCCGGCTGACGAGGGCGGCGCCATACAGTCGACGGAGGCGACGGTCGGTCCTTATGAGCTGCAGGATTTCAATCTCTATTACCTCCTGCGGTTCGGCTACCGGCCATCGAAGGTCGCGTTTCTCGCGTGGACGGCATGGCACGACGTGCGCAAAGGCGCATGGCCCGATCTGCCCGAGGAGAAGCGGCACGAGTACCGCATCGCCGACATCAAGCGGTGGCTTGCGGTTTTCTTGCGGCGCTTCTTCGCGGAGCAGCAATTCAAGCGCAGTTGCCTGCCCAACGGGCCCAAAGTGGGCTCCGGAGGGTCGCTTTCACCGCGCGGCGATTATCGCGCGCCGAGCGACGCGACCGCACGCGTCTGGCTCGCCGACCTCGAGACCGTGCCCGACCAGGGGCCGGCCCAGGAGCTGGGCCGCGGCTAAAGCAATTTATCGCAATGGAACATCGGCAGGGCTGCGGTAAAGGCACCACCATACCGTCTTTCCGGTTGGCGGTAAATCGCGCGATGTGCTGACGCCGCCATAAAGTCCACCATAAGGATTCGGGCTTGCGCTCAAATAATACCCATTGTTGATAAGAGTGACATAATTTCCTGTCCCGAATTCGATGTGCGATTTTCGATCGCCGTCCGGCAGGACGCAGCCATCCGGCGTGGTGCGCAGGCCAGACGCGATGGCGATGAACCAATCCCTATCGCCGCGGCTACATGGCGCCTTTTCCGCCTGCACGACGCTCCGCTCCGACTGGAAGACTCTCAGTTCGGGCTGGCTCGTAACAATATAGCGATGATTCCCCGTGTAATCGAATGCTTGTATGCGGAGACGATCCGCGAACGACACGGGATCGCCGCATCTTTTCTTGGCTCCTGCAGCGGGAACGAACGTCCACATATAGTCTTGGTCAGGATAGCGGCCTGGCGGAACGATATCGATCGGCAGCAAAGACGGACGTCTCTTTGCAAACGGACGACGAACGATTGCGAGCAAAGCGGGCGCCTCGCTCGCGCAGCTTCCGAAACAAAACAAATCACCATAGCGAACCGCGCCACCTTCGTAAGCGCTCGGTCCGCCGACTTTATCGTCGAGCGAATACAGCACGTCCATGATCCCCTCTTGCGACAACTATCAAATCGCCGTTGGGCCGGTTAGGCGCACCGACGATAAGCGTCCCCTCACCCGCAACTCAGATTTTGGCGGTGAGCATTGATGCAACGCATGAACGGACTTGCCACTAACCTGCAGGGTCGCCGCAGTGCGGTCGGGAAATCAACAATTGAGAATCGAGATCTCTGGTTCGTCCATGAGGTAAAGCCGGAATCCTGGACTCACGGATCGTGACAGCGAGCAAAATCATTTAGCGTTTTCATCTCAAGCCCCCTCGCAAATCGGCGGTTCGTACGGCTCCCTCGAAAAGCCGACACGGCCTGCCGTCGCGTATCCCCTCGTTTTTTTGTTGCGCGAACCCAGCGACTCCAAAAAGGAAGATCGAGCCGCGCCCGCGCAACCCCTGGCCGTGGTTAATCCATTATCGTCGGTGACCTCCGATTGAAACACCAGTCGAAATGACACCGTTTTTGGCCAAACCATTTCTATCGCAGTAAAAGTTGCATAAGGAATCTATCTTTACAGATGGCAGGTGTCAAGGGCGAGTCAAACTTACTTCACAATTATTTAGAGTTGCCTATTAGCTATCAATGTTCTTTCAATGCCCTGTCAAGTGCCAGCGCGGCTTCAAATGGGCCGATGGCTGTATTCGGGATCACGAACCGCGGCTGGGACGGCGAACGGCCGTTGCGAATCGAAACCCTACGGAGTCGAACGCCGCCCCTTTCCTCGCAGCTGACACCGTTCTGTCATATACGGCCGCAAGCCGGACCACACGCTACACGCCGGGCGACGAAACCATTGACACCTGGATGGTGTTGAGCGTTGGTCACCGGTGGCAGGCCTACGCGGCGCACTGATGTGATGCACGTACCCCAACGCCAATTGTGGAAATCGTGGTTAGGCGACAACTGGACCTGCCATTGGCGTCGTTTTCGTCTTGCAAGGGGCGTTCTTAGAGAAAAACGTACTGGTTAGTACGGATAAGCCACACACCAGGGGCTCTCTTCATGACACGCTGAGGCCGTCGTTTTTTTTCGCCAACTTCCGCCGCGAACAAGAACGGCATTTTTTTCAACCACCGAAAAAGGGGCCTACCTATGGAACGCCTGGACAACACTCACGAAGTCGTCAAACTCTCCAGCCTCCTCGATGACAAGCCGGTATCCGCTATCGGCGAATTGCGGCCGAATGTCGAGCGATTGCCGTTCACTATTCGGATCGTGCATGATGAAAGCGATCTTGAAAAGGCCGTCGGCCTGCGAAAGGCGGCCTATGGCCGACATATTCCCGAGCTCGGCACGAAGATGATCGCGGAGGACAGCGATCGCGCGATGGGCGCGACCGTTCTGCTCGCGGAGGCCAGGCTCGATCGCGCGCCGCTCGGCACCATCCGCTTGCAGACCAACGACCATGCGCCGCTCGCCGTCGAGTATTCCGTCACGCTGCCCGATTGGTGCAGGTCGGGACGTCTCGCCGAAGCCACGCGGTTGAGCGTCGCGAATGGCGGCGCAGGGCGAATGGTAAAGACAATGCTGTTCAAAGCGCTGTTTCTGCTATGCGAGCAGCAAGGCGTCGATTGGCTCATCATTACCGCGCGCTCACCGATCGATCGCGAATACGAAGCCATGCAGTTCGCTGATATCTTTGAGGGTCGGCAATTTATACCGATGGCGCACGTCGGCGGATTGCCTCATCGCGTCATGGCGGGGCAAGTCGGCATAGCCAGGCAGCGCTGGAAGGAGGCTCGGCATCCGCTTTACCGCTTCGTATTCGAGACACGACACCCCGATATCGATTTGGGGGTAAAAGGTTCAACTTTGACGCCTGACACGGTACGATTCGACGAGCATGCTCTTGGTAGAAAGAGCGGCGGAGCAACAACTATAGATGACCGCTGCGATCCGCAGCTCTACTAAACGTTCCGAGCGGGGTACAGCAGGCCCCGCTCTCGTCGATTCGATTCGCGCAGTACATTGGGGGAAGAGCGGTATGACATGGGGTGCGGTTACCCGTTTCAGACTCAAGCATACCGGATGGCGGCTCGATCAAGCGCTCTTCCTCTTGTCCGTCTATGTCGTGCCGGCGTTGCTGGCGCTTGCCGCGCTGGTAGCGCTCGCCTTTTTGCCGCATCAATTCCGGGCGGCCGACCCGACGACGTTGCCATTCAAGGCATTGCGCGACGATGTTGGCGCGCTGCAGCCCGCCGAGGCATTGGAGAAGCTCTCCGGCAGCCGGTCGGTAATGCGCTTCGGCACGAAACTCTCGGAAGCGCCGATCTGGTTTTCCTTCACTGCGCAGGGTTCTTCCCGTCGGCGCAGCGTCGAATTTCCTTCGCGCCATGCGCAAACGCTTGCCTGTTGGCGCGCTTTCGACCTCGCGCCGCTCGGCAGCGCGGACCGCTCCAATACGTCGGGTATCATTCGCGCGGCGAAAGCGGGATTCGTGCTCTCGACCGGGATGCCGGCGAGCCCCCAAGCCATACTGTGCCGCGGCACTTTTTCGGGCCCTGCGCAGCTCACGGTGCTCGATTGGGACTCGGGGCAATTGCGCAATTCCGAACTCGATTTTTCCGAAAGCGCCGGCCTCATTGCGGGCGGCCTGCTCACGCTGGCGGTGTTCGTTTTTGTCACCGCGCTCATCAATCGCGAATGGACCTACGTGATTTTTGCGGTCTGGCTCGTCGGAAACCTACGCCTTTGCGCAAATGCGATGGGCTGGGACACCCAATGGCTCGATCGCGTCATTCCTATCGCGGATATTTCGCTTCTACGAAAAGTGACATTCGCCGTCTATTATCTGTTGACGGGTGCGCTTTTCAGCCGCCTCTTCCGCCGCGAGTTGAGACAAGTTGGTTTTCTATGGCTCTTGCGGAGTGGGCAATATGTCGGCCTCGTATTGCTCGTCCTTGCATTCCTCCTGCCCTACGCGCAGTTCATTCCGATGCTTTGGAGTCTCGGCGGTTTTGGCATCTGCGTGTTGATTTTTCTGCTTGGCCGCCTGGTCTGGAAAGCTCGATCGCGCACCGTGATGTGGTATGTCGCTTCGCTAGCCACCGTCCTCGCCGCAACGTTCTCGGAGTTGCTCGGCGCTGCCTTCGGCATTCCCGCACTCGCGGCGGGCGTGAGCCCTGTCGCGGCCGCCTTGTCGTCGAGCATGATGGCGGCGTTTGCGATCGCGGAGCAAATGCGTGCCGAGCGCGAGCATCGGCGGCAAGCGCAAATCGAGCTTCGCAACACCTACGAGGTGATGCCGGTTGGGCTTTTCACGCTCAATACCAGCGGCCGCTTCATCCAAACGAACCCCGCACTGCGGTCGATGTTGAACATGCTCGCAAGCGACTATCGCTACCGACACTGGAACGACTACTTCCAGCCGGGCGCGTGGGGCTCGCTTCAAGCGCTGCTGATGCAAGGACGCGACAGTGAAATCGAGATCGGCGGCAACAAGGAGCGCGGCACCGCCGATCGCCGCTATTTGTTAAAGGCGATCGTCTCGAAGAATGTCATCGAAGGCTCGGTGCAGGACGTGACCGAGCGATCGAAGGCCGTCGAGCGCTTGCGCTTCCTCGCGGAACACGACCCCCTCACGGGCTCGCTCAATCGCCGCGGCATCGAGGCAGCCATCAGCCATCAGGACGAAAACGCGCTTGCCTGGGCCCTTGCGTATGTCGATCTCGATCGCTTCAAGCTGATCAACGACCTCTTCGGCCACCATTGCGGTGACGAAGTATTGAAGCAAGTCGCGTCGAGAGCGCAAACCGTGCTCGGCGAGCGGTGTGCGTTCGGCCGAATGGGCGGAGACGAGTTCGTCTGCGTGTTCGGGGGCCTCTCGATCGACGAGGCCTCGCGTCGCTGCGAGGCATTGCTCGATACGCTCAACAATGCGCCCTATCAGGTCGGCAAGCGCGCGTTTCAGGTCTATGCCTCGATCGGTCTCGTTGCCTGCTCGCCGGCGATACGCGGCGAGGATGCGCTCTCTCAGGCCGATCGCGCCTGCCGTGAGGCGAAGGAAAGCGCGCACAGGAGGCTCGTCGTCTACCAGAATGGCGCGGCATGGTTCGAGGCGCGCGCGGCGGAGCTGCGTCTCGTCGAATCGTTCCGGCTCAACCATTTGCCGCCAGGCTTGTTCCTCATGATGCAGCCGATCATGTCGATGGCCGCGCCGAGCGAGTCGCTCAATTTCGAAGTGTTGTTGCGCATGCGCGCCCCCGATGGAACGATCGTCCCGCCAGGCAAGATCATGGCCGCCGCGGAGGAGTCCGGCAACGTGGCCGCGATCGACAAATGGGTGGTGGCCTCGACGCTCGCATGGATCGACGAACATCGTGCCTCGCTCGCGAACACTCGCTTCATCTGCGTGAACTTGAGCGGCGGCTCGTTGAACGACGAGCGCTTCACGGAGGAAATCTTCGCGCTCCTTCAGAGCCACCGGCCTGCCCTCGACTATCTCTGCCTGGAGATCACGGAAAGCGTCGCGCTGCACGATCTGCTCAACACGCAGCGGTTCATCGCACGCGTTCACGACATGGGGGCGACGATCGCACTCGACGATTTTGGCGCCGGCTATACCTCATTCCGCTATCTGAAGTCGCTCTCCGTCGACGCGTTGAAGATCGACGGCGAGTATGTGAAATCGATGTGCTCGCATCCGGCCGATATGGCGATCGTGGAGGCGCTCGTCTCGCTGGCACGCGACCTCGGCATGCGCAGCGTCGCGGAGTGGGTCGAAGATGCCGATACGCTGGCGGCCTTGCATGAGATCGGCGTCGACTACGTACAGGGATATGCCATCGCCAGGCCGCAAGAAGCGGATGCCATCCTGCTCGCGCAGTCGTCGGCAAGCTTCGTCACGGATCCGGACGTCGCCCGCGTCGTTCGAATGCTGACGAAGGAGCCCGGCGGCGCTATCGCACGCGATATGGACGTCGAGACAGGCTCGGCGAGTTCGACGACGAGCGCCGAGCCAAGCCGATGACAGCACGAAAACGCGGCTCAGGGTGGCCTACGCGGCGAGAGCGAGGCTGAGCGCTTCAGCCGGCGCGGCGACCTCACGGTACGGAGCCGAACCGCTTTTCTTCGCGCCCTTGCCGGCGCGCGACGGCGGCTGACAGAGCGCGCATGCTTTGCTCGTCGGCCGATCGTACTTGTAGGCCACGAACTTGCCCGAGCATCGGCAGCACTGCGTCATCTGCAGTATGCCGCCGCAGAAGAAACGCACGAGCGTCCAGGCTCGCGTCAGATCGAGCAGCGCCTCGGCACCGGTGTTCGTGCAGTGCTCGCGGTAGAGGCGATATGCCTTGGTGAGCGCATCGAGATGCGTGCACTGCGCTTCGTTCTTCATGAACAGGTACGTGTTGTAGAAGAGCGACGAATGGATGTTCGCCATCCATGTCATGTACCAGTCGGCTGACGAAGGCAGGAGGCCTTTCGGCGGCGACACGCCCGTTACCTCGCGGTAGAGGCGAATCAGCCGGTCACGCGGCAGCGCGAGCTCCGTTTCGAGCACTTGCATGCGCGCGCCGAGCTTGATCAGCGCGATCGCACGTACCACTTCCTGGGCGTCTTGAGCGAGCGTCGTTCTTGGCATGGTGCGCTCCGGTGCTCAGCAAAACTGTTCCGCCGGCGCGCCCGCCAACAGAAGGGCCGTATGCGTGAGCGCGAGATCGGCATGCTTTTCCGGTGCCGTGAGCGCGCGCAGCATGCCGTGATCCTTGAAACGGAAGCGGCACAGCAAGTGATCGCCGGCCGCAAGCTTGAGCGTTTGCGTAAGCGAAAGCCCCGACAAGACGTCGGCCAGCTCGGCCGACAGTCCCAGTCGAAACATACCTTCCGCACGGTCCTCGCGCAGCATGCGCTGCGCGAGAATCAGGTACGACACATTGATTTCCCTAATCGAATCGAGCGTTTCGCGATCGTTCACGATCTTCCCCCAAAAGGTAATGTCGATTAACGACTAACGCCCCCCTATCCTTCAAACCAGCATCTTTGTTGTGACGAAAGTATCGATCAGGGCTTATGCAAAACAAATCAGCGGCGGGCTCAAGTTCGCGTAGTCGTCTTTGCGGTCGTGTCAGCGCTTTCCTACAAGACGGCCGGAAAGGAGCGACATCGCCGCGCGGAGCTGGCCCGCACGGTGCCGCGCAATCCGGATTCAATTCACACACCGATCGGTAAGCCACCGAATAACCTGGTCTGTATACGGGTGAGCCACCTGCGCAAGCCGGCCCGGCGATCGACGCATTGGATCGTGAATGTGACGTGGGCCTCGGCGCCGCCATCGACGCTCAACCACACCCGTTCCCCGCGTTTCAAGTTGACGACGTCGCCCATGCGCAGCCAGTAGTCGTCCAGTCGCCCTTCGCGCGTCAACCAGATCTCGTTGCCGTGCGCACGCAGTTGCGCATCGGCCCGCATGCGCCAGCCGGCGATACGATGCGGTGCAAGCGGTACGTGAACGATGATTTTGAATAACCTGTCATCATCGAGCGAACGCCGGCCGGACACCTCACGACAATCGAACTGCGGACTTCTTTCGGTCATTTTCCTCTCCGTCGATTGAACCGGCAGACGGAGGGCACCACCAAAACGAAAAAGCCCCCGTTTGCCGGGGGCTTTGCATCCATTCGTACTGCCAACTAATGCGGAATTCGTGGCAGAGACAATGCGTACGCCCCCAATGAGCCGCCCCAGCGGGCGTTCATTGGGTGGTTAATCCAGGCGATGTAGATTGGCGTATGCATGCGGACGAGTTTCCCTGCGTGCGCCCTGTTTGTCAACGGATTTTTGAGATGGTAGGCGGCGTGCCTGCCTTGCCGCCGCCCAGCTTCACTTGCCAAAGGCCGTCCGTCGGGTACGGCAAGCGCGCCAACGCGCTTTCCACCAGATAACGCAGGGAAACGAGGGGCGAAGCCTCGTGATCGCGATTCGTCGCGCTTACCTTGTATATTTCCCGGCCGCTTGCGCGCTCGAAAAACCGGAGGGTCAGGGAGTGGACGAACGTATGCTGCCAGGGCCATGAAAGGAGCGCGGGCCCTTCGTGGCTTTCGCCGTCTTCGTTGCTTCGCTTGCGTGCATCGCCGCAATCGCCGCCCGCCGAGCAAACGCCGCCCCCGGCTGCGATCGATTGCTCATGTGTCTCATACGAGACCGATAGACGGTAGCGCGCTTCGTCTGCGCCTGCGGCAACAAAGCCGTGCCGATGTAGCGATTCGGCAACGACCGACTCGTATTGTGCCCGCACGCCGTCCGCGGCCGGATAAAGTGCGTGTGCCAGCACATAAGTCCGCGGATTCGCCGTCAAATCCGCGGACGACGACAGCGATGCACGGACGTCGGATTTCACCGCGCAGCCCGTTAGCGCCGCCGCAACGAGGCACATCATGATGCATACCGATTTCACCGTTTCCTCGCTTGAAAAATGCATTCGCCCTTGGCTCCCCCAAAGATTGCTATTAACCGGTCATCGCTTCCATGGCCGCCGGGTCGAGCACCGGTAGCCGTATCGTCACGGCGGTTCCCTGCCCCTGCGCGCTGTCGACTTGAACTTCTCCGCCGTGCCTCACCACGACCGCTTTGATGAAAGCCATGCCGAGGCCCGCGCCGTTGGTGGGCGGCTGGCCCGGCGAATGGAAACGCCGGAAAGGCTCGAATAGGTGCGCCTGCATATCCTTGGGAATGCCATAGCCTTCATCGCGAATCGTGCACCGCACGCGCCGCGAAGCGTCCGAGCTGACGCCTACCGCGATGACCGTGCTGCTCGGACTGTACTTCACCGCATTGTTGAGGACGTTCGCGATCGCCCGCGTCAACAGCGAGCGATCCGCCGCAATCCAGTACTCGTTGCCGTCCAGCTTCATTTCCACGCGGATGTCTTTCGCACGTGCCTGCGGCCAGATCTCGTCGCTTGCATCGATCACGGCGTCGACGAGATTGACGGGCTCGAGCGAGTAGTTTTGTGACTCCGCCCGCGCGAGCTGGACGAAGTCGTCGGCGAGCTTCAGCGCACGCTGCGCGTGCCGCTCGATGCGCTCGAGCAGCACCCGGGTTCGTTCCGATTCGGTGTTCGAGCGTTCCAGCTCGATCAGCGCGAGAATCGAAGCATGGCGTGAGCGCATGTCATGCGAGAGGAGTCTCAACGCATCCTCGCGGCCGCGCTCGGCCGCGTGCAGCGCCGTGACTTCGACCATGCCCGCAACCCAGCTGCCCGACTCTTCGCCGCGCTGATTCCTGCATCGCTCGTAGCGCAACAGGTACTCATGGCCCATGCGATCGCGCACTTCGATCCCTCGCCTGACGATACCCACATGCCTTCCGGTCGGATCGAGAACGGCCGGCCAACTCGCACGCACTTCGGCTTCGAGCTCCGGAGAGGTCTCGATCGACTTGGTCAGCGAAAAGCCGCCGAGCGCTTGAGTCAGCGTGCGCCCGGCAGGCTCGGGGGCGCCCAGTCTCGCAAAATGCGCGCGCGCGGCCTGGTTCGCAAGCAGCACGATACCTTGCCCATCGGCAACGAGCACCGGCTCCGGCACGCTGTTGAGGCTATCCCATACGAATCGCTTCATGTCCTGCAAGCGGTGAGCGGCACGCTCGACAAGCGCGATCTGGCGCTCCAGTACGTCACCTCCGAACTCGCGCCGGGCGACGAACCGTACGGGCAATAGATCGACGTCGTCGTCGAGCTGCTTCAATTCGTGACGCAGGCGCGACATCGTCATTTCGAGCCGCCGCCAGCTCCAGATCGGATAAAGCACGATGACAGCGACCGCCGCGGGAACCGGCGAAAACCAGATATCGGCGCCGCGCAATGCAATCGCGCTCGCCGCGACGACGGCGATGCCTAGCACGCTCGTCAGTACGAGTGAGCGCCACGGCGAGAGAAAGAAAAAGCCGGCGAGCAAAAAAGCAACCGGCACGAGCGAGGCGGCGAACGTGACACCGGCCGGCACCGCGTGAATGATGCGGCCTGACAGCAGCGCACTCAGTACCTGCGCGTGCACGGCGAGATCGGTCATGGGACCGACATGCCCGGAGACCGGCGTCGAGAGATGACCATCGACGCCCGCCGCAGTGACTCCGACGAACACGATCTTGCCTCGCAACGCGTCGCGGGGCACGTCGCCCTTGAGCAGTTGCGCGCAGGATACCTGCATCGCCGATGCAGTCGTGAAAGGAATGAGCACTCGGACATCGCCGTGCGTGCCGTGCCGCGGATCCTTCAGCCTATCGATGACGTAGCGTCCTCCGGCGAACGATAGCGAGCCGTCGCGGATCGCCGTGTAGACGGGGACGTCGATATAGGGCTCGCGTGCATCGCCGTCGCCCTCGATGAGTGCGACGCTGCGCACGATGCCGTCGCCATCGGCTTCGAGATTCACATGACCCAGCCCCGCCGCCGCATCCATGAATGGGGCGACGGGCGGCACGACGGTGCCCGCATCGCCAGTCGGGGCGCGCATGAGCAGCAGTGGGAGAAAGGTCGGCACCGCACGCATCGCGCCGGCAAGCACTTGATCGTCAGGCGACGACTCCGTGAGCAACACGTCGTAGACGATCGCCGCCGCGCCGGCTTGCGCCGCGGCACGAACGACCTGCGCCTGCAGGTCGCGCGGCCACGGCCAGCGCCCGAATGCCGCGATGCTCGCGTCGTCGATCGCGACCATTGCGATATCGGGCAGAAGCGGTCGTGAGTCGACTCGCAGCAGCCTGTCATACGCAATCCGGTCGAGGTTCGTCATCGCGTGAGTCGTCGCCCCGACCATCACGATCGCCACGCCGACCGCGCCCACGAAAATCCATTCGAGCAAATAACGCCGTTCCGGGCGCAAACGGCGCCGAGCCACGCGGACCCAATATCGCAGCAGCGAACGTACGGCGCGAAGGCTCATCGGTGCGATCGTTCAATACGCGAGCGTAAACGAACGCACGCCGGCGGCGGTTTCATAGAAGCGGCCATTTTCGAACTGCTCGGCGATGACGGTCCAGTAGTAGACGCCCGCGGGCAGGCCTGTCACCACGAATCGATGCCCCGAGATATCCACTGCATCGACGAGCGGATCGCCCAAATCCTCGTTGCGCGAAAGAACGAAACGAAAATGCGTGTCGACGCCGGGGCGGCTTGCGAGCCAGCGGAACTCGTAGCTGCGTGCACCGGCGGCGCGACCAGCCGACGCGTCGACTCCATTGCGGCGCCGCTCGAACGCGTAGACGCGCGGCACGCCTTCGAGACCTGCGCCGTCGATCGCCGAGACACGAACGAAATAGGTCCCGTCGGCGACATCCGCGAACGACGCGTGGGGCGTTTCGGTGCGCGTCTCTCGAATGAGGTCGAGCGTGCCCGCGTCCCGCGCGATATCGAGGCGATAGTGCGTCGCACCCGCCACAGGCTGCAGATCGAACTCGACCTGAGGGCCGTCCTGTATTCTGGCCGGATGCGCGAGCATGGGCGCCTGCAACAACGCGACAGGCGCACCCACCGCGCCGCCTCGCGTCACGCTGCCATAGCCGGCGGGCACGAGTTGGGACTCCGGCGCCGGCGCTTGTTCGTCGAGTTTGACCTTCGTGGCCCGCGCGCGCGTCTCGGCGTTGCCGACCGCTACCTTTCCGTCGAGCACTTCGACCGTCGTCGCGACCGGGTCGAAATTGACGCGAAAATGCGTGCCGCGCACGCCGGCGACGATCGAAGGCGCATGGATCTCGAAACGATCGTCCGGCTTGGTCAAGTGTTCGACCTCGCTTTCCACTTCACCGCGAATCAGCGAGAAATCGCGTTCGGTCCGTCCCGTCAGCACCGTTCGCCGCAATGTGCCGAGTGCCAGCGTGCTTCGTGGCGTCAGCGTCAAGTGCGTTCCGTCCTCGAGCTCGATGGTCACGAAACCGTCGGAACCCGTGCTGATCGCATCGCCTTCCCCAAGCGACGCGCCCTCGGCGAGCGGCAAAGACGGGACTGTCTTCGAGATGCGCTCGGCGTCCCCGCTCGCCGCGAGAACCCGCACCATGAGCGGATCCCGCTTCAGCAGCGCGACAGGAAGCTTCAGCAATGTGCCGGGCTTGAGCCTGCGAGGCGCATCGACGTGGTTCAATCGCGCGAGCACACGCCAATCGTGCGGATCGCTCAAATAGTGGTCAGCGACTTCGTAAATCGTGTCGCCCGGTTGCGCGGCGTAGGAAACGGTCTCCGGCTTGGCGGCCCTATTGACCTTGGCGGCCTCCGCCCGAACGACGGGCGACATAATAAAGAACGTAAAGCCTGCCGTAAGGATCGCGAATGCGCGGCGCTGCCGTACAACGCTACTCGGCAATCGGCGCATCTCACGCAGAAAAAACAAAAAATATCGTTGTGACATTGCGCCCAAACGAGAAAAAGTCACCAGATATTACGCACCCCTTATCATTTTTTCAACGGCTTGCGATAACAGTGCCGCGACGCCGCCACGCTTGCCACCCGTATCGCGGCAGCAGAATATCGATCATCGGTCAATCAGGACGGAGCGTGACGACAAAATGTCATGCTCGCCGCAGTGCCGCAAATGCCTCGATCGACGAATGCAAACAATTGTCAACTCCCTCCTGTTGGGGCCTGGCCTTCAGGCGCAACGGCACTGATTGGCGACCGGGTCCGCGATCGAGTCCAAAACCCGATGAGCGGATAGCGCTAGAATTCGCAGTTCCACCATGCGACCGCAAAAAAACGTGGTTCGGCGCATTGCCTCGTGACCGGCGGGAGAACCCAGTGAAGATTGCGTATCTGGAAGACGATGAGGGCCAAGTCGAACACGTCAACAAATTGTTGGCGAGCCGCGGACACGAATGCTATCCCTTCACCGATGGCAGCCAGCTGATCCGCAGGTTGAAGCGCGAAGGTTTCGACATGTTACTGCTCGATTGGCAGGTCCCCGGCGTAAGCGGACACCAGGTTACGCTTTGGGCGCGGGCAAATCTCGGCGAGCATGTGCCCATCATCTTCATGACGAGCCGCTCGCTCGAAGAGGATATCGTCGCGGCGCTCAGCGCGGGCGCGGACGATTACATGATCAAGCCGATTCGAAAAGCCGAGCTGATGGCGCGCATCGATGCGCTCGCGCGTCGTACGAATCAGCATTCGCCGCGCAATGCCGAGTCGATCGAACTCGGCCGCTATCGGATCGACCCGGGAACGCGCACCTGCTACGTCGGCGGCGCGCCGATCGAGCTGACTAGCCGCGAATTCGATCTTGCCTTGCTGATGTTTCAGCATGTCGGGCGAATACTTTCACGCGAGCATATCGGTGGAACAGTCTGGGGACAGCCGCCGAGCGCGATTTCCCGCACGCTCGATACGCACGTCTCCAGGGTGCGCGCGAAGCTTCAACTGCGGCCCGAAAATGGCTTGCGGCTCACGCCCGTCTACGGACACGGCTATCGGCTCGATCTGGTGGGCGACCCGCAGGACAGTTGAGCCGTCTCCCTGGACGAATTCGCGCACGGCCGAAAGGCGGCAAGCGAGCGGCTCGGACCGCTGCGCGAGCAATGACTCACTGGCACCACTGCAGCCACATTTGTCTGAATGCCTGCTCGACGTTGTGGGCAAAGCGGGCCCCGTCCATCAGCGGCGAACTCTGCATCCGTGCCCGCAACCCCGCGCGCAAGCCGGCAAGACGCGGCAAATCGCATGCAAGCCCGATCGCCTTGCGCGCGAACTCATCGTCCGTGAATGCCACGAGCTCGGTCAGGCCGAGGTTGCCGAGCTGACTCAATCCGCCGCGGGCCACTGCGGTCGTGCCCGCGCGCGAAACGACGGGCACGCCCATCCACAACGCGTCGAGACTCGTCGTGTGACCGTTGTACGGAAACGTGTCGAGCGCGAGATCGATCCGTCGATAGGTCTCGAGGTAGGCCGCGCGCGGCCGGAAGGCGACGAACTCGATGCAGGCCGGATCGATTCCGCAGGCGCGAGCGCGCTCGGCAAGCCTTTCTCGCGCACGGCCCGGCGCGGCCATCAAAAGGAGCCGTGCATCGTCCAGCGCGGCGAGCACCGGAGCCCACATTCGCAATGTGTGCTCGTTGAGTTTGCAGGGGTTGTTGAGACAGCCGAAGGTAAGGCGGCCTTCGGTTAGCGCCGGCAGCGCGTTGACAGCGGGTCCATCGCTGAGCGGATCGTAGCACCAGAACGTCTCGGGCAAGCGGATCGAGCGCTCGCTGTAGCGGTCGTCGCCACGATCGGACGGCGGATCGAGCCACGGGTCCGTTAGCCGGTAGCCGATCGAGCGACTGCCCGTGGTTCCCGGATACGCGAGCCAAGCCACTTGCACAGGCGCGGGACCGCGCGCGAACAGAAGCGGCCGGCCATCCGCCATGTGCATGGTCAGATCGACGAGCACGTCGATGCCGTCCTCTCGAACCATGCGCGCAAGCGTTTCGTCGTCGATGTGGCGCACCTCGCGCCAGACGTCGGCATACCGCGCGAGTCGGGCCGTCACCGCATCGGGCCGCTGCACGCTCGAATAGCAAAATATTTCGTACTGCCGATGATCGTGATGCGCGAGCAGCGGCGTCATGAAAAGCGATTGGCAATGATCGCGAAAATCAGCCGATACGTAGCCGATCTTCAAACGCTTCTCGCCCACCCGTTCATTGCCGTAAGCACCGCTTGCCGGGACAACACGGTTCTCGTGGCGCTCCGCGAGCCGCCGGCATTCGTCGAGAATTGCGTAGCCATCGTCGACATGAAACGCGAGCGAGTAAGCCAGATTGCAGTGCGCGACAAGATTGTCGGGGTCGTGAGCGAGCGCCTCTCGATAAGCGGCAATCGCTTCGTCGAGCGCGCCCGTGTCCTTCAGCAAGTTGCCCAGATTGTTGTAGGTCGTCGACCGAGCCGGCGCGTCCGTTGCGCTTTCGCGCGACGCCAGCGCCGCGCGATAATGCGCATCGGCTTCATCCATGCGTCCGAGCCTGCGCGCGAGGCTCCCGGCGTTGTTGTGCGCGGCGACGAAGCCGGGCCGCGCCTGCAACGCGCGCGCATACGCAGCGCCTGCCGCGGCAAACTCCCCCAGCGCCTCCCGTGTCACGCCAAGGTTGTTGCACGCGTCGGCATGATCGGGAATGAGCGCGAGCGCCGCTTCGTATTGGTGGGCAGCTTCGGTATAGCGGCCGAGCGCATGAAGGACGGTACCGAGGTTGTAGGCCGCGTTCGGAAAACGAGCGTCGAGCGCGAGCGCTCGTCTCAGCGCCGTTTCAGCCTCCGTGAACCGCCTGCGGGCGGAGAGCGCCGCGCCCAGATTGACCCAATGGTCAGGCGCGCTCGGCTCGGCTCTCACCGCGTCGTCGGCAAGCGCAATCGCTTCGTCGAGCCTGCCTCGCGCCAGCATCAATGTCGCCAGGTTCGTCAGCGCGCTCGCATAGCGCGGATGCGCCGCAAGAGCGCGCCGGTACGCAGCTTCGGCGGCCTCTGACTCGCCGCACTGCCGATGGCAGTTGCCGAGATTGTTCAGCGCGTCGAGATTCGCCGGATCGAGCTTAAGCAACGCCTCGTAGGCCGCGATGGCGGCGCGCCAATCGCCTTTGGCTTCGAGCAACCCGGCCAATGCGAACCGGGCATCGACGTAAGCCGGCTGCTCCGACAACAAGTTGAGATAAGCATCGATGGCCTCGTCGAGGCGGCCCAACGCAGCAAGGATCTGGCCTTCGCCGAGCCGATAACGCGGCTCGCCAGGCACGTGCGCTCGCGCCCTAGCGACCCACGCGAGCGCCCGCTCGGGATCGCCGGTTTGAAGCGCGAGCACGCCGAGCCGGAACATCGCGTCGTGATGCCCTGGCGACTCCGCGAGCATCGCCTCGTACAGCTCGCGCGCCTCGGCAAACTCGCCCGCCAGATGATGGGCCTTCGCCCGCGCAAGCCGCGCCTGCATCGACATCGATTCCACCCTCTATCACAAAAGATTCCGCGATTGTAGAGGTTCCGCCTGACGCGTCGAAATGTCCTTTACCGAACGGATCGAAAACCCGCGACTTCCATAATGCGATCGTGAAGCCCGTGCGCCGCGTCGCGACGACGATGAGTACGCGGTATCGACCCGATGCGAAGCCGGCGATGTGCGCGGCGGGCGGCGCGTCCGTAGGTGAATCCGTTGAAAGTAAATCGTTCGATTCTGGTTGCCGCCGATAGCGAGACTTGCGCCCGACGCGTGACGCGCTTCATTGCCGAAGCGTGCAGCATCCGTATCTCGATCGAACCGATGCAAATTGTTTCGGACTTCGAAGCATCGCGGCCCGCGGTGCTGGTGCTCGCCTTCGACACCCTCGCAGCGGCCCAGGACTACCGGAACCGTCTCTTCCGTTCGAGCCGGCTCGCGCACGTCACGCCGCACAAAACGATCGTGCTTTGCAGCGTCGGCGAGCTGCAGCGTGCCTATGAAGCGTGTGAGGCAGGCCTCTTCGATGACTACGTCCTGTTCTGGCCGCAGCCGTTCGACGTTCGGCGCCTCGATATGGCGATCCATCACGCCCTCAGTCTGCTTTCGAAAGCGTCGTGCGACGCGGTCGGCGTCGATCAATTGGCCGCGCACGCACGGCACATCGCTCGTCTCACGCCGAATCTGGCCGAGCATGCCCATCGGTTCGCGCACGAAGTCGGCAGGACGCATGCCGCCGCGGACGCCGCCGCTCGATCCGCGGGCCCCGTGTTCCAGCGATGCTTTCGTCAGGTCGGGGAATCGGTCGATGCCTTGTGCACGGCGGCGCAGGCGCTTGCCGGCGCGCTCGGACCGCAGTTGCAGGCTACGCGTGTCATGGGCGCGCTCGCGGAGCGCGTTCGCCCGACGGTGCTCGCCGTCGAAGACGATGCGTTCGAGCGAAGGCTGCTTTCGCATCTGCTCGAAAATACTAAAGTCGAGTTGATCCACGCATCGACGGGCGCGCAGGCATTCGACTCGATCTGGACGCGGCGCCCCGATCTCGTTCTCATGGATATCGATTTGCCCGACCTCAACGGCATGGAAATCACGCGCCGTCTAAAGTCGGTCGAGCCGCTTGCCAGCATCCCGGTGGTGCTCATGGCAGCGTACGCCCGGCGTGCCGTCGTCATGGAAAGCCTGAAAGCAGGCGCGGCAGGCTTCATGCTCAAGCCGCTTCACCGGGCCACGCTTCTCGACAAGATCGAGGCGTTCCTGCCGGGAAGCATTGTGTGATGGGAGAGAGGCCTCGCAAAGGGGTGCCCGACAATTCGAAAGCGGGCACCGTGCTGAATTCGTTCAGTTCGCGACGCGGAATTGCTCGGGATCCTTGCCTTTGAGCCAGCGCGGACGCGGGCCGCGCCCGCCCCACGTTTCGCCGGTTTCCGGATTGCGGAATCGCGGCGCGCCGCTCGACGATTTTGATTTGCGGCGGGGACCGAAAATGTCTTCGGGCGTGAATCCGAACGCCGCAACCGTTGCACGGATATCTTCGAGTGCGGCTTCTGCCTCGGCTCGCCGTGCATTTTCGATTTCAATGTCCAGTTCTTGCTTTTTTGCCAATAGTTCCTTGTAAGTCGCCACGGACAGGTTCCTCCAGTTTCGTCTGCTGTGAACGCAACGGATTCTAACGGCGCTCGCAACAACTGTGTGAAAGTTCGAAATTTTTTCCGACTTACCTACAGTTTTCGGCCTTTTCCGGCGCCCAAAGCACCGCTCGTCCTGCGCGAGCAACGGCTGTGCCCAGCAAGGTGAGGCGCCGCCGCGCGAGCACGTTTGCGTGGCCGACGATTCCCGTCATGAAACCTGCGGCGGCCGACGTCGGCCGCCGCCTCGCCTCAAGCCGAAGCGACCGTCGCCCCGGCCAGTTCCGCGGCCACCTCGTCGACTGCTTCGCGCGTCAAGCGCACGATTTCGTCGACGTCCGCTCGCGTCGCGACGAGGGGCGGCGCGAAGCCGAGAATGTCGCCGTGCGGCATAGCACGCGCAATGAGGCCACGGCGCAACGCCGCTGCCGACACGCGCGGCCCGACTTTCAACGCTGCATCGAAGGGACGCCGCTCGTCCTTGTCGGCCATGAACTCGAGCGCCGCGAGCATCCCCACGCCGCGCACTTCGCCGACGAGCGGATGGTCGTCGAACGTGGCATGCAGCCTGGCGAGCAGATAAGCGCCCGTCTCCGCCGCATTGCTTACGATCGATTCCCGCTCGAGAATCTCCAGGTTTACGAGCGCGGCCGCCGCGCACAGCGGATGACCGGAATAGGTCCAGCCGTGTCCCATCGCGCCGAACTGCTCGGAAGCCTCGTCGATCACATTCCAGACACGCTCGCCGACGATCACGCCCGACAGCGGTGCGTAGGCGCTCGTCAGCCCCTTGGCGACAGTGATCAGATCAGGCTCGATGCCGTAATGCTGCGAGCCCATCTTCGAGCCGACTCGCCCGAACCCGCAGACGACCTCGTCCGCGATCAGCAGAATGTCGTGCTTCCTCAGGACCTGCTGAATGGCCGGCCAGTAGCCGGCCGGCGGCGGAACGATGCCGCCCGTTCCCATGACGGGCTCGCCGATGAAAGCGGCGATCGTGTCGGCGCCCTCGCGAGCGATCAGCTTCTCGAGCTCGTCGACGCAGTACGCGACGAACTGCGCTTCGTTCATGCCGGCCGGCGCCTTGCGATACCAATGCGGGCAGATGGTGTGCTTGACGCGCTCGATCGGCAAATCGAAATATTGGTGAAAGCTCGGCAGGCCCGTAAGGCTGCCTGTCACGATGCCCGAGCCGTGATAGCCGCGCTCGCGCGAGATGATCTTCTTCTTGTTCGGTCGGCCCAGCACATTGTTGTAGTACCAGACGAGCTTGATCTGCGTCTCGTTCGCGTCCGAGCCCGACATGCCGTAATAGACCTTCTTCATGCCGGCCGGCGCCCATTGGATGATGCGCGACGACAGTTCGATGATCGTATCGGTGGAGTGACCGACGTAGGTGTGATAGTAGGCGAGCTTTTTCGCCTGCTCGTAGATCGCCTCGGCCACTTCCGTGCGCCCGTATCCGATGTTCACGCAATAAAGGCCCGCGAATGCGTCGATATAGGAGCGGCCTTCGTGGTCTTCGATGCGGATGCCCTTCGCGCCGGTGACGATGCGACCCGCCAGCATGCCGGACGCATGATCGTGAGCGTGCGTGGACGGATGCATGAAATGGGCGCGGTCCGCGGCAAAGAGGTTTTCGAGTGTGGTCATGGTTGTGTCTCCATCAAATTCGATCAAATCAAATCAGGCCGTCGCACCCGCGACTCTTTCGCGCGGCTCGTCTTTCGTCAACGGCAGGCCGAGTTGACCGAGGCAAAAGTATTTGGTCTCGACGAACGGCTCGAAACCCTCCGTGCCGCCTTCGCGTCCGAGGCCCGACGCCTTCATGCCGCCGAACGGAATCGGTGCGCCCGTAAACTTGGCGCCGTTGACCGACACCATCGCGAAATCGAGCCGGCGAACGAGCTGGAATATCGTGTTGATATTCGTCGAGCAAACGTAGGCCGCGAGGCCATACTCGGTATCGTTAGCACTCCGTACGACTTCGTCGACCGTATCGAACGGCGCCACGGCTGAGATCGGCGCGAAATTCTCCTCGTCGTAGACGCGCATACCCGGGGCGGCGTCGGCGATGACGGTCGGCTCGAAAAACCAGCCGCCGCGCGAGTGCGGCGAGCCGCCCACCGTGATGCGCGCACCCGCCGCACGCGCTTGCGCAACTCGCTCCACGGTCGCATCGAAGGCCGCCTGGTGCATGAGCGGACCGACATCGACGCCACTTTCGAAAGCGGAACCGACCTTCAACGCGCGCACGGCATTGCTGTACCGCTCGACGAACGCCTCGTAGAGGGGCCGCGCGACGAAGATCCGGTTCGCGGCACAGCAATCCTGACCCGAGGTCTGGAACTTGGCGGCGACGGCCACTGTCACGGCTTGATCGAGATCGGCATCGGCCGCGACGATGAAAGGCGCATTGCCCCCCAACTCGAGCGCGACCTTCTTGATGCCGGCCTCGGCCGCCGCGCGCGTCACGAGCGCGCCGACGCGCGTCGACCCGGTGAAGCTGACCGCGCGCACGCGCGGATCGCCGACCAACGTTTCCATCGCCATCTGCGGTGTGCCGAGGACGACGTTGAAAACGCCGCGCGGGAAACCGGCCTCCTCGGCGAGCTGCGCCAGCGCGAGGGCGGAGAACGGCGTCTCGTGCGCCGGCTTGACGACAACCGTGCAGCCGGCGCCGAGCGCCGCCGCGGCCTTGCGCGTGATCATCGCGACAGGGAAGTTCCATGGCGTGATCAGTGCGGCGACGCCCACGGGTTCGATCACCGTCGCCAGATGCGCACCGTCGATATGCGTCGGAATGTTGCGTCCGGCAAGCCGCTTCACCTCATGCGCGAACCAATCGATAAAGCTCGCCGCGTAGGCGACTTCGCCGCGCGCTTCGGCAAGCGGCTTGCCCTGCTCGAACGAGAGAATCGCCGCCAGGTCGTCGCGATGCCGCAGCACGAGCTCGTGCCACCGAGCGAGCGCCGCCGCGCGTCGGTTGACGGGCGTCCAGCGCCACGCCTCGAACGCTTGGTGAGCGGCCGCAACCGCGCCTTCGATTTGCGCGCGCGAGAGCATTGGCACGTGGCCCAGCACCCTTTGATCGGCCGGGTTGACGACATCGACGGTCGTACCGTCGTCGCTGTCGATCCATCGCCCGTCCACATAGCAAAGCGATTTCATGAGAACCGGATGACCCAGCAACATGGAAAACTCCTTCATCAGTCCACCGATATCAAACGCCGGCGTATCCCGCCGCGATCCCCCGCTCGACGACTTCGGCGACAACGGCGATCGTGTCGCCAACGTGCACGAGGCCGGGGAAGTGGCGCGCCGCGAGCAGGCCTGCCGTGCGCGCGCGGTATTCACGGGGCCTTGCGCCCGTTCGTGTCGCGTCATGGATGCGCGCGATCAGCTCGCCGCTTTCGACGGTATCGCCGAGGTCTTTGCAGACCTCGAGCAGCCCGTCGTGCTCGCTCGTCGTGTAGCAATCGGAACCGGGCATGTCGAGCAGCGTCGTCGTGCGCGAGGCGCTCCGGGCGCAATTCGCCGTGCCATCGGTCGCTCCGTTTCGCTCGCTCGTCACCGGCCAGATTCCCGCATTGGCGAGAAAGCCGCGCACGCCTCGCTCGGCAATGCGAACGCTTGCGGCCGTCGCCGTCCCACCGCCGCCGAGCTCTGTCGTGACGAACACCTTGCCGGCCTCTTCCGCCGCCGTGTCGAAAAGCCCAACGCTGTCGAGCTCGAGCATGCGCATCGAATAGGGCGCGCCGAATGCGCGCATCGCGGCCTCGGCGCGCGCCTGCTGCTCGACGTCGGGCAGCTTGTGAATCGCGGCGAACGGCACGAAATCGAGCGTGCGCCCTCCCGCGTGGATGTCGAGCACGAAGTCCGCGAGCGGCAGCAGGTTGCGCTGAAAATAGTCGGCGATCTTCTGAGTCACCGTACCGTCGGGCCGCCCCGGAAAGCTGCGGTTGAGGTTGCCCTGGTCGATCGGCGACGTACGACGGCCCGCGCGGAATGCGGGGTAGTTCATGAACGGAACGACGATCACGCGGCCCGTCACATCGCTCGCTTTGAGCGTCGAAGCGAGTTTCGACAAAGCAATCGGCCCTTCGTACTCGTCGCCGTGATTGCCGCCCGTGAGCAGCGCGGTCGGCCCGTCACCGCGTTTCACCACGGTGATCGGAATCATGATCGCGCCCCACGCCGAAGCGTCGTGCGAATGCGGGAGCCGCAGAAAACCGTGCTGTTCGCCCTCAGCTTCGAAATCGAGCGTCGGTTGAATCGGGGATGGCAACATCGGCTTACTCCTTCACGAAAAGCCGGCGCGGCGTATTGCAGAACGTCTCCACGCCCGACTCCGTGACGAGGATGCTCTCCGTGATCTCGAGCCCCCAGTCGTCGAGCCAGAGCCCCGGCATGAAATGGAACGTCATGCCGGGCTCGAGGACGGTTTTGTCCCCGGGACGCAGGCTCATCGTGCGCTCGCCCCAGTCGGGCGGATAGCTGGCGCCGATCGGGTAGCCGCAACGGCTGTTCTTCTCGATGCCGAATTTGCTGAGGACTGCGAAGAATGCCTTGGCGATGTCCTCGCAGGTGTTTCCCGGCTTCGCGGCGGCGAGTCCCGCTTCGATGCCTTCGACGACAGCCTTTTCGCCGTCGATGAAATGCTTGGGCGGCTTGCCGAGATAAACCGTGCGCGACTGCGGGCAGTGATAGCGCCGGTAGCACCCGGCGATTTCGAAGAACGTGCCGGCGTTCGCGGCGAACGGCGTATCGTCCCAGGTCAGATGCGGCGCGGCGGCATCGGCGCCCGTCGGCAGCAGCGGCACGATCGCCGGATAGTCGCCGCCGTACTCGTTCACTCCGCCGATGCCGGCCGCGTAGATTTCGGCGACCAGATCGTTTTTGCGCATGCCCGGCTCGATCCGCTCGACGATATGCCGATGCATGTTCTCGACGATGCGCGCCGCGATCCGCATGTATTCGATTTCGCGCGGCGATTTGATGGCGCGCTGCCAATTGACGAGCCCTGTCGCATCGACCCACGTCGCGGCGGGAAGATGACGGATGAGCGACGCGTAGGCCGCGGCGCTGAAGTAGTAATTGTCGAGCTCGACACCGATCCGGAGCTTGCCCCAGTTGTGCCCTTCGATAACTTCGCGCGCGAGATAGTCCATCGGATGCCGCTCGCGAGACTGGACGTAGTGATCGGGATAGCCCACGATCCGTGCATGGTCCATGAAGACGGTGCGCTTTGCTCCGTTGGCGTCCTGGCCGCGACCGAACCAGATTGGCTCCCCTTCCAAGGCGAGCAGCACGCACTGATGGACGTAAAACGACCATCCGTCGTAACCGGTGAGCCACGCCATATTGGTCGGATCCGAAACGATCAGCAGATCGATTCCCTGCGACTGCATCGCTCGACGCGTTTTGGCGATGCGTGCATCGTATTCGGCACGTTCGAACGGCAGACGGACGGGCGATACCGCGGTCTGCGCCAGGGGGGGGGGTTGCATGGTTTGTTCCGACATCTCTTCCTCGCGGATCAACTTCAGAAGGTCATTCCTCGCGAAACGTCGCGCCAGCGCCGGCCGCGCGTACGCGCTCGAGCGCGAGCACCGCAATCGCCGTGTCCTGCGCCCCTGTTCCGGTCAAGTCGCAAATCGTCACGTCGGCGGCGCTCGTGCGTCCCGGCGCACGGCCCGCAATCACTTGTCCGAGTTCGGCGAACGCGGCATCGCGCGTCACGACACCCGCTTCAATCGCGTGATGCAGCTCGCCGAGCACGCGCGTCTGCTGCAACCGGTCGCAGACATAACGCGCCGCGGCAATCGCGGCGGGCGCGATCTCGTTCTTGTGTTCGGCATCCGAGCCCATCGCGGTCACGTGGAGCCCCGGATGGAGATTGGCCACGTCGACGAGCGGCTCGCGACTAGGCGTTGCCGTGATGGCAATGTCGGCACGCTCGAGCGCTCGATGCACATCCGCCGCCACTTCGCAGCGAACGCCCAGCACCTCTCCCATTTCGGCAGCGAATTTTTCGGCGTCCCGACGATCGCGCGCCCAGACCGCGACCTCCTCGATATCGCGCACGAGCGCAAGTGCACGCAATTGCAATCGCGCCTGCTCGCCGGCCCCGACGACGGCGGCGCGTCGCGCGTCGCGTCTGCCGAGCCAGCGCGCGGCGACCGCACCGGCCGCCGCGGTACGCACCGCGGTCAGATAGCCGTTGTCGAGCAATACCGCTTCCGTCAGCCCGGTCTTGGCCGAGAGCACGAGCATGAGTCCATTCAAACTGGGCAGCCCGAGCGAGGGGTTGTCGAAAAACCCGGGACTCACTTTGATCGCGAAGCTGTCGAGCCTCGGCAGCCAAGCCGTTTTCACGTCAACCTCGCCATGACGCCCGGGCAGGTCCAGCCGCAGAATCGGCGGCATGGCGACAGGCTCCGTGGCAAGCGCGGCGAAGGCCGCTTCCACGCATTCGATGGCCGCCAGATCGAGCGGCACGAGTTCGCGAAGCGTTGCCTCGCCGACGATGGAAATCGGATTCATGGCGCGCCTCTCAGCAGCGAATCGGAAGACGGCGCCTGCAATGCGAGACGCCGGTGCAGGTTCATGTCGATGTTGGCGCCGCTCACGACGAGCACGATCGGCCCATCCTCACCGCCCGTCGCTCGCGCATGCGGCACCATGCCTTCGAGCATGGCGGCGATACCCACTGCGGCAGCGCCTTCGATAACGAGCCGCTCGCATCGATAGGCGTGAAGGATCGCGCGCGCGATCGCGTCTTCTTCGACGAGCAATGCGTCGTCGATCAGCGCGCGCGTCAAGGCGAACGTATACCGGTTCGTGAGCCCGATGCCGCCGCCGAGCGAATCGGCCAGCGTATCGACTTCGTCGACGAGCACCGGCTCGCCGGCCGCAAGGCTTGCGTGCATGGCGGCGCCGCGCCGCATCGTGACGCCGGTCATGCGCACGCGCGGCGTGCTCTGCTTTGCGGCAAAAGCGACACCGGAGAAAAGGCCGCCGCCTGAGAGTGGCACGATGATTTGCGCCACGTCGGGCAACACCTCGACGATCTCGAGACCGATCGTGGCCTGCCCGGCGATGACCTGCAAGTCGTCGAACGGCGGCACGTACGAGTAGCCCTCTTCGCTCGCGAGACGCAACGCCTCACGTTCCGCATCGTCCTGACTGTTGCCGACGATGCGCACCTGCGCACCGAGCGCGCGCACGGCTTCGACCTTGTTCGTGGGAACGAGCGCCGAGAGACAGACGAGTGCCTCCATGCCGGACGCTCGCGCGGCATAGGCAACCGCGCGGCCGTGATTACCCGTTGACGCCGTGACGACACGCTCGACACCGCGTTCGGCGAGCTCGCCCACTGCGTTCGTCGCGCCGCGAATCTTGAAGCTGCCCGTCGGCTGTACGGCCTCGAGTTTCAGCAGAACGCGAGTCCCCGCAATCTTCGAGAGCGTCGGCGATTCGACGAGCGGCGTACGCACGACGCGTCCGTACAGACGGCGGCGGGCTCGATAGACATCGGCAAGCGAAAGGGCGGACATAGTCAGGCGCAATCGGTTTGGGCATTGCTGCGTTTCAGTGCTGCCCAGTCTAATGTCCTGAAAAACGAATCCGATTGTCCTAGTTCATTTCCTTCGCACTGCCGAATAATCCGAACGAATCGCACGCATGCGGAGTCAATCGACGGGATGAATCTGCGGGTACTGCTCGAATACCTCGAGCACGGTCTTCACCGCTTGCGCGAACACCTCGTCGCTAACTTCCGCCCCGACGCAAAGGCGTACGGCATTCGGCCTGCTTTCGACTCCGCGCACGAGAAACGGATCGGGCGACGTCACGGCGATATCGCGTTTGCGCAACGCGCGCACGAGATGATCGGCTTGCCAATGCTCGGGCACACGCAGCCAGGCGGAGAGCGCATGCGGATGACTGCCCTCGATGTACGGCCCGAGAATCTGCTTGACGAGCGTTTGCCGCCGCGCGAGGTGCTCCCGCTGCAGTTGCACGAGCCGCGCCGCCGTGCCGTCGTCGATCCAGCGCGTCGCGATCTCGGCCATCGGCGAAGTCGCCATCCAGCTCGACACGCGCAGCGTGCTCTCGGTGCGCAGCGCAAGGCGCCTCGGCGTCGTCAGATAGCCGATGCGCAAGCCCGCGAGCACGGACTTCGTCATGCTCGTGCAATAGAACGATAGCTCAGGAATCATGCTCGATATCGGCGGCAGCGGCTTCGCGGGCAACGGACCATAGACGTCGTCTTCGATAACGTACACGCCGTATCGCTCGGCGATGCGCGCGATCGCCCTCCTGCGCGACTCCGGCATCAACGCGACCGTCGGATTGTTGAGCGTCGGCGTACAGACGAGCGCCGTCACGCGCTCGCTGTCGCAAAGCTCTTCGAAGTGCTCCGGATGAATGCCGAACTCGTCGATCTCGAGGCCCTTCAGCGTAAACCCGAGGACGTTCGCCGATCCGATGACGCCATGGTCCGTGAGACTTTCGCAGACGACCGTATCGCCCGGCCGCACGAGCGAGGCAAGCGCGAGAAAGATCCCGTGCGCCGCGCCGTTCGTGACGAGCAGCGTATCGGCCGACGCCGGCATCCCCAGGCGTGCGAGCCAATCGACGGCCGCGCGCCGGTGATGCTCGAAGCCGGCGATGGGACGAAACGCGCGAATCCACGGCTGGTCCTCGATCTTAGCCAGCGTGGCGCAGACTTTGCGCCACATGGCGTCGTGCTCGGGCGTATGGATGATCCGCGCGATCGAGAAGTCGATCACCGAACGCTCGGCCGTATCGAGCATGTAATTGGCCATTTTCTCGGTGACGCGAGGTGCAACGAAGCTTCCGCGCCCCACCTCACAGCGGATCAGACCCTGACGCTCAAGTTCCTTGTACGCGTTCGTCACCGTCTGCACGCTGATTTCGAGCTCGGCGGCCACGTCGCGCTGCGGCGGAAGACGCGTGCCGGGCCGCAGAACCGCTGCTTCGATATCGCCCGCGATCGCCTTCACGAGCCGCTTGTACTTCGATTCCACGCCATGCACGGCCCGTACTGCAGTGCGCCAATCATCGATCACCGTTCGTCTCCTCGTTGCATTGCCGACCATCGTCCGCACAATTACCAATGTGAATTATTGTCCTAGAGCAATCGTGATCAAAAAAATGGCTTTGTATGCTGCGCTCAAGACATGGAGGTTCACCAACCGGAACGGGCCACATGCACGGCCCGAACCCGTGTCGTACAGCGCCGGCGCACGCAATTCGCCGAACGGACTTACCCCATCACCTACGGGAATGTCATGAAAGCCTCTCAGTTCAATGCTCAGTTCAGCCAATTGTCAGGATTCCTCATCGCCTGCGCGGTCGCGGCAGCCGGGTTCTTCGCGCTCACGCCCGGCGCATCGGCCGAAACGACGCTGCAGCGCATTCAGCGCACGGGCGAAGTCCGGATCGGCTATGCCAACGAGGCGCCGTTTGCCTATACGACGCCCGACGGCAAGGTCACCGGCGAGTCACCGGAGATCGCGAAGAAAGTCTTCGCGAAGCTCGGCGTCAAGAAGGTCGATGCCGTGCTGACCGAGTGGGGTTCGCTGATTCCGGGTCTGAAAGCAGGCCGTTTCGATGTCATCGCGGCCGGCATGTACATCACGCCTGAGCGCTGCCAGCAGGTTGCGTTCGCCGATCCGCAATATCAGATCCAGGACACACTGCTCGTGCAAAAGGGCAACCCCAAGAATCTTCATAGTTACTCTGACGTGGCCAAAGCCGATGCCAAGCTGGCCGTCATGTCGGGAACGGCCGAAGTCGGTTATTCGCAGCAAGAGGGCGTAAAAATGGATCAGTTGCAGCAGGTGCCGGACACCACGGCGCAATTGCAGGCAGTCCGCGCACGGCGTGTCGATGCGGCCGTGGGTACTGCACTGACGATGAAAGCGCTGGCAAAGAAGGATCCGGCGCAAGTGGAAGCGGTCGAAGCCTTCAAGGATGATCCGAAGCACACAGGCTATGGCGCGCTCGCTTTCCGCCAGGAAGACACCGATCTGCGCGAGGCGGTCGACAAGGTGCTGCATTCGTGGCTCGGGACGCCCGATCATCTGCAAACGGTCGCGCCGTTCGGCTTCGACAAGTCGAATCTGACCAACAAGACCGCGGCCGAGATCTGTAGCGGCAAGTAATCGCCGCCGCGGGCCGGGACCGGCCCGCGGCGCGAGCCTCTGGATTTCAGGAAAGGCTATGACCGAACTGCTTCCTCTGTTGATGCGCGGCACACTCGTCACCGTCGAGATCGCCGCGCTGAGCACACTGCTCGCCATCGCGATGGCCTTCATCGCGACCGCGTTGAAAGCCGCGCCGTGGCGGCCGTTACGCTGGATCGGCAACGTCTACGTCGAAGTTTTTCGCGGTACGTCGCTGCTCGTGCAATTGTTCTGGTTCTTCTTCGTGCTGCCGCTGCCGCCGTTCAACCTCAGCATGACGCCGTTTACCGTGGCCATCGTCGGCCTCGGCCTCCATTACGGTGCCTACGGCTCCGAGATTCTGCGCGGCGCGTTGCGGTCGGTGCCCGGCGGGCAGTTCGAAGCCGCCGTCGCGCTCAACATCTCGCCGCTTACGCGACTGCGGCGCATCATCCTGCCGCAGGCGATGATCAACGCGCTGCCGCCGGCCACGAACCTGATGATCGAGCTGCTGAAGGGGACGTCGCTCGTCTCGCTGATCACATTGTCCGATCTATCGTTTCGCGCGCGTCAGCTCGACGAAGCCACGTTCGAAACAGCGAAAATCTTCGCGCTGACGCTCGTCATCTACTTCGTGTTGGCGCAACTGCTCGCCACAGTCATGCGCCATTTCGAGCGGCGCGTCAGCCATGGTTACGGGGTCGCCCGCGGAGCAACAAAATGAACGGCTCGAGTCGCCTTTTCGATCTCGGCTATGCCGAGCGCATCCTGCCGGCGCTGTTGCACGCGTCGATCTATACGATACTGATCACGGTCGTCGGCTTCGCCATCGCGCTCGTGCTGGGCCTCGTCTTCGCCATCCTGCGTCGCAGCCATATCAAGGCGATCTCGCACACCGTGGGGTTTGTCGTCGAGTTCATTCGCAGCACGCCGCTCTTGATTCAGGTCTACGTGTTGTTTTACGTGCTGCCCGTCTACGGGCTGACGATGTCGGCGCTCACGGCCGGCACGGTCGGCATTGCGCTCCACTACGCGTGTTATACGTCGGAAGTCTATCGGGCCGGGCTCAACGGCGTTCATCGCGGGCAATGGGAGGCGGCCTGCGCGCTGTCGCTCTCGCCCTGGCGCACCTATCGCGACGTCGTGCTGCCGCAGGCCATCCGCCCGGTCATTCCAGCGCTCGGGAATTATCTCGTCGCCATGTTCAAGGACACGCCGGTGCTATCGGCGATCACCGTCGTCGAACTGATGCAGCAGGCGAAGAACATCGGCTCGGAGACCTTCCGATACTTGGAGCCCATCACGCTCGCCGGAATCTTCTTCCTCATCATCAGCGTGAGCTTCGCGGCACTCGTGCGGCGCGTCGAGCACGCGGTGAGACTGCCATGAAAACATCCGCAAATGCGCCGGTCGACGCGGAACGCGCGGCCCCCGCAACTTTAGCCACCCCAGTGACGGAGCAAGAGATGAAGCGAGACGACGAGCGGGCCCTCGCCCGGCGTGACGAAAGCGGCGCAACTGAAAAGACCGAACCGCGGGGTGTCGATGGCGCTTCGACGCCGATGGTTCGCTTTTCACATGTGACCAAGCGATACGGCTCACTAACGGTCCTCGACGAGCTCGACTTCGAAGTCGCCCGCAACGAGAAAGTCGCGATCATCGGGCCAAGCGGCTCGGGGAAGTCCACATTGCTGCGCGTGCTGATGACGCTCGACCCGCTGACGAGCGGGATGATCGAGGTCGACGGCGAACCGCTCACGCACATGCGGCGCAACGGCGCGCTCGTGCCCGCGTCACCGAAGCACTTGCGCGAAGTGCGCAGCAAGATCGGCATGGTGTTCCAGAGCTTCAACCTCTTTCCGCATATGACGGCGCTCGATAATACGATCGAGGCGCCGATGCACGTGCTCGGCATGTCGCGCAAGGAAGCGACCGAGCGCGCGAAGGATTTGCTTTCGCTCGTCGGTCTGGCCGATAAATGTGGCCACTACCCTTCGCAGCTATCCGGCGGACAGCAGCAGCGCGTGGCGATTGCGCGCGCGCTGGCGATGCGTCCGAAGGTCATGCTTTTCGACGAAGTGACGTCCGCGCTCGATCCTGAATTGTGCGGCGAAGTGCTCAACGTGATTCGGCGGCTCGGCGAGGAACACAATTTGACGATGCTGATGGTCACCCACCAGATGGGCTTTGCGAGGGATTTCGCCGATCGCGTCTGCTTTTTCTCGCAAGGGAAGATCATCGAGCAAGGGCCGCCGCAGGAATTTTTCTCGGCGCCCAAGCACGAAAGAACCCAGCAGTTTCTGCGTGCCGTGCGCGAAGCGCTTTGATCGACGACGGCAACAGTTCCAAACGATCAGTCAATCAGCACATGGAGATCGACGCGTGAAGCAACGGCACGTACGACTTTTTGCGTCCCGTGACCGGGATTCGCCGCAGTCTCGACCAACACGAGCCCTGCAGCCTGCAGCGCGTCGATGTCGCGCTTCACCGCGCTGCGATCGCGATGCAGGCGCGCCGCGAGGCCGGTAATCGAGGCTGGCTCCGACTTTATCGCGCGAAAGACGCCGATGCGCGCCTGTGTGAGCAACTGAGCCACCTCGGCCGGGTCCTCGAATGTGACGATGTGCGTTTCGACGAGCCGCTCGCCGCGATCAGCCTGCCGTGCGAGACGCTTACCCCGCGCGAAGAACTCCGCCTCGGTGCCGGTTCCAATCTGTGTTTTGCTCATCGTTTACTCCGCAATGCAGTCCAGTCGCGCGCGAACTGAGCCTCGACATCCTCGAAGCTGACGAAGTCGACAGGTTCAATTCGGCCGTAATAGTGTCGGTGGTGGTAGCCATGCGCGTTGTCGTAGCCGATCACGCGACCATTGTCACCTTGATAAAGTTCGTGGTTAATGTAAGCGAGGTTGTAACGGGTTATACAGCCGCTTTCGTCGGCCCAGACCTCGCGCCGCAATTCGCCGTTTCCGCGTCGCCTGGCAATGACGTGGCGCTCATCCCGGATCTTCACCTCAGACGTGACGGAATTTATCACGGCTGGTAGGTTTCTGCAAAGCCATCGAGCAGGCCGCGATCGTCGACCGCGGCGCCGCTGTCTCAAGATGGAGCGGACGGGTAACGATCGAGCTGGAACGTCGGGAAAGATCGTGGATGGGGTTTGCATGGCCGGCCTCCTAGGGAAAGGTCGCGGCACCCGGCCCAGACCCCCATGGACGAAATGCCGTAGACCGGCGTGAGTACAACAAACCTCCAAGTCGAGGTCTATCAGACGGCTCCGAATCCGTTAGCGGTGCTCGGCGGCGACTACAACACATTCATCATCGCCAGCGCGGTCTCCTGCAAGTACGGGAGGACGCGCTGCGAGGCCGCTTCCGTCGTCTCTTTCCCGATTGGCATGTTAGTGCTGAGCGCGGCGACGACTTCCCCTTGCCTATTCTTGAGCGGCACCGCGATCCCGCGCACGCCGACTTGCAGTTGCTGCTCGAGGACGGCAAACCCATCGAGCCGCGCGCGGCGAATCGTCTCTCGCAAATGCGACCTGTTCGTCAACGTATAGGGGGTGAACTGCGCGAGCTCGGTGGCGTTCAGCCAAGCGAGTACCGCATCCTGATCGGGCTTGTGCGCGAGCAGGACGACGCCGGGCGACGCGAGCGGCGCCGGCACGCGCGCGCCGAGTACGAATCCGGTCGTCATCACGCGCGATGCGCCGTTTCGCGCGATGAAGACGAGCTCCCACTCGTCGAGCACGCTGACATAGACCGATTCTTTGAGCGTCGCGCTCAATTGCTGCAGGTAAGGCTGCACGAGGCGCGGCAGCCTCGCGGAATCGAAGTAGGACCAGCCGACTCTCAGCACGCGCGGCGTCAACCCATAGAGCTTGCCGTCGGTATAAACGTAGCCAAGGTGCTCGAGCGTCAGCAGATAGCGACGCGCGGCCGTTCGCGACAAGCCTGTCCGCGCACCCGCTTCAGTCGCCGTCATGCGCGGATGCTTATCGTCGAATGCCTCCAGAATGGCGAGGCCCTTTTCCAGTCCGGCGATCCAATCGCGCCGGTCGAGCGTCTCGTTCCGCTTCATGCGGGAAACCTTACTCCACGCCCCTCTTCATGAACCAGGCGACCAGCAGCGAAATCAGGCAGCCCCCCATCAAGTACGCGGCAACCGGATGCCACGAGCCGCCCGCGAAGGTAGCCAGCGCAGCCGCGATGAACGGCGTGAACCCGCCGCCGACGACGCTCGCGACCTGGTAGCCGACGCCTGCGCCGCTATAACGGTACGACGCGCCGAAGAATTCGGTGAACATCGGCTGCTGGACGCTCACGACCATGTCGTGCGAAAAATTCGCGAGCAGCACGGCAAAGACGATGATCGGCAGCGTCGCGCGCGATTCGAGCGCGAGGAAAAACGGCACCGCCGCAAGCACCCCGATCAGCGCGCCCGTCAGATAGACGCGGCGACGCCCGAGTCGATCGGCGAGCCAGGCGAAGCAGGGAATCGTCAAGCAACTGACCGCACCGACGATGAAGCCGATATGAAGAAACAGCTCACGCGGCAATCCAAGCTTGGTCGTCGAATAGCTGAGCGCAAACGTCGTCACGATGTACATCGTAAACAACTCGGCAAGGCGCAACGCGATGATCAGCACGAACGCGCCGGGATGGCTGCGCAGCGCTTCAAGCACAGGCAGGCGCACCTTCTTGTGCTCACGCTCCACCTTTTGCACGAATTCTTCGGACTCCTGCATACTCGAGCGAATCCAGAGCCCAATGGCGACGAGCACGACACTGAAGAGGAACGGCAGACGCCAGCCCCACGCCTTGAACGCGGCGTTGTCCATCGATTGGCTGATGAGCGAGACAATACCCGTCGACAAAACGAGCCCGACGCCGTAGCCGACCTGCACGCCGCTGCTGTAGAAGGCCTTTTTCCCGCTCGGGGCGCTCTCGCACGCCATCAGCGCCGCGCCGCCCCACTCCCCGCCGACCGCGAAGCCCTGAATCGCGCGCAGCGTGACGAGCATGACGGGCGCCCACCAGCCGATGCTGGCGAACGTCGGCAACGCGCCGATCAATGCCGTCGAGAGCCCCATCAGCATGACCGTCAAGACGAGCATCCGCTTGCGGCCGAGGCGATCGCCGAAGTGCCCGAAGACAATGCCGCCGAGCGGCCGGAAAAGGAAGCCCACGCCGAACGTCGCGAAAGCCGCGAGAACGCCCATCGCCGGGCCGACGCTCGGGAAGAACGCGGAGTTGAAGACTAGCGCGGCGACGATGCCGTACAAGAGAAAGTCGTACCAATCGACGACCGCACCGATAAAGCTACCGAGCGCGGCCTTGCGGGCGCGACTCGGCGCGACGGCGCCGGACTTGCCGGCGGTTGGTGCAGCTGGAATCATGAGGCGTCTCCGGATTGTTCGAGTGGCCGTCGTTGAAAGCGGCGACGGCGAAAAGCGCGGTCCGCATCCCTGGTCTTTCGGAGCGGATCGGTTACGATTGGTTCGCCCCGCGACGGTTGCTCGGAGAATAAGCGGCCCGCGACTTTAGCACAATGAATCGCTCGACCACCTGGACCGAAGATCGCACATCCACGTGCGTTAATCGAACGCTCTCGGGGTTAGCACTAACGGATGGGAAGCTTCAAGGACTGACGTATGCGCAACACCGTGGCTCGCAACGATGTACTGAACGGTTAAAATCGCGCCCAAGCGCTTCGAATGCGCATCGGTAAGGTAAATCGACACGCCGGGCGACGCGGTGTATGACCGCCCGCCCGCTCCGGGAGAGAGACTCATGAACGGCCCGCATGCTCACGTTTGTTCGCTGACCGCTCGCCCAAGGCGATGGGAGGCATGATGATCGACGACTTTTCGAATGCAGCATCGTCCAGCGCCGACGCCGATGCGAACGCCAATCCGCTCGGCACCGCCGGACTCGAATTCGTGGAGTTCGCCGCACCCTCCCCCGACGCCCTCGCGCGCCGCTTCGAGCAGCTCGGCTTTCACGCGGCGGCACGTCACGTCAGCAAGGCCGTCACCCTCTACCGCCAGGGGAACATGAACTTCCTCATCAACGCGGAACCCGATTCGTTCGCGTCGCGCTACGCCGAGGAATACGGCGTCGGAATCTGCGCGATCGGCATTCGCGTCGACAATGCGCAACGCGCGTTCGAACGAACGACGGAGCTCGGTGCCTGGGCGTTCGAGGGCGAACGAGTCGGTCAATCGGAGCTCGTCATACCGGCCATCCAAGGCATTGGCAACTCGCACATCTATTTCGTCGATCGCTGGCGTGGTCGCGGCGGCGCGACGGGAGACGAGACGATCTTCGATGTCGACTTCCGCCCCATCGGAGCGCCGCCAACCGGCGCCGAGACGAGGGGCGGCGTCGGCTTGACGGAAGTCGACCACTTCACGCAAATGGTCGGTGCCGGCCGCATCGGCGAATGGCTCGATTTCTACCAAGAGCTGCTGGGCTTTCGCGAAATTCGCACGTTGCATGCGGACTGGCACCTGTCAGCCGATTCCCGCGTCGTTCAATCGCCTTGCGGCGGCATCACAATTCCGCTCTACGAAGAGGGCACGCCGCGCACGCGGCTGCTTCACGAATATCTGCCCGACCATCCCGGCGAGGGCGTCCAGCATATCGCGCTCGCGAGTCGCGACATCATCGCGTGTGTCGACGCGCTAAGAGCGAACGGACTGGAGTTCCTGAGCCCCCCGGCGCGCTATTACGACGAGATCGACGAGCGTTTGCCGGGGCATGGGCTCGATATCGAAGCGCTGCGACGCCGCAACATCCTCGTCGACGGAGAGATCGAGGCTGACGGTACGCCGCGCTTGTTTCTGCAGACATTCGTGAAGCGCGCGCCGACGGAAACCTTCTTCGAAATCGTCGAGCGGCGCGGGCACCACGGGTTCGGCGAAGGAAATCTGCAGGCGCTCGAGCATGCGCGCTTGCCGCGATGAGAGGCAGTGCGGCGCGACGCACGCCAAAGCTGGCGTTCAACATCGGCGTGATAGAACCCCATGCTAGAATGCCCCGTCATAGCCGCACACGCCCTGAAATGAAGAAGGCATCACCAAAGGCAGCCCTGCCCGACGGCAACGACCTCCCCTCTGAAGCCCGGCGCAAATACGATCCCGAAGAAACGAAGCGCAACATCCTCGACGTCGCGACGCAGGAGTTCTCGGCGATGGGACTCGCCGGCGCGCGCGTCGATGCAATCGCCGAGCGCACGAACACGACGAAGCGGATGCTCTACTACTACTTCGAGAGCAAGGAGGGGCTTTACGAGGCCGTGCTCGAAAAGGTGTACGGCGATATTCGGACGCTCGAGCAGGCGCTCAATATCGAGGAGCTCGAGCCAGTCGAAGGGATGCGCCGGCTCGTCGAGTTCACGTTCGACTACCACGACAAGCACCGCGACTTCGTACGCCTCATCGCGATCGAGAACGTTCACAGCGCGAAGTACATTGCACAGCTGAAGGCTTTCAAGAGCCGCAATGTCAGCATCGTCACCACGATCGAAGACTTGCTTGCGCGCGGCGTCGCAGCAGGCGCGTTTCGCACCGATATCGATGCGATCGATCTGCATCTGCTGATCAGCTCTTTTTGCTTTCACCGCATCTCGAACCGCTACACGTTCGGCGCGGCGTTCGGCCGTGACCCGTCGCATGCGCGTCTGCGCAGCCGCCATCGCGAGATGATCGTGGACGCCGTGTTGCGCTTCGTTTCCAAGCCTTAGAAACAAAAACGGCGCCAGTTCAAAATGGCGCCGTTTTGTGTTCTCCCGTCAGTTTCGGATCTTCATGACTCGAGCCTGATGCGCTTGATGTCACCCACGACGAATATGTAGGCGAGCGCGCCAATCAGCGCAACGACGCCGATGAAGATCAGCGCGCCGACGAACGATCCGGTCGCGGCGACGACGAAGCCGACCACGAGCGGCGTCACGATGCCCGCGAGATTCGCCGCGAAGTTGAAGATGCCGCCCGTCAGTCCGAGCAGACCTTCCGGTGCGATATCGGAAACGAGCGTCCACCCGAGCGCGGCCATGCCCTGCGCAAAGAAGGCGAGCGACATGATTGCGATCACGACCGTATCGCTCTTCACGTAGTTCGCGAGCACGATCGTCGACGCGAGCAGCAGCCCCGCGATGATCGGCAGCTTGCGCGCAACGTTGGCCGATTTGCCGCGGCGAAGCAGCGAATCGGAAAGCCAGCCGCCGAACATCACACCGACCGACGCCGCGATAAACGGTAGGATCGCGAAAAATCCGATCTTGAGCCAGCCCATGTGCCGCTCGGTAGCCAGGTAGGTCGGGAACCAGGTCAGAAAGAACACGAGCGTCGAGTTGCCGGCGAACTGGCCGAGACAGATGCCCGCCAGTTGACGTTGCTTGAGCAACCGCCCGACCGTTCGCCACGAAAAGCGATTGGCACCCTTGGCCGCCGCACCGCTATCGTGGCGCGTCAGGCCGCCGCCCGCCTCGATGTATTCGAGTTCCGCCTGGTTGGCGCGCGGATGCTCATGCGGCTCACGATAGAGCCACCACCAGACGGCGGCGAACACGACACCCGCGATGCCGACGACGAAAAACAACGTGCGCCACCCATACGCCCCCATCAGGGCGAACAGCACGGGGCTGAAAAACGCGAGCCCGATGTATTCGCCGACGGTATAAGTGCCCGTTGCGAGCGCGCGCTCGCGCTGCGGGAACCAGGTCGCGACGACACGGCTGTTCGTCGGGAAACACGGGGATTCGGATACGCCGAGCCCGAACCGGAACGCGAGCAGCGCGCCGACGCCATGCACGAGCCCTTGAGCCAGCGTGCAAAGCGACCAGAACGTCATCGCGAGGTAGTAGGTCAGCTTGCTGCCGAAGCGGTCGAGAAACAGACCGCCTGGAATCTGGGCAGCGGCATAGGTCCACGAAAACGCCGAGAAGACGATGCCCATCACGGCCGCGCCGATGCCGAGCTCTTTCGTCAGCTGCGGCGCGGCGATGCCGAGAACCGTCCGGTCCAGATAGTTGATCATCGTGCCGATCGCGAGCAGCGCGAGAATCCGATAGCGCGCCGACGATCGGCGCATCGCGCCGGCAGCGGCGCCCGCCGAGGCGTACCCCTCGTTTGGCAGTCCTGACGAAATGGGCTTTTGCATCACTTGTCTCCTAATCTGTCCACTCTTCTCTTATCGTCGAAAGTCGAAAGCGCATGCTCAACGCACGAGCGTCTGAAAGTGCGTGTACATGCGCTCGGCGTCGGGCGCGATCCCCGTAAACAACTCGAATGCCCCGGCTGCCTGATAGACGGCCATGCCGCCGCCGTCGAGCGTGCGGCAACCGCGCGCCCGGGCCGCTTTCAGCAACTCCGTCTCGATCGGAAAATAGACGACGTCGGCCACCCAAAGGCGCTGGTGCAACAACTCGGCCGGCAGCGGCAGGCCCGGGTGCTTGGCCATTCCAGTCGGCGTTGCATGAATGAGGCCGTCCGCCGCGGCGAGCGCGTCGGACAACGCCTGCGGGGAACCGTCGCCCGCGCTGACACGGGCCGACGCAAAGCGTGCCTGCAACGCAGCGGCCAGCGATTGTGCTCGTGCGGGGTCGACATCGAAAAGCGTCAGTTCGCGGGCACCCATCGTCAACGCGGCGTGGGCGACTGCGGCGCCGGCACCGCCCGCGCCAAGCTGGACGACCCGCCCGAGCTCGGCGTCCGGCAAGCCGCGCTCGAACGCGCGCTTGAATCCTGACCAGTCCGTGTTATGTCCGATCCGCCGCCCATCCTTGAGCTGCACCGTATTGACGGCACCGAGCGCACGCGCGTCGTCGGACAACTCGTCGAGCAGCGGGATGACGGCTTGCTTGCACGGATGCGTGATATTGAGGCCGTCGAAGCCCATCCACTCCGCCGCGGCCAGCAGCTTGGGCAGCGTCGGCGCATCGCGCCAAAGCGTTTCGAGGTCGACGCGGCGATACACATACCCGATGCCCAGTTGCCGTGCCTCCTCTTCATGCATCGCGGGGGACAACGATCCGCCGATGCCCCCACCGATCAACCCAACTAGAAACGAGCGCTCGAATGTTTTATGCACATGAAGCTCCAGAAGCCATGATCATCGTTCGCTGATCGCACGCGTCACCCCGACGGCGACATCGAGGCACACGGCGTGCAGCGATCGGGACTGAGTTTCGCGCATTCCCGCTCGTTTGTCGTTTGGGGTTTATACGAATTTGTACCATCTAGTTAGTCCGTAGAATCGGCTACAATCTTCCAGCCGACATTGGGATCGGCGCCCCGTTGTCATGTAATCAACTCGTACATTCTTGCTTGGCTCGCCACTTGGTGACGAGCGACGTGACCGCCCCTCTCGGAGTATCTTCATGAAACGTTCGATCGCCACGGTGTCCGTCAGCGGCACGCTCGTCGAGAAGCTGAATGCGATCCGGCAAGCCGGGTTTGACGGCGCCGAAATATTCGACGACGATCTGCGCTCAGCGAAGGAGTCCCCGGCCGACGTCCGGCGCATCGCGGCGGATCTCGGCCTCGAGCTCGTGCTTTATCAGCCGTTTCGCGATTTCGAGGGCGTCAGCGCCGAGCGCCTCGCTCACAATCTCGAGCGTGCGCAGCGTACGTTCGACGTCATGCATGAGCTGGGCATCGACCGCTTGCTCCTTTGCAGCAATGTGTCGAGCGATGCGATAGGCGACGATTCGCTCATCGTCGATCAACTCGGCACCCTCGCGCGCGCGGCACGGGCCTCCGGTATCGTGGTGGGCTATGAAGCGCTCGCCTGGGGCCGCCACGTCAACCGTCACGGCCATGCCTGGCGCATCGTGCAAGCCGTCGGTGACGCGAACTTGGGGCTCGCCCTCGATAGTTTCCACACCTTTTCGCGCGGCGACTCCGCCGACGACATCGCTTCGATTCCCGGCGATCGAATCGCTTTCGTCCAGCTCGCCGACGCCCCGAACCTCGCGCTCGACGTGCTCGAATGGAGCCGGCATCACCGGTGCTTTCCTGGGCAGGGCGATTTCGACATGGTCGGCTTTACGGCCCGTGTGATCGAATCGGGCTATTCGGGCCCGCTCTCGCTCGAGATCTTCAATGATGGGTATCGTGCCGCACCGCCCGCCGGCGTGGCCCGAGACGGCTATTGCTCGCTGCTCGAGCTCGAGGAGCGCGCCCGGTCGCTGCTCGCCGCCGAATCGACGTCGCGCTCGGCGCGGCCGGCTCCGAGTCATGTAACGCGCGGATGAAAGCGGGAGCCCACGCAAGGTTCGCTTCTCATTCGCCACGCTAGACCGACATCTCTCGAAAGGCACGAGAGATCTATCACAACGCCTTACGCAAACAGTAGAACCGCCAGTTTCGGACAAGCCGATCGTTTTAGTTGTTTTCGACCGTTTAATCAGTATGCTTTCCGTCGAGCAATCGGCGGCAACTGCGGTGCGCCGGTCGAGCAAAGCTAAAACAGTCAATGGCTAAGCAGGTCTAATCATGCGGTTCGTTCGGTTGATTGCCGCGGTCGCAGCTTGCGCGGCGTTATCTTTTAGCACGCTGTCATCCGGGGCGCCCGACTCAGCACGTTCGTTCATCGATCTGGACGACACCACCGCCGTCGACTCGCCAGGTGTCGCGCACGCGTTCCAGCGCGGTGCCCAGCAACTCGGCACGCGCGGGCCATGCGGCGGCGCCGCCTACGTCTTCGACAGTTCACGTCCAGTCACGCTTGACGTCGGCTACTCGTCATATCGCATCTATAACCCATCGACGGACGCCTACGATCAGGTCAAGCTGCGGGCCTACAATGGTTGCCCAATGGGGCCCACAATCAGCGTCGGGCCGGGGCAGACGCTCAAGCTGCGGCTCAACAACGCGTTGCCGCCCGAATCGGCCGACACGTGTCCGCCCGATGCCGCGCACGACACGCCGCATTGCTTCAACACGGTGAACGTTCACATGCACGGCATGCACGTATCGCCATCGGGGAGCAGCGACAACGTATTCGTCAGTGTGCCGCCGGGCGATTCGGCCAACTACACCTATCCGATCCCGCGCAATCATCCGGCAGGCACGTTCTGGTACCACTCGCACCGCCATGGCTCGACGGCCATCGACGTCGCAAGCGGCATGGAAGGCGTGCTGATCGTCCGCGGTCACCGTACCGCCGCTCGTCGAGAGGCTAACGGCGGAATCGCCGATATCGATACGATCCTTCACGATGCCCGTTCTGGGAAGCCATTTCCCGAACACGTCTTTCTGTTCCAACAGATCGAATACGGCTGCTTTGCCGACGCGAACGCCGAGGCGCCGCTCGCCGATCCCGTCACCTACGAATGGGTCTGCCCGCGCGGCACCGTCGGTGAGTTGCGAAACTACACGCACCAGTTGACCAATCTCGCCGATCCGCGCCCGGGTCACACCGGACAATTCAATTCCAGCTGGGCTATTTCCGGACGCTACACACAGATCAACGGCGTAGTGCAGCCGTACTTTCCCTCCGTACGCGGCTTTTTGCCGGCGGGTGAGATCCAGCGTTGGCGCCTCGTGCATGGGGGCAATCGCGACACGATCAACTTGAAAGTCGTGCGGGCGAATTTCGCGGCGCTCGGCCGCGCAGACAGCATCGCCCTGAGCGCGCAAGACGTCGACGCGGCAGCGGATGCCGCCAGCGCGCTTTTGGCCAGCCGACGCAGCCGTGCAGAAAGAGTGACCACGCTCGATCAACTCTGCAGTGGCGAAGTGGTAAAGCAAGTCGAAATCGCCGATGACGGCTTGACGCGCAACGCCATGGTCGAGAAAGACGTCGAGACGCTGAACCCGGGCTATCGCAGGGACGTGCTCATGGCATTTCCTGCGCCCGGCCTCTACTGCGTGCTCGACGAAGGAGCCGACGCCGCTACGACAATCGACTTCCGGCCTGGCGCGGGGAACGTGAAAGACCGGCGCTTGCTTGCCTTCGTGCGCGTCGGCCCCGGCACGAACGTCCCGGCGTACGCGCCCGACGGCCTCGGGCATTCGAAGTACTGGCAATATGTCCGAAACCGCCTCGTCGACGCCAATCGCGATCTGCCCCCCGACGTTCTTGCGGACCTGCGCTCGCTCGACACGCACGTCTTCGCACCGGAAAAACCGCTGATCGGGCCGGTCAACAAGCAGGTATCGATACTGCTCGACGTCGGCTTCTCGAACGGTGCGTTGCGCTTCATGATGAACGGGCAGACCTATGACCCCGCACGCATCGACTACACAGCGACGCTCGGCACGACGGACGAATGGCGTCTGAAGGCCGGCGCGGGCGGCCATGTGTTTCACATCCACGTCAATCCGTTTGAGATCGTCGACATCCTCAATCCGCGTGGCGTCACGATCTTCGACGCGAGCGGCAATTGCACGACCGAGGAACTTGCCACCGGTGATCAGCAATATTGCGCCCTGCGCAATGTCTTCCTGGACACGATCTTTGTGAAGGCTGGGTATACGGTCGTCATGCGCACGCACTACGAGGACTTCACTGGCGAATTCGTCATGCATTGCCATATCCTTGATCACGAGGACGCGGGGATGATGCAGAACGTCGAAATCGTCACGCCGACGACGGCCTTCATCTCGGGCGTCTCCAAGATGTTCTCCACCGCAAAAGCAGGTATCGATGCGTTCATGGACGGCCTGCGTTATGGCACGCGGCGCTCGAGCCAACTCGCGCTTGCCGCACCGATATGCCGGGCCGGAAACGTCCAGGCCGTTGCAGTGAAGTGACGGCGTCGCGAGTACATGCGAAAGGCCCCGAGATAGCTCCCAGCTCTGCGACACGGAACTGCCGCAATACAGTTGCTACTGTCCAGCGACCCAAAAAAGATGCAACAGCGTGTTACGCCAAGGCAAGCGAAGACCGATGAAACGCCTTGTATTTCATGGGGTTAAGCGGAAAGACGTACACGATGGACCCTGCTTATACGCCGAACGTTTTAAGAATCGCTTAAGTCAGCTTGCGCACCATCGTCGGACGAATTCCGAGACTCATTCCGAGGATGGAGAGCCGCCCTCATGCCGAACACGAACGAACAAGCCATGTCGACGACCGTCTCTGTGAAGCCGCGCACCATCTTGCGCCGCATTCTCAGCCATCACGAGATCGCGACGCTCTTGCTGTTGCTGCACTCGCCGATCGATGTGTCGGCGAAGCCTGAAATTCCGATGCTGCAGGAAGCCGGATTGATCGAGCAGGTCGGCACGGCCGACGGCGCGGCCCGCTTCCAACTGACTCCGGACGGCACCGCCGTCCTGCGCGGACTCGGCGTGAGCTGATCCGACGACCCCCTCGTCTTTCTCGTCGACAGCTATAACTAAGAAGCGCAGCCACGCGCGACTGACGAAGACAGAGACAAATAGGAGACGAGGATGACAGGCTCGGCACGCTTTCTGGCCGCACGCGACCTTTTGCTGCGGTACCGCATGGACTACGAGCGCGCTTATCGGGAGTTCGCATGGCCGGAACTCGACGCGTTCAATTGGGCGCTCGACTACTTCGACGTCATGGCGCGCGGCAACGACGCGCCCGCGCTATGGATCGTTGCCGGCAGCGGCCAGAATCAGAAGTTTTCGTTCGCTCAGATGTCCGAGCGTTCGTCGCGAATCGCCAACTACCTGCGCGGCCTCGGCGTGCGTCGCGGCGACCGCGTCTTCCTGATGTTGCCCAACCGCGTCGAACTGTGGGACACCATGCTCGCCGCGATGAAGCTCGGCGCCGTCCTGTTGCCGGCGGCGATGCAGTTGACGGCTGGCGACGTGCGCGAACGCGTGCGGACGGCCGAGCCGCGATTCGCGATCGCCGATGCCGGCGAGCAGGCCAAGTTCGATGGACTCGACGCCGCACTCGTGAAGATCGCGGTCGGCTCCGGCGACTCCGCTGCGGCAGGCTGCCCCAAAGGCTGGCTCGATTTCAGCGACGGCTACGATGCGCCGGCCGAATTCGAGCCGGACGGCACGACCAACGCTAAAGATCCGTTGTTGCTCTACTTCACGTCCGGGACGACGTCGAAACCGAAACTCGTTGCGCATACGCATCAAAGCTATCCGGTCGGACACCTCTCGACGATGTACTGGCTCGGCCTGCAGCCCGGCGACATCCATTGGAACATCAGCTCGTCGGGCTGGGCGAAGCACGCATGGAGCTGCTTTTTCGCGCCGTGGAACGCCGGGGCCTGCATCTTCGTGCTCAACTTCGCGCGATTCGACGCTCGGCAGGCACTCGAGGCCGTCGTGAGCCACCGTGTCACGACGATGTGCGCGCCGCCCACCGTCTGGCGCATGCTGGTACAGGAGCCGCTTGCGAGCTACGACGTCGAGTTGCGCGAAATCGCCAGCGCGGGCGAGCCGCTCAATCCCGAGATCATCGAGCGCGTCAAGAACGCCTGGCAAGTCGCGATCCGCGACGGTTATGGCCAGACAGAGACGACCTGCGTGATCGGCAACCCGCCCGGCCAGCCGATCGTGCCCGGCTCGATGGGAAAACCGATGCCCGGCTATCGCGTCACGCTCATCGATCCCGACGGCAAGCCCGCGGACGAAGGAGAGATCGCGCTGATGCTCGACGCGTCCGGCGGGCGCGACGCAGGCGCGCCGCTCGGCCTGATGGCGGGCTATGCAAACAACGCCGACGCCACGCGTCACGTCATGCGCGACGCGCTCTACCGAACCTCCGATATCGGCATGCGGCGCGACGATGGCTATTACGTCTATGTCGGCCGGGCCGACGATGTTTTCAAGTCGTCTGACTACCGGTTGAGCCCATTCGAGCTCGAAAGCGTCCTCATCGAACATGAGGCAATCGCCGAAGCGGCCGTCGTGCCGAGCCCCGATCCAGTGAGACTATCGGTGCCGAAAGCCTACGTTATGCTGCGGCACGGCTTCACTTACGGCCCGGAGCTCGTGGAAAGCGTCTTTCGTTTCTCGCGCGAGCGGCTCGCACCGTACAAGCGAATCCGCCGCATCGAGCTTTATGAATTGCCGAAGACGATTTCCGGCAAGATTCGCCGCGTCGAGCTGCGTCGTCGAGAGGCCGAGCGCGGCGATGCACCGGTGCGTCTGCCCGGCGAGTACTGGGACGAAGACTTTCCGGAACGTCGCTGAGTGACCCGAACCTTCGTCAGGCGGACGCGATCAGCCCCATCGCGATCGCCTTGACGACGGCTTGCACCTTGTTGGTCGCATTGAGCTTCAGCAGCACGTTGTTGACGTGAAAGTTCACCGTGCGCTCGGAGATGCTGAGGATTTTCCCGATTTCGCACGCCGTTTTGCCTTCGCCCGTCCAACGCAGCACTTCCGATTCGCGAGGGGTGAGCTCGACGAGCGCCTCGGGCGCGAGCTTCGGCACGAGAAACTCGCTCATCAGCGCATGCGAAAGATTGGCGAGCCAGTTCGCTCTCAACGTCAGCTGGTCTATCTCAGGGCCCTTGAGCGGTTCGGCGGAGCGCGCCATCGTCAGCAGCCCGTAGACGCCGTGCGCGGCCCAGCTCGAATGTGCGACCCCGACACGCAAACCGAAGTCGCGCGCGTCCGTCCACAGTCGCGGTGCGTTCGAGGTGGCCTCTGGCCATAGGATGAGTCCTGCGCTATTCATCCCTTCGCGCACGGTCGGGTCCACCTCGATGAAATGACTATCCTGATAGTGCTTCATCCACCCGGCCGGGTAGGTATCGAATATCGCCACGGCAGGGTTCGACACGGGCAGCGGGACCCGGATTCCGTAGCAGCAGTACTCGAAGCCCAGTTTCCTGGCGACGCCCGCGATTCTCTCGAAGAGTTGGCGCTCGTCTTTCGCTTCGCGCAACTGCTCATAGCTCTCATTCCAGCCTGACGGCTCCATCATTTCCCCGCGCAACACACAACACGTACTTACAACACAAAGCTGTCATAGTTAGCAGGTCTCACGGCGGCGTTCGACTGCTACAGTCGCAGCATGAGACAAACTTCCGCCTGGCTAGACAGCCCGTCTCGCGACGGTTACGTCCGCCTCCCCGAAGGGGCGGTCGAATCCTTGCAACTTCGCCACGTCCAGTCGGCTATCGACGACGAATTGCTCGAGGAGTTGCGGGCCGACGGCATCGATGCCGCCAGTGCCGGGTACACCGAATGGCATCGGCCACACTTTCCCGGAAGCGCCTACGTGACGGTAGGCTGGGACTGGTATCTCGATCGCGCATCTTGCGCCCTGCTGATCGCCTGGGGCGATGTGCGAAGCAACATTATGTGTGTCGATCGAAACGGGGCCGACGTCGGTATGACGTGCACGGCCCGTCTGCTCCTTCGTCGGCTCGCTCGGCTCAATTGGCCCAACTGCGTGGCGCGCACGGCGCGCATCCTGGCGGGCGAGTTCGACGTCGTGCATCGCACGCTGCAGTGACGCGATGCGACACCAATTTCGGTTCAGCCCAATCCTCAGTCTTCTATCAACTGTTTCGTTACAGGATTCATTTATAAGCAAATAGACGCCGCTTTTCAATCTCAATACGAAATGTTGTCACTTGCGTAGGAGCGATTGTCGGCTCCTGGCGCGGGGGTGTTGTTCGCCCTCGATGCCCTGTCAACGTTGACAGTTACCGGTCCTCGGGGTGCGCGCTGTAATGCGCTCATCAAAGAAATGCCATACGAGGACCCCATGCTGCTTACTTCCGTTCACGGCAACGGCCGCCTGTCCGACGACGTCGATGCCGCTCTTGCGCAATATCGGCACCAAGTATTCGTCGAGCAGTTGGGCTGGGATCTGCCGCTCGCCGACAGCCGCTCCGAGCGCGATCAGTACGACCGGGACGATACGGTTTATGTCGTGGCGCGCGACGAATCCGACACCATTTGCGGCTGTGCTCGACTCCTGCCCACTACCCGTCCGTATTTGTTGAAAGACGTCTTCCCTTTTCTGTTGGCCCCCGATATGCCGGCACCCGAGGCACCCGATGTTTGGGAATTGTCTCGTTTCGCCGCGAGTCCCGAGACAGCGGGCGACGAAAGCGCCTCGTGGGCGGTGCGGCCCATGCTCGCTTCGGTCGTCGAATGCGCCGCGCAACTCGGCGCCCGGCAACTGATCGGCGTGACGTTCGCGAGCATGGAACGCCTGTTTCGGCGGATCGGCGTCCATGCGCACCGAGCCGGCCCGGCGCAGCGGATCGACGGCCGTATGGTCGTCGCGTGCTGGATCGATATCGACGGCCAAACCTTGGACGCGTTGGGACTTCGCGCTGGACTTGCGAGCCGGAACGTCTGACAATTGGCATGGAATCGTACCGTTCGTCGGACAATTCATGACGCCCAATGTCCCGTGGCCGGCCAAGCCGCCCACTCTTCGTGCAACGATTGCCGCATGCGGGCTCGGCCATGAGTCGGCCCCCGAGGGGGACGTCTTGTCGTCGCTCGGCGCGTTGGCCGCGGCCTGGCAAATCGACCTGCCGCCACGGCCGGCAGTCTCCGCTGCGCGCTTGATCGCCCCGCGACGGCATTCGGCGTATGCACTGTTCGATCGCTGGCTCATGAGATCGATGCCGCCCGACGCGACCGCGCGCCTCGGCGCCCTTGCGCAAGCCACCGTGGGCGCTCGCCTCGAGCTGATTGCCTTGCGGGGACGATCGCAATTCGACATCGTGCAGGAGATTGCGGCGCCGCTGTGGCCCGAGATGTTGGCGGCGTGGGCCGGACTCGCCGATCAGCAGCGTCGCCGGCTCCATCACCTGCGCCGCACGCTCGAAGTCGTACGCGATCCCGGCCAATTGACGCCGCGGCGGCTGGCGGACCTGATATCGGCACTCGATGAACTTCGCAGAATCTTCGCCGACGTCTATCGTTATCCGCGTTATACGCGCGCCGTTCCGAACCTCTTCGCCGCGCTCGAAACGCGCTGGGAGCCCGAGCTGGGCACGATCGAAGACGAGATCGTGTTCGCGGCGATGCAGTTGCTCGTCATAGGGAGCGAGCCGAGCGCATCCCTGATTGGTCCGCTCGTCGACATGGCCATGCAGCGGCCGAAGCTGCTTGCGCAGCTGCGCGCCAACCCGTCTCGCGTCGCGGCGTTCGTCGAAGAGAAACAAGCCAACTTCACGCAGCGCCGCAACGCCCCTCGCGAAACCGCGGATAGCGGGCTCGCGTTCGAGTTCGTCGGGCGCCAACTCGCAAAAGCGCAAGGGGTCGCCGTGCTGCGCGCGTTGCTTTGCATGCCGATCGAAATCGAAGCGAAGAAGAGAAGTGCCTCGTGGCATACACGTTCCGACGGCACCCGACAGCTCGACCATCTCGAGCTGCGGTTTATCGCATAAGGCAAAACCGATGGCTTCTGCGGATGAGAAGTAAACGGCGCGGTAACCCCGCGTCGAGAAGGAGAAATATCGTGCAGCCCCTTTGCACTCCCCTTGCAGTAGCCTCTGAATTCAGTTTTTCCGCTTGTATGCGCATCGCGGTCGAGTATGCGGATATTGCGCAACGAATGACCGTCGTTCGGCTCGATCGCCACGGTCTCACCGCGAACATTGCCGACGATGCCGCTTTGCCGCAGCTCCGGCTGCCGCGAGCGGCCCGCGTGCTCTGCGCCGGCGAAACGTTGTGCGAGCTGCGGCTCGTTCCTCGCGCGCTCGTGCGTGCAGGCGGACCGTCGCTCGAATTGACGATGCAGCCCTCGCGCATCGACGATGACCTGTCGTTTTGGCAAGCCCTCTACGCACGCCGGCATCTTTATCCGGATGTGCCGGCGCGTGGGCACCAGGCCGACGATCGGCCGAACCGATCCGGCGAAGCATGGCGTTTGACGCAGCGGGAAATCAGCTCAGCCGAGTCCGCCAGCGTCGGGACATGCAGCCACGCGGCGTTCAAGCTGCCGACCGCCAATGAAGCACTTTTCTTTTCCGAGTGGCTCGAATTTCACTTTGCCGAACTGGCCGCGCATGCACGAGCCATGGCGTCGCCGTCCAATTTACTGGAACTCGACCGGCGACGGACAGACGCGACAGTCAATGTGGCGTTCACCTATCGATACAGTTGCGATTCAGTGCACCGGGCGACCGATGAGCTTTGCGCACGAATCGCGCAAGAAGCGGAGCAGTGTTTCGGCGTTTGCTCCAGGTATGAGCTCCTCAACGAGCAGAAGGACGTGGCGCTGCCGGACGGGCGTCTACGCTCCGTGCCGAGCGCGTGGCAGCCGGGACGTCATTCGAACTGACGGTCATTGTTGCCCCGTCGCACCCGACGCTTCGTGCTTCATGCCCATTGCCCCGCCCTTCTTCTGAGGCGTGTGCTTCATGTTGCCCTTCTTCATCGGGTGTTTTGCCATGGTGCCACTCGCCATCTCCGAGTCGGACATCGTGCCGCTCGCCTCTTGGGCGAATGCATACGAGATCCCGAGGGTGAGCACAATGCCGACCGCCGCGATTGCCTTCTTGCTCATGATTGCCTCCAATCAGGATCCCCCGAACCAGTTGTACCCCTGGTCGCTCCAATAGCCGCCGGGGAACGTATTCGTCACGAAGATTTCCATGATGTGCTTTGGATTCTTGTAGCCGAGCTTCGTCGGTATGCGCAGCTTCATTGGGAAGCCATACTTCGGCGGCAGGGTCTCGCCGTCATATTGAAATGCAAGCAGCGTTTGTGGATGGAGCGCCGTCGGCATATCGATGCTCTCGTAGTAGTCGTCGGCGCACTTGAAACCGACATATTTTGCGCTCGTGTCCGCACCCACGCGGCGTAGGAAGTCCGCGAATGGCGTGCCGCCCCAGTGCCCGATTGCGCTCCATCCCTCGACGCAGACGTGCCGCGTGATTTGCTCGGCATGGGGCAACGCGTAAAGCTCCGGCAGGCTCCATATGCGCTTTCCGCTGACAAGCCCGCTCAATTTGAGCTGGAAGCTGTTGGCGTCGACCTCGGGTACATCCTCGATACCGTAATACGCGTTGAACGGGAACGGACGTGTCAGCTCTGGTTCGCTATAGGTTGGCGCAAGCCGCTTTGCGTCGAATAGCCATGCCTGAACGCGATCGTTCATGCGCGAGACGCTCATGAGGAATGCGTTGACCGATTTGTCGTCTGTGAGCGAGCATCCAGTCAGCATCAGCAGGCCGCCGAGCGAAAGGACGCGTTTACCAAATTCGCGCCGCGAAGGCAGGGCCAACTCACGACGCGCGTCGGCAAGTATCGTCTTCGGATCGAGCGACAACGCTCGATGCTCGGGATGAACAGGAATTCGGGACCGTTTCACTGATGCCTCCGTTCGGCGCCTCGGGACGGAACACGCTTTATCGGCCGCGCAGCATTGCTATCAGCGAGCGTGGCACCAATGCGGCCATCACGATATGAACGATGAGAAAGACAGCCAGGAAGGACATCGCGCAAAAATGCACGATGCGTGCGGAGTCGTAGCCGCCCATCATGTCGCGCAACAATGGGAACTGCACCGACTTCCAGATCGCGAGGCCTGAAAGCACGAGCACGATCAGGTCCGCAATGGCGGCAACATAGGCGACCCGCTGCACGGCGTTGTATTGCGAGAGGTCGGCATGCGAGAGTGCGCCCTTCAATGCCAGTGCAACGTCACGCCAGACGGCGCGGGGCGACAGCGGGAAGAACTTGGAGAAGAGACGCCCCGTCGCAATCCCGAGCATAAGGTAGATGATGCCGTTCGCCACCAGCAGCCACATCGCCGCGAAGTGCCACTGCAACGCTCCGGCCAGCCAGCCGCCGAGCGTTATCGACATCGGGAACGCGAACCCCGAAAAGATCGGCGACGCATCGTAGATTTGCCATCCCGAGAGCATCATGACGATCGCCGCGATCGCATTCAGCCAATGCGTGATGCGGACCCAAAGCGGATGCACGAGCGCGGGGCGTCGTACGGGCGCCCGGTGCGGCCCTTCACGTGCTTGCGAGGTTGCCATGGTGTGGCCCCCAATCGGATGGTTCAACGGTATGTCGGCAGACCGGTTTTGGCGGAAAGCGCCCCTTGGCAGGCGGGAGGAGACATGGTCACTGGGCCGTTCCGGCTTCCAAGCTGACTTGAGCGGCGCGATACACGCGGCTTCTGCATGCTTCCGCTACACGATGTTATACGCGCCTTGTTCCGTTCCGGATGCGAGATTTCCACCTACGATCGAGAGGCTGGAAAAGAAAAAATTGTCCACTGTCTCTGGACCGTGGACGGACACCTTGGGCCGTGACGAACGACCGAATCCCTGCTACGTGGCGGCGATTACCGCCCCGCCAGCATGCGTTTGACGACGAGCGCGAGTGGAACGGTGAAGACGAAATGCGACATAAATCCGCCGATCACGATGTTCGGATCGAAATAGTTCGGGTGGTTGCTGGATGCAATGCTGATCAGCGTATGCATGACGATCCAAGCGAAGATCGCGTAGAACAACGCGACAAACGTCGCTTCATAACCGCGCCGGCGGAAGTACGGCCAAATGACTGCAAAGAGCACGCCCCACGCGAGCGCGAAGACGAAGTGAATTGCGGTACCCAGCAGATAAGCCCAGACGCCGAGCGCCTCTTGTACGTCCTTGCCGAAGACGAGTCCCGTCGCATTGCGTGGAATGCCGCCGAGCGGCATCAGATGCTGCGCCCCCACCCAGACGAGCGCCTCGTAGACCCAAATCAACATTGCCCCGGTCAGTCCGCCGGCCAGCCCGGCACGAACCGTCTGCCGAATACTCGATTGCATCGGCGCGCCGGAGCGCCTTTCATTGCCCATGTTGCTCGCGCCATAGTTGCCACCCATCGTCGTTCTCCTCTCATGTTTGATTTCCAGTCGCCGGTCGCACAAGCCTGCGGTCCTGGCGCGTCGAAACAATAGAAAAGAGAGGCGATCGCAGGACAGCGAGGGTAAACGTGAGCGGATCGGCTATGCCTTGCTCAGCGGACTACGAAATGGCGAGTGCGCGCGATCCGTCGATCGCGCAAAGACCTGTCGCGCAAAGCTCCGCGCGAGGCGCGCGATCGGCGAAAAGACATCGGCTGCCTCTCTATCCACGACTGCTCGATAAACGAAACAGATAGACCGAAAATCAAGTCGCAAGCATACGCGTCCGGTCGATCTGCAGCCTCCATGTGGCTATACTCCCCTACGCAGGCGGATGGTTGAAACACTGCGCTCACGCGACAGGCCGCCCGGTACAGCACCGACGATCGCACCGACTCTCGTCACCGATGAACGAAAACGATGCTTTGAACCTCTCCCACCTGCACGCAGTGCATGTGATTGCTGAAACCGGCAGTGTCAGCCGGGCGGCGGTCGCGCTGTTTCGCGCGCAATCGGCCGTCACGAGGGCCGTACAGGAAACCGAAGCGGCGCTCGGCGAGCGCTTGTTCGACCGCAAGCCCTCCGGCATGTTGCCGACCGGCGTATGCCGAGCCGTGCTTCAGCGCAGTGCCCGCGTGTTCGGGGAATTGGAGGAAGTCGCGCGCTGGACGCGCGCACGCCGCGGGAGCCGGCATGCGGCGGCGGAGCGGACCTTGCCGGCGTATTTGCTCAACACGCGGCGGCTGCAGCTATTCGTTACGCTCGCTCGGCACAAGCACATGCCTAGCGCGGCACGCGCCCTCGGCATCACGCAACCGGCCGTCAGCAGCGCCATCAAGATTCTCGAAAGCGGCGCGGGCATGCCCCTGTTTCATCGGAATCCGCGCGGGCTGCTGTTGACGAGCGAGGGCGAGACGTTCCTGTTGCACGTGCGTCGCGCATTGAATGAGTTACGTCACCTCTCGGATGACGTCGCCGCTTTGCGTGGTCACATTCAAGGCAGCGTGACCGTGGGCGCGTTGCCGCTCGGGCGTACGGTCATCCTGCCCGAGGCCATCGCCCGCGTCATCGAACGATATCCGGGCGTGCGCGTGGTGACGGACGAAAGCGCTTACGAGTCGCTCGTGGGGGGCCTTAGAGCGGGCGACGTCGACTTTATTCTCGGTGCGCTGAGGCCATACGATGCCGAAAGCGGACTCCAGAACGAAAAGCTGATGACGGAGGAGCTCGTCGTCTTGGCGCGTCGCGAACACCCGCTGGCGGCGCAGCGCGAGCTGACGGTCAAGCAATTGGCCGACATGCAATGGGTCTTACCGCGCAGGCAGTCGCCCGCGCGCGGTCTGTTCGAATCGATGTTCAAGCGCGCCAAGATCAGGCCGCCGACGCCAACAGTCGAAACGGCCGACCTGGCCGTGATTCGCGGCCTGCTGCTTCGCACCGATATGCTCGCCGTGACCTCGGCACAACAGCTGCACTACGAGCGGCAATCCGGCGAGATCGTGGCGCTCGATGCGCCGACCCGTCAGACGAGCCGCGACATCGGGCTGACGCTTCGCGCGGGCGGCGCTCCATCCCCGGCGGCTCGTGCGCTCATTGACGCGATACGGCTGTCGATCGGGGATGTCGCGCGAACGACGCGCGTGGTACGTCGCTAGTGCCCCGTCCCGCACTATCGCATCGAACGGCGCTATCGCTTGCCGACTGGCTTATTCGTCGTCGTCCAGGCCAGGCAAAAGCCGGTCGATCACGTCCCGCCAAACAAAAGGCAACAATGCCGGATAGTGCATGTGGCGCGCGTCCATATCATCGACGAACCGATCCTGAAGCTGCGCGCATGCCTCGCTCATCCAGGGCTTGATACCCGTGTCGCTGAGCGTTTTGCCGACTTCGCGCATTTCCTCGGCGCGCCGCCGGCCGTGCTCTGCGACACGGCTGATCAGATACCCGGGCAAATCCGGCGTCTCGCGCATCTTGTCGAAGGTCTCGCGTAGCGAAGCAAGCACGATCTCCTCGGCGCCATAGGCTCGCGCAGCGCTCAAGCACTCGACCGTCAGCGCTTCGATGCCCTTGATCATCACGCTGCGGCACATCTTGGCGGCCGATGCCACGCCGACCTTATCGGACACCGCGCGAGCGTTGAGACCAAGCGCCGACAACTGAGCGGCGACCTCCGCGGCGCGCCGGCCACCGAGCAGCATCGGTACCGACAAGCCGTACGGAGGAACAGGCGCCATCACGGCCGATTCGATGTAATCGCCGCCGGCATCCTCGATCAGCCGTTGCGCGCGCCGCTTCATCGCGGGCGAGACAGAGTTGATGTCGACATAGACTTGGCCGCCCGTCATGCATGTGGCGACCGCCTGCGCAACTTGCTCGTCCGAGGCGGCCGTGACGGCCGAGACGATCAGTCGCGCGCCCGAGATTGCATCGGCCACTGTCATGGCAGGACGCACGCCGAGGCGCTCGGCTTTCCCCCGCATGGCTGGCGCGGCGGCCGGATCGTCGAGCAATTGGTCGAACATCGCGACCGCGACGCCCTTCATGCTGAGCGCGGCGCCGAGGATACCGCCGGCTTCCCCAAAACCGATGAACGCAATCCGCTCGATCGAACTCATGACTTGATGGGCTCCATACCGTGATGCCGGATCACCGGCGCGGCCGCGGGCGATGCGAAAAAGGCGAGCAGTCCTTTCGCGTCCACTTTTCGCGTCGATGCCGAGCACACCGCGGCCGAAAAGATCGTCATATGTTGCGCGCCCGGAGGAAGCGGCCCGACGACAGTGATGCCGGGCAGGCGAATCAGTTCGCTCAGTTGCTGAAAGCCCAGTTCGACTTCCCCCCGCGCGATGAGCGTGCCCACGGGTACGCCGGGCGGCGCCTGCACGAGACGCGCAAACATCGCTTCCGCAACGCCGAGCCGTTCGAACAAGGCGAGGACATGCCTACCGCTTGGCCCCGTCGAATACCCGATGCGGTGGGCAGCGAGGAGCGCCTCGCGAAGCGCCGCCGCGGTCCCGATCTCGGGGCACCGCGCCCCCGCACGCACCGCCATCGCGATTCCTGAACGCGCCAAGTCGATGCGCCCGTCCGGTTCGATGCGTCCGTTGGCCGATAGACGATCGATCGCATCGGCCGCGAGCACGACGACGTCGAACGGCTCGCCGTCGTTCGCACGTCGCGCCGCATCCACGCCCCCGACCGATTCGATCCACACGCGCAGGCCTGAACGCCGCTCGTATTCGCTCGCGAGTTCGGCCAACAACTGACTCGTCGCCATCGACGAAATGCCGCTGATCGGCACCGTTGCGGATGCATCGATACTCATATCCACTGCCGCCTTCATGTTCAATCGACGTAGCGCAGGCCAGCGTGGCGCAACGGCTCCCGCATGCCGTACATATCGAGTCCGAGCACGCCGGAGGCGAGCTTCGCGCGTTTCGCCGCCTCATTGGCCTCGCGGGCAGCGGCCTTTTCCAAAATCTGTCCTGCCATGCGCGAGGGCACCACGGCCACGCCGTCACCGTCCGCAACGACGACGTCGCCTGGATTGACGAGCGCCCCTGCGCAGATGACCGGAACGTTGACCGAACCGAGCGTCGCCTTGATCGTCCCTTTCGCCGAGATCGCTTTGCTCCAGACGGGGAATTTCATTTCTTCGAGCACGCGAACGTCGCGCACACCCGCGTCGATGATGAGCGCTCTTGCGCCCCGTGCTTGAAAGCTGGTCGCCAGCAGATCGCCGAAGTAGCCATCCGTGCATTCAGCCGTGACCGCCGCAACAACGATGTCGCCCGGCTGAATCTGCTCCGCGGCGACGTGCATCATCCAATTGTCGCCAGGCTGCAACAGCACGGTGACGGCAGTCCCGCACGCTTGTGCGTGCCGATAGGTCGGCCGCATATAGGGTTTGAGCAGCCCCGTGCGCCCCATGGCTTCGTGCACCGTCGCCGATCCGAAAGCGCCCAGTTGCTCGGCGATATTTTTGTCAGCCCGCGCGATATTGCGGTAGACCACGCCCAATTCGTACATCATCAATGTTCTCTCCGGTTGAGGGCTGCGTCGAGACGCGGATAGACGCGTCGCGCGTTGCCCTCGTAAATCTTGTCGCGATCCTGGGCACCGATGTGCGCCGCCTCGATATAGCGTTTCGTATCGTCGAAATAGTGTCCCGTCCGCGGATCGATCCCCCGCACTGCACCGATCATTTCGCTCGCAAACAGGATGTTGTCCACCGGAATGACGCGCGTGAGTAGATCGATTCCGGGCTGGTGATAGACGCACGTGTCGAAAAACACGTTGCGTAGGACGTGTTCCTCGAGCAGCGGCTTTTTCAGTTCCTGCGCGAGCCCGCGGAACCGTCCCCAGTGATAAGGCACCGCGCCGCCGCCGTGCGGTATGACGAAGCGCAACGTCGGAAAATCGCGGAACAAGTCCGAGGTCAGGCACTGCATGAATGCCGTGGTATCCGCGTTCAGATAGTGCGCGCCCGTCGTATGGAAGCACGCGTTACAGCTCGTGCTGACATGGATCATCGCCGGTACGTCGTACTCGACCATCTTCTCGTAGATCGGATACCAGTAGCGGTCCGACAACGGCGGGCTCCTCCAATGTCCCCCCGATGGGTCGGGATTCAGGTTCACGGCCACGCTGCCGTACTGCTCCACGCATTTGACGAGTTCGGGGATGCAGGTGGCGATGTCCACGCCCGGACTTTGGGGCAGCATGGCCGCCGGCACGAATTGCTCGGGGAACAGCTGGTTCACGCGATAACAGAGCTCGTTGCAGATCGCCGCCCATGTGCTAGAAATTTGAAAATCACCGATGTGATGTGCCATGAAACTGGCCCGGGGGCTGAAGACCGTCAGATCGATGCCGCGCTCTCGCATCAAGCGTAGTTGATTAGATTCGATCGATTCGCGCAGCGCATCGTCGTCGATTTTCAGGTCGGACACCCTTGGCATCTCGGACGGATTCGCGATCCCCGCGATCTGCCGGTTGCGCCACGCCTCTAACGCTTTCGGCGCGGTCGTGTAGTGGCCATGGATATCGATGATCATTGTTTCCCCTAACAGAAAGTCAATTGCCTTTCGTCACTCCGCGGCGCGCGGCTCATACATACCGCACGGAATGAATCGAAAAGCATGAACCGAGGCGTCCTGCCGGGCCCGTTCAATGCGCGGCATTGGGCTGAACTGTCGCCGCATCCTCGCTCGAACGTTGCGCCATCAGGATCGCGGTGGCGGCGAGGACCGCAGGCACAGCCAGCATCGAGAGGATCCCGACGAACTCCCATCCGAGCCCGAGCAGCGCCCCGCCGATCGCGGATCCGAAAATGCTGCCGAACCGCCCCATTCCCAGCATCCAGCTCACACCCGTCGCCCGCGCCGCCGTAGGATAGCGGCCCGGCGCGTAGGCGTTGAGGCCGGTCTGCGCGCCGCTCATGCAAAAGCCCGCGGCGAACACGAGCAGCGCCAAGGACGACGAAAGCGCGCCGATCCACGCCAAGCCCAGGACACAGACGCCTCCGCCCAAATACGCCGCGCTGATGACGGGCGCTGGCCGCACCTTGTCCATCAGCCAACCCACGGCGATTGCGCCGATGGTGCCGCCAATCTGGAACATCGCCGTGACATTTGCCGCCGTCGTAACCGAGAGCCCCGCATCCTTGATGAGCGTCGGCAGCCAACCGGTCAGCAGATAGATGACGAGCAGACCCATGAAATACGTCACCCATAGCGCGACGGTCGTAAAGCCATAGCCTTGCGAAAAAAGCACGCCGATCGGTTTGCGCGTGGGCAATGGAGGTTCCGTCGAGACGAAGGAGTCATCGTCCGAAAAACGCGCGCCGCACACCTTGCCCAGAAGCGCGCCGATGCGCTGGGGCGATGCACCGCGCACCGCCAGCAGACGCGCCGATTCCGGCAGGAGCCACCACTGCAGCGGAATCAACGCCAGCGGCAGCGCACCGCCGAACAGCAATACCGAGCGCCAGCCATGCAAGGGAATCAGCCAGCCCGCGACGAATCCAATCAGTGCCGAGCCCAGATTGAAGCCGGTAAACATCAGCGTGATCATCAGCGAACGCTTACGCTGCGGGGCGTACTCCGACAACAGCGTCGTCGTGTTGGGCATCGCCGCGCCGAGACCGATACCGGTCAGCAAGCGCAACGCGGCCATGGCGACCGGCGAGTGCACTTGCGCCGTCGCGATCGTGAACACGCCGAATAAGAACACCGATGCGATCAGTACGTTTTTGCGGCCGAAGCGATCGGCGCTCGGCCCCGCAACGAGCGAACCGATCACTAATCCAATGGGTGCAGCGCTCATCACCAAGCCGAACTCGGGCCGCGAAATTGCCCATTCGCGGATGATCGACGGCGCGATGAAACCCATAATGGCGACGTCCATGCCGTCGGCAATGACTACGAGGCAACAGAGCACCACGAGGAGCCATTGGTACGGCGATATGGGCCGCTCGTCGATAAAAGATTTAATGTCGATTGCTTTCCCACTGGTCATCGTCTGTCTCCTGTCTCTTCTCCTGGTCTGTCGGCGCACCGGTTGGCCGTTATCGATTTTTGCAACGTCGAACTCCTCCCCGCCGCGTCGAAACGCGACTGGTAAGCCGGTGCGGTGAAGTGCCTCTCGGCGCTGCTAATGCGAGTCGCTTCGATCCCAATCGAGGTCGCCGGTGGCCTTGCCCGCCACCGAGTACAGAGCGCCCGGCGCATTGCGTGTCTGTTGGAACGCTTCCAACGTCTCCCCGCGCATCGCCGCGTAGATATGAAGGTTTGAAACGCCCGTTACGGCGCCGAGTTTTTCGAGCACGAAGAAAATGGCACCGTAGTGCAGCAGCCCACGCCAATCGCGTCGGCGAATCAAGTCGCGCTCTTGCTGCGTCAATCCAGCGGCTTCGAAGCTGGCCTCCGGATCGCGCACGAACGCTTCCCGATGACTGGGCTCCACCATTCGGTGCAAGTAGCTGTTGATCCGAAATGCCTTGACCGCCACATCGATGGAGAACGGATACGTGCCGTCGAGCTTGTCGACGCCTTGCAGTTGCTGCGCGATCCGGTCGCGATGACGCTCGACGGCAGCCGGCCAGACCTCGTCTTCCGCCCCTTCGTAGATCGCGGTGGCGATACCCGTCATCGACGGTAAGTAATAGCTGCGGTGTTTGCATACGACGTTGGCCGGCAACGCACCGCGCATCGTGAGCCACATGACGACTTCAGCGCCTTCGAAGCCGCCGAGCATCGCGTATTCGGCGATCGTCATCTCAGCGAGCTGCTCCGGGTCACGTTCGAACAGGTCGAGAAAGCGATGGTCCCACTCGCTGTTGTTGAAGCCGGCGCGCTCGCCGTGCACCTGGTGCGATAACCCGCCCGTCGCGACGATGGCGACGCCCAAATCTTCCGGATAGCTTTCGATTGCGCGCCGCAGCGCCTGCCCGAGCTTGTGGAAACGCCGTGCCGTCGGAATCGGGAGCTGCAGGACACCCATCTGCAGCGGGATCAGTTTGGTCGGCCACGCGTGTTCGTGCGGACACAGCATCGACAGCGGCGAAAAGCAACCATGATCCAGCGCCTTGTTCTGGAAGAACGACATGTCGAATTCATCCGCCATCAGTGACCTGCCGATGTGCGCCGCCAGCGCAGGATGGCCTTCGATCGGCGGCAGCTCGCGCGCCCCGCCGCCTTCGTCGGCCACCTTCCACTGCGCCCCGACGCCGAGCGTGAAGGCCGAATAGTGATCGAAGAAGAACGAGGTCACGTGATCGTTGTAGATCAACAGCAAGACATCCGGCTGTTTCTCGGCGAGCCATGCGGCTACGGGTGCGAAGCTCGCGAAAATCGGCGCCCAGACGGGATCGTCGTGCTTGTTCTTGTCCAACGCAAATCCGATCGTGGGCGTATGCGACGCCGCGATGCCTCCGACAATTCGTGCCATTTCAGTGATCCTTGGTTACCCGCCCATGCCGGCGAATCATGGGTCCCAAGATTACACGCCACATCCTCCTGATTGAACGTGCGGGTTAACGAGATTCGATCGGGCGAAGCCGCTTCGGCGTGAGTGTTTTGTCGCCCCGGCAAGGCTCCCAATCGCCCGCCAACCCGCGCCGCGGTGGCACTGGGCGCATTCTTCGGCACGCGCGTCGTTCGCGCCACGCGGCGACTCTTGCCGATAAATGTATTCGATAGCGGCGAAATGAAGTCGCAAAGCGCGATGCTTTATGCATTTACCGGTACCTGGCGCCCGGCGAAGTTGTTTTGACCGAGCTCAACGCTGGCATTCCCTGACACGTCTCCGCTGCGCTGGCCGCCGCGCTCCCATACTTGCGCGCAAAGAGTAAATCCATCAAAGTCTCGCGAGAGCCGATGCCACGGCGTCTTGCCGGCGTCGATCAGCATTTTCCGTCCAGGAGTACCACATGATCTTTGAAATGGCGCACATCGAAGTCCTACCCGGCCATGCGGCGGATTTCGAGGCGGGTGTCGCGCAAGCTCTTCCCCTCTTCGCCCGCGCCAAAGGTTGCAGCGGCGCTGAGCTTCATCGCGTGATAGAAACCGAGAACCGATATGTCCTTCTCGTTCGCTGGGAAACCGTCGACGACCACATGATCGGTTTTCGCCAATCCCAGGATTTTCAGACGTGGCGCCAACTCGTCGGCTCTCACTTTGCTCGATCGCCCGAGGTCTTTCATACCGAGACGACAGGCAAAGGCGCCCATCTTTCCCGTTGAGCCGAGACCGGGGAATGTACTGAAAGGAAAACGTAATGGGTGAATACTCCATCGCTCGCTGCACTTTCGATCGGCATGCCGATGTGATCCTGGAGATCTTCAACGATGCCATCCTGAATTCAACCGCACTCTACGAGTACAAGCCTCGGACCATGCAGACCATGATCAGCTGGTTCGATGCGAAGGAAGCCGGCGACTTCCCGGTGATTGGCGTAGAGGACAGTGATGGAACACTGTTGGCCTTCGGCAGTTACGGCCCGTTTCGGCCATTCCCGGCCAACAAGTACACCGTGGAACATTCCGTCTACGTGCACAAGGATCATCGTGGTCGAGGATTGGGGCGCGTGGTGATGGAAGAAATTATCGCCGCGGCGCGACGCAAGGACTTGCATGCGTTGATGGGCGGAATCGATTCGACGAATGCCGGAAGCATCGCGCTGCATGAACGACTTGGCTTCATGCATGTGGGCACGCTACCCCAGATCGGCTTCAAGTTCGGCCGCTGGCTCGACATGGCGCTCTATCAGCTGCTGTTGGATACGCCCGCTCATCCAATCGACGGCTAGGCGAACAACCCGGCGGCCTTTGAGACATCCGCGCGTTGGACGGCATTCTGAGCGACGATGTATTCATTGCAAAATAGTGCAATTCATCGATCGGCGCCGGGCTACCGCCGGCGAAGGGCCGAATGCTCGATGCGCGCGGTCTTGGCTACCTATGCTCTGCTGGAGGAACTGTGGGAGTTGCTGAATCCAAAATCCGCGAGGAGATCTGCACGGTAGGCGCGAGTCTTTACTCGCGCCGATACACAGTGGGGAGCGCCGGCAACATCAGCGCGCGCCTTGACGATGGCTGGCTGATCACCCCGACCGACGCATGCCTTGGCCGACTCGATCCGAACGATATCGCCAAAGTGGGCTGTGACGGGCAGCACCTATCAGGCGGGCGTCCGTCCAAAACGCTCGCGCTTCACCGCAGGATTTACGAGAATTCACCGGAAACGCGCGGAGTCGTACACACGCACTCGACGAATCTGGTCGCGCTCACGTTGTCCGGCGTTTGGAGCACCGACGACATCATCCCGCCGATCACGCCGTACTACGTGATGAAGGTCGGTCACGTGCCGCTCATCAAATATCATCGGCCAGGTGCACCGGAGGTTGCCGATCAGATCGCCGCACTCGCGCCGAAAGTGCGCGCGGTGTTGCTCGAACGACTCGGTCCGGTGGTTTGGGAAAAGACCGTCTCGGCAGCATCGTTCGCTTTGGAAGAGCTCGAGGAAACGGCGTTGCTGTGGATGTCGCTCGCGCGCTCTGCCACGCCGCTGTCGACGGACGCCATCGGCGAGCTGCGCGATACATTTGGCGCCCGTTGGTAACGCGCGCGTGAACTGCGCATCGTCTCCCAAAAAACACCGAAGCGGAACAACGCCGCTTCGGCGGGCATTGCATCAAGGCGCTGTCGACAGCGCCTTTTCGAAGAAATCGACAGTGCCGAAATTGCCGGACTTCAGCGCGAGCGCCAGCGGCTCACTGCCGCTGCTTGTCGTCCAGGGCACGCCCGGGTCAATGGGTGCGCCGATGCGCAAGGCGCGGACGCCGAGCGCCTTGACGACGGAACCTGATGTCTCTCCACCCGCAACCACCAGCTTGCGCACGCCATGGCGTACAACCAGCTCGCTCGCAAGCGTGGCCAATGCGCGTTCCATCAGCGCGCCGGCAACATCCGCACCGAGCTTCTCCTGTGCGGCTCTTACAACGTCGGGCGCCGCGCTTCCGTAGATCAGCACGGGCCCGCCGGAGAGCCGCTCGGCACACCAGGCGACAGCGTCTTCGATTTGCTTGTCCCCCTCGGCAAGCTGCAGCGCGTCGAGCCGAAATGCCGGGCGTGAACGCTTCCAGTGTTCCACCTGGGCATTTGTCGCCACCGAGCAGCTTCCCGAGAGAATCAGGCCCGCCCCGACGACGTTCGGAAGATCCGCCGCTGCCGATACGGCCGCCTTCAATTTGCCGGCTCGCCGGAAATTCTCCGGCAGGCCCATGGCGATGCCCGATCCTCCCGTCACGAGTCGATGGCCCGACAACGCGGCGCCGATGCTAATCAGATCGCGATCGGCTACCGCATCGACGATGGCATATCGCGCGCCTTCGCTGCGCAGCGAATCGAACGCCGCCGCGATCGCATCAGGGCCACGAGAAACGGCATCGAGCTTGACCGCCCCCACGTTGCGCCTGGTTTGCGATTGCAATACACGCACCAGGTTGGAATCCGTCATCGGGGTGAGCGGGTGGTTCCGCATGCCTGATTCGCTGAGCAACACATCCCCAACGAAGAGGTGGCTCCTGTAGATCGTCCTGCCGTTCTCTGGAAACGCTGGACAGGCAACTGTGAGGTCGACGCCGAGCGCATCGGCCAGCGCATCGGCGACCGGGCCGATATTGCCCTTCGGCGTCGAGTCGAAAGTAGAGCAATACTTGAAGAAGAACTGCTCGCAGCCGGCATTTCTGAGCCACTCCAGCGCCGAGAGCGACTCACGTACCGCATCCTGCGGTTCGACTGTTCGCGTTTTCAATGCGATGACGATCGCGTCCGCATCGGGTACCTCTGCCGGCGCGGGGACACCGATCGTCTGCACGGTGCGCATGCCGCCGCGCACCAGCGTGCTGGCCAGATCGGTGCCACCCGTGAAATCATCGGCAATACAGCCGAGTAGTGGTCTGCTCAATGCCATACTCCCAATGGAATTACACCGCGCCGTCGATAAAGCCGAACAGGCGACTGGCGTTATCAGCGTAGCATGAATGCGAGAATACTTGCTGCATACGCTCGACGCCCTCTCGCGAATCAGAGAGCTCCTTGAACCTTAGGACTGCGAGCCGATCGCAGTCGAATCACTATGCCCATGAAAATCGATCGATCAGTTATCTCCGCTTTCACGCCGACGGGCAAGCTGCGCGCCTCGATCAACCTCGGCAATCCGATTCTTGCAAACAAGAACGCTGAGACGGGCGAGCCGTTCGGCGTCTCCGTCGACCTTGCGCGCGAGTTCGCGAGACGGCTGGGCGTCGAGCTGGAACTGGTCGTGTTCGATGCGGCGGGCAAATCGGTGCAAGCCGTGAGCGAGGAGCACGCCGATTTCGGATTCTTTGCAATTGATCCGCTGCGCGGCGAAACGATTGCGTTCACGGCGCCCTACGTATTGATCGAAGGCTTCTATCTCGTCCGCGACGGTTCCCCCATTAAAACCAATCAGGACGTCGATCAACCGGATATCAGGGTCGCCGTCGGCAAGGGAAGCGCTTATGACCTTTTCCTCACGCGCGAACTGAAGGCGGCGCAAATCGTGCGGGCGCCCACGTCGCCAGCGGTCGTACAAACGTTCCTGGAACAAGGTTTGGACGTGGCCGCGGGCGTCAAGCAGCAGCTCGAAGCCGACGCACGGGAGACCGGCGGGCTTCGTCTGCTCGACGAGCGGTTCATGGTCATTCGACAGGCAATGGGTACACCCAAGAGCCGCGGTGAGGCGGCGGCGGTCGTGCTCTCTCGGTTCGTCGAGGAAATGAAAGCATCGGGTTTCGTTGCCGACGCATTGCGACGGCATGGGATCGTTGGCGCCACCGTAGCCAGTAGCTTCCCCTGAAATTTCGGCTTCGTCACCGGCCGTTCGAACTGGATCCGCACGCCCTGCGCGAGCTGCGCGCCGAGCGATGCCCGCTGCGTATGGGCCAAACAATCGTCGACGGGATACGCATAAGCGTCATGACTGCCCGGTACCGTGAGGGTATGCAGCGGCCGCGCGTCGTCGAGCGCCGACATCCGGTCGGCGAGCCGCGCGTCGGCATCGTTTGGTTGGTGGATCATGAGTCGATGACTGAGGCACAGAAAAAGAATTGGATAACCGCGTCCGACGTTGCCGAACGAGCAGGCGTCTCCCGCTCGGCGGTATCGCGCGCGTTCTCGTCGACGGCCAGCATCGCGCCCGAGACGCGCGAACGCGTCATGGAAGCGGCGCGCACGCTCGGCTATCAAGTCAACCGAATCGCGCGCGACATGACCATGCAGCGCAGCAGCATGGTCGGCGTCGTCATCGCCGGCTTCGAGAATCCGTTTCGGGCGCGACTCCTGTCGGATCTGATGGCCGCGCTCGGACGCCACGCGCTCACGCCGCTCATAACGAACGCCGAGGATCCGCGCCAGGTCAGGCAATCGCTCGAGATGCTGCTCAGCTACCGGATTGCCGGTCTCGTCATGATGTCGGCCTCGCCGCCTCTATCGGTCGCGCGCCGATACCTGGACCACCGCGTTCCCGTCGTGATGATCAACCGGGCGCCGACCCTGCCGGGCGCGGACGTCGTCATCAGCGACAACGCCGTCGGCGCGGCGTTCGCCGCGCGAAGGCTCACGCAGGCCGGCGCGCGCCGGCTCGCGTTCGTCGGACCGTCCAAGACGAGCTACAGCGCGAAGTCGCGCGGCGATGCCTTCGCCGAAGCCATCGGCGCGACAGCGACAGTATGCGTTCACGAGACGCAGGTGGACACCTACGAATGCGGTGTCGAGGCCGCCCGCCAATTGCTCGCCGGCAACGCTCGCCCGGACGGCGTGTTCTGCTCGTCCGATCTGCTCGCGCTCGGCGTGATCGACATCGCGCGCGAGCGGTTCGGGCTGCGCGTGCCGGGCGAGCTGCGTGTCGTCGGCTTCGACGACATTCCGGCCGCCGCCTACGACGCCTACCGATTGACGACGCTCAGGCAGGACACGCAGGGGCTCGCGAACGCGGCCGTCGAGATGCTGACGGAACGGATGCAGACACCCGCCGGCGCATCGCGCGTGCGCGTCGTGCCAGTCGAAAGCGTGTTGCGTCACAGTTGCGGCTGAAATCCGGTGCCGGGCCCGCGCGCGTCATTTGAGTCCGCCCGCGAAGCCGCGCAGCAGATAGCGCTGCACGTACCCAGCCACTGCCAGCGTCGGCAGCGACGCGATCAAGCCCGCGCTCATCAGGTCGCCCCAGTCGATGCCGTTCTCGGTCACGTAGCCCGCGATCGCGAGCGGCAGCGTGAAGCGACTCGGCGTGGAGACGAACAAAAGCGCCAACAGGAACTCGTTCCACGCTGCGATGAACACGAAGACGGCGGTCGCGATCAACCCCGGCCCGCAGAGCGGCAGCACGATCTGCGCGAGGCGCCGGGCCAGCCCGGCGCCGTCGATGCATGCGGCTTCCTCGTATTCGAGGGGCACCTCGCGCACGAACGCGAGCAGCATCCAGATCGCCATCGGCAATGCGTAGATCTGATAGCCGAGCATCAGGCCGACCAACGAATCGAGCAGGTGCAGACGCTTGGCGAGCGTGAACAGCGGCACTGCGATCGTGATCGGAGGCATTAACTTCAACGCAAGCACGAACATGAGAAAGAGCACGTCCAGACGCGCGGGGAAACGCAATCGCACGAGCGCATAGGCGGCCGGAAACGCGAGCGACAGCGCGAGCAGCGTCGTGCCGGCGCCAACCAGCAGCGAGTTGAACACCTGCGCGCCGATGCCGCTTCCCCACACCGACGCAAAATGTTCGAATGTCGGCGCGGCTGGCCACAATCGCAGCGGATGATCGAGACGCTCCAGCGTCGGCATGAACGCGGCGCCTGCCATCCACACGCAAGGCAGCAACAGCAAGGCCAGCGCCGCGCCGCGGAGCAACCAGATCGTCGCCCGACCGAGCACGGCGCGGCCGGCCCGCGCGCGATGCTGGGCCGCCGCGCCGTTGCGCGTCAGTTGCGCCGTTTTCGGACTGTTTGCCATACGTATCCGGAGACCAGCGCCGCGCACGCCGCAAGCATCAGCACCGACGCGGCGCTCGCCGGCCCGACGTTGAAGAAGCGGAACCCGGTGTCGTAGATGTACGTCGACAGCGTCTGCGTCGCGTTGCCGGGGCCGCCGCCCGTCAACGCATAGACCTTGTCGAACAGCTTGAACGTATCGATCGAGCGCAGCAGCAGCGCGAGCCCGATCTGCGGCGCGGCGAGTGGCAGCGTAATGTCGCGCAGGCACTGCCATTCGCTTGCGCCATCCGTGCGCGCGGCTTCGTGAAGCTCCTCCGGAATCGACTGCAAGCCGGCGAGTACGATCAGGAACGCCATCGGCGTCCATTGCCATACGTCGACGAGCATCAGCGACCACAGCGCCAGATGGGGATCCGAGAGCCACTGCACGCCGGCAAGACCCGCTATCGCGAGCAGCGCGTTCAGGAACCCGTGAAAGTTGAGCCAGTTGCGCCAGATCGCCGAGCAGACGAGTGTCGACAGCATCATCGGCAGGATGGCGAGCGGCAGCGCGAGCTTACGCCCCGGGAAGGCGCGCACGAACAGTAGCGCGAGGCCGGCGCCGAGCGCAACCTCGGCGAGCGACGCCACGATGCTGAAGCGCAGGGTGTTGCCGAAGCCGATCGTGAACGCATCGTCGGCAAGCACGGCGCGGTAGTTCGAAAGGCCGACGAAAACGCGCCGGCCCGCCGCGTAATCGACGCGGCAAAACGAGTCGATCAGGACCTGCGCGACCGGATAGAGCGCGAGTACGGCAAGCAGGACGATCGATGGCCCGAGCAGTGCGACGAACGGCAGGCCGCGACCGAAGGCCTTCATCGGTGGCGGCCCATCGAGTGTGCGGCGGCGGTCACTTGCCCGCCGTGGCCATCGCTTGCGTAATCTTTTGCTGCGCCTGCCGCAGTGCGTCGTCCGGTGCGGCTTGGCCGGTCAGCGCGAGCTGCAATTGATCGCCAAGGATACTCTCGATCTGCTGCCAGTCCTTCACGCGCGGCCGCGCACGACCCGCTTCGAGCGCCTTCAACTGATCGGGATACCAACGATACTGGCGCACGAGCGCGGCATCCTCGTACACACTCTTGCGAGTCGGCGGAATGCCGAGCGCGGCCAGGCGCGTCTGCGTCTCGCGCGTGCTCAGGTACGCGAGGAAGTCCTGTGCAAGCTTTGCGTGCGGCGCGTCCTTCGGAATCGCCATTTGCCAGATGCCGAGCATCGGCGCGGGGCCGGCGGTCTGCCCGGGCGGCGCCTGCAGCGCGATCTGGCCAGCCACGCGCGATTGCTTCGGATCGTCGAGCGCGGGAATCCACGCCGGCCAAACTTCGATTGCCTGCGCGGCGGCGCCGCGCTGTAATGCGTCGCGCACCTCGGCCGCGCCGTAGACATCGACATCCTGCGGCGCGGACGTCTTCAGCGCGAGGAACGTCTTGAGCGCCGCCTGCGCTTCGCGCGAATCGATCGTCACGTTGCCCGAGCGGTCGAGCACGTCGCCACCGTACGCCCAGAGAATCGGCAAAAAGCCCGTCACGATCGGATTGCCCTTCGTGCCGCGGAAGACCACGCCCGACACGCTCTTGTCCGCGCCCCCGACGGTTCTCGCGATCTTTACCACGTCGTCCCAGTTGCGCGGCGGCTGCAGGTTGAATTTGGCGAGCAGGTCCTTCCGGTACGCGAACATCTCGACGTTGCCGACGATCGGCAGCGCGAACAGCTCGCCCGATGCGTTGCGTCCGAGCGCGACCGTGGATGGGATCAGATCCGGGTCCGCGAGCGACGCCGGCAGCGGCTTCAGCCAGCCATTACCGATGAATTCGGGCGACCAGATGTCGTCCATCATCACGAGATCATATGCACCGGTGCCCTCGCGCATCGACAGCTTGAGCTTCTGATAGAGATTCGCGTTCGGCAGCTTCAGCACCTCGATCTCGGTGCCTGGATGCAGCTTCGTGAAGCCGGCGACGGCTTCGGCGATGCCCTTTCCGTAAATGTCGTCGCGCCCGGCGATGACGAGATCCGCGGCGACGGCATGCGACGCGGCAATGGAAACAGCAAGGGCGGCGGACAGCGCGCGCAGGCGGTTAAGCAGAGTCATGGTCTCTCTCACGATAGGCGCGACGACGTTGCACACGTGTGCATCGCGGATTGTAGCCTGGGCGGCCAAAAACGACCGTCATTGTTAACGCCGATCGTTAAGGATTTATGGCACGCGGCGGTACGGTAGGCGGCGCTGCCTGTGCCGTGAGAATTGAACGGCGAGCAGCGCGAACCGATGGCTTCCGGCCGCTCAGGAACGACCGGGTGACTCGGATCGCAATTGCGCTTCGATCGCACTCTTGTCGATGACCGACCATACGTTGACGATTTTGTCGCCACGAAACGCGTAGAACACGTTTTCCGTGAAGGCGATCCGCTTGCCGCCGATGTCCAATCCGAGGAAGGTGTGCCTAGGTGTGCAATCGAACCGCAGACGGCTCGCGACAACAGGTGGCTCGATCACCAGCAGTTCGATGTCGAAGTGCAAGTCGGGTATATCGCGGACGTCCTGTTCCAGCATTTTGCAGTAGCCCGAGAGGCCGATCGGTCGACCGTTGTGACTAACGTCGGCGTCGACGAACTGGCCGAGTGAGGCCCAATCCCGCTTGTTCAGGCGATCGATGTAGTTCCGGTAGATGGTGCGCAAGTCCAGCTGGCTCACGGCGGCCCCCTATCGCTTCCTCCGAAAACGAATCTTACTAGGTTCTGCTTGGCCCCAGACTTGGCGATCTGCCGGAATTTCAGCGTTCAATCGAACTGCACTTCCGCTACGAATGGGAACATGATCGGCGTATAGGTCATGTTGAAATAGCCATGCCGCGCGCAAACCTCGACTTGTGCGAGGCGTTCAGCGCTAGCCCCACGGTTGATGTTTGCATATTCGGGCACGCGCGCTTGGCCCTTGAACAATCGCTGTAGCAGCGAAATCGTCGCATTGGACATGGAGAATACCTCCAGCAGGGGGTATTTCACTCTAGTGTCCCGAACTGGCCCGACCAAACAAGCATTTCTGGAATGCTTAGATGTAAGTCAGCTTGTATTTCTGCTGCAACGCGCTAACCGCGTCTGGCGACGGTTTCCCGGGTGCAGAATCAGAGATCAGCTCCCCGATTTCCTTGAAGAAGCCTTCCGCACCGCCTTCAGGCTCGTCATCGCGCCGTCGATGTAGTAGTGGGAGTTGTTGAAACCATAGCCGACCTTCAGGCCGTTGCATACACAGATCAGGTTTGTGCCGAGGTTTTTGCCATCCTGCGTATTGTCCTGCACACCGTTCGCGCATCGCACAACACCGGTCCTGTTAATCGGGCTGAGACCCGCGCCGCGCAGCCGACTCATGTAGCGCTCATTCTGGGCGCTTAGGATTTTCTCCATCGACAAGTCCATTCAGCCGAGCCCGAATATGTCCAAGACCATCGTCGTTGCGATCAATCACAATTTCACCGATTCGTTTCTCCCGTCCGCGCTTGAAGCGGCCCTATACACCCTGTCCGCGGTACCGAAGCACGCGTCGAACTCGTGTGGCATGGGCTGATCGCCATGTCAACAACGCTGAAACAACGACTCAGGAGGCTGGTGATGTCGCACAACATTCGTGGCGCAGGCAGCGCACGATCATTCCGCAACGCAAGGACTCCGTCACTGCGCCATGCCACGCTCGCGCTCTTGATGGCCGGCCTGCTGAACACCCCGATTTCCGCGCGCACGGTCGACTATCCTGCGCCTGACGATTGTGCGGCCGTCGCCGGGGATCCGATCTCACGCGCTTCGCTTCGCGAACAGATTGCACATACGGCAAACGGCGACATCGCGTACTACCGCTTCGGAAGCGGCAGTCCGATCGTGCTGCAAACGGGATTTCGCGCGACCATGGGTGAATGGAATCGCGCTTTCCTTCGCAGTCTCGCGCAGCATCACGAAGTGATCGTCTTCGACAATCGCGGTATCGGGCGTTCGATTCCCGGCGCCAGTCGCTTCACCGTGCACGACATGGCGTCCGATCTGAACGCGCTGATCGATACGCTCGGGTTGAAGGACGTGACGGTCGTCGGATGGTCGATGGGCGGTGCGATTGCCGCGCAGTTTGCGATCGAGCATCCGCACGCGGCGCAGCGAATCGTGCTGATGGCTGCGCCCGCGCCGGCATCGAGCGCGGCACGCATTGTGCCCGAGGTCGCCGCCACGCTGTCCGGAAAACCGGGCACGACGTTCGACGACGTAATGGCCGTGCTCTTCCCCAAGTCCGCGCTGCCCGTGGCCGAACAATGCTTCCGCAATGCGATGTTCGTGCCGCCCGACTATGAGGTTCCCGACATCTCCACGAATGTGACCGCTGGCCAATCCGCGCTGCTGCGCAACTGGTCGAACGACACCGACGCGGCAAGGTCGCTGCGGCGGCTGTCGCTGCCGGCGCTGGTGCTCGCGGGCGAAGACGATCATGTATTGCCCCAGCGCAACGCCGAAACGCTCGCCGATACGATCGCCGGCTCACAACTGCTGGTGGTCCGCGCCGCAGGGCACGCAATGATGTATGAATATCCCCGCGACCTCGCCGCTGCCATCGACGCCTTTATCGCACGAACGGATGTCATTGGCTCCGGCAAATGAAGCGTCGAAGCGAACGTGTCCGCTCGTCGCCCTTCCCTCATGGGACGCTCATTCTCCGGCTCGACAATGAAGTCGTTGGCACCGGCCCTTCATACGGAGAGGAATGGAACGCATTGCGATGACGGCAGACCAACACATCTGCCAGCGCCTGCACTCCACCCAGATTCGCCCATGAAACCGTCGCGTCCCCGCATCCTTGCACTTTTACGATTCACGCTCGACGCGAGAATCAGCTGCATACTGGCTCGTACGCGGGAGTCCGGTGCAGCTCAACGGAACCGCAATGACGCGAGCAGTTCCGCGAGGCCGAGCCAGAAAATTTGAACACCGATGCAAAACAGCACGAACGCGAAGAGTCGCATCGCTGCTTGCGTTCCGGTCTTGCCAAGCAGTTTCTCGATCGACGCGGAGCAGCGTACGCACGCATAGATGCTTGCGCACAAAAGGGCCAGCGCGACGACGACGCCAACGATGTGGACGGGAGCCAGCCCCTCCCGCGGAGAACCGGTGCCCAATGCGATCGCGACCGCGATCGAACCCGGCCCGACAGTAAGCGGAAGCGTCAGCGGATAAAACGCCTTGGCTCGCAGCGACTCGCGCTGCGCATGTTTCTCCTGCTCGCCGGAGAGCTCGCGTTCCTTATGCAGCAGGTTCCACCCTGCCATGCCGATTACGATTCCGGCCGCCACGCGTAATACGGGCATCGATATGCCGAAGAACGACAGGACGTACGCGCCGATCGACAGCGAAACCGCGAGGATCGCGAGGCTGTTGAAAGCGATTCGCCGCGCCAGTTCTTCGCTGTCCTCGGACGTCGCCTCGGGGACCATGCTCAATACCATCAGCCCGGCGGCTGGAGGATTGATAACGGGAAAGAGCGCGGCGACGATCAGCAGAACGGTTTTGATGAATTCGTGAAGCATCATGTCGAGGTCCGTGATTGACCGAATATCGGCATGGCATGAAGGAACGCTGCCGTCGGCCGCGCGTCCCGCTCGGATCGCTTACCCGCCGACGCACGATTGCGCCCCCCCGACGCGCCCGTCAAACCCGCGTTCTCTCCGCCCGACATCCATCCGCCTCCTCTGACGTTGACGATCACCGAGCGTCCGAATCGTTTGCGAATCTGGTGAATCAGCACGTCGAGCGCGTTGCTTTCCACTTCCTTGCCCCAACCGTAGATCCGATCCTCGAGCTGCGCCCGCGACAGCAGCAATCCCGGCCTCTCCAGCAGTGCGTGCATGAGCGCGAACTCACGCACCGACAACGGCGATGCCGTACCCATGAAGCAAAGCGTCCGCGTGTCGAGATCGAGGCCCAGCGTCTTGCTGCCGATTCGCGAAGTCGCATGCCCTGCCCTCCGCCGCAATACGGCGCGAATTCGCGCGAGGACCTCCGCCATCTCGAGCGTGCTGTGAAGGCAATCGTCCGCGCCGTTGTCCAGGCTGCGGACACATGCGTCGTCCTCACGCCCGGCAAGCGTCATCACCGGAACGGTATTGCCGCGACCGCGAATCGTTTTTAAGACCGCCATTCCGCCGATTCCCGGCAAGCCGACTGCGATCAGGACCAGTGCGTAATAGGCGCCGGTGAAAGCGAGCTTTCCTGCCTCTGCATCGCGAACCCAGTCCACGCTGAAACCGTGACCGGTCAGCGCACGCCGCAGGCTTTCGCCGCGTTCGATGTCGTTATCAATCAAGAGTGTTCTCATAGCCTTTACGAGGCGAGCCGACTGCGTCGGTTCGCCACATGGGAAAAAAACGATTGAAAGTTTCTGCCCCGTCGGGGGAGCATGGACCCGTCGAGCACGGCCCGATGATTCGGCGACCACCACAAGCCGCGGGTCGTCCATCGCATTGGCGATGCTGAGCGATGCGTCAGGTGAGCGACGTTCCGGTCATGCGTCGGCCGGGCGGCCGACACGGCACGCACTGACCGCGATCCGTCTGCCAGGTTTCGGCATCACTCCCTTCTTCCGGAGCCCTGCGCCTGCACCGGCTCGCGTGACTGAAACAGCTCGTCGATCCAGCCGCAGACTTCCTGCACGAGCCTCAGTCGGGCATTGACCTGGCAGTGACCGTCGGCGCCGGTGGCCGCGTCCAGTTCGACGAGGTCCTTCTTCGTCGATGCGATCCGCTCGTGCCAGTCCCGTGCTTGCGCGATGAACATCGGCGAATCGCCGAGACCAACAATCGATAGAAACGGCAACGTCACACGGGCAGGGTCGGCACGCGCTGCGCGCCAGCGCTCGATGAACCCCTGCGGTGAAGCCGCACCCGCCTTCCATAGCATCATCTGCCTGCTTCGCAATGCAGCCGAACTCGCGCCCTCGCTCGCGTTGCCGTCCTGCGCGGCTCGGACGCTGGCGCCGAAAAGGGCGCCCGGCTCGGGAAACGGCGTACTCGCGATCACTGCTGCGAACCGACTCTCGTAGCCGGCCGCACGCGTCACGAAATAGCCGCCGAGGCTTAGCCCCAGCAGTAAGATGCGGCCCGGCTGCACGTCGAATTGCTGCACAAGATGGTCGACGACCGCACGGATCGCGTGTTCCGGCTCCGTCTGCCAATGCAGGCCTTTCGCGGCCGTATTGCCCTGCCCGGGCAAATCGACGATCGCTACCGCGTATCCGCGCTCCCGGATGCTGCGGCCGACCGACAGGAACAAGTCCTCGAGGCTCGTGTCCGCGCCGCCGATGACGAGCACCACCGGCGCATCCGGCGTTTCGGCGCAAACGAATAACCCGGGCAGCTCGCCCGCCCCGAACGGCACATTGAAAAAAGTGGTCGGAATCGCGAGCTCGCCCATTGCCTGCGCAAACGCCGTCTGATGCTGGCGATACAATCGCGAGAACGTGTCACCGCCCGCAGCAGCGAACTGCCATGCCGAACGGTAGCTGGCAAACGCCTTCAACCTCGCTTCGCCCGCAGCGCGACGCCAGCCGCGCCGCGCCCATGCGTCGGCTTGCGCGGTTTGCAGATGGCCGTAAGCGGCAAACGCGCTCACCCAGCTGTCGGCGTCGCCATCCACAATCGTCGACGCGACGTGAAACGCCTGACCAATATCGAGCCCGCCTGTCGGCCCCCAGCTCAGCGCGGACATGAAAAACAGATCCATGTCGGCGTCGCCGAAGCGATACCTACGAGACAGCCTTTGATCGGGGCGCGCGCCCGCTTCGCCGCGCGGCGCGTCGTCGTTGCCCCCCTGAATCGATTGTGTCGTACCCACATTAGCTCCCGTGTCCCGGCCGATGCGCCTATGCTGCGTATCCGGCCGGTGCGTGTTCATGATGAAGAGATAATATGAGCGAAGCTCACGTTTGGAAACTCGCGTTCGCGCGCATCTGGCAGGCGGAAAAAAACAATGGAAAATCAAACACGTAATCGCAGAAATCCCCGGCAGGCGCGCTCACAGCACAAGGTTGAACTCATATTGGAAGCAGCGATTCAGCTGCTCGAAAGTGGCGGCATGGAAAAGCTCACCACGAACGCGGTAGCCGCGAAGGCAGGCGTGAGCATCGGCACGCTGTACCAGTATTTCGGCAGCAAACATGCGTTGCTGGATGCGCTGGTGACGCGCGAGTTGAGCGCGATGTCGGCGAAGGTCGTCGCTTCGTTGCGCATGGACGCGCCTGCGTCGCCCGGCGACCGAATACGGCGCATCGTGCGGGCCGTAAACTCGACGTATGGCGGACGCAATCGCGTGCACCGCCTGCTGATTGAACATGCGTCGGCCACGCAGTCTGCCGGCCGCCTCATGCCGCTATTCGCCGAATTGATCAAGATGTGGACGGACGAAGGCATCGCGGCCCCAGGCGACGGCCGCCGCCGGCTCTCGCGCGCCGACGCGTTCGTGACGGTTCATGCGATCGCTGGCGTGCTGCGCACATCGGCTGCCAGTAAAGATGCACCGCCGGCGGCGGAGGTCGAAGACGCGCTCGTCCGCATGATCGTCGGCTTTGTTTCGAGCAGCGAAAGCCGCTGATGCCCGCTCATCGCTCGATGTCGCGGGCGCGGCAATCGTCTTCGGCCTTACCGATACGAAAGCGCTTCGGCCGACTTGGCGGCCGTCTATCGGCCCGCCTCGTCCGGCAACGCGCGTGCCGGCTCATTGCCGACGAACGCGTAGTTGCTGCGCAAGATTGCTTCGAGGTGCCGCCCGTATGTCGGTGTTGAATTCGACATTGGCGCCGAATCGAGATCGAGCGGCGTCTCGAGCCCGCAGTCGTAAAAGAAGGCGATCGAATAGCGGTCGGTCGCTGCGGGAGTCAACACACGATGCGGCGTTGGCTTGATCCGACCTCCGCTCCACCGTGCGATCACCTGACCGGTGTTGAGCACGAGTGAATTCTTAACGACGGGCACGTCGAACCATTCCCCGCGGTCCGACTGAACCTGGAGCCCGCCGACGTCATCCTGTGCCACGAACGTCAGGCATCCGTAATCGGTGTGCGGAGCCGAACCAAAAATGTCGGGGTCATGACGCGGCACCGCCGGATAGTGAAGCAGGCGCAAAATCGGGTTCGGCATGCGGAAGTAGTCGCGCAATCCGTCGCGCGGCAACCCCAGCATGACGGCAAAGCAAGGCAGGATGGCCTCGCCCAGACCGATCATCGCGTGCCGGTACTGTCGCGCGGCCTGTTCGAAGCCGGCAATTTCCGGCCACTGTTGCGTGCCGCCCATCGCTGAATTTTCCCAGTCGGATCTCAACGATTTCGGCAAGTCCTCTAGAACGACGAACGAATCACTGCAATTCGGCCGCTTCGCGGCACCCAGCGTCGACGCCTTGAGCACAGACGTGTTGAGCGGAAGATAGCCGCGCAGCGTCGCGCGATAGCGCATCGCCATCTTGCGCTCGAGCGGCCACGCGTGAAAGCTTCGCGACGCGTCGAACAGTGCGTCGACGACGTCGGTCGGGACGCCGTGATTGACGAGAATCGAAAAGCCGACGCCTGTATGCGCGTCCAGCAACTGCTGCATGACGTGCCGCCAGCCGGCCGGTTTTTTGCTCAGCAACGGGCTCACATCGATGATCGGTATATTCATGTTTCACATTTGGATGGGTCAAGCGCGGCGAAGCGCGGACGCCGCCATCGGCGAGCGCACGACTGAAGCGGAGCGTGAGCGTCAATCTATCGTTGAACAGTTAGCGGTCAATTAAGGCGTCGACGTCAAAGACACCACCGCGGTCGCCGCCGCTTTGTGAATGGAGCTCATTGGTCCGTCAACCCAACGCCGGCTAAACAAATCCGGACCATCGCGCTAAATTCGACGCTAACTAGCGCGCACGATGCGCTGAGACGATGCTGAACCGCTCGACGCTGACGAGCTCACCGCTCGATGGAAATGCCCCTGACCCCACCGCAATACCATTCGGCAGCGGCCGACCGCTCTTTGCTCTCGCTGATGACGTGCGTCTTCACCGTGTTTCTGGTCACGGGTGCCGCGCTGCCCGCTTTGCCGCTGCACATCCATCGCAATCTTGGCTTCGGAACATTCACTGTCGGTTTGGTCTCCGGCGCCCAATTCGCATCGTCGCTGATCTCCCGACTGTGGTCCGGCGCGATTGCAGACCGGCGGGGGCCGAAGTTCGCCGTTTCCACAGGCCTTGCGTTGGCCGCGCTGGCCGGACTTCTGTACCTGTTGTCCCTGATGTTCTCCGGCAACCCGTCGCTGTCCGTCGCGATTTTGTTCATGGGTCGCGCGCTGCTCGGCGGCGCCGAGAGTTTCATCATGACTGGCTCGCAAAGCTGGTGCCTCGCACTCGCCGGTCCGGGCAAAGTCGGCAAAATGATCGCGTGGATCGGAACATCGATGTTCGGGGCACTGGCCGCTGGTGCACCGCTCGGCAGTTTTCTGTTCGAAAAATTTGGCTTTGCTTCGATCGGGCTCGCCACCTCGGCCGGCGCAGTCGTGACAATGCTTCTCATCAGTCCGGTTCCGGATGCCAGAACCCGATCCGAAAACGGAGAAATCGTCGGGAAAGTACTGAAAGCCGTCTGGCTGGCGGGGCTGGGTATGGCATTTCCCGGTCTTGGCTACGGCATCATGACCGCGTTCTCCGTCCTGCTGTTCGTTCAACGCGGTTGGCAGCCCGCGTGGCTCTCCTTCACCGCGTTCGCCGCAGCGCTGATGGTTGCACGGGTCTTTTTCGGCGCATTGCCCGATCGCCTAGGCGGCGCGCGCACCGCCGTCGTCTTCGTCACGATCTACAGCTTCGGTATGGCGCTCGTCTGGGCCGCACCTGCCGCATGGCTCGCCTTCGCGGGGACTGCGCTGGCGGGATTCGGCTATGCGCTCATCTATCCCGGCTTCGGCATGGAGGCTGTAGCGAGGGCGCCAACGAACGCCAGAGGCTTGGCCATGGGTATCTATACTGCGTTCATCGATCTCGCGCTCGGCGTCTTTGCGCCTCTGCTCGGCCTCGTCGCCCATGTAACGGGGCTGGGGCCCATCTTTCTAATTAGTGCGATTCTCGCCCTTTGTGCCCTGCCAATCGCAATGAGACTTCATTCGTCTGCTGAACCCTCTCGAGAAGCGCATCTCATTTGACAGGAGAGCTCCGCGTTACCTGCTCGACAAGTGCGTTTGGCCTGTTTCCTTTCTGGGCAAACATCACGACTTCGTGAACGCGGATAGTCGTCGCCCAGAGTCTCGATCATCCGGAGATGCAAATGCAATACGTCAATCTTGGCCGGACCGGCCTCAAGGTTTCACGCCTTTGTCTGGGTTGCATGAGCTACGGGGAACCGGCCCGTTTGCCCCAACCCTGGTCGCTGGATGAACAAACGTCCCGGCCGTTCTTTCGTCAGGCACTCGAAGCAGGAATCAACTTCTTCGATACGGCGAACATCTATTCCGGCGGCAGTTCTGAGGAAATTACCGGGCGTGCGCTTAACGACATGGCGCGACGTGAAGAGATCGTAGTCGCGACGAAGGCATTCTTTCCTTGGAGAAATTCGCCCAATACCGGCTTTCTTTCGCGCAAGGCGCTATTCCAGTCGATCGACGACAGCCTGCAGCGACTTGGCATGGACTACGTCGATCTGTATCAAATCCATCGCTTTGACCACGGCACGCCGATCGAGGAGACGATGGAGGCGCTTCATGACATCGTCAAAGCTGGAAAAGCGCGCTACCTCGGCGCCTCGTCTATGGAGGCATGGCGTTTCGCCAAGATGCAGCACGTTGCCGAGCGCAACGGCTGGACGCGTTTCGTCTCCATGCAACCTCAGTACAACCTGCTCTATCGTGAGGAGGAGCGCGAGATGCTGCCGCTTTGCATCGACCAGGGAGTAGGCGTCATCCCATGGAGCCGATGGCCCGGGGCAGGCTGACGCGCGACTGGAGCGAAAGCACCCATCGCACGAAGAACGATGCGTTCGCCATACAGATGTATCTCAACACAGAGGCACAGGACCGGAAAGTAGTCGATGTCGTAGCGCGGATTGCCGACGATCATGGCGTACCACGAGCGTATGTTGCGCTCGCCTGGCTGCTGGCGAAACCCGCAGTAACCGCGCCAATCATCGGGGCGACCAAGCCTGAGCATCTTGCGACGGCGATCGAGGCGCTCGACTTTTCCTTGACCGACGGTGAAGTCAAGGCGTTAGAGGCACCTTATGTCCCTCATCCAGTCGACGGAATCATTCCGCCGCTTCCCGATGACCCACCGACTATTACGCCGCCGCGCAACTGACAGCGAACGCTATCGATTTCAACCGTGTTCCACCAGGGAAATGAAACATGAATCCGATCTATAACTTCAAAGGCCAAGTGGCCTTCGTCACGGGGGCTGCGATGGGCATGGGTCTCGCTACAGCACGTGCATTTGCGCAAAGCGGGGCCTCCGTGGTCCTGGCCGATCGTGACGGGGACCTCGCCTCCCGGGAAGCACAAAACATTGTCGACGAAGGCGGCATTGCGATAGGCGTCGCCTGCGACGTCACCGACGAAGCCCAGATCGCTGCCGCCGTTGATCGGGCTGTAGCGGAGTACGGGCGGCTCGATATGGCATTCAACAACGCCGGCATCCAGGTGCCCCCTAGCGATGCGGCGGACGAACCGGTCGAAAACTTTCAGCGCGTGGTGGCGGTCAACCAGTTCGGCGTTTGGGCAAGCATGAAGCACGAACTGCGCGTGATGCGCGCCCAGGGATCGGGCGCGATCGTCAACAACTCCTCGCTCGGTGGCTTGGTTGGACTTCCCCAGCGCGCGGCCTACCATGGAACTAAGCATGCCGTACTCGGGATGACGAAGAGCGCTGGCGTCGAATACGCGTCCCGCGGCATACGCATCAACGCCGTTTGTCCCGGGACCATCGATACTCCCATGGTGCAAGACATGCTCCAGGGGCAGGCCGATGCAATGAAGGTGATACTGAAAGAACAGTCCATCGGTCGCCTTGGACGAGCCGATGAAGTTGCCGCCGCAGTGCTGTGGCTATGCAGTCCGGGGGCGAGCTTCGTCGTGGGCGTCGGCTTGCCGGTCGATGGTGGCTTTACAGCCCACTGAAGCCGATTGCCGCTGTCATCGTCATAGGCCAAGCGGTCGAAGCTCCCGCACCAGCTCGATCAAGAGACGAAGGCCCGTAGGTACCTGGCGCCGGCCCGAATAATAAATATGGAAGCCGGGCTCGCAAGGGGCCCAGTCCGACAAAACGATACGCACCGGCCTTCGTTGACGTATGGCGCGACCAGTGGTTCGGGAAAGTACATCAGCCCTGCCCCGCCCAGCACCGCAACGAGACCCGTCTCGGCATGATCGACGATGATGGACGATGGAACTGTTATAGACAGCTTCTCACCGGCCCGTTCAAACTCCCAGCGATATATCCGGTCATCGCCAAGCCGATTGCTCACGCAGCGATGATGCAGAAGGTCGTTGGGATGGATAGGGGCGCCGAATCGATCGACATAACTCGGCGCTCCTGCCACGACCCAACGAATATCGGCGGAAAGCCGCTGGGCAATCATGTCTTCCGGCACAGTACCGCCGTAGCGAATGCCTGCATCGAACCCGCCTTCTGTCACGTCGACCATTCGATTGTTCGCAACGATGTCGAGCTCCACGCCGGGAAACCGCTCGACGAACGTGGGCAGTACGGGGGCCACGAGCAGCGTTGCTGCCTCGACGGCAACATTGATGCGGATGCGACCCGCCGGCGCGTCCCGGAAACGATTCAACATCTCGACTGCGTTATCGATCGCTTCAAACGGCTGCCCGATCGATGTCGCGAGCGCGTCACCGGCAGCCGTCAACGTCACGCTTTTAGTCGTACGGTTCAGGAGACGAACCCCGAGGCGGTTCTCGAGCCCCTTTAACGCATGACTGAGCGCCGAAGCGCTGACGCCCAGCTCGATCGCCGCGCGACTGAAGCTCCTGTGGCGTGCGATAGCAAGAAAGTAGATCAGATCCGCTACGTCGGTTCGATTCGTTTGCATCACTTGAAGTCCCTTTTTTGTTCCATACAATGAAACTCGATTCACTGGCTTGCATCGCATTCCGAAACACGCATAACCTGAGTCTACTCAAGCCCGCTGGTCTCGGTCTCGCCTTGTCAGGGAAGCCGCCTCACACCAGTTAACCCGCCGCGCGAAAATCCCCGCCTGCTCGAGGCAGCACATCGCCGTATCTAGCGGTCAGCGATACGTCATGCCGCCGCAAGTCGGTGAACGCTGCCTACAGAATCCTTTTCATGAAGACGAAACCTCGAATCCCATCATCTCAGCGATTGGCGGACGCGAATCCAGAAGCCATGCGCCACTACGAGAGGATGCGCGTCGCGGTTTCGGCGTCCACCGCTGTCGACGGCGGCCTTCGTGAGGTCGTGCTCACCATGCAGTTTGCCGTCTTGGGACATGAGTTCCCCTTCAAGATTCACGCGCGTCGCGCAATGGCACAAGGTCTGACCAAAGACGCGCTACGCGCGCTGCTGATGGCAGGGCTCGGCGTGACCCTTGTTGCAAGCGAGGTCGGTCGTGCCCTCTCGTGGCTGGACGAAGACGCTATCGAAGGGTGACGCGCCGTCGTTCCTCGGCTCAGGATCACACTTCGGATGGAGCTCTAGTTCCATTGTACGGCACTGATTCCGATTAATTGACTCACCCGCGCTCGGTGGATAGATTCGGAAACGCGTGCTCCTGTTCGGCTAGATAGCGGTGGTCGTGGACGCCCTACCTTGCCACGCCTGCGACAGTGAGACCGTGCGCATGTCCATTCTGGAATGGCATCGCGTTTATGCACCTACTACAAGACATTGGAGACAGATGATGCGAAAGCAGTTGTTTGCGCTTGCCGCGCTTGGCATGTCCAGTTTGTCCGTCTATGCCCAGAACAGTGTGACCCTGTACGGGATCATTGACGAAGGTATCAACTACAACAGCAACGCAGATGGACATCGTCTTTACAATCTTTCGAGCGGAGTCCTGCAAGGGAGCCGGTGGGGACTCAAAGGACGTGAAGACCTCGGCGGTGGACTGAGCGCCCTTTTTGTACTTGAAAGCGGCTTCGACGTTAATAACGGCAAGATGGGCCAGGGCGGCCTGCTATTCGGTCGCCAGGCGTATGTCGGCCTCGGTAGCCCATATGGGACTTTGACGCTCGGCCGTCAGTACGACATGGTCGTCGACAATCTGGGCCGGTTTATAGTCGGCGATCAATGGGGCGGCTACATGGCCGCGCATCCAGCCGATCTCGACAACTTCAACAACACGTACCGCGTCAACAACGAAATCAAATACACGAGCCAACCGATCGCCGGACTCACATTCGGGGGTACCTACTCTCTCGGCGGTGTCGCGGGCAACGTCAGCCGCAATCAAATCTGGTCTCTTGGCGCCAGTTATGACAACGGCCCACTTCTGGCGGGCATTGGATACCTGAATGTCCGCAATCCCAACACCTCCTTCTATGGGAGCGGAGGTACGCAGGCGGCCACGACTGGCGGCGTGCCCGGATCCAACCTGGGTTCGTCACCGGTCATCTCTGGATACGCATCGGCTCATACATTACAGGTGATCGGTGCAGGTGCCGCTTATACGTTCGGGGCTGCCACAGTGGGGGCGACATACTCGAACACCAAGTTCATGAGTCTCGGCGACAGGACCAGCGGTCCCGTACCAACTGGCGGCATCTCCGGAACCGCGACCTTCAACAACGTAGAAGTGAACTTCAGGTACCAGATCAACCCTGCTCTCGTGGCCGGCGTCGCGTACGACTACACCCACAACAGCGGCGCCGCGGGTCAAAGCTCAGCAACCTATCATCAGGGGTCGGCCGGCATTGACTATTTTCTGTCGAAGCGGACGGATCTTTACACTGTCGCAACATTTCAGCACGCGCATGGCAAAGACTCCACCGGCAAAACGGCTGTCGCCTCGATCAACCAGTTGACGCCATCGACGTCGGACCGTCAGTTGGCGATCCGCATCGGCATTCGCCACAAGTTCTAACTGTCACCATCGCAGCGCCGGTGAGCCCCGGCGCCGTCTCGTGCTGAAGTGCAGTTCGCCAAACAGACAGATGACGGCGACATGCCGGCAAAGCCGGCTTTAACGGCGCGTCAGGATTCCCGGTATTTCCGGTAGGTCTGCAAGTATTCAGCGATTCCGCGTTCGATCTGGAACTGCGGTGTCCAGCCCAATAAATCCTTGGCCAGCTTGATGTCGAGCGGAACGCGCGACTTCAGGTTTTCTTCCTCTAGCGGCGTCAAGGCATCACCGATCTCTATCTCGGCGCCAGGCACCCTACTCCGCACAATGCGTGCAATCTCCGTCGGCGACACGAGGCTCCCTGCTGCAATATTGATGACGTGCGACTGGCCGGGCTGTGTGCCGTCGAAGTGAACCGCTGCCGCGACTGCCCGAGCTACGTCCCGCACATGTGTCAGATCGCGCTTCATTCGTCCCCCCGTCGAGAATGTCGTCCTGATGCCGTCGACTGCATTCTCGATCATCGGTTTGATGTAGAGCGGTGTTCGCATTCCGAAACCGTATACGGCAGCAACACGAAGCGCGAGGAACTCGATGCCGTGAAATTGACCGTAAGACATCCCGATTGCCTCGGCAATCATTTTCGACGTGCCGTAGTGAGCGGAGGGGTTTGCGCGCACTATCGAAAACGCAGGATCGGCTTCTTTCTGCACGGGCCCGACTCCGGCATGACATGCCGTGTTGCTTGAAATCAGAACCAATTTCCGGACCTCGAGCGCACGCGCCACTTCACACACATTGACGAAACCCATCACGTTGGTCTGGTAGAAACCGGATGGGTCTTCGAGCGACGGCTCAAACCCCACGCGCGCCGCCGCGTGCACAATGACGTCCGGCCTGACGCTCTTGCACGCGGAAAACAGCGAGGCGGCGTCTGCGATCTCGCCAGAAATCAGCGCGTCGGGCAAACCCTTGGCGACCCACGCGAGGTCGGATGCAACCTGCGCCCGGTCATACGCATAGACCTCGCTTCCCGCTTGCGTCAGGGCCTCGAAAATGTATGCGCCGAGAAAGCCTGCACCACCAGTAACAAGAATCTTCAAAATCCGTTCCTCATGAGTGTCTCAACCGGATATGAGCGCATCGCTTCTTCTTGCGCTGCTCCTGGCTGCTCATTATGAACATCAAACTCGACGCAACGAAAGTTCCATTGACCGAAACGCATTCTGGAAACGTTGACCCTGCGAAAAAACCGGAATAGATTCGTTCAGGTGGTCGAGGGAGGTGAAGCCACCCCGACCACGAGAATAGATATCAAGTTCACGGAGACAAACGATGGCAAGTCCAGCATCGGCAACGACGCGGCAAAAGCGCCTGATCATCGCATCCACCTTCATCGGGTCGACGATCGAGTGGTATGACTTTTTCATCTTCGGCACAGTTTCGGCCCTATTCCTGAACAAACTGTTCTTCCCGGCTGTCGATCCGACAATGGGCGCGATGTTCGGCTTCATGACATTCGCGACGGCCTGGCTGGTCCGCCCAATCGGAGGTGTGATTGCCGGGCACCTGGGCGACAAGGTAGGCCGCAAGACAACACTCCTGTGGAGCTTTGTGATCATGGGTGCGGCAACCACCCTGATCGGACTGTTGCCGACATACGATAGCGCCGGATACATCGGCGCGGTCCTGCTCGTGCTTCTGCGGATCGTACAGGGCCTGTCGGCCGGTGCCGAATACGGAGGTGCGATCGTAGCCGTCGTCGAGCATGCTGACGAAAAGCGGCGCGGGCTATTCGGCAGTGTCCCGCAGAGCGCGGCGTTTTTTGGTTTGCTGCTCGGCAATCTCACGTTTCTTGCCATGACGGCACTCGACAAGCAGGCGCTGATGGCGTGGGGCTGGCGCGTCCCGTTCGTTCTGAGTGCCGCCATGCTGATGGTAGGCATCTACATCCGTAACCGGGTGGCCGAGTCTCCCGCATTTGTGAAGGCGAAAGCCTCCGGCAACATCGAAAAACTTCCGGTGATGACCGTACTGCGCGAATACCCGCGTCAGCTGCTCGGCGTCCTGTTTGCGCAAGCAGCGCCGAATACGTTCTTCTACACCTGTGCCGTAGCGATGGTCGCGTACGCGGTATCGAAGCTCAAGATGGCGCAGGCCGACATGCTCATTGCGGTCTCGATCGGGGCTGCGGTCGAAATGGTGATGATCCCGATCTACGGCATGTTGGCCGACGCGATCGGTCGCCGTAAGGTCTTCGTATGGGGCATCGTTGCGCTTCTGGCAGGTGCTATCCCCTTCTGCCTGGCAGTGGAGGCACGCTCGTATGCAGGCATGGTCGCCGGTTATATCTGGGTTCTTGGGATCGGTCATGCCGCATGCCACAGTTCACAGGCGTCATTGTTTTCCGACATGTTCCCGACATCGGTACGCTACACGGGCATCTCGGCCGGCTACCAGATGTCTGGTGCGATCTTCGGAGGCCCGCTGCCGATTATTGCAACCGCGTTGATCGCTTACCAGAACGGGGGTATCCGCGTGTTTTTCGGTTACACCCTGCTCATTGGCGTAGTCAGTCTGATCGCTATCATGGCTAGCAAACCGCACCACTCGCTGGTGGGCAAAGTCGAGGCGTCGACGTCCCGAAATCAGCAGGTTAAGTCGTCGCTCTGACATGCCCCGTTTTCTGGATGGCATAAAGCGACGATGCCACCTCAAAAGTCATGAATTGCCGACGCGCCGAGGTCTGATCTATTCAGTATCTCGGCGCAGTCGGGGTGCCTTAGGCTGCCGAGTTCGCGAAGCCGATCATTGCCTTCACCTCGAGATATTCTTCAAGTCCGAAGACTCCCATCTCCCGGCCATTACCCGACTGTTTGTAGCCGCCCATCGGCGCGACATTATTCGATGGAGCGCCGTTGAGGAAAATGCGGCCCGCCTGCATGCGCTCAGCGACCTGGCGAGCCTTCTCCACATTTGAGGAGAAGATATATCCGCCTAGGCCGTAGCGGGTTCCATTGGCGATGTCGACGGCGTCATCGATATCACGATAGGTGATGACGGATAGTACCGGACCGAAGATCTCCTCCTGCGCAATCGTCATGTCACGGCTGACGTCCGAGAACACTGTGGGCCGAATGAAGAACCCTCTATCGATGCCTTCGGGGCGGCCCGGGCCGCCGGTGACGACTTTCGCGCCTTCTTCAATGCCACGCTCGATGAAGTGCTGAACCCGTTCGAACTGCGCTCGATTGACAACAGGCCCAATAGTGGTTTCAGGGTTCCGCGGGTCGCCTACCTTGACCGATTCCGCTTCATCCCGGATCAGCGCGATCAGTTTGTCTGCCTGGTTTTCCGAAACAAGGATGCGCGTTGGCGAATGGCAGGACTGCCCCGTGTTCGAAAAGCCCCGCGAGACATTGAACCGCGCAGCCGCCGCAAGGTCCGCGTCAGGCAGAATGATGTTGGCGGATTTTCCACCCAGCTCCTGGCACACCCGCTTCACCGTGCCGGCCGCAGCCTGCGCCACCATCACGCCAGCACGTGTTGACCCGGTAAAAGAGACCATATCGATGTCGGCGTGACGCGAGATCGCCTCGCCGACAGTCGGTCCATTCCCGTTCACTAGATTGAACACTCCCGGTGGCACGCCCGCGGCGTCGAGCGCGTCTGCGAGCACGACAGCACTGAGCGGAGTAAATTCGCTTGGCTTTGCAACGACCGTGCAACCAGCGGCGAATGCCGATGCAAGCTTCTGACACATCAGCTGCAATGGCCAATTCCAAGCAGAGATGAGGCCGCAGACACCAATGGGCTCCCGGCGAATCACGTTGTCGCCGAGCATATGCTCGAACGAGTAGTCACGCAGCGTGACGATCGCCTGACGGAACGCCTGAACCGCAGTGCCCGTCTGTCCTTTCAAATTGCTTGGAGCGCCCATCTCTTCGGTTACGGCGTCCATCAGGTCCGGCTCCCGCTTCAGCAGTGACTCGACAATGCTGCTGAGGAGTTCCATCCGCCATTCTTTCTTCGATTGCGAGAACGAGGGGAATGCCCGCCGCGCTGCAATAACTGCCGTGTCGACATCTTCCGCGCTCCCGAGCGTAACGTGTCCGTACACTTCTTCGGTTGCGGGGTTGATCAGTTCGAAGCGTTCCGTGCCTACAGGCACCGTCCATTTACCGTCGATGTAAAACCGGTCAAGCTTTTTCATGATTTCTCGATTCCTTCAAAGAGTCAATTCCATAAAGGCGGCCGAGTTCATCGACCTGTGCCTGCGGTCCTAAAATTCGCGATCCTGCCTCGAGCACCGTCCTTGCGATATTGAGCAGAGGGAGAGGAGCCCCCGTCAGACGCCCCATGGAAGCGATCAACTGTTGATCTTTCACCACAGTTCTGAGACTGGCATCAGCGGTGGGAGTACCTGTCTCAATGGATTTCAGGACACGGTCCAGCGCTCCCGAGGCGCTCGCTCCCGTTGAGAGCGCTGCGCGCAATGCGTCAATCCGAATGCCAAACGCTGCTGCAAGAGACAGCATCTCGTAGACGATCAGCCGGTTTCCAGCCGCGAGCGCATTTTTCACAAGCTTGATTGCCTGACCAGAGCCGGGGGCTCCGAAATAGACGACTTCCCCTCCCATCGCCTCGAGTACCGGCCGTACACGCGAAAACGCCGTGCCCGTTCCGCCGCACATCGTAACGAGGCTGCCGTTCCGTGCTCCCTCCGGCCCACCTGTCACCGGAGCGTCGATCATTGCTACTCCCGCGGCCGCGAGCCGCTCGCCAAAGCGAACTGTCTCGGCCGGGCCGCACGTTGTCTGGTCGATTACGATCGTTCCGTGGGCCAAAGCCGCATACATCCCGCCGGGGCCGAACAGGACCTGTTCAACCTCTTTCGAGCTCGGAACGCAAAGGAAAACGAGGTCACATACTGCAGCGAGAGAAGCAACGTCCGCAGCGGCGCGTGCGCCTTTTCGCGTCAGGCACTCGACTTTCGCCGGATCGGGATCGTAGACATGAAGTTCGCGAGCGACCTGTAGGGCCTGCGTTGCCAGAGCGCTGCCCATGGCCCCCAGCCCAACGTAGCCTATAACGGGTGAACGCGGCGCATCGCCTCGAGCATATTCATGTGCGGCACCGGTGACGACCATGTCTCTTCGCAATCCAACCAGGCGCTCATAATTGCCCAGCGAATCGGTGGCAGGCTGCTCGTCGTCGGCACTGCGCGGCGGCTCCAGGCTTAGCAGGCTTGTCGCAGAGGAAGTGAGCGGAAGCGGTAGACCGAGCGGCAGTGCCGCATCGACCAGGTTGCATAGCATTCTCGCGACCGCCTCTGGCATAGGGATATCACCGCCTTCCCTTTGAAGCAGTTCATCGAAGAACTTTTCTGCCTGCCTACTGCGGCCACTACTGCGACCTATCACCGATGCTGCAAGGTCAACGGGCAAACGCGCTCGCAACGCCATCCCGACAGCCTCTATGGTCACCATCCGGCTGATTCCGCAGATTGCGTGCTGGAGTAATGAAATCAGCCAGGCGTGTTCCGTACTAATACCGCAATACACCGAGCGCAAGGACATTCGCGTGAAGATGGATGCGGCCCCTTCGCTTGCCGCAGCGTCCCCCGACAGAAACACTCGACCTCCGGCCTCGTCGTCCAGCGACAATGCGGCCGATACGAACGCTACATGCCCTGCCGTCTGGTAGCCCAGGTCCCCTTCGCGCGAATGTTCATCAATGAGCGCAACGACAATAGCGTTCGATCCTGGCGTCAGCCCGGTGACGATGCGTCTACTAACCGCAGCACTGACGTCAGACGCGATCAGGACGCACATGCAACCGCGGTTGAAGAACTCCGCGTTCTCTTCTTCGCCCGCGCTCACCCACAGCACGGCTCCCAGTTTTCGCAACGAAGACAGCCACCTTTCAGATGGGTTGCCAACGCAGGCAATTGATCGCATCACACTCCTCACCTTTTAGCGGGTTTATTGCTTGGGAACGCCCATGGTCCTGATCATCTCCTGGTTATCGGTCAGATCCTTCTTCAGGAACGCGGTGGAATCCGCAGTCGTCTTGTAGAACGGTTCGGTGCCCTGCGCTTCCAGCTTTGCCTTCAAGGCCGGATCACTGAGCACTTTCTCCAGAGCGTCGTTTATCTTTTTGACAACTTCTTTGGGCGTTCCTGCGGGCGCAAAAAGTCCGAGCCAGTAGTAATACGTGAAGCCCGGCAGACCTTGTTGAGCGGTGGTCGGAACATCTGGGAGCACGGAAAGCCGCGAATCGCTAGTGACAGCTAGAGCCTTGAGAAGCCCTCCGTGAAGGCCGGCGGCGCTGCTGCCATAAGCGTCGACCATGAAGCTCACCCGTCCTGCAATGACATCCGGCATCGCAGCGCCGTTGCCTTTGTACGGCACATGCTGCATCTGTAGATTGGCCTGCTTGAGCATCATCGCCGCAGCGATATGCGTCGTCGTCCCGATCCCGGCCGAGCCAAAGCTGATTTGCCCAGGATGCGCTTTAGCATCGGCGACAAGATCGCTCAAGCTCTTGTAGGTGGATTTTGCACCCGCAATGACGAGGGCGGGAGAGCGTGCGAAGGTTCCAACCAGGGTGAAGTCTTTGACCGCGTCATACCCAGGCTCCTTGTTGACCGCCTCCTGGATGGAAATAGTGCTCCCAGTAGACATCAGCGTGTATCCGTCCGCCGGCTGCTCCTTCGTGTATCGAATGCCGACCAGCCCACCGGCGCCAGTCCGATTGTCCACGAGGACCGACTGGCCAAGTACATCGCCGAGCTTTTGCGCAACGACACGGGTCGTCACGTCTCCCCAGCCTCCCGCCGAAACAGGGACAATGATCCTTATCGTCCGGGAGGGGAATTCGGCCGACGACGCGATGTTCGAATATGCGCAGGTCGCCGCGACGAGCATGCCGATTGCAAATCTGTTCAACGTTTTCACTTACGTCTCCTCGCTTCAGGTTCGCGCCGCCCCAGAAAAAGAAGGCTTTTCGCGCGATGGTTAACTCATATGCGCCAATACTGCGCATGTCTCCTCTCACGACGGCATATCTGCTCTTATCGTGTCGATCAGATCATGGATGGACGGCAGGACGTTCATGTCCTGTATCAGGCTGAAGCTCGCGGCCACATGCTTTGCGCTCACTCCACCGTATGGCATCAGCGCCTCATACTTCTGCCTGAGTTCGGCCCAGTGAATCCCTCGGACCGCCGCGCCCTTCGGCGCCAGCACACAAGCCTCGTGAACCGCGCCATCAACCGTTGTTATCCGCACGATCGCTCCGCTCTTGAAGTCGGTCTTGTTCGGAACGTCATAATCGAGCCGCGTCACACGGTCGAATAGCGACCGGATGCGTGCATCTGCGATCTTTTCAGGAAGCGCATGCTGCCACCCGTACTCGCGGTCTGCTGCTCCCGCGGCCGCGAAGTAGAAAGGGCTGTGGGCGATCCCAATCAGATCCGTCGGATGCTTAGGCCCAGGGAACGGGTAGTCCGGCAGTGTGAATTCGATCTCCTTGATGTCGGCCACATCGAGATTACCTTTTTTTGCCGCGATCGCCGCGGCTTCCGCAACAGCATGGAATGGAGAGCCGCCGGGTACCAGTTTGATGCCCAGTTCTGTCCTGAGGCTCCACGTTGTTCCTAGCTGGTCCACCGCGTCCTGTCCGTGACACCCCGTGCCGAGCGTGTCGAAGAAGCCTCTCGGCATCTCGAATCCGGACAGATCCGCTGTGTACCCATGCTTAGCCGCTTCGGCTGCCGACACGCCCATCATCGCTGCATTGCCCGCGTGGTATTCGCGCGCGAGGCTCGTTGCCGCGACAGCGTGCAATCCTCCTAACGACGTTGCCGCGAGAACCAGTGCATGTGCTGCCTGATCAGCAGTGAGTTTCAGAAGACGCGCTGCAGCAGCGGCCGCAGCGAAAGTCGCCACGACGCAACCATGGAAGCCCTTGCGTTGCAGGCCGCCAATCATCGCGGTGTTGATATTCCCCGCAATTTCATAGCCCACGATGACGGCTTCCAGTACCTCAGTTCCGCTTGCCTTGCGCGCTTCACCAACGGCGATAGCGGACGCGCAAGCTTGCGTGCCACTGTGAACGATGTTTCGGAGATCGCTGTCGTCGGACGCAGCCGCGTCGCTCATGAGTCCATTGAGGCGCGCCGCGGCTACAGGTGGCAACTTATCCCAGCCACCGAACCAGACAGTACTGACAGGAATTCCGCCGCGTTCTTTTTCGAGCTGGCGGATAAGCTTGCTCGATCGCAGCGTCGATCCCAAAGCCGCGCTCGCAAAGGTGCTGGCCACCAGCATTTTCCCGTGCTGTACGACGTCGCCCGGAAAGCTTTCCAGGCTCGCATTCGCGATGAACTGACCGTAGCGCTGAGCGACAGTCTCAGTACGATAAGACAAATCCGTCTCCTGTTGATCTTTTATCACGGTGCGCCTGCCGAGCTCGGCAACTCGCGTGCTCAGCTGTCAACCCACTCTTCTTGCGGACGCAACCCGTTGCGTTCACTTTACGACCGGCACAGGATCAGCGTCAACATAAAAGAAACTGGTTTCGATGAATGAAACCGTAGAGACGTTTAAACGGATGCGATTCTGCGCGTTGGGCAGGTGGAGCTGGAAGACTGGAAAGGACTGAATCGCCCTATCGGCGGGATCCGGAAACGATACGGGACGGGGCTCGAGCTGGCCCTCGCCCGCACCGCAACGGCCAATTCCGGCGTCTGAAACGAGGAGTTGATACAGAAGACTAGACGCTTACAACGCGTCACCCAATGGGCTGTTCCAGCCTGTAGACCCGCGCGGCCGTGCCACTGTAAAGCGCACGCTTCTCTGACGGCGAGAAGCGCTCGGTGATTCGCTTGAACGCATTCCAGAGAACGCCGTAGCCGCATGTCTGCTTGTCGACCGGGAAGTTGCTTTCGAACATGCATCGTTCGGGGCCAAACAGATCGATGCAAGTTTCGACGTACGGCCTCCAGCACGCGGCGAGATCTTCGGATGACGGCGGCGTGTCGCGAAGGTGAAAATCCCATCCTGTGTAAAGCATGCCCAGCCCGCCAATCTTGGCCGACACGTTCGGGCACCTTGCGACCTGCTGCAAATTCTCGCGCCAAGCGTCAAAGACCGCCGTGCGATCGGTGTGCGGATCAACGCCAAGGAGGCCTCCTGCATGATCCATGACCACCGATGCTTCGGGAAAGTCGCGCAGAAGCGAAACAAGGTCAGGCAGTTGAGGATAGAAAAGCCATGCATCAAACGTAAGGCCCATCGGAGAGAGCTTGGCGAATCCGCGTCGGAACGCCGGGTCGGAAAGAAGATGTGGCTTCGCGAAGGTCCGCCCATAGCCGGCGCTGCCGCTGTCCCAGGTGGCGCCATGCCGGATGCCCTTGAGCCGTTCGCCGCCAGCCTCTGCCATCGCATCGAGCACGGCTTGCACGTCGTCTCCGAGAGTCAGATCGGCATGCCCAATAATTCCTTCGCATAGTCGCGGCCCATTTGGCTTTCGCATTGCCCAATCGTCCGCGAACGAACGTGCGAACTCGACCTCGCCGACTGGCTGCATCGACGCCGGGCCATCTTTCCGGTACCCGGTGTTGAACTGCACGAACACCGTCGCCTCTACACGGTGACCGCTCGAGATGTCTTGCATCAACTCCGAAGACATGTACCGTCCACGCTCGTCATCCCAGATATGGTGATGAGGATCGATGATCGGAAGCGCCGGTTCGAGCGCCTCTTCGCTCAGCAAGCCGGTCCATATCGCCAGTTCGTCGATCTTGCGGTGCGTGGTCCCTCTGAATGGAACGTGCGTCGTCCCGGCGGGCTTGCTTACATCGTTGCTGTTCATACTGAGCTGACCTTTGCGTTGACTTCGAGTGAATACGGGGAGGCAAAGCGACCACGTCTGGCGCGCACCTCAACTGACCCGGCTAAGCATGGGTCGATCCGGCACTCCTCACTTCGACGCCAGCCCACCCTTCGTACTGCTGCGCCACCGTTGTGACGTCATGAGCGGCGTCGGTGCACGCCTGCACGAGACCGTATAGGCCTCGCACCTTGTCGAAGATCCAGGTAGTCACGCCGAATTGCCGAGCCTCGTTCGTCGCAGCAGTCAGCCGGGCCGACGTGTCGCCGAGACTGAAGCCGTAGTTGAATTTTCGTGTTGCCACTTCGAGCGGCAGAATTCGCGAACTTGCCGCATTGCGCCCGGTCTCGATACCCATGATCTTCGCCATCTGCTCGGGTGTCAGTCCTGCTTTGACGCCGGCAACGTATGCTTCGCTCGTGACAGCCAGAAGCGTTGCGAACAACGAAGTGTGGATATCGAGCATCAGATGCGCAGCGCCGGCTGTCGACCCAATGCGAAAGGCGTCACGGCACAGATTCACAAGCGCGTGACCTGCGGCCTGAATGGCTGACTCCTCTCCTCCGACAATCATCACGCCATCGCCTGCCGCAATGTCGCGATGCGTGCCGGTGTGCAAGGCGTCGCAATAGCCTGTCTCCGCGCCAAGCAGCGCCCTGATGTCGATGGCTTTTTTCCTGGCCATCGGACACATGTTGACCACTGCAGCCTCCGCACGAGCTGCCTCTGCAATGCGGACAGAAATCGACTCGCCGGATTCGTCCTCCGCCACGCTCAAAAGCGTCACCGTGACCCGGGAGGCGTACGGCAGTCGGAGCCGGATGTTGTGCCGTGCTTCCTCGTCCTCGCGGCCACTGTATCCGCAGGCGACCAACCTGTCCGCCAGCACGCGCATGTCCGCTTCAGCGCAGATCAGCACGAGCGGCCGGTGAGCAGGTTCAGGAAATGAAATGCGGCACGACGGCTCCTCATCGGGGCTGAACACTTCGATGCCAGCCCACGGTTCGAGGTAAGTGATGAGAGAGGTGCCATCACGATCGTATCCTCCCTGCGTGGAAGCGAATTTCCAGATCTGCTGAACGGCTTGTCCTACCCACATTGGAACTCCGCGACCCTGCGCTTCCTCGACGGAAAGACTGATGTCCTTCGCCGTGATCGCCATACGTGCCCCGAAATCGAAGCGACGGGGCAGCACTGAACGCGCAAATTTGTTCCGCGAGGCGCTCGAACTCGCGTCTCCGGAATTGATGATCTCGAGCATCCGTCGCGGCGCAAGGCCGGCTTTGACGCCCAGGATGAACGCCTCGCATGTTGAGGCCATTCCCGTCGCGGACAGCAGGTTGTTCAGCAACTTCAGCGTCTGCGCCTTGCCCGATTCCTCACCGAGATAGAGCACCATGGCACTGGCGAGCGTCGCCATGACTGCAGCCACGTTTTCGTATGCCGCCCGAGGCCCGGAACACATGATTCCCAATTTTCCGTTACCTGCAGTCGTGACGTTGCCAGTAATGGGTGAATCGAGCAGCGCAATATTGCGGGCACTCAGTCGTTCTGCTGTTTCCCGGGCGAAATCCGCTCCGGTCGTCGAGAAGTCCACCACGACGCGAACGGCGGCACCACCGGCAACGCCGGCCTCGCCGAATACGACATCCCGGATCGCTGGGAGAGACGGCAGACACAGCAGCACAATGCTGCATCGATCCGCCACCTCCCTCGCCGATTGCACGGCCTGCGCGCCACACTGCACGACGGAATCGACCGCGGACCGGTTGAAGTCGTGGACGAATAGCCTGTAGCCCTGCCGAGCAAGGTGGCGCGCCATGGGTGCTCCCATTGCGCCAAGTCCAATGAACCCAATCGACGTACTGATATCGAATTCAGCTTTCAATTCTGCCGTGTCCATGCACATGCTTACCGTGGTTGATTGATGCCCGGGGCCGGGATGAAGATCAAATGGACGTGTCCTGACGCTCACGCAGCGCGGCCGGCGGCACGCCGACCAGGATGATCACGCCTCCGGCGAGCGCGATTGCCGCAATGGTGTACAGACCAATTGCAATGCTGTGCGTATTCGTCATGAGCCATCCAAGCCAGGTTGGCGTCAGCAGCGACCCAGCCTGCCCGAGGCTGCTCATGAGCGCTATGCCGGCTGCAACGGATCCGGCTGAGAAATACGCCGGCGGTATTGTCCAGAACATTGTGCTGCCTGCGTAGTAGGCGATGCCGAGGAGCGACAGGCATCCAATCGTCAGCGCTGGATTGCTGCCCACCTCAGGAAGCGCCACAAGGCCAACTGCTCCTATCGCAATAGAGAAGAAGTAGTGCCAGCGTCGTTCCACGTGCTTATCGGAATGACGCGCGATCAGGATCATCCCGATCGCACCGAAAATCGACGGTATGGCGGAAAGCATCGCCACGTGCAGAATATCTCGTACCCCTGCACGGTGGATGATCGTGGGGATCCAGTAATTCATCACGATGCCGAGCATGGGCGTTACAAGAGAAGCAAGGACGACTACATAGACCCGGGGATCCCTGAGAACCGCGACCAGCCCCTGATGGTCAGCCGAACCCTTGAACTTCCTATCTGCCTGGATGTTGTCGATCAGGATCTGCTTTTCGGTCTCGCTCAGCCACTTTGCGTCCTTCGGCCTATCGTCGAGATAGAAGTATGCGATGACGCCGAGCAGGACCGCAGGCAGTCCTTCGAGCATGAAAAGCCACTGCCAGTCGCGCAGACCGGCTACGTCGTGGAAACTGTGTAGGATCCATCCCGCGATTGGGCCTCCGATGATTCCCGAGACAGCGATCGAAAGCAGAAAGCGCGAAGTAATGCGTGCCCGCCGGGCGGACGGGAACCAGTAGGTCAGGTAAAGAAGAAGCCCTGGGTAGAATCCGGCTTCGGCAGCACCAAGAAGAATGCGCGCAAGGTAGAACTGGGTCGTGTTATGTATGAACATCATCGAACACGTTACGGCACCCCAGAGGACCATGATGCGCGTCATGGTCAGCCTCGCCCCGATCTTTTCCAGCATCAGGTTGCTAGGCACCTCGAAGAGGACGTAGCCGATCGAAAAGAGCCCGACGCCCAGGCCATAGGCCGCATCCGAAAGTGCAAGATCCTGAGACAGCGACATCTTGGCGAAGCCGAGATTGACGCGGTCGAGGTAATTCACGACCCAGCACAGAAAAAGGAACGGCACCAGTCTCAACGCAACTTTGCGATACGTGTGCTGTATCTGCTGGTCGGTCGCGGTCGAACTGTTTCCGACGCCTTCGCCCCACTTCTCGATGGGCGGGTCCATTGACGGGTTCATGGATGTCTCCTTCAACCGCCTTCGCGGCTGAGTCCTTTTTTTATAGAAAAACGATCAGCCACCAGCCTCAGTGGCCTATAAGGGGCGTCATTCAACCCCGTTCTGCGTGCATCTTCGATGCCTGCGGCTTGGCCAAACGTTGCGCTCCGGGGTGTCGCTTGCCGAACGGGTCAGCAACTGCCGCAAAACGCGGGGCTCGGCCCCTGGAAGCCTAGACTTCTACCATGTCGAAGTCAGCTTTGCCGACCGAGCACTCGGGGCAGACCCAATCGTCCGGCACATCTTCCCAACGGGTTCCGGGCGCAATACCTTCCGACGGCAAGCCCTCTGCCTCATCGTAAATGAAGCCGCACAATGCACATTGCCAGATCCTGAATCCGGCTTGCGGCTCCGATGGAGTTGTGTCCGTGGTCACTTCTCTCACCTCTTCACTCATTTTCGCCTCCATGACAGCGCGCCCTTCCACGATTTTTTCCGTCCGTCGAAGAAGCGCCTCCAAGCATGAGGTGATGGTATCATGGTTCTGGCTGACAGCATCGATTCCATTCACTGGAACCAGAAGCCGACAAATGCCGTTATTGATCAGCTCGCGTGATACGGCGATTTGACGCTGCCGATGCACCAATGAGACAGGAGACGTACCGTATGACAATCAAAGGCAAGGCTTATATTGTCGGTGCCTACGAACACCCGTTGCGCAAGGCTCCCCACCATTCGGTCGCGCAGCTTCACGCCGAAGTCGCGAAGGGCGCGATCGAGGACGCTGGCCTGACACGTGACGACATCGACGGTTTTTTCTGCGCAGGTGATGCACCTGGCGCAAACCCCTGGTCGATGTCGGACTATCTGAACCTGACGAAGCTCCGCCACATCGATTCCACAGACATGGGCGGTTGTTCGTATTTGATCCACGTGGCGCACGCCGCCCAAGCCATTGCGGCCGGCAAATGCAATGTCGCGCTGGTGACCCTTGCGGGCCGGCCCAATTCGGAAGGAAGCGCTGGTACGCAGGTGCGCAACAGGGGCACCAATCTTCCCGATGCTCCGTTTGAGATTCCATACAGCCCTGTACCGCTCAACCTCTATGCAATGGCGGCAAAACGCCACATGCACGAGTTCGGAACAACGAACGAGCAACTCGCATGGGTCAAGGTCGCGGCGTCTCACCACGCGCAATACAACGAGCACGCAATGCTGCGCTCCGTAGTGTCCGTCGAGGAGGTTCTGGCTTCGCCGATGATTGCGGACCCACTGCACCGGCTCGATTCATGCGTCGTGACCGACGGCGGCGGTGCAATCGTAGTGGCGAGACCAGAGATCGCCAAGTCGCTTTCGCGTCCGCGCGTACGCGTGCTGGGATGCGGGGAATCGGCAAAACACCTGACAGGCGGGGACATCGACCTCACCTACACCACAGCCGCATGGACCGGACCGCGCGCCTTTGAAGAGGCCGGCGTGACGCCGACGGACATCCACTATGCGTCGATCTACGACAGCTTCACGATAACGGTGATTCTGCAACTCGAGGATCTCGGTTTCTGCCCAAAGGGCGAAGGTGGCCGGTTCGTCGCCGACGGCAACCTCATCTCCGGTCATGGGAAGCTTCCGTTCAACACCGACGGCGGCGGTCTATGCAACAACCATCCATCGAATCGCGGCGGGATGACGAAAATCATCGAAGCGGTCAGACAGTTGCGCGGCGAGGCACATCCTTCGGTACAGGTTCCAGACTGCACGCTTGCCCTCGCCACCGGGATCGGCGGTGCGATTGGAATTCGCCATGGCGGCGCAACAGTCATCCTTGAAAGGGAGTAATTGCATGACTTCTACCGTTGCAGAGCGCGTAATCAAGGATCCCGCTATCAATCCGGGTGATGAGCCATATTTCGAGGCTACTGATCGAGGACAGTTGCTGCTCAAGTTCTGCTCGAGTTGCGGCCGGCCCCATCACTATCCTCGCTCCCTTTGCCCTTTTTGCTGGAGCTCCGATCTGTCTTGGAAGCAAGCTGCCGGCACCGGGGAAATCTACGCTTACAGCGTGATGCGTCGAGGCCCTGGCGCGCCATACTGCATCGCCTACGTGACGCTGGATGAAGGTCCCAAAATGCTGACCAACATTGTGGACACCGATCTCGATACTGTCGCAATTGGCCAGCGCGTTCGTGTGGTTTTCAAAAGGTCCGAGAGTGGCGTCGCGATCCCGATGTTCACACCGGCTTCGCCCGTTGGTCGGTAATCTGAGGAGCACTCATCCCATGAGTCGGATTTCGCTTTACAGTGCCGTCGACGACATTCTGACGCGGTACGATGTCGACGTCGCCGCCGCAACCCTGACCCGGCGCGAAAGCATTCGGACCGCGGCAAAAGTCCAGTATGCCTGGCCCCATCCGAACGGCCCGTATCTCTATGTGACGACAAGCGCCGCCGGGCCGCGCGTGCAGTCCGACTTCAATCACGTGAGCGCGTACCTCATTGACCGCGATGGGAGGCTGACAGCGCACGGCCCCTCGCGAACCCTCGATCGCCGGGCCGTCCACACCTGCGTCGATCCGACAGGACAGTACCTTTTGAGCGCGCACAACTTCCCTCGGAGCGGTCTGACCGTTCATCCGCTTCTGACGGACGGCACCATTGGCCAGCCAATCCCCCAAAGCGATGCGCTCGACTGCGGCGCCTATCCCCATCAGGTGCGGGTTCTCCCGTCGGCGCGGGCAGCGTTGATAGTCGATCGCGGCAATCACGCCCGGCCGGACAAGCAGGAAGATCCGGGTGCGTTGAGGCTGTTCCCGCTTTGCGATGGTGGCCTCTCGCCGGGCGACGTGATCGCACCGAATCAAGGCTACGGCTTCGGCCCGAGACACGTCGATTTTCATCCGACGCAGCCGTGGATGTATGTCTCGGACGAGCGTACGAACCAACTCTATATGTTCCGCATTACAGACAGCGTTATCGAGAGTGGACCGGCCTATCGTTGCACTCTGCTCGAAGCCACTGATCGCGTCGATGCGCGGCAACTTGGCGGCCCTATCCACGTGCATCCCTCCGGCCGCTATGTCTACGTTGCGAATCGAGCCGACCGGGTTGAGGAAGTCAACGGCGAGAAGGTCTTCGCGGGCGGCGAGAACAGCATCGCCGTCTTCAGGATCAATTCGTCGACGGGCGAGCCAACGCCCGTCGAGCACGCTTCCACGAGAAGCTTCCACGTTCGGACTTTCGCCTGCGATCCCACGGGACAGTTGCTCGTGACGGCGAGTATCAAGCCGTTGGCCGCGAGAGTCGAGGGCGCGATCCGTACCATCCCGGCAGCGCTGACTGTGTTTCGCGTCTGCGACGACGGATCGCTCGAATACGTCCGTCAATATCCGGTGGAGACACGGGACGGGCAGTTGCAGTACTGGATGGGTATCGCCGCGGCTAGCTGACGGCAGCATGAAGCGGAGGCATCGCGTCCCGCTTCCGCCTGCCTCTAAATCCGGTTCAGGATTCGACCACCGTCGACGAGCAAAGAGACGCCCGTAACAAATGACGCCTCGTCGGATGCCAGATACAGGGCAGCGTTCGCTACATCCCACGCTGTGCCTTGCCGGCCGAGTGGCACTTTTGCATTCCGTTCAGCCAGGACCTGTTCGCGGCTCTGGTTCCACTCGCGAACTCGTGTATCCACCGCCATTGGGGTTGCAATCAGCCCGGGCAGAATGCAGTTCGCACGGATGCCATGCGGCGCATTTTGCAAAGCGAGCTGCTCCGTGAACGCGATCACGCCCGCTTTCGTGGCCTTATAGGCCACATACGGATACTTGCCTGGGCCGGCCGCCGACGAAACATTGACAACGACCCCCGAACGCTGCTCGCGCATGATGGCGACTGCATGCTTGCACGCGAACACCGTGCCGCGCAGATTGATGCGGCAGATGTTGTCGAAGCGATCCTCTGTGATGTCCATGAGATCGGCATCACCGCCGCCGAGGCTGACGCCCACATTGTTGTGCAAGATGTCGACAGTCCCCCACCTCTGCCGCGCGCCATAAATTGCACTCGCGAGCTGATCCTCGTGCGCGACGTCAGCGGCAATGGCATCAGCTTCGAAACCCTCGCTTCTGATGATTCCCGCGGTCTCTTGCGCTGATTCGATCGACCTATCGACAGCGAGCACGCGCGCACCTTCCCGCGCAAAACGCATCGCCACGGCTCGTCCATTGCCCAGGCCTTCGCCCGGGCTCTGCCCTGCCCCTATCACCACCGCCACTTTGCCGGCAAGGCGGGCACGCGAAGTCCATCCTTCAGTCTCAGTCACCGCTGTCTCCTTGTGTGAACCACATTGAAGCGCGTCGCGTGCGAAACCAGACTCATAAACGGGTTTTAGCATGCATCGCAGCGTCGTGAAATGCTATCATGGGTTTCTTTGACCAAGACGCGTTTCGATCACCGGAACTTGTAACGGCGAAACTTTTTGCGCGTTTTCTGCAGGTTTCCCCGGATGGCTAGTTGCGCTAGGCTTTCAACAGCGCCCCGGGCTCAGCGAAAACGGCCGGCAAAACATAAGGAGACGGAATGACAAAGCTTGCTTCAATTCTGATCGGTGGCGATTGTGGCCCCACGCATGGGCCTGAACAAGGCTTTCCCATCGAAGGCTATACAGAGCTCGTAGCGCCTGTGCTCCGAGAAGCCGATTTCCGCTTTGTGAACTGCATGCGAACGTACTCCAATCGTGGTGTGAAGTCAGACCATGCGCCGCAGGTCTGCCAGCCAATCGAAATGTCTACGCTTTTCACGAGCGGACTGTTCGACGCAGTAACGATGGCAAACAATCACAGTCTCGATGCGGGCCCGGACGCCATGCTCGACACGCGCAAGCTCTTCCTCGAAAACGGCCTGCAGGTTACCGGTGCGGGTCGGGACCTGGACGAGGCCCGCCAGCCGGCAATTATCGAAAAATCGGGTGTGCGCGTCGGCTACATCGGATACACGTCGGTCGCCACTGCCGGAACCGAGGCCGCCAAGGGAAAACCCGGGGTCGTCAACATCCGTGTCATGACGGCGTACGAACCCCGTGGCCCGCACCAGCCGGTTCGGGTATGGACCTCTCCCAACCCGCAGGACCTTGCCAGCCTTACCGAGGACATCTCTGCGCTGCGCAAACAGGTAGACGTGGTAATTCTTGCGTACCACGCCGGTGCAATACGGCTGCCGCGAATCGTGTCCGACTATCAGGTTGAGGTCGCTCATGCAGCGATCGACGCCGGCGCCGATCTTGTTGTCGGACATGCTCCGCATATCCCCAAGGCCATCGAGGTCTACAAGGGCAAGGTCATCTTCTACAGCCTGGGTGTCTTCGCCATGACGAAGTCGTTTGCAGCACCCGCCTGGACAAATGAGCCCGCGTGGGCACACGGCGCCGTGCGCAACTTCATGGACCTTGATCCACAATATCCGCTAATGCCTTACGGCAAGGATTGCACGCTCGCGCTGCTCGCAAAAGCCTACGTCTCCGCTCAGGGAGTCGCAAAAGTCTCATTCCTTCCCGTCAAATTCGACCGCCGCTATCGCCCTGAGGTACTTCGCGCGGGCGATCCGCGATTCAAGGAAGTCGTCGATTACATGGAATGGGCCTCGGAAGACATGCCTCATCAATTCGACGTCGAAGGAGATGAAGTCGTAGTCACCGCTCAGTAGTGCGGAGCCGCACCAAGCGTTCAACCATCAGAGTGAAGGCGTTAATCATGGATTTGGGCATCAAAGGGAAGACCGCTCTGGTCACCGCGTCGAGTGGCGGCATGGGTCGAAACATTGCACACTCGCTTGCAGCGGAGGGTGCAAACGTGGTGCTGTTTGCGCGCTCAGAGGACAAGCTGAAGGCGGTCGCGGGCGAGATCACTCAGCAGCATGGCGTGCGGGCTGTTGCAAAGGCAGGAGACATGCGCGTTGGCAATGACGTCACTGCGCTGATCGAATTGGTGAAAGCTGAATTTGGAGGACTGGATATTCTGGTACTCAACACGCCCCGCCCGCCAAATCCGATTCGTGAGACGACGGAAGAGGTGGATATGGCGCGCTGGGACGAGGCCTATCAGAACCAGCTCGCGGGTGTAGTGCAGGTAGTTAGTCAGACCGTGCCGCTGATCACCGCACGCGGATGGGGCCGTGTGATCGCGATCACTTCAGCTTCGGTGAAAGCCCCCATGGCTCACCATAGCCTGTCGACGGTCTTTCGGGCCGGTGTGACCGCTTATATGAAGCACCTAGCGAATGAGGTTGGCGCGAGCGGCGTCACGGTCAACTGTGTCGCGCCCGCCCTCATCGAGACCCCGCATCGAGCCGGATCAGCTGCCTACTCTCCTGCCCAGGCGGAGGCGCGCAAGAAGTTAACGCCTCTTGGCCGGATGGGCACCCAAAGCGAACTTGCGGGTGTGGTCACCTTTCTGGCGTCGGTACAGGCCGGATTCGTCACCGGCGCGACGATCCCGGTTGAAGGAGGAATGGTGGGATCGCTCTTCTGAACCCCCATACGCTCCTGCCAGCTCTACTGATTTTTGCCGCCGAACTGACGCGAGATATTCGCAGCTGCCGCGACTACGAGTTTAATGAAGTTCTTCTCATGCATCTGCATCCGTACGGTGGGGGCGCCAACGGACAGGCAATAGTGGACTTGGCCGTCGACTCCCATGATCGGTGCCGAGATTGCCGAGATGCCCATCAGTCGTTCACCGTGCGAAACGGCGTAGCCGTTTTCACGAACGCGCTGCAGTTCTTCGAGAAATGCCGCCTTGGTCTGCTTGGTGGCTTTCGTTGCGGCCGGCAGCAGTGGCGTCAGGTCCGCCTTTGACATATAAGCCATCAGGACCTTTGAGCCGGAGCCCGCCTGCAACGGTATCTGCTCGCCCGCCTGCACCACTGCTCTCAGAGGCGCTGTGACCGTGGATATTGAATCGATGCACACGCGGTAGGGACCGTTGATCGTGTGGAGGGACACCGTCTCCTTGGTTGTCTCGGCGAGTTCCGTCATGAATGGACGGGCAATCTCTCGAATACCCAGCGTGCCTCGCACGAGACCGGCGAGCCGCGTAAAGCGAAACGACAGGCAGTACTGCTGATCCTCCAGTCGGACCAGATATCCGGCTCGCTCGAGGCTCTGCACTATACGGAAGGTAGTGGACTTCGGTAATTCGATGCGTTCGGAGATTTCCTGAAGAGACAGGCTGCTCCGCTCAACGCTAAAACTTTCGAAAACAGCCAGAATACGTTCAACCGAGCGCATCATTTGCAACGTTCCGTACGAGGGTCAAAGACACTCGTATGGTACATCAGCTGCAGTCAAAACCGGCTTACTTTGACGTATGCAGCGTCACGGCGCTCGGTGTCCGTGTCTGCACAGCGGCGCCGGCGACATGGGGCTCGCCAATCACCCGCCCTGCACCGGCGGTGAACCTTGCCGGCACGACGGGGCAGCCGCCTCGCGGCGGCACTTCGACATCACTCCTCGGTCAGCGGAGCGTGAGACAAGGGAGGCACCGCAGCCCCTGGCGACGCGGCCGACGAATGCTTGCGCCGGTGCTCACGCCAGGCGAAAAAGCATTGCCCGATGACCATCAACGCGCAAATCGTTACGAACGCTGCGCTGATCGGCCGTTGCACGAAGATTGCGAGGTCGCCTCGTGACAGCAGAAGTGCTCGCCGAAAATTCTCCTCGACCATAGGTCCCAGAACGTATCCAAGCAGAATGGTCGCCACAGGAAAATCCAGTGCAAGAAGAACCGCCCCGATGATCCCGAACACCAGTACTTCACCGACTTCGAAAAGACTGTTGTTCGTGCTGAAGACACCCACCGCTATGAAGAAGAGCGCAGAGGGGTACATCAGGCGATAGGGCACCTGCAAAAGCTTTACCCAGACTCCTATGAGAGGCACGTTCAGCAGCACGAGGAGTACATTGCCAATCCAGAAGCTGGCAATCAGCCCCCAGAAGAGATCGGCATGCTGCGTAATGAGTTGAGGACCGGGCTGAAATCCCTGAATCAGCAAAGCGCCCAGCAGCAGCGCCATGACCGCATCTCCCGGGATACCGAGCGTCATGGTTGGAATGAAGTCGACTTGGGTTTTCGCATGGGTGGACGCCTCAGGACTGGCCACGCCTTCAATGGCGCCATGGCCGAAGCGCTCAGGTCGCTTCGCAATCTTCTTTTCGAGCGCATACGCAAGAAAAGTGGTGATAGTCGGCCCGGTTCCCGGCATGGCTCCGAAAAGGGTCCCCACGAAAGTGCCCCGCACCATCGGCCAGAAGGCCTGCTTCAGCTCGCCGCGTGAAGGCCGCATATCGCGCAGACGCACCTTTGTCTGCGTTCCGACGAAACTGATCCGATTCACGTTGATCAGGAAATCGGCAACGCCGAAAAGGCCCATTGAGAGCGCAACGAGTTCGACTTTGTCCGACAGTTCGGCGAAGCCAAAGGTGAATCGCTCGACACCGCTGTTGACGTCGGTGCCGACGATCCCTAGCAACAGACCGAAGACGGTCATCGCGATCCCTTTCAGGCGCGACCCTCGGGACATGGTCGCCCCGGCGATCAGACCGAGCAGCATGATGGAGACGATCTCGGTCGGACCGAAATCGAAAGCGATCTTGACGAGCCAGGGCGACAGAAAAATCATCACGACGATGCCGACCGATGCCGCGAAAAATGACGACACCATTGTGATGCCCAGCGCAGCTCCCCCACGCCCCTGTTTCGTCATCGGGTATCCGTCGATGCAGGTTACGGCATGCGGCGGATGCGACGGCAGGTTCAGCAAAATCGCACCGAGTGCGCCTCCGTACTGCGATCCGTAGAATATCCCGGCCAGCATCAGAAGCGCCGGGACGGCGTGCATCGAATAGGTCAGCGGCAACAGCATGGCGATCGCCGAAAGTGCTCCCATGCCGGGAAGCACGCCGATCAGATTGCCAACCAGCACACCGACAAACGACCACAACAGGTTTTGCGGCATCGCTGCGATGCTAAAACCATAGATGAGATCATGCAGCGTTTGCGCAATCATACGGCACCCCACTTGAACAACGGCAACTGAATCTGCAGCGCCCACCAGAAGACGACCACGGCGACTACAACCATCGCCAATGCCAGAAGAGCCGCCGATTTGACGTTGTTGTCCCGATCGCCGAGCGCCGAAATGAAGACCACTGCGAACGTACCTGCAACGAGTCCCAGGTACTTTGTCAGAACGACAAACGCAACCATCCCAAGGCAAATCAGAATCCACGCCTTCCACTCAGGCCGCAGCTTCTTTTTTGCCGGGGGCGTGACAGGCTTCGCCGCGCCACGCCCAGTGGCCGTATCAGGCTTCGCCGCGTCACGCACCGCGAGATAGCCTTGAACGGCGATCCCGCAGCCGACCAGGCCGAGAATGAGACCCAGAAAGAATGGAAAGAAACCCGGCCCCATCTGAACCAGCGTGCCGATGTGGTACGTAACGGAATGCATGAGTACTGCGATTCCGACGACAATCAGCAATGCGCCGCCGATCAGGTCCTTATGCAACAGCGTTCTGTTCATGGTGTCTCCTCCTATGAACGTCGATAACACCTACCTCTCGCTCCGACGGGAGTTGATACGCTCCCATCACATCACTGCAATGCCGGTGGCGACGATTTATGTTTGAAATACTTTCAGTCCCAGCCGGATGCGGCGCTCTGCTTGGCTGCCTCGCGCGAAGGACGGTGCCTTCACGGCAGCTCGCTCTAATGTGCAATCACTCCTCGACCATCAACGAAGACGGCTTGCGCTTCTCGACGGCCCACTTCAGCAACGCCGCGGACCGATAGATGCCGTGCGCAAACTTGCCGTAGGGCAGTGTCAGGAAAAGAGCCAATACGACGCCCAGATGCACGGCAAGCAAGACAGGCATGGCGAGCGTGTCGCGGGCACCCAGGAGTGCCAGACCCGAGAGACCGGCCAACCAGAGTAGCGCGATAAACCCGCGATCCATGCCCTTCTGTGACGAGTCACCATGAAGTGGATGTCGCTTGAGATTGAGGACGAACAGACCGCTGCAGCCGACGACCAGGCACATACCGCCGAGGGATCCGAGAAACACGGGAAGACTGGTCCAACTGTAAGGCGCTTCGAGAGCGAAGAGATAGTGATAGAGCGTGGCGACGCAAGTCGAGGCAAAACACAGCATAAAACCGTAGAACGTCAGATGATGAAACCGTCGCCTGGAAAGTGAATAGCTATCGCTGTCGTTGTTGCAGCCTTCGCCGTGTCCGCCGCCAAGATACCTGAGCGTAAGCGCAGATACCGCAGCTTCCGCAGTCGCATCGATCGACACCGCACCGGGACTTTCGTTTTTCCAGAATTTGCGTACACCGGCCGACAACGCAATGCCCGCCAGAACGAATACCGTCCCGAAGATGAGGACGAGAACATTGTGTGGAAACACGCTGTAGAAATTCGCACTGCCGGGTTGCGGTTTGCCTGCCACCGCGGCAAGAGCGAGGAACAGCGCGAGGCCTGCAGCCAGTGCCAGAGCGACCGTCGTACCGTTGTTCCGATACAGTGCACCGAACGAGGCGGGCCACGCATACTCTGTGTAAGTGTTCACGCGCACCTTTGCCATCGCCTGCGGCACGTTGACGGCGAACTCGTGCGGTGGCGCGTACTGGCACGCATGCAGACATGCACCACAGTTGTGGCACAGATTCGAGAGGAAGTGCACATCGGCCCTGCCGAATTCGAGCCGGCGCGTCATTGCCGGAAAGACCGCGCAGAATCCTTCGCAATACCGGCACGCATTACAGATCTGCATGATGCGGCTGACTTCCTTCTCCGCATGCGTCATATCCGTGCAGGCGACCGCTTGGTTTTCTGCGAGGGCCGCCGCCTCGCGGGTCAATGCTTCAAGCGACTGCATGATGGGTAGCTTCCCTATATTGCTGCGCCGCTGCCGCGGCCTGAGTGCCAGCGATCCGGCCAAAGGCTGTACCGATCGACATACCGACGCCCGCGGTATAGCCCTTGCCGAGAATGTTTCCCGCCATCATCTCTCCCGCAACGAACAGGTTTCGCGATGGCTCACCACCGAAATGAACGGCGGCCTCCGAGTTAACCTTCAGCCCCAGATAAGTGAAGGTGATGCCCGGACGCAATGCGTAGGCGTAGAAAGGAGGCCTGTCCAACGGCTGAGCCCAGTGCGTCTTAGGCGGGTTCAGTCCAACCGTATGGCAGTCGTCGAGCACCGCATGATTGAACGTACCGGGCTGGCAAGCTCTGTTGTACGTATGGATCGTCTCCAGGAATTCGTCCTCGTTGAAACCCAGCGCGAGTGCCAGCTCGCGCAATGAATTGGCTTTGGTACCCGGAAATACGGGAGGCATGAAGCGACCGATCGCTTTGGAGTCGATGATCGAATACGCTATCTGACCTGGTTGCTGCGCGACAAGGCGGCCCCAGATTGCGTACCGCTTGGGCCAGAAGTCTTCGCCCTCGTCGTAAAACCGTTTGCCTTCACGGTTGAGCACCACACCGAGCGAAACGCAGTCCACGCGCGTGCAGATTCCCCCATCGTAGAGCGGCGCTCGAGCATCGATGGCCACGCAATGCGACTGGGACGGATCACCGATGGCATCCGCGCCCGCGTCGATCATGAACTTCAGCAAGCTGCCCTGATTGAAGCGTGTGCCGCGGATCAGAAAATTGTCAGCCACCCAGACTCCGTCCACCTGCCCCCACGCCTCGCGCAGCCATTCGCGATTCGATTCGAAACCGCCGGCTGCAAGCACACAGCTCTTCGCTTCGATGCGCTCGTTGCCCACTCTTGCGGCAACAAAGCGCGTTCCATCGAGTTCAATGGAATCGACGGGGGCGTTGTACCGGATGCCGACGCCGAGTGCTTCGGCGCTCCGATAGTAGGCGTTGACGAGCGCCTTACCGCCCCCCATGAAGAATGCGTTGGTACGCGCTACATGAAGGGCGCCCGACAGCGGAGGCTGGAAATGCACGCCGTGCTTTCTCATCCAGTCGCGGCAAGTCGACGACGCGCGAATGGCGATACGAGCCAGTTCCTCGTTCGTATTGCCGCCGGTTACCTTCAGAAGGCCCTGCCAGAACTCTTCTTCGGGATAGGTGTCGACGAGGACGTCCTGGGGTGCATCATGCATACAGCGGAGGTTGCGCGTATGCTGCGAATTCCCACCACGCCACTCCCGCGGAGCCGCTTCCAGCAGAAGTACGCTTGCACCCGCTTCACGTGCCATGATTGCGGCGCACAATGCGGCGTTGCCTCCTCCAATCACAAGAACATCTAACATATTGGTTGTCCTAGTCTGTCACACCATGCTACGGCGGCGCTAAGGTCATCGCTATCGGCTTTCAGTCAATACGTGTTCACTATTTCTGAAGACCGACAGCGGTCTTCGTGCGTCCGCATTTCATGGCGCGTTCAGTCGATACTGCATGTCGCCTGCATCCCGTATGCGAATGACGGTCGACGCTGGGAAGGGGGCGCAACGCTCCAGGAGCCGTCCCTATGCCGGAACAAGAACAGCGCCACCTCTCTCTCCGAGTCCTTTTCACGAACACAGACACACCTCACGCCTAGCCTCGCACTCTGGGCCCTCGTCACAATGACTCGATCCCGGCAGGCGGGACCGAACCACTTATCGATGTTCCATCTCAATGAGCGCACGACGTGTTGCATGATCTGCCCTGGTCAAGTCGATGTCCGTTTCCGGCAATGCTGCGAGCCGCCGTTGGGCCGCTATCGTCCCTTGAATTCGGCTTTGCGCTTTTCCTTGTACGCCGTGATGGCTTCCCGGTAGTCCGTGGTCGACTGGACTACCGCCATCAGAGCGGAGGTCGTCTCAAGGCTCGTCCGAAGATCAGTGCGCATTGACTGGTACATCAGCCGCTTGATGTCGCGTGTCTGAACCGGCGGTCCCTCCGCCAGACGGGCCGCGAATGCCAAAGTTTCATCCTGGAGACTTTCATCCGGCGTCACGCGGTTGACGATGCCAAGCTTGTGCGCCTCTTCTGCGTCGACGAAGTCGCCAGTCCACAAAAGTTCCAGCGCTTTGGCGGGACCCACCAGTCTCGGGAGGAAGTAACAGCCGCCGTTACCGGGGATCAGTCCGACGCGAATGTACGCTTCTGCGAACCGAGCGGATCGCGCGGCGAAACGGATGTCACACATGAGCGACAGATCCATGCCCGCGCCGACCGCCGCACCGTTCACTGCGGCGATCAACGGCTTTTCGAATTCCTCTATCGCCAACGCAACCTTGTGCGTCACGCGTTGCAGCCTGTGTTTCCGCTCGAGCGGCGTGGGATCACTGCCTTCAGCCGCGCGACGCCCAAGGTCACCACCCGAGCAGAAGGCATCCCCTGCTCCTGTCAGGACGAAACATCCCACGTCATCGTTGTCGTTGGCTTGCTTCAGCTCATTGCGCAGCAACTCGAGCATGTCTTCGCTCAACGCATTCTTTTTTTCCGGCCGATTCAGCGTAGCAATCACTACTCGACCTACCCTGCTGATTTCAAGATCTGCCACATCCCTCTCCGAATAGATTCGTGATCACCTTCTGCCTCTCGCCAGCCAGGTCACTTGCCAGCCTCCTGCAGCTTGCCCCGATGCCGCGCGTGCTCCACGCGCGCCTCCTCGAGCGCGGAACGCAGGCCCCGATTGATCCAGCGTTTGTTGTCGGCGAAGGCCGCGCGGTTTTTGGAGCCCAGGGTCTCTGCGATTGTCGTGGCCGCCTGTTCCAGTACTTCTCTGTCGACCACTGCGCTGATCAGGCCGCGATCGAGCGCGTCCGCGGCGGGAAGCCGTCGCCCCGTCTGGACGAGGTCCGCCGCGAGCGCGCGACCGCCGAGCACGGTGAGGATGTTTGCGCCAGAAAACGTGGCAATCCCAATGTCGATTTCCGGAAGAGAGAGCGCCGCCCCCTCAACAGCGACACATCCATCGGCCATCAGTGCGAGCATGGCGCCCGCGCCGACAGCCAGCCCATTCAGCGCAACGACGACTGGAACCGGCGTCACCATCACCGAATCCTGCAGTGCCGCCAGCGCACGAGAACGTCTCTCCCGCTGACGTGCAGCGTCGCCATCAGGAGACTTTTCGCGCACGTCCACGCCCGCACAGAAAAGCTTCTCGCCCTTCCCTGTCAATACGATCGCCTGCGTGCTGTCGTCAGCACCGACGTGGACGATCGCCGAAGTCATCGCTTCCATCATGTCGACCGTCATGGCATTAGCCTTCTCGGCGCGATCGATCTCAATCCACAATTGCGAATTCCGTTTTCCGATTTGCAGCCCATCGAACGACATGCCAACTCCTAATGTGTTTTTGCGTGATCAGGCGGACGGGGCTGCGCCCGACACGAAAATGTCAGCGAAAAACTCGTGTTCAGGCAAGGCGCATCGCTCGGTAAAATCTCGTTTGGCTGAGAGCACGACCACCGGCGCCCCACATGCGTAGACCTGATACGACGAGAGATCCGCAAAGTCCTTCATCACCGCTTCGTGAACGAATCCCGCGCGGCCTGCCCACCCGTCTTCCGATAGGGCATCGGAAACGACTGGAACGTAGTTGATTCCATGGCGGGACCAGGATCGCGCGAGTGAATCGAAATAAAGGTCATGCGGTCGCCGGCCGCCCCAGTACAAGGTCATCTGGCGTCCGCTCTGCTTTTTCAGTTCGTGCTCGATGATGGACTTGATGGGAGCGAACCCGGTGCCGCTTGCCAGAAGAATCATTGGCTTGTCAGAATCGTCGCGCACGAAGAACGTGCCAAACGGCCCCTCCAGTCGAAGGAGGTCGTTCTCCTTCATCTTGCCGAATACGAAGGTACTGAGCGGTCCGCCATAGTTACGAAGATGCAGTTCGATGAAGCCTTCATCTTCTGGCGAGTTCGCTATCGACAGACTGCGCCTGACTCCGCCGGGAATCAGGAGGTCCACGTATTGGCCAGGAAGAAACTTGAATTGCACGTTCGCTGGCAGCTTGAGCCGGATCCGCATGACGTCGTCGGCGAGGCGCTCGAGCGCTGCGACGCGGCACGCGGTCTTCCTGACCGGATAACCCTCGACTGAGGGAACCGTGCGGCATTCGACCGTCACATCGGATGCTGGCGTTGCCTGACAGAGCAGTACATAGCCCCGCTCCGCCTCCGAGGTCGAAAGACCGGCGAGCTGTGCATCGCCATGCTCGCACACCCCAGCCATTACTTTCGCCTTGCAGGAGCCGCAAACGCCGCTTTGACAGCTATACGGCAGAGGAAAATTCGCCGCCAGCGCCGCCGCCAGAATCTTCTCTCCACGGCGCACTTCGAGTGCGCGATCGAGCGGCTGGAAGGTCACCGTGTGGCGCTCAGCGTGAACGGTTTCGTCGCTCATGAAAGAATCTACCGGTAGGTTCACGATGACTGCCCCTTCAATGGCCCGGGAATGGCATAGGCACGATCAGCGCGTCGGCCGCCAGCACGCCTTGCGGCAGCACGAACAGCGGGTTGACGTCTATCTCCGACACAGCATCCCGGTGCTCCCATGCAAACCGGGAAAGCGCTGCCAGCGCTTTGGACGTCGCATCGACGTCGAGCGCCGGTTTGCCCCTCGCTCCATCCAGGATCGGGCGGCACCGCAGTTCGTCGAGCATCTGCCGCGCGATATTTTCATCGAATGGCGCGAGGCGGCAGGAAGAGTCACGCATCAGCTCTGCGTAAATCCCACCCGCTCCGACCACCACGACTGGCCCGAATACTTCGTCGTTCACTACACCTGCGATGAGCTCGAAGCCGTCCTTGACCATCTGGGACACGATGACGCCTTCGATTCGCGCTTCGGGAGCATGAAACTGCGCGTTCGCGCGAACCTCGGCGATTGCCGACTCGAGTTCTTTCTGGTCACGAACTCCGACCTTGACTCCGCCGATTTCGGTTTTGTGAGCGATATCGGGAGACACGATCTTCACCACGACGGGCCATGACAACTGCTCCGGCAAGCTGTCGTCGGCATCGTTCAACAGCACGTCGCGAGTGACAGGGATACCAGCTCGCGAAAGGATGTCCTTGGATTGCGCTTCGGACAGTTTGCCGGCCCAGCCCCGCAGGTCGTCTTTCGACGACGGCGCAGCGCTTGATTCTCCATATTCAGACGTTTTAGCTTCGCGTCGTGCGGCGCCATAGCGGGTCAGCACTGCCAGCGCTTTGGCCGCGCGCGACGGCGACGGGAAGAGAGGCACTGCCGCTGCAGCCAGCAGTCTGCTGGCATCTGCAATCTGATCGCGAGGAGCGGACGAGAATACGCAGACAGGCTTGGCCGAATCCTTTGCAACATGAGCAATCACTTCTGCAGCAGCGGTGCTCCCAGCGCTACCGGTCGTCGCCAGGTTCACGCATAGAGCATCCACCCCTGGATCAGCAAGTGTCACCTCGATCGCCGTGCGGAGTTTGTCGCGGTTGCTCGCGGAAAAATAGCCCGCTGTCAGGTCGATCGGGTTGTGCACCGCCCCGATATTCGGCACGACCTCCGCGAGCAGCCTTTCCGTTTGTTCCGCAAGATTCGCGAGGTGAAGCCCTTCCGGTTCACCTGCATCCGCAAAAACGATGGCCGAGCCGCCCGATACTCCCATGACAGCCATTGCGCCGTTGGCTGGATATTTCTTTGCAGCGAAAGCCTTCAGGAAGTCGACGGCCTCATGGATCTCCCTGATTTCGACGATACCGGTCTGCTTGAAGAGCGCACGATAGAAGTCGTAGCTGCCAGTCATACTTGCCGTATGCGAAGCGGCTGCGCGCGCGCCCTCTTCTGTGACGCCACCTTTCCAGAGAAGAATCGGCTTGCCGACCGCGAGCGCGCGCTTGCCGACATCGAGCAACGCTCGGCCATCCTTCGTACCTTCGATGTACGCGAGGATGATCTCGGTTTCGTTATCGCCCAGCAACGCGTCGATTAGCTGCACCGTGTCGACGTCCGTCTCATTGCCGGTGGCGATGACATGCCGAAATCCGATGTCCGCGTCAGCACATGCGAGCGCGAGACTGTAGCCAAAGCCCCCGCTCTGAGTGACGAGGGACACTCCCCCCTTCTTCAGCTTAGGTTCCCGCGTGATGCTTCCGAACGCGGCGAACACTTGTGAGTGGATGTTTGCAAAGCCCAGACAGTTCGGACCGATGATGCGGATTCCAGCCGCTCTCGCGATTTCCAGCATTTCGCGCTCGCGCTTGACACCCTCGGGGCCACTCTCGCGGAAGCCCCCGCTTAGAACAACGACGTAAGGGACCGACTTTTCTGCGCACGCTTTGAGGACCGGAATAACACCCTTAGCCGGTACACCGATCACGACCAAGTCTATCTGCGCGTCGATGTCGCTTACAGCACCGTAGCACTTTAGACCGTCGAACTCCGTGTATTTCGGGTTGACCGGATAGATCTGTCCCTTGTAACCGTTGCTGATAAGTGCCCGGACAGCCTGCGAACCGGGGCGGCCCGCTTCGTCCGAAACCCCGACCACCGCGATGGACCGCGGCTCGAGCAAATGCTTGAAATCGTTCATTTTCTGATCCGTCTGCCAACTGGTTTTGCCTGAAATAGTCTGCTATCGCACAGGGCGATTCATTCGCGGCCCTCGACGCCAACGAGTGACTCGATGAGCCTGACTGTAGACCTCACAACCGAAGACGTCAACGACAATGAAATTCGTTTCATTCCTCGGAACCAAGAAAGGCTGCCCGGCAACACCGCTCCTATGCTTTTCATTCGCCTTGCTCGTTCCATTGAATGGAATCGATGCTGTTCTTCAGAACTCGTGCTACGATCCACGCGTGATTCGCCAGATGCCGGCGAACGCATAGGCATCGCAGATGCGGTCTGCGGACGGATGGCAGTTTCAAGGAGACTTTCAATGATCTACACACGAAGCGGCGCTGACGCTCTTTCCAGGAGAGACATCGTGGTTTCTCCGGGCACCGGAAACCAGCATTGGGGAACGGTGTTTTTCGGCCCTCGCAGCTCGAGCGCCGCCGGCGAGGGACCGCAGGCCACCATGTCAGAACTGCAGCCGCACGAGGCGGTTGTTCCGCACTTTCATGGTGTGACGATGTTCCAGCTGTTTATCGCGGGCTCCGGCACGCTCGGGAACAAGCAACAGCCGCTCGAGCCGCTGACGGTGCAGTTCAAGGACCACCACACCGCGTACGGCCCGATCGTCGCGGGTCCACAAGGCCTGTCATTCGTCGCGATGCGGATGTACACCGGCAACTCGGAACCGGTGTATCTGAACAAGGAGGGATACCGTGACCGGCTTAAGCCGAGCAAACGTCGTCATCTGACTTCGGAACGCGTGCGCTTCTCGATCGAGCCAGTGCTGAAGGAACGGGCCGAGCCCGTTTGGGAGACGCTTCTGAAGGACGACTCGGACGGCATGCATGCGCAGATCGTTCGACTCGGAGCGGGCCAGAGCGTCGAAGGCCCGAATCCTGGAGCCGCTGCTGGCTATTACGTGTTTGTCGGCAACGGTACGCTCGTGCATAACGACGAAGAACTGCCCCTCTGGTCCATGGTTGTCGTCGAGCCGAATGAAGAAAAATTTACCATCCGCTCCGGCGAAAAAGGACTCGAGGCATTGGTCCTGCAGTACCCGCGCGAGGAACGCAACGATTAACGCAACAATCAGGCATGAAGCCGGACCCCGGAGACACGTAAGCTGTCTTCGGGGATTGTTTCTAACGACACGACCTTCGATCCTCTGCTCACGAACCGAAGGTCATTGGCGGGTAAGCATCAGACGCCCGGCGCTCGCAGCTCACGCAACGGGAATCCCGCCGCCGCAGCTTCCAGCAACAGGCGGGCCGGCCTCCACCGCTTGCCGAACTGCTCGTGCCACGCCTCAACCTGCGCGGCGACCTTGCGTGCCCCGACGGTATCCGCCCAATACATCAGGCCGCCGCGGTGACGCGGGAATCCGAACCCATACAACCACATCACGTCGACGTCGCTGGCACGGTATGCTTTTCCATCCTCGAGGATCTTGCAGACCTCGTTGACCGAAGCGAAAAGCAGGCGGTGAAGAATCTCGTCGTCCGAGAACTCGCGTTGCTCCACGCCGAGCTCCCGAGCGACGTCTGCAATGATCGCATCGACCTCGGGGTCGACGATCGGCTTCCGGTCTCCGGGGTTGTATCGGTACCAGCCGGCGCCGTTTTTCTGCCCCTTGCGGCCGAGTTCAACCATCCGGTCAGGGACATGCAGTTTGCGATAGGCCGGATCTGCGGCAGCGCGCCGTTTCCGCGTGTCGTAACTGACGTCGAGACCCGAAAGGTCACTGACCGCAAACGGACCCATCGGATAGCCGAAAGCCTTCATGACGCGATCAATCTGATCCGGCCGGGCGCCTTCTTCCAGTAGCAACATGGCTTCCGTGACGAGTGGCGCACGACTGCGATTCGCGGCGAAGCCATCGCAGGACCCTGCTACCACACTGATCTTGTTAAGGTCGCGACCGAGCTTTGTAGTACGCAGGATAGTCTCGACGGAGCTAAGGGTGCCCCGCACGACCTCGCACAGCTTCATCACATTCGCGGGTGCAAAGAAGTGAGCTCCGGCTACATCGGCTGGCCGGCGCGTCGCGTTCGCCATCGTGTCGATATCGATAGCAGAGGAATTGGTCAACAACAGCGCACCTTCTTTCATGACGCTATCGATCTTTTCGAAGACTTCCTTTTTGAGGTCGATGCGCTCGAAGACCGCCTCGATCACGACATCGGCGTCACCGATCTGCTCATAGTCGGTCACGGGTTGGATGTACGCCAGGCTTTCGTCCATCTCGCCTTGCGTCAGACTGCCGCGCCTCACCTTGGCCGCGTAGGTGTCCCGGATCTTCTGCATGCCACGATCAAGGGCCTCCTGACTCGCCTCGAGAACCTTCACGGGAATTCGGGCGTCGGCGAAACAGATGGCGATCCCTCCGCCCATTGTTCCGGCGCCAATCACCGCCGCGCTCCGAACCGCTTCGCCCTTGTAGTGATCAGGTTTGCCCGGGATCCTGGCAGCCTCTCGCTCGGCAAAGAACGCATACCGCAGCGCCTTCGCTTCCTCCGAGCTTTCGAGTTCCGCAAATAGCGACTGCTCGAGCGCAAGGCCCTCTTCGAATGAGCCATTCACCGCCATTTCAATACACGCCAACGCGCTGTGTGGCGCCTGTACGAACCGCGCCTTCGATGCGGCTTCGTCACGAGCACTTGTCCAATCATCCGGGTTGGCCTTCGCGTACTCGATCTGCCCGTTCATGTCGCGAACCCGACGGATGCCCTGTCCTTCCGGCAGAGATTTCACGAAATCGATAGCTTCCGCAAGCGCACCATCGTCGGGGACGATACGATCAATGAGGCCAAGTTCTAACGCATTTCTGGCAGAAACATGCCGGCCGCTCGTGATGATATCGATCGCAGCTTTCGGGCCCACGAGTCGGGTGAGGCGTTGCGTCCCTCCTCCAGCCGGGATAATTCCGATTTTCACCTCCGGGAGCCCAAGCTTTGCGTCCGCGGTGGCGAATCGGTAGTGGCATGCAAGTGCATGTTCGAGGCCGGCCCCCAATGCATACCCGCGGATCACCGCGACGACTGGCTTTCGGCTCGCATCAAGGACCGCTGTGCTCACTGACGAAGAAACTTTCCGTTCCTTCCCAAACTGCCGGATATCGGCCCCTGCGACGAAGTTGCGACCTGCTCCGGTGACCACGATTCCCTTGACCGCAATGTCTGCGTTGGCCCGATCAAGGGACTCAATCAGGCCTTCACGCATTCCAGGTGCCAAAGCATTCACCGGAGGATTGCTCAGTGTTACGACTGCTACGCCCTCAATTACGCTGTATTCAACTGAAGCTTGTTCAGACATCGCCTACCTCCCGTCACCAGATTTTCCACGTAGCGAGCGGTGCCTGGCCAAGACCTCCCCGAAGCGCATTTCGACGGTTCGGTAACCTCGATTCGTGCACGCTCCGCCCATTGAAGAACAGGGCCGATCTTAGCACGCGTTCCGATCAACAGCATCGATTCCATTGAACGAAACTGATAGACGCGCAGCTCACCCAGTTCAGCCGGCGAGGCGATGGGTCGTTACACCCGTACTTTTCGTAAGGAATTGCGTATCGTCCTGCAAGTCGATCGCTGCCGCGCCAAACTGGCGCGAAATATCAGCCGCAGCCGTGAGAAGGCTAGTGACGACGCACGCCTCGTTGACTCGCATGCGAATCGTCGGCGCGCCCACGGAAATGCAATACCTGACCTGATCGCCCGCATCGTAAATCGGAGCCGAAATCGCTGAGATGCCGAGAAGACGCTCCCCGTGGGATACGGCAAACCCCTGGCTGCGAATCCGCTTCAACTCGTCCTCAAGTTCGCCCCTCGATCGCTTTGTCGCTCGCGCAACGTCAACGATCAGTGCCGAGAGCTTGTCTGGCGGCAGATGTGCCATCAAAACCTTTGATGCAGCCCCAGCAATTAGCGGCACCTGCTCTCCGGGCTGGGCGACCATCCTGAGAGGTGCGGAAACCGTCGCGACCGCGTCAATGCAGATCCGATAGCTGCCTGAGAGCGCGTGTAGCGAGGCCGTTTCTCGTGTCTGATCGGCCAGTTGCAGCAGGATCGGCCGGGATATCTCACGAATGCCCAGTGTGCTCCGGACGTTGCCCGCCAAGCGCGTAAATTGAAATGACAGGCAGTACTGCTGATCCTCGAGCCGCACCAGATATCCCGCTTTCTCGAGGCTTTGAACGATCCGGAACACAGTTGACTTGGGAAGCGCTATGTTATCGGCGATCTCCTGCAGCTTGAGGCTTGTTCTGTCAACGGTGAAGCTCTCGAACACTGCAAGTATGCGTTGAACGGAGCGCATCGTCTCTTTCATGTGGTCACCTCCCGCATTTGTTGCCCGCTGCGCATAGCGAGCTCCTTGTTGCACCCGGCTCGGTCGAAAAGTTTGCCCGCATGCTTTCGGCCTCTCTTTCATGGGCGTTGGACTAGGTCAAGGCTGTGACGCCTAGCCAACTTCCTTCCCCGATCAGTTTCAACGCGACCTCCCTCAGCACGAGACGCGCGGCGAGACCCGATGGGGTCAGCTCGTCATCCGCAAGCGATCCGACGAGATTGGTGCGGCTTAGCGTTGCTGCGAGTATCGGCACGGTGTACAACTTCGATCCCTTACACCGTTCAAGCGCAGCCGCCGGCTGTATCGTCACTCCCATCCCGCTGCTGACCGCTTGCATGAGTGTTCCGAGACCATCTATCTCCGTTTCCACGTTCGCGACCCGTCCCTCCCTTGCAAAAGCGGCATCAACGAGCGAACGCAACCCGTGAGGGCTGCTGGGAAGAATCAAAGGAAATTGGGCCAGCTCGGAAATGTCATAGCCGCAAGGGTCCGCTGGCATCGGCAAGGCTTGGGCCGATATCGAGTAAAGCTGCTCCGCCAGCAATGGCGCGGCCTGCACGCGCCTCGTCTTCGCAGCCCCGAAGATGATCGCCACGTCGATTTGCCGCGATGACAATAACGATTCAAGGTTTCCCGACAGGCTTTCGATGATTCGAACCGCGATCTCCGGATACCTCGACTTCATCTCCCGTAGGAACGGCAGTGCGAGCACTCCGGAAGTGCTCGGCGCAAGCCCTACCGACGCCTCGCCCGACAGACGCCCCGATTGCGCTGCCTTGGCAGCATCGTCGGTCATTCGCAAAATCAACTGCGCTTTGTGCCACAAGGCCAGCCCTGCGTTGGTCGGCTGCACACCATTCTTGCTGCGCTTCAAGAGTCGTACGGAGAGCTCGCCTTCCAGACGGCTGATCTGCTGGCTCAAAGCGGAAGTGACGACATCGAGCTCAATGGCAGCTCGTCCCATGCTGCCGCTCTGGACGACCTGCACAAAATACCGAAGCTGTCGAATTTCCAATTCTTCCGCCTTGAGGTTGCGATTCGCGTGAGAACGTCCGCCCCTATCTCAGCACCGCAAGCCTTGGATCAGCCAATCGGAACGCCGGGTTCTCTATGGAGCCACGAATTCTCTCGCCCAGTGGTCCAGTTCCATCTATTGGAACGAGTACCATTATAGTCGATGTACAGTGCGAATCATACGCCTTTGTTGGCAATTCAAGACCGGAGGATGACGTGCGGAGGAACCCGATTGTGTCGGTTATCAAGCCACTACTTGCAACGTTTATGTGGCTCTGCGCAGTCGTGGTATGCCCAGCGCCCGCTCGCGCAGAGAGTAGCTACCCGTCCCGGCCTATCAGACTACTTGTCGGTTTTAATGCCGCCGGCGCCACGGATACGATTGCCCGCTATTACGCGTCGAAGCTCGGCGACGTCCTACGAACGAACGTTTATGTTGAGAACCGCCCCGGGGCATATCAGATGATTGCGATCCGAACTCTCAAGGCCGCCTCCGCCGACGGTTATACGTTGTTCCTCATCACCGGCAGCGCGGCATCGCAGTATCCTGCGCTGCAGAACGACCTCCCCTATGACCCACAGAAGGACTTCTCGTTCATTGGGCTGGTGGGAGAAGCGCCGGGCGTGATCGTCGCGAGCCGCTCTCTGCCGGTTTCTGACATTGCTGATCTCGTGAGGTACTGCAAGGCCCGCCCCGGATTGCTGAACTTTGGATCCTCCGGCATCGGCTCAGCCAGCCACATCCAGATGGAATATCTCTCGAACCTCGCCGGGATCCGCATGACACACATCCCCTTCAAAGCAGATGCCGAGATCGTCACGGCACTGCTGTCCGGCTCGGTGCAGATCGGGATGACGCCAGTCCAGGGAGCGCTGCCCGCCATTCAGAGCGGGATGGTGCGGGCCCTGGCCGTCACTGGAAAAAGACGTATCGATTCCTTGCCGAATGTTCCAACGCTTGGAGAGGCGAGAATCCCCGGTTTGGAAAACGTCGACCCCTATACCTATTACGTGCTGGTCGGTCCTAAGGGTCTTCCCGTGGACATCACCCGACAGCTCAACGACGCAATCAATGCTGTCTCCCGCATGCCCGAGACCGTCGCCTACATGCACAAGCTCGGGTACGAGCCCGGCATCAGCACGCCGCAATCAGTCCAGGACTATGTGGCTCGAGATACGAGGAAATGGGCCGACTTCCATGCGGCAACGCGGTTCGATCTGCATATCGGTCAATGACTCGTCAGTTCCACTAACCGAAACGCGTATTTAGCATCGGCACACATGCTACGATCACACTGCTGACGCGCGAGCGTCCATCGCGGGATCTCGGCCGAAGATACCCCGACCGGATAGATACCACCAAACCACCATGTGAGGCGACAATGAACATAGGATACATAGGGCTTGGAGCGCTTGGCGGACAGCTTGCACGCCGGTTTCTACAAGACCACCAACTGACGGTATGGGACATCAATGCGGTGGCGGCAAGAAAACTGGCCGATGAGGGAGCGAGCGTGGCGCCAACCGCCATGGAGCTCGCGAAACGTTCCGACGTTGTCTTCCTATGCCTGCCGCGCAGCGCCGATGTTAAGAAAGTAGTGTTCGCTCCGGACGGACTCGCGGCAGGGCTGACACCTGGCAAAATTGTCGTTGACCAGACAAGCGGCGTGCCGGATGAAACCCGGGAAATTGCGACCACGCTCTCACAAGTTGGTGTGCTAATGATGGATGCAGCCGTATCGGCAAGTCCTCAAATCGTTCCCAGCGGCAACGCGAATCTCATGGTGTCGGGGCCCGATGACGTTCTCTCCAAGGCCGAGCAGGCCCTGCGGGCTATCACCGAAAAGATCTTCCGCTGCGGGTCTAGAGTTGGGGACGGCCAAGCCATGAAAACCGTCAACAACGCGATGAACGCGGGTTGTCGGCTTGGCACGCTCGAGGTTTTGGCCTTCGGTAGAAAAGCAGGCTTAACGCTCGGGCAGATGTCTGATCGTCTCGCACATAGCGAAGCGCAATGTCAAATTACCGAGCGTATGCTGCCGGCGCTGATGCAAGGCAAGGCATCGACTGATTTCGCGCTGTCGCTGATGTTGAAAGATGTTTATCAGGCGCTGTCGCTCGGCATGAAACATAGCAGTCCTATGCCGATAACCAGCATCGTGCAGGGTCTTCTACAGATAGGGGCTAACTTGCACGGTCCGGGAGCGCGTCTTGAGGACATGGTCAACGTCATCGCGTCGATGGCCGCAACGACCATCACTGCCAGCTCGAATACTTCCGTGGCAGTTCCAGAAGAAAAAAACCAGGACGAACTCCTGACAATGATCGTCAGCATTGTTTCTTCGCAATGCCGCGCAGTGTCTTACGAATGCATCGCAACCGGTTTAAATTATGGCCTCCGACTGGAAGATATGGCTGAGGTCCTGTATAGCAGTTCGGGTTGGAGTACAGCGTCACGGAACATCTTTCACGAACTGATCGAAGGACAGCGCCCCGGTACAGCGTCTATCGACGAAGCCGCAGGACATCTACAGGAAGGCTGCTTGTACGGCAGCCGAATTGGCGCTCCCTTGATGATCGCCAACGAAACTCGATCGATTCTCGAACGGATGCGAAGCCAGTTTGGCTCGGCAAAACGCGTCGACGAACTATCGATCCTGTACCCTGCCGTGGCTCAACGCGCTGCTTGATCGGACTATCGGATGCGCGAATGTCGCCGCATCCTGGCTGCCGGTGTTGGAAATAGCGCTGACCCTACAGCCCGGAAAAGCGCAGCATGGCGTCCGGGTAGCGCGCGCCCTGGATGACAATGTTGGCCTGCTCGATCTCGTCGAGGTCGTCCTGATCGAGCCTGACGTTCAGCGCACCGATGTTCTCCTCGAAGCGTTCGAGCTTGCGCGTGCCGAACAGCGGCACGATCCACGGCTTTCGTGCCAGCAGCCAGGAGAGCGCTATCTGCGCCGGTGTCGCGCCGTGTTTCTCCCCGATCCTCCGGATGAGATCCACCAACTTTTGGTTCGCGGCGCGCGCCTCTTCGGCAAACCGCGGCGTCTGCGCACGGATATCGGAGCTCTCGAACGTCGTGTTGACGTCGATCTTCCCCGTCAGGAAACCCTTGCCGAGCGGGCTGTACGGCACCAGCCCGATGCCCAGCTCTTCGAGCGTCGGGATGACTTCCGCCTCTGGCTCGCGCGTCCACAGCGAATACTCGCTCTGCAACGCGGCAAGCGGCTGAACCGCATGCGCGCGGCGAATCGACTGGACACTCGCCTCCGACATGCCGAACCACAGCACCTTGCCCTCGGCTATCAAATCTTTCACTGTGCCGGCGACGTCTTCCATCGGCACTTCGGGATCGACCCGGTGCTGATAATACAGATCGATATGGTCCGTGCGCAGGCGGCGCAAGCTGCCCTCGATGGAGCGGCGGATCTGAGCCGGCTTGCTGTTGACTCCGCCCCGGTGTTCGCCCGTGTCCTGGTCGATGTCCCAACCGAACTTGGTCGCGATCTTGACCTTGTTACGCACAGGTGCGAGCGCTTCGCCGACCATCTTTTCATTGGTCCAGGGGCCATAGACTTCCGCGGTATCGAAGAAGTCCATGCCGCGCTCGACGGCGGTGCGGATGAGAGCGATCATCTCCGCACGGTCAGGCAATTCCCGCGCCTTGCCGTAGCCCATAGCCCCGAGAGACAAGGCCGACACTTCCAGCCCTTGGCCGAGTTTGCGCTTGATCATGCTGCATCTCCTGTTTCGTCGCGCGGTGTGGTGCACATCGCAGCAGCGCGTGCCGTCAGCGCGATCGATGATCAGCTCCGCCTTCAGGTCGCCTGGTCAACGTTGAGCTGGCTGACAACCGCCTGGCCAACGCCGTGTGCCGAGGCGGGGATTCTGGCCGGTCACGAGACGGCCATCGACGACGACGTTCTCGCTCCAGTTAGCAGCAGGACGGTGCAGCGCACCGCGCTGCTTTAAAGTGCTTGCCAGCAGATAGGGCACGACCTTGGTGTAGTTGACCTCGGCTTCCTCCTCGTCGGTGAAACAAGCAAGCTTCTTGCCGGCCACAAGGTAGCTGCCGTCCGACAGCGTCGCGTTCACCAGCGCAGCCGGTCCGTGACAGACCGCCGAGACGATGCCGCCGGCTTCCCAGATCTCGCGAATGACTTTTTGCACGGCCGGGCTATCGGCGAAGTCCCACATCGTGCCGTGGCCGCCGGCGAAGAAAACGGCCGAATAGCGCGATGGATCGAGATCGCTGAGCACCAGCGAATGGGCAAGCTCGTCGCGGAAACGCTTGTTCTTCCAGTAGCGATCATTGACCGGGTCCGACAGATCGAAGAAATCGATTGGCGGGTGGCCGCCACGAATCGAAGCGATTTCTACCGGGATGCCGGCTTCTTTGAACACGGCCAGAGGATGCGTCAATTCGACCATCGCAAAGCCGGTCGGCTCGCCAGAATCGCCGCGGATCGGATGGCTGGTTACCACGCACAGAATTGGCTTGATGCGGGTGCTGTTCATGCGCACGGTCCTTAAGCTTTGAGTGAAGCCATGTCGATGACGAAGCGATATTTCACGTCGCTTTTCAACATACGCTCATAGGCTTCATTGATCTTCTGGATAGGAATGATCTCGACGTCCGAGACGATTCCATGCTCGCCGCAGAAATCGAGCATTTGCTGGGTTTCGCGCAAGCCGCCGATGAATGAGCCGGAGATGGCCCTGCGGCCACGCACTACAGAACCGGCATTCACAGGGGTGCTGAGCGGCCCCATGTAGCCCACGAGCACCAATACGCCCTCCACCGCGAGCGTCGGCATGTAGTCATTGACGTCGTGATCATAGGGGACCGTGTCGATGATCACGTCGAAGCGGCCGGCAACGGCCTTCATCTGTTCGGGGTCGTTCGACAGCACGACGTGATCGGCACCGAGGCGAACCGCGTCGTCTTCCTTGCCCGTCGAACGCGTGAACAGCGTGACATCGGCACCGAGCGCCCTGGCCAATTTCAAGGCCATGTGACCGAGCCCGCCGAGCCCGATGACCGCGACCTTGCTCCCCGCGCCGACATTCCAATGAACCAGCGGCGACCATGTCGTGATACCGGCGCAAAGGAGCGGTGCCGCGGCTGCTGGATCCAAGCCGTCGGGGAGAGACAGCACAAACTTGTCACGCACGACGATGGCGTCCGAGTAGCCTCCATACGTGATAGTGCCGTCCTGCCGATCGACGCTGTTGTAACTGAACGTCGAACCCTCCACGCAGTCTTGCTCCCATCCTTTCAGACAAGGTTGGCAGTGCTGGCAGGAATCGACCATGCAGCCGACGCCGACCATGTCGCCCACCTTGAAGCGAGTCACGTTCTCGCCGACTTCGCGCACGCGTCCGACGATCTCGTGACCCGGCACGATCGGATAGATGGTGAAGCCGCCGTGGTTGCGCGCTAAGTGCAGATCGGTATGACAGACGCCGCAATAGAGGATATCGATCACGACATCGTCGGACCGAGGAGCGCGCCGCTCGAAGGCGAAATGTTGGAGCGGATCGGTCGCCGAATGAGCTGCGAAGCCCTTTGCATTCATGAAGTGCGGTCCTCGTCGCGCGTCGCGCGACCACAGTGGATGGATGACCCGTTCATGTCATAGGCGGTGATACGACGGGACGTGAGACATTCGTAGTCCAAGCTCAGGCATTGCCGGGAGTGAACAGCGCTTCCCAGTTCGTGAAGGGGCCAAGCGGGATGACGTCCCAGCCGATCAGTCCTGCCTTGGCCAGTGGGAACTCGGCAAGCGCCCTCTTTGCGGCCTCGACAGACTCGGCTTCCGCGATGATGGCGACACCGGGGCGGTCCTGTCGAAAATAGATGTCGCGGATGATGCCCCCTTTGTACATCTGCCACGAATGGCGGACTTCTTCCTGCATGTGCGGCTGGTATTTCTCGAGGCTGGCGCCCGGCTGGGGGACATCGAGGCAGAGCAGTTTCATCGTTGGTTTTCCTTAAGCGGTGCGAATCGGTTCAGGCGGGCTGGAAGCGGCCGACTATCGTCGCCACGCGGCGACCGAGGTACTGGGCTGTCGTCAGATCGCTTGCGGGAGGTGCTACATCGGGTGCCTGATCCACGTTCGCATGGGTCATGACACCCAGCCAGCTGCCCAGCCGGTTCAAATCATCAGGGCTGGACGTGCTGCTGTTGTTGCCGGGCATGAGGTCGAGGCCGACCCAGATCATCCCGTGTTGTGCGGCAAATAGGGCCATCGATACCAGCGAATTCAGCTTGTCGCCGTGCTGCGCCCCGGAGTTGGTGAACCCCGCGGCGATCTTGTCACGCCACTTGAGCTCGGTCCATGCAGCCTTCGTGGAATCCTCGAAGAACTGCTTGAGCCGGGCGCTGATCATGCCGTTATAGGTCGGCGAGCCGAAGATGATCGCGTCGCTCGCTTCGAGCGTTGGCCAATCGACGCCATCGGCGACCGCAAACAACTTCGCCTCGGCCCCGTGGACCTGTCCAACGCCTTCCGCGACGGCCTTAGCCACTCGCGCGGTGTGGCCGTAGCCACTGTCATGCACGATTGAAATCAACACCTTTTGTCCTTGCCTTGAGGGTTTGCGCTTCCCGGGAGTTGGTTGAATGGGCAGCGCTTCTCAAGCGCGCTGAGAATCTCGTTGCCGGTGGATTACTTTAAAGTAGAATTTGAAGAAACGTTGGCGGAAATAATTCTCCTATATGCTTCCTAAATTTCTACAATCGTACGAGCAGACCGGTGCGTGACAGATTCGATGGGGTGCAATTGTTCGTCGAGGTCGTCGACGCCGGCGGCTTTGCCAGAGCCGGTGAGCGGCTGTCGCTGACGCGCTCGGCGGTTGGCAAGGCTATCGCGCGTCTGGAGGAGCGGCTGGGTGTGCAGTTGTTTCAGCGCACAACCAGGAATCAGTGCCTTACCGAAGACGGACAGCAATACTACGAGCGCTGCCTTCGAGCGATCGAAGAGTTGCGCGCTGCGGAAATCATGCTCGAAAACGGGCGCCGCGAAGTGATTGGAAAGTTGCGTGTAACGCTTCCCACCCTGTTCGGTCGTTATTGCGTCGCCCCAGTTCTTCGAGCGTACGCGCGCGAGCATCCCAAGCTCGAACTGGAATTGAACTTCAGCGATCGACAGGTCGACGTGATCGCTGAAGGATTCGACTTGGCCGTGCGCAACGGCGTGGCGGGTAATGGCGCTACGCTGCGCGCGCGTCGTCTGGTCAACCAGCGCAAGGTTCTCTGTGCGTCGCCTGCCTATCTCGCAACAAGGGGCGAACCGCACACGCTGGCGGACCTGGCGAAGCACGACCTGCTCCCCTACTGGCGCAACGAGCACGGTTTGATCTGGCTGCTTCCTGACGCGACAGATGCGCTTGTCGATTTTCAGCCCACTTCCCGATTGCGTTTCGACGATCTTGAGGCGATTGCCGATGCCGCCGCCGACGGCATGGGTCTGGCTTGGCTTCCCTACTGGCTGATTCGCGACCGGATGCGATGCGGCGAGTTGGTCGAGATCTGGGGACATCGGCCCACAGCCGTCATAGAGTGCTACGCCGTTTGGCCGGCCGCGCAGTACCTCCCTCTGCGCTCACGTCTGGCTATCGATGTACTCGCCACCGAACTGCCGAAACGCCTGGAGGATTAGTCGCGCAATTGCCCGTTCGACCCGTCGCGCAGACTGATTGAGACGATGCCCGACGATGTCGTTAAGAGAAGCGCCACTTGAATGGTGCCAGAAACTGTCACCGCCCCCTACCTACAATGACTCCTAGAACAAAGGTGTCAGTCGCCAAACAGATGACGCGCTCGCGCTTGCCCTATGGCTCGGAATTTTAAATCCATTTTGCATGAACACTTAGCTTCAAGACTTAGTTTTAATCGGCGATAGAAATCGGAAAGGTGAACGGCATTTTTCTCATTATCGAGCGTCGGCCCGCGAGTGCGACTCGCCACCGATAATCATCTCGCCTCTTCATCTGACGTCTTATCTCAATTATGCGCTTACTTCGGTGGCCTCGGTTCCGCCCTGAGTTCCTGCTTATTTCAAGAGTAAACCCTACTTTCACGTCCGTCGTCGCATGATATCGTACAACCGCGAGCGATCGTGTTCTCTCTAAACTCGCGCTTTGGCACTCGCAACTTAATTAACAACTCACGGAGATGTCATGAAATCGAAATTCCCATTCAGCGCGGTCGTTTCCTTTGCGCTATTCGCCAGTGCATTTTCACTACCGAGCGCGCATGCCGCGACTTGTAGTACTCCACAATGGACCTCGTCGGCGGATACGAATACCGCAAACCTTCAGGCAGCGATCAACAAGTGCGCGGGAGCGAACGGAAGTGTTGGTCTGGTCGACCTGACCGCAAATAACGGCATCTCGACGGCCGTCATCACGACTGTCAACCTCGCGAGCAATCTCGTGCTGAAGCTCGAGAAAGGATTCACGCTGAAGGGCAGCCCATCGCAGCCTTCCGACAGCGCGATGCTGGTTGGCGACAAAGTCGACAATCTAACGATCACCGGCACCGGCGCAATCGACGGCGATGGTCAGGCGTACTGGCCCAGCGCCGTAGGCAAGAGCAACACCGCGCGACCGAAGCTGATCAAGATCACCGGGACGAATATCAAGGTCGGATCGAACTTCACCGACGCGGGCCAGCCGCAATCGATCGTGACATTCCCCACGTCTACGAATGATCCGACCAACGCGCTCATTATCCGCAATTCGCCAAAGGAACAACTCGTCATCGAGTCCGGCTCGTCGAACGTGACGATAGATGGCGTGTGGATTTACGCTAATCCGGCCAAGAACAGCAGCGGGCAAAATCTCGCGCCAAACACCGATGCGATCGACATCATCGGCACGCAGACGGCAAATATCCGCAACTGCCTGCTCGATACCGGCGACGACGACGTCGCGATCAAGTCCAATGCAGGCAGCGTGGCGACGTCGAACGTCAATATCAACCATTGCGTGGTCGGCGGCGGGCACGGCATATCCATCGGCGGCCAGGAAGCAGCCGGCAACACGATCGCCAAGCCCGGCGTTTCGCAGGTCACGGTGGATACGGTGCAATTTTTCAAGACAGATTACGGCTACCGGATCAAGACCGATGAAACCACGAAGGACAGTGGCGCAACCACGGGCGTGAAGTACTTGAACACATGCATGAGCAGTGTCGTGCAGCCGTTCCTGTTCACGTACGCTTATGCATCGGGTACCGGAGGAATGCCGCCCATCATTGCGAACGTGACGATAAACAACGTCATCGCAACAGGGGCGACGACGCAAGGCGCGATCGTAGGCCTCGCGAACGACCTGATGGGTGAGCCGACGTCGGCCGATAAGGGCATCCAAATGATCAACACAAGCATTACTGGCGGCAGCAAGTTCACGGTTGGGTACGGCGAACTGCAGCTCGGTAACCACAGCACCGTGAGCACCGAGATAAAAACGAACGGGCAGGTCGTGCCGATCAGCGATACGGGGCCGACCGTGCAATGCCCGAGTTCGATCATCATTCCCAAGCAGATTTGACGAGCGCGTTAGGCGATCGGCCGGCTCGTGCCTTGGCGTCATCAGCAGTCGGCCGCACGTAGGCGCACATCCAAATGATCACGCCGCCATTGGCGGCGGATGGCAACTTGCCTCTATTGCCCTTGTCGTCCCCACCACGAACATGCGGGGATCCTCACATCTCGTCCCGAGGGGCCGACCCACTTCAGAGGTCCAACAGGAGTTCCTCCGACGTCGCACGCGACACGCAAACCATGATCTGGCTTTTCTTCTCTTCTTCCAGCAATACGAGGTCACGATGATCTGGCGTACCGCCGCAAAGCCCAGTCCGACACGAACCACATGTCCCGCTCTCGCATGAGCTGGCAACCCGAATACCTGCCGCACGGAGTACCTCGAGAATGGTCTTGTCAGCCGGGATCTCGTAGCTACCGCCCGATCTTGCCAGTCTGACAACAAATCGTTTGTTCTCTCTAAGAACCGAGCCATCGACACCAAAGCTCTCGAAGTGAATGCTTCCTGGCGACCAGTGTCCCGTCATATCCCTGACCGCATCCATCAAGGGGCGCGGCCCGCAACAATACACGTGCGCTTTACCCGGCCGTTCGAACACCGACCAGAAGTCGAACGACTTAGAAGGGTCGCCATAGTCATGATGGACCTTGACGTACGGTCGCCACTCATCGCTCGAGAGATCGTCAAGAAACGCCGTCGCCTCCGGATCCCGAGCGACGTATATCAATCGGAATTTGCGCAGCGCTTCCGAACGCAATTGATGCATCATCGAGAGCATCGGCGTAATACCGATTCCCCCTGCGATCAAGATGAACTCATGCGCCCGCGCATCGAGCGGAAAGTCGTTCCTCGGCGCCGATGCGAAGATCAGATCACCCTCCCTCGTATCGTCGATCATACTGATCGAACCACCGCGACCGTTGGCATCCCGCTTTACCGCAATGACGTAACGGTGGCGTTCCTCGGGACTGTTGCAGAGCGAGTAGCGGCGCCGAGCGCCGCTTGGTACCTGTACGGTGATGTTGGCCCCCGCCTCAAAGGGTGGCAGGTCGTCTCCGGCGGGACTGCGCAGCTCGAAACGCCAGATGTCGCGCGCTACTCGCTGCTTGCCCACGATTTTCAAACTTGACAGGACATCGTCCTGGAAGGTGCTCATACCGGTCTCCATGGAATCATTCGCGGCAATCGTGCTCGCGCTCATCATTAGATATCTAATAGTACTGCGATTCGGCGCGGGGTGCAGGTGGTGTTCGTCGGTACAAACCCTTGGTTGCCAAAAACTCTCAGCTTCCCTAACCTCTACAATTAGATGTCTAATTACCATGCTGACTGCGTGAGAGCGATCGCCCCGCAGCCGGGGCATATCGCGCAATGAAGCAAGGAAACCCGGAGACGCAGATGACAGATTCAGCGATGAGATATGGACATTCGTCCGGGCGCACCATAGCGGATGCACAGGAAGTCGAGGGAACTTACAGGAAGGTCACCCTCCGGTTGATGACTTTTCTCTTCTTGTGTTGGGTGCTCAACTATCTCGATCGGGTCAACGTCAGTTTCGCCCAACTACAGTTGAAGCAGGATCTGGGTCTCAGTGATGCAGCGTACGGACTCGGTGTGAGTCTTTTTTTCATCGGTTACATCCTGCTCGAAGTGCCGAGCACTCTGCTACTCAAACGCATCGGTGCGCGCCGGACTGTCACGCGCATCATGCTGCTGTGGGGCAGCATCTCGACCGCGATGGCATTCATGACGGCCCCATGGCAGTTTTACCTTGCCCGCACATTGCTGGGTGCAGCGGAAGCCGGTTTTTGGCCTGGCATCATCCTCTACCTGACTTACTGGTATCCCGCGGTGCGTCGGGCGCGAATCACATCGCGCTTCCTGCTGGCCATTGCGGCTGCAGGCGTTATCGGCGGCCCTCTTTCCGGTTTCATCCTTCAGAACTTCGCCGATGTCTGGGGCTATCGAAACTGGCAATGGCTGTTCTTTCTCGAAGGCCTTCCCGCGGTCATCGCTGGCGTCGTTGCGTTCTTCTATCTTACCGACCGTCCCGAGGAAGCACACTGGCTGACTAACGATCAGAAGCAAATCATCATCGATGACATCGAGGCGGACCGACGCGCAAAGCCCAATGATGCGCCGAACAGGCTGCTCGCTGCCCTTCGCGACCCAAAGGTCTACGTTATGGCCGCCGGTTGGGCGACCGTGCCGCTTTGCGGCACGATCCTGAACTACTGGACACCGACGATCATCAAGCTAGCTGGCATCAGCAACATACTGCACATCGGCCTGCTGTCGGCATTGCCTTATATCGTCGGCGCGGTCGGCATGCTGATAATCGCGCGAAGCTCAGACCTGATGCTCGAGCGCCGATGGCACTTCGTCGCATCGACGACCGCGGGTGCCATTGGAGCCGCGACGCTCACCCTGCTGACTCATAACTGGTCTGCGGCGATTGTGTGCCTCAGTCTCGTGTCGATCAGCTACTTTGCTGCCGCAGCGATCATCTGGTCCATCCCGCCAACCTATCTAACCGGCGATGCCGCGGCAGGCGGCATCGGCGTCATCAGTAGCCTCGGGCAGATCGGCGCGTTCTTCGGTCCGATCGTCTTGGGTTGGATCAAAAGTGTCACGGGGAGCTTCGCGGTCGGCCTCGTTCTCGTCGCCGTTCTTGTTTTCCTCGGGGGCGTCGCCGTCCTGCTCGGTGTGCCCGTCAAAAAGCCCGCATGACCGCCCTTTCACGCAAAACATTTTGCAATCGATACCGGAGTATCAATGAGCAAGCTTCAGCTTTCCATTGCCGTCGGGAACTATGACCGCATCCGCCCGCTCGTCGATGGTGACGTCCTAATCGATGGCGTCGACCCTGTATTCATGTTGCAGGAGCCGGAGGAAATTTTCTTCCGGGCGTTCCGGCATGCGGACTACGACGTCTGCGAACTCTCACTGAGCAGCTACTCTGTCAAGACCGCAGCGGGGATCTCGCCGTATATCGCTGTGCCAGTCTTCCCCTCGCGCGCTTTTCGCCACACGTCCATCTACGTCCGCGCCGACCGCGGAATCAGCTGTCCCGCAGATTTGAAGGGCAAGCGGATCGGCGTTCCGGAATATCAGCTCACGGCAAACGTCTGGGTCCGCCTGTTCCTCGACGAAGAGTATGGCGTAAAACCATCTGACGTCACCTGGGTTCGGGGAGGCTACGAAGACCCCACGCGCGTAGAAAAGATCGCCCTTAAGCTTCCGCCGGAAGTGCACCTCGAGAACGCACCGGAAGGAAAGACAATCTCTGGCATGCTCGAAACCGGCGAAATCGACGCACTCATCGGGCCTCGAGCGCCGTCGTGCTTTGAGCGAGGGCATCCGCAGATCAGGTACCTGTTTGAAGACCCTCACGCGAGCGCCGCGGAATGGTACCGTCGGACATCGATTTTTCCCATCATGCACACGTTGGGCATCCGCAAGGAACTCGCCGAGCGTCATCCTTGGTTGCCCGGAGCCGCGGTGAAGGCATTCGAAAAATCGAAGGCTATCGCGCTTTCCCGCCTGAACGACACTTCGGCGACGAAGGTTACCCTACCCTTCGTGGAAGATCATCTGCGTGCCGCACGCAAGCTGATGGGCTCGGATTTCTGGTCATACGGATTCGCGGCGAACGAAGGCGTCCTCAATCGGTTCCTCAAGCAACACTTCGACGAGGGTCTCTCGGCGCGCCTGCTGGAGGCGAAAGAGTTGTTTCATCCAGCCAGTCTTGAGAGCTTCAAGCTCTGACCGATCGAAACCGTAGTACTAATCACGATGTAATGCCGCGTAAACCCCAGGCTTCAAGATCGCCGCAAAAGCGCCGTAAAGATCGGCAAGGCCAGTCCGCTTTCGAGCCGGCCGATTACCAGCCGCTTTTTGAAACGATACCTGGGGAGGGTTGGCATGATGTGGTTCTATCGATTGAGTGTCGGGAAGCGGCTGACTGTTCTGATCGCGTGCGCCACGCTTGGCCTCTCGCTTATATCGGGGCTCGCGTTCCACCAAATACAACGCGTCTACGATTCAGCTTCCTACGCGAGCGTTAACACCGTCCCGAGCCTCGTGGCCCTTGACGACGCACAAGGTGGCTTCAGCACGACACGGGTCCTCGTATATCAACATCTGCTGAGCACGGATGCAGCCGAGAAGAACGAGATCGCCAATAACATCAGCGCTGAGCACCAACGTATCGTCGAAGCGCTGAAACGCTATGAGCCGTTGGTCTCTGACGATCGCGATCGTGCGATGCTTGCCGCTGATCGCGAATTGCTCGCGAACTACGGTGGGCTGCTCGAAAAGACACTCAATTTGTCCAAGTCGGACGCCTCGGCCGCTTTCGCGCTCGCACACTCGCAATTGATGCCCTTGGCGGACAAACTCAACGCTGCACTGGTGGACCACCGCGGTTACAACGTCCAACTCGGGCAGCAAGGCAGCGACGATGCGGCAGTCATCGTTCGCCGCGTGCTGTGGTTGGTCATGATTGTGGCTGCAGCGACGATGGCGATAGTATCCGGACTCGGCTTCGCCATCGTGCGCCACCTGTTGGGCGAGCTCGGTGGCGAGCCGTCGTATGCCGTGCAAGTATCGAAGCGTATTGCGGCCGGCGACCTGGCTACGCAAGTGCATCGCAAGCCGGGCGACGACACGAGCCTGCTCGCCGCCATCGGTGCTATGCGCGACAACCTCTCTCTCATCGTTGGGCGCGTGCGCAACGGAACCGAGGCAATCGCGAGCGCCTCGCGGCAAATCGCCGCTGGCAACCTCGATTTGTCTGCGCGCACCGAGGAGCAGGCGGCCTCACTGCAACAAACCGCCGCGTCGATGGAGGAGCTTACGACGACGGTTAAACGCAACTGCGACAGCGCATCGCAAGCCAACGAGCTCGCGACCGCCGCATCGGATATCGCAGCGAAAGGAGGCGATGTGATGGCGCAGGTGACAGGCACGATGAGCGCGATCAGTGAAGCGTCGAACAAGGTCGCAGACATCATCGGCGTCATCGAGAGCATCGCGTTTCAGACCAACATCCTCGCCCTGAACGCCGCGGTCGAAGCAGCGCGCGCGGGTGAGCAAGGCCGCGGGTTCGCCGTTGTCGCGACCGAAGTGCGCAGTCTTGCACAGCGCAGCGCCACCGCGGCGAAGGACGTCAAGAGCCTAATAACGGATTCGGCCTTGCGGGTCGAGGTCGGCGGCCGGCAGGTCGGACAGGCGGAAGGAACGATCGAAGAAGTCGTTGACAGCGTGCGTCGGGTCGCGCGCATCATCGCCGAAATCGCCTCGGCGGGACTGGAGCAGGGGACAGGCATCGAGCAGGTCAATCAGGCTGTCGCCCAGATGGACCAGGTGACGCAGCAAAACGCGGCGCTCGTCGAGGAGGCTGCGGCCGCCGCGGAGAGTCTGCGCAGTCAGTCTCAAGAGCTGGAAGAACTGGTAAGCGTATTCAGGATCGACCGCGAGGCCGCGCGTGCGTGAAGACGGGATAGCCGAATCGGTGTTGATGCCAGGCGGCGCGAGAACGCGATAACATTGTGAGCGATGCAATTCTCGACACGGCAAAGCCCATGGCTTCTCAACGCAATTTGAAGGAACATTCAACGTCCGACGCGATGCTCCGCCACTGGCGGGAAGCGGTTCCGAATGACCGGCTTGCACACTTGGTCAAGGATGCAGCGCGAGCAATGGTGCGAGGCTTGCACATGCGCCTGGCCCAATATGAGGTGTCGTTTGGACACTGGGCGTTTCTCCGCATCCTCTGGGAGCAGGACGGTCTCACGCAAAAAGAGCTGAGCGTCGAGGCCGGCGTGATGACGCCGACTACGTTCACGGCTGTCTCTGCAATGGAGAAGCTGGGCTATGTCGAACGCAGGCAGGCGCCCGACAACCGGAAGAACACCTATGTCTACCTCACTCCCAAAGGCAAAAGCCTCAAGAAAAAGCTCGTGCCGCTTGCGGAGGAGGTGAACGAGATAAGCGTCAGAGGATTGAAAGAAAGTGAGATCAAGATCGCCCGGAAGGTGTTGCTCACCATCATAGAGAATATGGCGAGGGATGAAGCGGAGTCGGACGATCCTGCTCGTCGGATCCCGTCCACACGGGAGTTTGGCAATCTCATTGCTTCGCGTGGCGAAGAATACGAGAACGGCTGACTCGGTGAAATTCACGGACCAGCCAGAAGCCCCTTGACAGCCGAGCGCACGCGCAAGACGCTGCCCTGCCTGAGGTCGGCGCAGAAATACGCCGTGCGGATCGGCGGTGGATTCAACCATCGGCTTGGGCTTTTGGCGGTATCCTGAATAGTCTGTAATGCGAGAAGGCCGCAGATGCGGCCTTCTCTCTTTAGAGGCGACTGGCGGGCGGACCTACAGTTCGACGTCCCTTTCTTGTTCGTTCGACTTCAGCATCGCGAGACATATCTCCAGCGTCCCTCTGGCCCATTCGCCATCGTGAATCGGTGGCGCCTTCTCCAGGACCGCGGCGTACAGCTCGTCGATCACTTCACTTCGCGGTACCGACGGCAAGTCGAGAGGTCGTTGTTCCGAACACCTATCGCCATAAACGAGAATGCTGTCGGCCATTGGCCGGAGGTCCCCTCGTTCGCAGGACACGATCATCGGACCGAAATGCTGATGGCAGAGGGATAAACGTTCTGGGGACGGCGGCTTGTAGGAGGCACCACCGTAGGTTCCCTCAGCCTTGAGCCGCGCCTCTTGCTCAGGAGACTGCAGCGTCGCCAATCGCCGTCTTGCGCTTCCATACGCGTCCGGACTCTTCGCCGCGCCCATCTCACCGATCCAGCCCATCCATTCGTCGGAGTCGAAATGTCCGTATCCGCTGTACGAGAGGGAGGCGAACGCACCGCACTCGAACCAGATGATGGCGCTATACGCCCCCTCCGTCGGCCTTTCTGCGTCCCATCGCCCGACTGTCGCTCTGAGACGCCTCGCCCGCGAACCCACCAACAACCGCACGATGTCCACCTGATGCGCGGCCTGACTGAAAACCGCGCCGCCTCCTTCTGCCGTCGATAGTTCTTCGGGACGGCGAGGACGATAGAGGTAGTCGGTAAAATTCAGAGCATGGATCATTTTGATTGCTCCGAACTCCCCGCTCGCAACAAGCCTTCGCGTCTCAAGATACGGGGTGTCAAAGCTGTGGCAATGACCCACGATAAGTGCAACGCCTGCCTGGCGACAGGCGTCGATCATCCGGTCGCATTCCGCGAGAGTCAGGGCCATCGGCTTTTCGACGAGAACATGCTTCCCTCCCGCTGCCGCGATCTCCGTATGCGCCGCGTGAAACTGGTGCGGACTGGCGATATAGATCGCCTCGACGTCCGGGTCGGCGGCAAGCTCCCGGACATCGGCATACGTCGACGCCGAGAAGTCCTTCGCGAACTGCTGCCGGGCTTCCGCACGTGGGTCGCAAGCGGCGATCAGCTCTACCCGTCGGTCAGCCAGAAACGTTGGCAGCATCAACGAAAATGCTCGCCCCAGTCCGGCCACACCGATGCGTAACCGACGCGGTTCCTCTGCGTCCGCGGACATTTAACGCGTCACCTGGTAGTTTGTTTCGAGCGCCGGCTGGTCCATATCTCCCCAGACGTACCTCGCCTCGTACGCCCGCCAGTCCACTTCCTTCGGGATTACTGCCTGGAACGAACAGACTGTCTGCGACGCGGCCAGCTCGGCGGTTCCAATTGCCGATGCGCCATTGTCGAACTCGCGCAGTGCCTCGAGCATCCGCTTACGAAACTCGACGATCGCGAGATCGCTCGCACCGAGCCGCTCGTCGGAGCGATTGGCGATCGGCCCCATCGTCACCCACATGGCGATGTCCTGATTAGGGAAGCCCTTGATGCCGGTGAAGTTTCCGGCCTTCATAGCCTCCCGGTCCTGCCAAAACCTGTTCTCGTGATTGCGCAGGGGACGGTAGCGCTCGTCCAGGTCCACCCCCACCTGCTGGCAGAGGAATTTGCGCCAGGTTTCGGTCTCGGGCGTGGTCTTAGGATCGCCCCAAGCGATGAAATAGAACGCCGTATTCTCGTCATCCATCGGAACGTTCACGTTCGCCACGTTGTAGAGATTGTTGGGCGGGATCAGAACCGTTGCGGGCGCGACGAATACCGTCGAACGAACGTACTCGTGCGTGTTTGCATTGAAGATCGGCCGTCGGATCGCAGCGTACCGAAAACCGTAGCTCGTGCGCTCGACTTGCAGGCGCGGCGCCTTGTCGGTAGATGGCCTCAACCAGTTCTTGTCCGTCGCTTCCGCGCCGTCAACACGAGCCGGCACGAAGTCGGACGAGTGGAGACTTGAGCTGTGCGCGGAATCGATGGCGCCTTCGAGAACTTGCGCCCAGTTGCACGGCAGCAGCGCTTTCGCGATCGTGACGCGCGTTTCCGCGGTCGGCGCCCACGGCGGCGGAACAAACTCGGGAATCGCATCCTGAGGCCCCATATAGGCCCATATCATGCCGCCCCACTCCTTTGTCTGATACGCCTTGTGCTTGACCTTTTGGTTCATGGTACTCGCTGCCGGTTCCGAGACCATCTCAATGACATTGCCGGCCACGTCCATCTTCCAGCCGTGATACAGGCACCGAAGTCCGCAATCTTCATTGCGGCCGTACACCAGCGACGCGCGCCGATGCGGACAATACTCGTCCATGACACCTACCCGCCGTTCCGTATCGCGGAATACGACCAGATCCTCACCTAAGACGCGCGCCTTGACAGGCGCGCCGTCCGGCTCGCTGACCTCTTCGATCAGACAGACAGGGGTCCAGTGCCGCCGCATGAGTTTCCCCATTGGGGCGTCGCCTTCAACCCGGCACAGCAACTCGTTCTCTTGGACCGTCAACATGTTTCGTCTCCCGGCGGCATCTGCCGCCCGCTGGTTAGATCGTTGCCATTCTATTAGATCTCTAATTTCTGTGAAAGAAGTTTGGCCTGTTTCTGTGCAGCACTTCAGCCGCCATCGAGCTCGCACTGCTTCACCGGCACATCACTTCTATTTTCCTAGCCTTCTAATATTAACTGTACCCCCGCAAGGCGGACAATCGCAACCTCGGGTTATCGCTGATGTCCGCATGAGAAAGCAGAAAGGCGGCGCGACCAGCCGCTGTGTGTCGCGCCCGACTTTTTCGAACATCGTGTTAATATTGGAACGCTCTCCGAGCACCAGGCCGCGCATCTGCGATGACTCTCACCGGATCCGAGTCAAGAGTCATAGTGCATAAGCCACCGAGCCACGACATGCGTCGCCTACTTCTTTCGCTCGGCGAAGGGATAAGTCATGATCGATTCATCCGACGCGGTACTCGTCATCGGCGCAACCGGCGCGCAAGGGGGAGCCACCGCTCGCCACTTGCTTCGCGCCGGGCGCCAAGTGCGCTTCCTGACGCGAGATCCAGACTCGCCGGCAGCACGGGCACTCATCGAAAAAGGTGCGAAGGCACTGCGCGGAGATTTGGACGAACGCGAGTCGCTCGAAGAAGCGCTGAAGGGCACCGGTTCTGTCTTTTCCGTACTGCTTCCCGATTTCGACCACAGCGACAGCGAACGGCGCCACGGTTTTGCGCTCATCGACGCAGCGCGTAACGCGGGCGTCACTCAGTTCGTTCATACCTCCGTCGCGCAATCCGGCAATCACCAAACCTTTCCGGGCTGGAATGAAAAGCGTTGGAACAGGAAATACTGGACCGACAAATGGGAGGTTGAAGAGGCTGTTCGCTCGGCGGGCTTCGAATCGTGGACGGTCTTGCAGCCAGCATTCATGATGGACAACCTTGCTGAGCCGAAATCCCGCGCGATGTTTCCGCATTTGCACGAGGGCGTGCTGCTCAGCGCCTTGCGCGCCGAAACGCGACTCGATTGGATTGCCGCCGACGACGTCGGTGCGCTAGCCGCGAGCGCGCTAAGTGATCCGCAACGCTGGCATGGCGAGACAGTGCCTCTGGCTGCGGAAAAGCTCACGATGTTTGAAGTCGCGCATCGCCTCAGCCTGGCCTTCGGGGTACAAATCAGAATCTCGTGCGTTTCCCCCGACGAAGCGCTAGCCGAAGGCCTCTCTCCCGGCTGGGTGAATGCGCAGGAATGGATCAACGCGGTCGGATATCGCGTCGATATCGATTCGCTTGCAGAGCTTGGTATACAGCTGACACCGATGGCAGACTGGATCAAGGCAAATCGAGCGTCCATATCAGCGCCAGACTCACCTATGGAAGAAACCAGATGAATGCTCGTGTCCCGTCCTGGTTCGATCGCGCGATACTCGAGCCGCGTCGATCGCACTTTACCGAAACGAGCGGGGCCACCGTGCATTACGTCTCGTGGAATGCCGCCGACATAGGCAAGCCCCCACTTGTTTTTGCACACGGCTTTCTCGGACACGCGCACTGGTGGGACTTTATCGCACCGTTCTTCACCGATCGCTTTCGCGTGTTCGCTTTGGATTTCAGCGGCATGGGTGATAGCGGCTACAGGCAGGAATATAGCGCCGATGTATTCGTCCACGACCTCGCCGCCGTGGTCGACGCGATCGGCGCCGGACCATCCGTCGTGGTGGGCCACAGCTTCGGCGGATCGCGTCTGCTCCAGGCATGCGCGACCTTTCCCGACCGTCTCTCGCATGCGATCGTGCTCGACTCGTATTTCAAGCTGCGCGGCGATACATTGCCGATGGTCGAACGACGCCCGCCGCCGCGCCCCTATCCGGACTGGCAAACCGCAGTCAGCCGCTTTCGGCTCATCCCTGACCAGGATTGCGAGCCGTGGCTCCTAGAGCATCTCGCGCGGACATCGCTTCGTCAAACCCACGACGGCTGGGTATGGCGCTTCGATCCGAAGTTGCGAAATGTCCAACCAGTCGAAGGCGAAGCGGACCTGCTGACTCGCATCAAGGTTCCGGTCAGCTACGTTCACGCCGAATGCAGCAGCGTAGTCAGCGCCGATCGCGCGCGCGACATCGTCGCAGCCATTCCCACCGCAAAGGGCCCCATCACCATGCCATGCGCGGGCCATCACATGATGCTCGATCAGCCACTCGCCCTGGTGAGCCTGTTACGAGCATTACTCGCATGATTTCGGACGGATCTGGCGCGATAGGAAAAAGTGATCCCGCTGCCTCGACACCTCATCGGAGGCAACGAGTCGATCATAGATTGCACGGGCTGCCGCCATCCCTGAATCGAAATCGGAAGACTCGGCCGCTGCAGCGATCGCATTCAGGCACTCGCTTTCTATTGCATCGCTGTTGGCAAGACGTGCGCGCGCTTCAGCGACAACCTGAACCCAGTCGCAAGGGGGAAACGGTAGGCGGCGTATCAACGGCAGCGACGTAGTACCCATCTTTTCTCGCGCCAGTTCTAACGCAACACATAATACTTCGCGTTCATCGGCTTCGACAACGCGGTCAAATAACTTTGTGTCTCTGAAAGTTCTTGCTGGCACGATCCGGCCATCAAGAATGAATTGGATCGAGTGTGCGAGCCCCAGCACGCGCGGCAAGCGCTGCGTGCCTGACAAAGGAATGACGCCGAGCTTGCACTCCGGCAGGCCGATTTTCGAATCGCCCGCGACAACCCGATAGTGGCAAACCAACGCGGTTTCCAGACCTCCGCCGATCGCAAAGCCGTGGATTGCCGCAATCACCGGCTTGTCGCTCGCCTCGATTACAGGGTGAACGTGCAGCGACAACGCTGGCGAAGCCGTCGCCGCGGGCGTGCCGAATTCTCGAATATCCCCGCCCGCGGAAAAACCGCGCCCGCCGCCATTGAGCACGATCGCCCGAACCCGCGCATCGCGACGGGCCGCTTCAAATGCAGCGACGAGTCCGCATCGGACCCGCAGCCCTAGACCGTTGACCGGCGGATGGCTCATTGTGACGATGGCGACCTCGTCTTCCACGCGATACTCGACGCCGGTGAAGTGCGGCGGCTTCCAAGACGCCATATGGTCTGCGCGGTTCAGTTTGACAGTGCCTGCAAGGCCTACCCTATGCAAGGTCGCGCTGCGTCGGCGGCCATTTCGGACATGGGTTGCCTCGCAGTTTCTGTACACGGTTCATATTTTTGAATTACGATCGTAAAGTTACTGCAGAGAAGCGACCTGGTCAAGTAGCATCGTCGAATAGTTGACGCACGCTAGGTTGTCCCTGGAAGCGGATACCGGCCCGAGTCGCGTTCGGCCTACATGAAATCAGCTATCCGGCAGTTCGCCGGTGTACTCGAAGGCGACGGTCCCTTTCGGGTGCTTGAACCAGCCCGGGTCGCGATAGTCGTTGCGGCCGAGTCCCTCGCGCACCTTCACGACGCTAAACATGCCGCCCATTTCCAGCGCACCGAATGGCCCGGTACCGGTCATCATCGGCAGCGTGTTGTCTGGCAACGGCATTTCCATCTCTCCCATGGAACCGCCCGTGCTGCCCATTGCCATGTAGTCCGGGACGAGCTTGTTGATGCGCTTGGCGAGGTCCTTCTGCGGCACGCCGATCATGTTGGGGACCTGGTGCCCCATCGCGTTCATCGTGTGATGCGACTTATGGCAATGAAACGCCCAGTCGCCAGCCCGGTTTGCCGTGAACTCGATGGCGCGCATCTGGCCGACTGCCACGTCGACGGTCACCTCGGGCCAGCGTGCGGAGGGCGCAATCCATCCGCCGTCGGTTCCCGCCACTTCGAAGCTGTACCCATGCAAATGGATGGGATGATTGGTCATCGTGAGATTGCCGAAGCGGATGCGGACCCGGTCTCCTGCTCGTACGGGCAGCGGGTCGATGCCCGGAAAGACTCGTGCATTCCATGTCCACATGTTGAAGTCCGTCATCTCGTTGACGCGCGGCGTGAAGGTGCCGGGATCGATGTCGTAGGCGGACATCAGGAACACGAAGTCACGGTCCACCGGCATGACGCCGCGGTCTTTCGGATGGACGATGAACGTGCCCATCATGCCCATCGCCATCTGCACCATTTCGTCGGCATGCGGGTGGTACATGAATGTGCCGTGCTGCTCGAGCTGAAACTCATAGACGAACGTCTTGCCAGGCGGAATGTGCGGCTGCGTGAGACCGCCGACACCATCCATGCCGGACGGCACCAGCATCCCGTGCCAGTGAACAGTGGTGTGTTCCGGCAATTTGTTGGTGACGAAAATGCGGACCTTGTCGCCTTCGACGGCTTCGATGGTCGGGCCGGGCGCCTGGCCGTTGTATCCCCAAAGATTCGCCTTCATGCCGGGCGCCATTTCGCGCACCACCGGCTCGGCAATCAAATGAAACTCCTTCCAGCCGTTCTTCATCCGCCACGGTAGCGTCCAGCCATTGAGTGTCGCCACGGGCGTATAGGGTCGACCGTTGGGCGGGACGAGCGGTGGCTGCGTAGCCGTCTTTTGCATAGTCGGCGCTTCTGGAAGCGACGCCGCACCAGCCTTGCTGACCAACGCTGCGCCGAGGAGCGCAGCTCCCGAGCCGCCGAGAAAACTTCGACGTGAAACCATGTTCATTTACCTTCTGAATTCATCGGCGACGCCGGTTGGGTCGCGGGACCAGACGACGGCAAGTCCTGCACCGAGGCCGGTTGCGTTGGCGTTGCAGGTGTCGGCGCTGGGTCGCTCTGCGGTGCGCCCGGCGCCGGTGCCATCGCGAGCGGCGGAAGGCGGCCGCCAAGGGACTGCTGCAGGTCCGTCTCCGCGAGCCAGTAGTCCTTCAGCGCGTCGATGTATCCGTTGACGGCAGCAACCTGGTCGCGCGAATCGGCAAGCAGTTCGAACACGCTTGCGAGCATGCCGTTGTAGCGCAGCAGCATTTCATCCGAGATGGTTTTGCGTACTGGCACGACTTCGTCGCGGTAGTGCTTCGCGACGTCGTAGCTCGTGACATAGGCGGAATACGACTCGCGTACTTCAGAACGCGCATCAATCGCTGTCTGGGCGAGCCGGTTCGCCGACTGCATATAGATGGCCTCAGCGCGTGCGATCTTTGCGCTGCCCCAGTCGAAGATGGGAATCTCGATACTGATTTCGTACCCGTGCTCGTGTCCTTTGTCGGTCTCGAAGTTGTCGAGGTAGCCGACATCGAGCGCATTGATGAATCGGGTCGCCTTGCTGAGCCCGAGAGATGTCGCGACGCTTTGTGTTTTCAGCTTCGCCGCCTGAATGTCGAGGCGGCTCCGCATCGCAAACCCTTCGAGATCGTTCAGTTGCGGTCGCTCCTTTGGCAAGTCAGGCAGGCGCTCTGGCAGCTTGTACTCGGTTTGTGAACCCCATAGGCCCATCGTGCGTGTGAGCTTTTCGCGGGCCATGACTGATTGCTGCCGGGCCCTTGCCAACTGCGCGACCGACTCCGCGTAAAAGGCCTGCTCGCGCGCGTAGTCGAGCTTGCTGAAACTGCCCGCTTGGCGCATGCGCAACGCGAGCTCTGCACCCGCTTCGGCCGAGTCCTTGACCTGAGCGGCGTATAGTGCTGCCTGCTCGGCAGCCACAGCGTTGACGTAGGCTTTGCGGGCATCAGTGGCCACGGCGAGCATCGCGTTGGCCGTCTCGAGCTTGGTCTCGTCAAACCGTTGGCTCTCGATGCGCGTCGCTACTGGTAGCGTGAGCACGCCCAGTACGCCCATCGAAAAGGCCCGGCTGATGCCGAAGCCATCGCTCCAGTGCGTCCGGCTGAACGTGAAGCCAGGATTGGGCAGACGCCCCGCCTGGACGACGTCGGCTTCGGAAATGCCGAGTTCGCCGTATGAAGCCTGGAGTCCTCGGTTGTTCAGCAACGCAACCTGGACGGCCTCGTCCATCCCGAGCGGCTTCGATAGGAGTTCCTGGGTACGCTTGAAGACAGCGTCGCGGTCCTCGTCGGTCTTGACGTAGACGGCATTCTTCCCAAGCCGCTCGGACGCAGTCGTCGATACGGTGTTGAACCCACCGTCCTTCGAGAATGTCGTGCAGCCGGCCAGAAGTATCGTCGCGAGGGCGATGCATGCAATGCGGTCCGGGGCGATATTTCGAATCATTTCGATTCGCCTCCGTGCTCGTGGCTGCTTTTTTCCCCCGCTGCCGCAGCGGGTTGCTGACCGTGCGTGATGGCGGCCGTGCTTCGGGTTGGCGCAACGGCACGGTTCAATTGCTGCCAGCTCGGCGCATCGCCGTCCTGCCACGGCTTGTAGCCGTCGAAGGCAGAGTGAATGGTAACGACCGGAGCCGATGCCGCTGCATCCGTTGGGTCGGAAACTGCAGTCGTAGCGTGCGCGAGCGACGACAACGCTGCGCCCGCGCCGAGGAGCGCCGCAGAAATTGTTCGCATGAGTTTTTCTCGTCGTGAATCATCCGGCGTCCGTGACGGGCGCTGGATAAACTTGCTGGTCGCAGCGAATGGCTGCGCGTGCGCGGTTTAGACGAGAATGGACCGGGGCGGCCGTTCAATGCCGCCGGTCAGGAACAATACGACACCGGCATCGGGAGGCAATGGCGCGGAGAATTGAATCTGCTCAGCCGACGCGGAAACAGAAGGCACAACCGGTAGGGCGGCACCGACACAGCATGACGCACACGTCAGACACGCGTGAACATGGTGGCCACCGTTGTGGTGATGGCTCCGATGGCCATCGTCCGCCGCAATAACAGCATGTCCGTCCGCCGGTTCAGATTGATGGAGATGGTCAGCGGTCGCTTCATCACCGAGCGCATCCTGGGTGGCGCAAATCATCGAGACGGCCGCGAACGACTGAACCGGAAGGCTCAGTGCAAGCAGCACGACAAGAAAGACTTTGCGCCAGTAGGACATGGGTGGAGAGTCTAGCACGGGGCTTAAGACTTCTGTTCGCACCAGCGACGTCGTCCCCCATTGACATTCCCACCGTGTGAAGGTCCATGCTCTGTCACCGCTTCGGCTTTCAAGGGGCCGGAAAAACGGAATTTAATGTAACGGACATGTCATGCGGCGGATATTCGGGTCTGCGAAGTTGCCGCGATTTCCTGGTGGGCATGAGGGGTGCTGCCCCGCTACGTCGGCGGTTTCGATATGAAAACGCTGAAGCCGGTCAACACCATACAGTTTAGTCAATCGCCGCGCGGTATTTACTTCTATAGCCGCGCCCTGCTCGCATAGAACTCTAGCGGAAGGAGGTCGCGATGGAGATAGTCACCGCAGTCGGCCATGCCCTCTGGATGGCCTTCACGATGCTGTGGCAGATTTTTTGGGGGCTGAGTCTCGGCTTCCTATTCTCCGCAGTAATTGAAGTTATCGTGTCGAAGTCGGAGATGTCGAAGCTCCTACCCGACGCGTCGCCTCGCTCGCTGACCGTTGCCAGCCTGCTTGGTGCGGCGTCCTCGTCTTGTTCTTATGCCGCGGTTGCCATGGCCCGCTCCATCGTGCGCAAGGGCGGCAACTTTACCTCCGCGATGGCGTTCCAATTCGCGGCCACGAACCTGGTGCTCGAACTAGGCGTACTGATGTGGGTGCTGATTTCCTGGCAGTTCGCCGCCGCTGAGTTCATCGGCGGCCCAATCATGATTGTCGTTCTCGTATTGATCTTCCGCTTCTTTCTCAGTGAGTCGTTAAAGAGCAAAGCTATCGAGCAGGCGGACAAGGGTATCGCCGGCAGTATGGAAGGCCATGCAGCCATGTCGATGGCCGAACAGCATGGGACCTGGAAGCAACGCCTTTTATCCACGGACGGGTGGATAGCAATTAGCCACAGCTACGTGATGAACTGGGCAATGCTGTGGCGCGACATCGCGATCGGTTTGCTCGTCGCAGGCGCGCTCGGAGCCTGGGTTCCCGACAGCTTCTGGCAGAAATTCTTCCTCGTCAGTCATCCAACGGCGGCGATGGTTTGGGGTGCGTTTGTAGGCCCGCTCATTGCGGTTGCGTCGTTTACCTGTTCCGTGGGAAATGTGCCGCTCGCCGCGGTATTGTGGAATGGCGGTATCAGCTTCGGCGGTGTCGCTTCCTTCATCTTTGGCGACCTCATCATCCTTCCCATCCTCAACATCTACCGGAAGTATTACGGCGGCAGAATGACAACCTTCCTTGCCGTGACTTTCTATCTGTCGATGGTCGTGGCTGCATTGGTCGTCGAAGCATTGTTTCAGCTTCTGGGGTGGGTGCCGAAGGAACGGCATACGGCAGTCGTTGACGCTGCCATCACCTTCAACTACACGACCGTTCTCAACATTGTCTTTGGCGTCGCGTTCATCGCGCTGACCATCCTGTTTTTCAGAACCGGTGGTCGGGAGATGATGCAAATGATGAAAAGCGGCGAACATGACCATCGCGCACATGGGCATCAGGGCTCGCATAACCATGCGTCCCCTCAGCATCATGGCCATTCCGAATAACCCAAAAGGAGATTGCAAATGAAAAAGCTTCTTGTCCGCCGCACCGTGTCTGTTTGCGCATGTCTGTCACTGGCCATTGCGGCGTTTCCTGCCACCGCGCAGCAAGGCGCGTCGATGCCGGGAATGAGTATGTCCAGCTCGGCCGACAGCGGGTCGTCCCCATCGACCTCGGCCTTCAAAGAAGCGGACCAGAAAATGATGAAGGAAATGAGCGCGCCCGCGTACACCGGCGACACTGACAAAGACTTTGTCGCCCACATGATTCCCCATCATCAAGGCGCAATTGATATGGCCGAGGTCGAAGTGAAGTACGGGAAGGACCCTGGCTTGAAGCGGCTGGCTAGGAGCATCATCAAGGCGCAGCACGATGAAATCGCCTATATGGAGAAATGGCGGGCGAAACACGGCGGAAAGTGACGGACCGTCCCGGCGGGGATCCGTCTGCGCGGCGCTAGAGTCATATCCTTCCCGCACGTCTGCCCTACGCCGAATTCCCCGTTAAACAGGGACTGAAGCGAGAGCGAAGAGTCCACGTGGCCAAGCTCGGAGGGGCTTGATCATCTGTGTAGCGATACGTTACGCTACACGTCGGCCCGCCCACCATTTTCGATGCCCAGCCCCAAACTACTCGTTTTCCTCGAAGTAATGCCCGAACTTGGCTTGTTTCGTACGAATATAGCGCTCGTTCTCGTCGCGCACGGGAATCGCCAGGGCCACGCGTTCGCAGACGGGGATTCCGTGCTTCGCGAGCGTGTCGAACTTCTTCGGGTTGTTACTGATCAGTTTGACTGACGTGACCTTCAGTATTCGCAGAATCGCCGCGGCCGAATCGTACTCGCGCGCATCGTCCGGCAGGCCAAGCTCGAGGTTCGCTTCGACGGTATCGAGCCCTTGCTCCTGCAGTGCATAGGCTCGAATTTTGTTCGAGAGGCCGATGCCGCGCCCTTCGTGTCCGCGCAGATAGAGCAGCACGCCGCGCCCCTCTGCCGCGATGTAGCGCAGCGCGAGATCGAGCTGTTCGCCGCAATCACAGCGGTAGGACCCCAGCACATCGCCGGTCAGGCATTCGGAATGCAGTCGGGTCAACACCGAATTCTGGTGGCTCACATCGCCCATGACGAGCGCAAGGTGCTCGGCATCGCCGGAGTTCACGCGAAACGCGTACGACTTGAACGTGCCGTACCGGGTAGGAAGGGTCGCGGTAGCGACGAGCGTGACGCATTCTTCTGCGCGGTCGCCGTCCGTCGACGACGATGGGGAAAACGTGGGCATGACTCTCGCAAGTTGAAAGGACGATCTCCGCGCGCCAAATACCGGCGCTAGTCGGGAGTGTACCCGTATTCCCTGGCGCTTGCCCCGAGCGGAGGCCCACCAAAAATAGCAATCCCCACCTGGAGCGCGCCAAAACGGCCCATCGCGGCGGGCGCCTCCCTTTTGAGCGTTTGTTGGCGCCGGTTGCGCGACGGCACGTCGCCGCTCGACCACCTATACTCCATCCAACGGATCGGCGCCGCACCGCTTCGCTCGCGCCGCAAGCTATCCGGGCCGTCGTCAGATGACAAAAAGGAGACGAAACATGCCGAGCGTTGCACAAATCCTCACGACGAAGTCTGAACCGCGAATGCACCATGGCCGTCCCGTCGTTACCATCGACGCGGACGATTCAGTGTTCGAAGCCGTCAAGCTGATGGCCGAGCATCAAATCGGCGCGCTCATCGTCACTGAAGGCCCCGACAACAAGATCGCCGGCATCATTACCGAGCGCGATTACGCCCGCAAGATCGTGCTCATGGAACGCTCGTCCAAAACGACGCCCGTGCGGGACATCATGACTGCCCATGTTCGCTACGTGCGCCCGACGGATACGGTCGAAGAATGCATGGCTCTGATGACAGCCCATCGGATGCGCCACTTACCCGTCATCGACGAGGACCGGCTCGTCGGCATGGTATCGATCGGCGACCTCGTGAAGACAATCATCTCTGACCAGCAATTCACGATTCAGCAACTCGAGCATTACATCATGGGGGCACATACCTGACCTCGTTAGGGGCGACCGACGCCCCCAAGCCCCTTCTCTCGGAGTCCGCCCTCAGCCCCTGAAGGGAATCCCCCTTCGGGGACTTCTTGCACTGCACCCCGCCGCGTTCAGTCGGTGACCTCGAATGGTATCGGTTCGACTTATAAAAATCCGGATGACTTATTCTTAATCCGATAAAACAATTATCGTAGCGCGAATCTGTAATCGATTCCGCCCGTCGCAATTTCGAATGTCTACTCGAATTGGGCAGTTTTGATAGGCAATTGATAGCCCTCGACTACAGACGACATCGGGCATAGATGGCATCATTGGAACGCGTAGCCGAGGCATCGTTCGCGGCCATTTCCGAACGATAAAAGTCCAACAACAGACCTTGCGGAAAACAACCTTGAAAAAAATATCGCCCCGGTCCTCCCGGGCGGGCAATCCCGACTTGCGAGGACTTATGCCGCGTAATTTTATCGAACCGATGTCGGCGCTTTGGCGTGCAGCCGACGAGAGGTCCTGGTTTCGCGCGCTATGCCTGACGGCGCGCCGATGTGGCTTCGACCATACTCTTTTCGCCGTCATCCCTCGTCCGGGCATGCGGTATGCCGACGTCTACCTGCACAGCAACCACGCTTCCTCCTGGCGAGAGACCTATGACGAGCGAGCGTTCGTGCGTATCGATCCAACCGTGATCCATTGCCTGAGGCAAACCGCACCGCTTATTTGGTCTTCGGCGGCTTTTACCGAAACCCGGCAAAAGGAAATGTACGAAGAGGCGCGCCGGCACGGCCTCGCGACCGGCGTCTCTCTGCCAATCCATGGGCCGAAACAGGAAGTCGGCATGCTTTCTTTCGCGTGCGGCGATCAATCGCGCCGCGAGCTGGAATCGAGCGTGCGGCGCCATTTGCCTTTTTTGGCTCTACTTCGGGACGTGGCTTTCGACACCGGCCAGCGCTTCCTCTCCTGTCACGCCGAAACGTTGATACCGAAATTGACGCCGCGCGAGTACGAGTGCCTGAAGTGGACGGCACAAGGCAAATCGACCTGGGAGATCGCCAAGATCTTCGGCTGCTCGGAAGCCACCGTGAACTTCCATATGGCCAATATCCGCACCAAGTTCGGCGTCAGCTCGAGAAGCGCCGCGGCCGTCAAAGCGACCCGAATGGGTTTAATAGATCCCTACTGAACGATGCCGGCCGATGAGCCGGCGCGCGTTTTCCCAAGGCGATCGAAATGTCATCATCAGTAATTCGGTGTGCGAAATACAGCTTCAGCAGCAGCATCACGGGCTTCGGAATATTGGCGCCGAGCTCGAAGCGGCTACCGCGAGATTGCGTGACGCCGAAACGCGCCCAAAAGACTTTTTGGCTTTCTCTTATCTTCCTTCGATAAGCCTGAACGAATGCATTGTCGATATTTCCTTCGCGCGGCTCGGGGAGGCCGTTAGCGGTAGATTCGATAGAGCGAGCATCGATGATTGACATTTGTTTTCACCTCGTTCCGTACTCGGTACGCGAATCATCCCAACTATCGCCGGTCATTTGAACCTATCTTGCTTGCCAGTTTCGCATCGCAAGCAGGCTGCATATGGTTTATGCGCATCGGCTAGCCCAACCACGATGGAGGACGAGATGAAAGCGAAAATCGCGATCGGCACTCAAAAAGATTTCGATGTCGATGTACTGGCCTGTATGTACCGCCTGCGAGCCCGCGTTTTCGGCGAGCGAATGGGATGGGAGGTAGCCATCCTCTCCGGCATGGAAATCGATGGGTACGACGCGCTCTCGCCGTACTACATGCTGGTCCACGATGAGCACGACGCGCTGTGCGGGTGCTGGCGCCTCATGCCCACCACCGCACCTTACATGCTGCGCGATACGTTTGCCGATCTGCTGCATGGCCGGCAGGCACCTCGATCGCCGCATGTCTGGGAGTTGAGCCGGTTTGCGATCGAATCACCGGAAAAACGCGGCTTCGGCTTCGCGGCGCTCGCACTCGAGGCGATGCGCGAAGTCGTCCGGTTTGCGGACCAGATGGGTATCACGAGCTATGTGACGGTCACGACGATCGCCATCGAACGCATGCTCAGAAAAGCGGGCGTCGAGACGCACCGTTTCGGTCCCCCGATGCGGGTCGGCGTCGAACATGCGGTGGCTCTCACGATCATGCTCGGCGCGCAAACGCGCCGCGCGCTGTTCGAATCGGTGGCCGTAGCCGCGTGAGCGCGACACCGGCGCATGCGCTCACCCCGCTAGGGGAGCCGTCAGCAATCGCTTAGGACCACTGACGAACGGACTGCCGGGCTCATAAAAGCGCAGTAGCGCATGCATTTCCCGCGAGAGCCCGATTCGCTTCGTCGCGGCGACCGGTTGGCGCTCCGGAGCACCGGGGGCGTCCGAACGATCGTTCAGGCGACCGATCCATAAGCCTGCGCCGCAGCATAGATCGACACCGTCCCACTGTGGGCCAATATCGAACGCCGTGCAAAGACGGCCCGGCCCGCGGGCAAGATCGAGAACGCGGGCCCCGGGACGCCGCGCCTGCATCAAGGCGAGCCCGTCGAGCGGCTCGATGGCGCGAAACAGGACGGCCGCGCCGACGCCCTCTTCTTCGCTCGACATATTGATCGTGTATGAGACACCGTACACTAGCCGCACGTACGCATGCCCGCGCGCCCGAAAGAGCGGCTCATTGTAAGGGCGCAGCCCGCGGAAGGCATAGCTCGTGGAATCGCCGATGGGATACGCTTCGGTTTCGACGATTCTGCCGCTCATGCGCCCGCGAGGCGAATCGTGCACGAGACACTTGCCGATCATGAACCGGGCGAGCTCGACGGTGTCCACGGGCAGTTCGTCGCGCACGAGCGGAACGATACGGTAAGGTTCGGCATTCATGTTCATCGCGAAGAATGTTTGCCTCGATGCGCGGGCGTCTGGCATCTTACTTCACGCGTGAAAGCATTCGCCCGCCGCCTCCCCGGCGAGCGGCGCCCCGGACCTGCCGAAAGAAGGACAAGAACGATGCAAGAACCGCCTCATCCGCTGCCCCGTTGGACGCTCGCCACGCCGATCGTCGCGTGGGCCGTCCTTGCTGCGTCGCCGTATGCGGGCGAGCATGGCCTATTCCTCGTCTTGGTCGCGCTCGCGCTCGCCGCGGCCGTCTTTGCCTCCGTGCACCACGCCGAGGTCGTTGCGCACCGCGTCGGGGAGCCGCTCGGGACACTCGTGCTGGCCGTGGCCGTGACCATCATCGAGGTCGCGCTGATCGTCTCGGTGATGCTGTCCGCCGGCCCCGAAAAGTCGGGGCTTGCGCGCGATACGGTCTTCGCGGCGGTCATGATCGTCTGCAACGGCATAGTCGGGCTATGTCTGCTGCTGGGTGGCCTACGCCACGGCGAGCAGGATTTCCGCGTGCGCGGCGCGAACGCCGCGCTTTCCGTGCTCGCGGCGCTTTCCGTGCTGACGCTCGTCATGCCCAACTATCTGAGCGCCGTGCCGGGCCCCGTCCTGTCGCCGTCGCAACTCGCCTTCGCCGGCGTATCGTCGCTCGTGCTTTACGGCGTCTTCGTCTTCATCCAGACCGTGCGGCACCGCGATTACTTTCTCGCCGGCGAGGCCAACGGCGACGAGTCGGCGCATGCGGCGCCCCCCGGCCTCACCACCACGCTCGTCAGCAGCATTGCACTACCGGTTTGTCTAATCGCCGTCGTCCTGCTGGCCAAGAAGCTCTCGCCCGCCGTCGAGCGCATGGTCGTCGGCGCCGGCGCGCCTGAGGCGGTCGTCGGCATCGTCATCGCGGCGCTGGTCCTCTTGCCCGAAGGCATGGCCGCCGCGCGCGCGGCCCACGCCAATCGGCTGCAAACGGCCCTCAATCTGGCGTTCGGCTCCGCGCTTGCCAGCATCGGGCTCACGATCCCGACCGTCGCCGCGGTATTCGTCTCGGCGGGCCGCCCGCTCACGCTCGGCATCGGCGGCATGGAAACCGTTCTGCTCGCGCTGACGCTGCTCGTCAGCACGCTCACGCTCGCGACGGGCCGCACGACGATTCTGCAAGGGGCCGTGCATCTGTCCGTGTTCGCCGCCTACCTCTTTCTCTCGGTGACGCACTGACTCGGGACAACAACGCCGGCGTCCGCGCGGGCGTCGATTCGTTATAGCGATCAGCGTCGTCGATAGTTGCAAACTTAACGGCTGGATACACAATTGAAAAACGGCGCAGCTTGGTTGCGCGGTTAAAATACGCCGCGCTCCTTCGTATGTTTCGCCGGCCGCTCCGCCCTCCCGCGGCGCGGCGGGGGTTATTCCATAATCGCTCTCGGACGACGAAACGTCCCCAGCAGCATGACAAACGATGCAACCTCAATGGATTCACTGGCCGTCGCCGAACGCGTCCGCGCGCTGATGACAAAGCGCGGCATCGCCAAGCGGCAACAGACGACCGAGCTGTGCCGGATACTGGAGCTGAGCTTCTCCCAGGGGCACCGCAAACTGCGCGGCAGCAGCCCGTGGACGCTCGCGCAGATCCGCAAGGTCGCCGAAGCGTTCAACGAGCCGGCGGCGCAGCTTGTCGGGATGGCACATGACGAACCTGGGGTCGCCGAAGCAAGCGCACGCGAGGCGTTGCTATGCATCGGTCCCGCGGAATGGCCCTGCATCGCTTGGATCGGCAATCCGGTCAACGCCCACCGATATGCCGAGTACGTCGCCTACCCGCGCGGCGACCAGTGGCGAGTCGTGCGGGCCGAAGGCGCGCTTGCGGCCGATGCGTGCGAAGTCGTCAAAATCGAAATCCACCCGCAGCGCGCGCAGGATCGCCGGCCCGTGGTCGCCGTGGTGGACAGCGATCGCACCGCCGCGGAAGCGCTGCGCGCGTATCTGGAGCAAAGCGGCTTCAGCCCGGTCGTGCACGAAAGTCTTTCGGATTTCGAAAACGCGCTGCGCACGCAAACGTTTGATGCCGTGGTCACGGATTGGCTGTTCGGCGACGAAACGGCGGCAGCGGCGATCGAAGCCGTCCGCCGCTCGCGTCAGTCGGCCGCCCCTGTCTTTCTGCTGACCGGGGAGCTGCTCACAGGCAAGGCGAGCGAATCCGAAATCAGCGATGTCATTCGCCGGCTCGATGTCTCATGCTACGAGAAGCCCGCCCGACTGGCCATTCTCGTTGCGGATTTGTCGAAGCGCCTCGGTTTCGCCTGAGGGGTCAGCCCAGGGGCTGTGCCTGCGCGACGATCCAGTTCATGAACGATTGCATCGCGGCCGTTACGCGCTTGGACTTGAGCCACGTAAGCCAGTAGCTTCCTGTATCGACTTCGACGTCGAATGCGCAGACAAGGCGCCCCGAGCGCAACTCGCGCTCGAACATCCGCACCGGCGCGAGCGCCACGCCGGCCCCTTGCATGGCCGCTTCCACCATCAGGCGGGACGAGTCGAAGACGGGCCCCCGGATCGCTCGAGGCTCGACGCCGGCCGCTTCGAACCAACGAACCCATTCGTCGGCGCGATACGAGCGCAGCAACGTCTCATCGGCAAGGTCGCGAGGCGTGGACAGCCGCGCCGCGACGTCGGGCGCGCACAGCACGCCGAGCGGCGCCTCGATGAGGCGCTCGGCCTGCATGCCGGGCCATTTGCCGTCGCCGAAACGGATCGCGCAATCGAACCCTTCGGCGGCGACATCGACGAGGTTGTTATGAGTCAGCAGTCGTAACTCGACGAACGGATGGTCGGCCCGGAATCGATTGAGTCGCGGCATCAGCCATCCGACGGCGAACGTGCCGACGACGCCGACGGTCAGCACTTCATGGAAGTGGCCGCCCTCGAATTGTCTCAGTACCGCGTCGATGCGGTCGAAAGCGTCGGTCAGCACGGGCAGCAGCGCGAGGCCCTCGTCGGTCATGCCGAGCCCGCGCGGCAGCCGCTTGAAGAGCACGGCGCCGAGGCGCTCCTCGAGCACGCGCACCTGCTGACTGACCGCCGCCTGAGTGACGCTGAGCTCGCGTGCCGCACGCGTGAAGCTGAGGTGCCTCGCCGAGGCTTCGAACGCGCGCAATGCGTTCAAAGGCAGATTACGACCCATCGCTCACGATCCGTACGATTTTTAGAAACGAGCCATTATCTTCGATTGCCGGGAAGTGGAGAACGGGCACACGCGGTGGAATACGATGGAGCAGCGCCTCACCATGGCGATCGACAAGGCGAGCGGACAGCGCTGTTCTTCAGGAGTGCTAACGGAAGGAAGATCGCCTCTTGCCGGGCGGCAGCGAGCTGGTGAGCCGGCAATGCGCTGCAGGAGCGCACCGCCGGCACGATAAAGACCTGTGACTATTGCGTCAGCATCGGCACATCCGGCTGAGTCGACGCCGGGCTCGCGGGTCGGGTCTGCGTAGGCGCGATCGGACCGGCTGTCGTGGGCGCTGCCGACGATCTTTCCAGTATGGGCGGCATTTGCGCGGTCGTCGCAGGCGCGGCAGGCCTTGTCTGCGCGGACTGAACCGGCGCGCCCGCCGCCGGCGCGGGCGGTCGCCCGGGCTCGACCAACATCGGCACTGCCGGCTGGGCGGGTTCAGGCCGTGCCGACGCATTGGATTCGATCATGGCGCGATTCACGAGCGCGCGCGCTTCGCCGCTGCTCGCATCGATCGACAGCGCGTTCCCCGCGTTGTGCCACGCGCAAGTCCATCGTTGCTCGACGAAGCAGGTGCGTGCGGCAACCAGCGCCGCATCGCGCGCTTGTTCACGCGAAACCAAGTCGCGCTGCAACATGAACGCATCGCTGTTGTCGGGCTGCGCGGCCTGCGCGGCGGCAATCGCGCGACGTGCGCCCGAAAGATTGTTCTTCGCGAGATTCTCCTGAGCGGCGGCGATGGAGTGGGCAACCGATGCCTGGCGCCGTTCGCTGTGCGCTTCGTCCTTCGCGGAAGGCGATGCGGCCGACGGCGCGCGCGCCGCGGCCAGTGTCTGGCGGCTTTGCCGCGGAGCCGCACTCTTCGACCGTCCCGCCGACTGAGCCGACTGAGCGGACGGCGGCACGACGACTGGCGCGACGGCCGCCGACGGGTGCGAGGACTGCTGCTCGGAGGACGGACCGGGTTGCGTCGTGGAAAAACCTGTCAGGTCCGATGCGCTCGGCTCGATCGAAGCGACCGACGGAGCGGGCGCGGCAGGCTTCGCGGGCACCTGCTCCGCGACCTGAGGCGAAGAGGGAGCGGCCTGCTGCGGAGCGGGTGCGACCTCCGCCTGCTTGGCGAGCGTCTGTGGCGAAGGCTGCGGTGCACTCGGCGCATTGATCGCCGGCCGCGGAACCGGCGCAGCGGAATTAGCCGCCGTCTTCGGCGCCCCTGAGGATTTCGTCCCTGGAGATGGAGCGGGGGTGGCGGCGGCGACGGCCGGGCCCGCCTGCGCACGGCGAGCTTCCGCATCGCGACGGTCCGCCGCCTCCGCTGAAGCCCCGCCCTGGCCGGCTTGCACGCTGCCTTCCGACATCCGTTGAGTGGTCTGCTGCGTTTGCGTCGACGCATTGTCATGACGATGGAGCAAGACAGCGCCACCGTAGAGAACGACGAATGCGAGAAGCGTGAGCGCGGTGCCGCCCTTCAATCCCCAATGTCGGCCGCCTCCGGACATGGGCGGATGCATGTCGCGGTAAGACGAATCGAAATCGGCCGCGAAAAGCGGCCTCGGGCGCGAGGCCCAGAGTGCCTCGCCGAGTGGCAAATCGGCGCCTGCGTTCTTCGAAGGCTCCTCGCGCGAAGCGGGCTCGTCGCCACCGAGCGCCAACCGCGCATGAGTGCCGCAATGTGGGCAAAAAGAAACGGGCTCGTCGATCCGGCCGCCGCAACGTGAGCACGTTGCCGGAAATCGCGGGCCCTCACGAGGTTCGTTGCGCATCGTCGTCCCCTTACCACGCAACCGACGGCGGTCCTACGCCCCGCGTCGGCGAGGCAGGCGTCGGCGCCAAAACAGCGCGTCGCGCAGACCGCACAGTAAAATTTGCAAATGTGGACATTCCTACCGATACTCGAAATCCGATCACGCGGCCCAATATCGGCCACCGGTCGACATGCGTCAAGGCGGCTTGCAAACTAGCATCAGCGCCGATCGGCCAGAAGCTAGAAATCCGCTGCAAGTCGATCGCCGCCCATTTTTGCCCGACGGTTGCCGTGGCCACGCGCCGCTATTCGTGAGACGAGACGGTGCGGGCGCCGTTCCCGCTCGATACATTGCGTTACTCGCGCTTACGCACCGTCACATTGCGACGTTCTTCGACCCGGTCAACGAGTCCGACCGAGCAGCAACGTCCGATATTCGCTCGGCGTGATGCCGACTGTCGCCTTGAACTGCCGCGTGAACGCGCTGTGATCGGTATAGCCGCAGAGCGCGGCCACGTCCGTCACTTTATCGCTCGAGACGAGCAGCGCCGTCGCCGCGTCCAGGCGCGTCTTCAGCAATACCTGACGCGGCGTCAGATGAAAGACCTTGTGAAAGTACCGCTCCAGCTGCGCCACCGACATGCCGGCCTTCCGCGCCAATTGCGCCATGTTCAACGGCTCTCTGTAGTTCTCCTGAATATGTTGAACGATCGCCGCCAGGCGCGAATAGGCGGGATGCGTCTTCTCGCTCGCCTTCAGGTCGCGCGAAATGCCGGCCACGCCGACGATCCCGCCCGCGGCACTGCGCAGCGGAACCTTCGTCGTCAGGCACCAGCCTGGCTGGCGTCCCGGATACAGGTGCAGTTCGAGCTGATCCAGTATCGCGGGGCTGCCATCGATGATGGCTTTGTCCTGTGCCATATAGACGCTGCCGAAGCGGCTCGGAAAGACCTCCTCCGTCGTCTTGCCGATGAGCGCGTCCTTTTCCTTGCAGCCGCAGCGTGAAGCGAGCGTGCGATTGACGAGCGCGTAGCGTGTTTGCGCGTCCTTGACGAAGAACACGACGTCCGGCAGCGCATCGAAGACAGGCTCGAGCTGTTCAAAGAGCGGCAACATGTCAGAGAGGGTCGTGCCCGCGGGCACATCGGGCAAGGAAAGCATCGGCAGCATCGTCGGGGTCGCGCGAGCTCGCGCGTCGCACGCGAAAATCGAAATGTGCCTCGATTATAGGGGCGCGGCGACCTGCGTCAGCCCGCGGACACGGCTGCGCAAAAGCGGCCCGGCAGATACGGTGCGACGTCAATGGGTGCATCGGTCGAGAAGAGTTGCGCCGCAAGCAGTTTCGCCGTTGCCAGCGAAGTCGTCACGCCAAGCCCTTCGTGCCCCGTGGCCATCCAGACGCCAGGCACGCCCGAGCCCGGCGGCGCCGGGCCGATCAGCGGCAGGCCGTCAGGCGTCGCGGCGCGAAAGCCCGTCCACGCCCGCAACGCGTTGAGCCGCGCGAGCCCCGGCAGATACTGCTCGCAACGCGCGAGCATTTGGGCGAGCACGGGCACCTCGACGTCGGGATCGGTGGTATCGAATTGCCGCGACGAGCCGAGCAACAACTGCCCTGTCGGCCGCGCCTGCGCATTGAACGCAACCGATGTTCCGCCCGATCGATGCGCGCTTTTAATGTAGCCGAGCTCGAGCAGTTGATGAGAAATGAATCCCGGGTAGCGATCGGTGATGACGAGATGCCCCTTCTTCGCGCGCAGCGGCAAGGAGGGAATGAGCCGCGTCGCGGCGAGGCCGTTCGCGACAACGACGACGTCCGCGCCGACGCGCTCGCCGCTGGCGAGCGTCACGGTGCGCGCGTCGACGGCCACGACTTCGCTTTCGGTCCGCAACGCGATGTTTCGGTGTCCTGACGATTCGGCGAGCAGCCACTGGGCCGCGCGCGGAGCGTAGACGATCGCATCGTCTTCGACGAGCAGCCCGCCCACGAGCGACGGAGCGAGTTGAGGCTCACATTGGTGCAGCGCCGCCTGATCGAGCAAATGCGCCCTCAGCCTGTGCGTAGCGAACGTCTCGTGCAGCGCGCGCGCTGCCTGCCATTCCTCCTCGTCAGCGGCGGCCCATAGCGTGCCGCAGCGGTGAAACGCATCGTCGCGTCGCAGTTGCGGAGCGAGTGCCAGCCAAAGATCGCGCGAATGGCGCGCGAGCGCGAACTCGGCCGGTGTATCGTTCATGACTACGATGTGCCCCATGCCCGCCGCGGTGGCGCCGCAGCCGATGCCGCCGGCCTCGAACACCTCCACCTTCATGCCGCGCGCGGCGAGTTCGGCAGCACAGGCGGCACCGACGATGCCCGCCCCTACGACGAGTGCGTCAGCTTTCATTCGGTTCACGCAACGGGAATCCCTGAAGCGAACGGATCGTCCTCCTCGAAGCAGAGTTTGCCCTCGGCCATGATGTGCGCGCGGCCTGTGATGGTAGGCACGATGGCCCGCGTATCGCCTGATCCGGCGTCGATCGCTCGGACCGCATCGGATTGATCGTCTGTTTCGCTCGCGGCAGCATCGTCGAGCGAGACATAGCGCCCTTCGAAGACGCTGCCGATGATGCTCTCTTGCCGCCAGACCTCGCCCTGGGCGAGCCTCCCGTCCGCGGCAAGGCACGCGAGCTTCGCGCTCGTGCCCGTGCCGCACGGCGAACGGTCGTAGGCGTTGCCGGGGCACAGCACGAAATTTCGACTGTCGATACCGGCGCGCGGGCTTCGCGCGAAGAGCTCGATATGATCGATGAGCGCACCGCCCGCTCCGGTCACGCTTTGCGCCTCGAGCGCCTCGCGGATCGCATGCGTGAACGTGGTCAGTTCGCCGATGTGGGCCGGCTCGAGCGTGCGCCCGTGCTCCGACACGAGGAAGAACCAGTTGCCGCCCCATGCGACATCGCCCGTGACGGCCCCGTACCCCGGCACATCGACGGTCAGGGCGCGACGATAGCGATACGCAGCCACGTTGCGTACGGATACGCTTCCGTCTTCGTTAAGCGTCGCTTCGACGATGCCGACGGGCGTCTCGATCCGGTGACGCCCCGGCTCGATGCGTCCCATATAGGCGAGCGATGCGACGAGCCCGATCGTGCCGTGGCCGCACATGCCGAGATAGCCCACATTGTTGAAAAAGATGACGCCCGCGGAGCAGCTCGAATCATGCGGCTCGCAAAGCAGTGCGCCGACGATCACGTCTGAGCCTCTCGGCTCGATGACGACGCCGGCGCGCCAGTCGTCGTGATGCTCGCGCAGCCGCTTGAGCCGCTCGGAAAGCGGGCCGCTGCCGAGGTCGGGGCCGCCGGCCACGACGAGGCGCGTGGGTTCGCCGCCGGTATGGGAGTCGATAATAGGGATGGTCTTCATCGTAAAACTAGCCTCGGTTTGAAACCCCGGCAGCAAGGCCGGTGAGCCGGGACCCCGGCCTGAACGATTGCTGCGCCAATGGTAGGAATGCGCGAGGCTTGCCGTCTTGGCGCCGATGCGCGCCGCCAATGACGATTTCGGCACATCGATGCGGGTTCCCGGTTATGCCGAAATCGTCATCGCCGATGCGCGTAGGCCGCAAGACGCCTCGGTGCCTCGGGCATACACTGCCGAACATCCCGTCTACCGGATTCGCTCAAGGAGAGGAGCAATGGCCACTACATGGAAGGGCGTACTGCCCGCGGTCACCACGAAGTTTCACGAGGATTTCAGCATAGACCGCGCTTGGACGAAGAAGAACATCGAGGCGCAGATCGACGCGGGCGTCGACGGCATTATCGTCTCCGGTTCGCTCGGCGAAGCCTCGACGCTTTCGCTCGACGAAAAGCTCGAGGTGCTCGACATCGCTGTGGAAGCCGCGCGCGGCCGCGTCCCCGTGCTGCTGACGATTGCGGAAAACAGCACGCTCGACGGCTGCCGTCAGGCCGAGCGCGGCGCCGCGCACGGCGCGGCCGGCTACATGGTCCTGCCGGGACTTCGCTATTTGTCGGATCGCCGCGAGACGCTCAATCATTTCCGCATGGTTGCGAAGGCGAGCCCCCTGCCGCTCATGATTTACAACAATCCCCTCGCCTACGGTGTCGATATGACGCCCGAGATGTTCGCCGAGATCGCCGACGAGCCAAAGATCGTGGCGATCAAGGAATCATGCGGCGATGTGCGGCGCGTGACCGATCTGATCAACGCGGTGGGCGAACGCTATTCGATCCTCTGCGGCGTCGATAATCTGGCCATGGAGGCGATGCTGATGGGCGCGCATGGCTGGGTCGCCGGGCTCGTCTGCGCGTTTCCACGGGAAACGGTGGCAATCTATCGCCTGCTTCAGCAAGGCCGCGTCGCGGAGGCGCTGAAAATTTATCGATGGTTCGCGCCGTTGCTCGCACTCGATGTGTCGCACAAGCTCGTGCAGAACATCAAGCTCGCCGAAGCCATCGTCGGCCTGGGTACCGAGCACGTGCGTCCGCCGCGGCTGCCGTTGGCCGGTGACGAGCGCAAGGCCGTCGAATCGTTGATTCGCAAGGCGATCGAAACGCGGCCGGCGTTGCCGGCTGTCTGACGGACGGCGAACATCGAGCACGATCAAAACTGCGGGAAGCGCCCTCCCCACCCGCCGCGGCGCAAATAGCGAAACGAGAGCGGGATGCCGGTCAATTGCGCTGCGAACCATCTCACCGACGCGTGATCGTCGACGATGATGGTGCGCAGCCGAAACGGATCGGTCGAACCGTCGTTCCAGCCGACGTCGCATGTTCGAGCGCTCGTGTAGCCTGCTGCTTTCACCAACTCGACTTCCCGCTCCCCATAGTTGCCGTTCGGATACGCAAAATGTGAGCATGCGTTCCCAACCAGCTGCTCGATCTCGCGCTTGCAAGCGACGATCTCGTTCTCGCATTCGGCATCGTTGCAACGCGTCAGCACCGGATGGAATTGCGTGTGCGCCTGAAAGTCCACGTACGGACGCATCGCTTCGATTTGCTCGACGGTAAGGCCTGTCGCTCGATCGTCGCCGTCCTGGCGATAGCCGTATGCATCGAGTTCAGCAAGGCGCTCCGCATTCGTCATATGCTTGAGGCGCTCGATGCCGGCTTTCTTCGCTCCCGGATGCAACCACCAGTGCGTGCGCGCGCGACCGACAATGCCGCTGCAAAGAAAGATCGTTGGGCGCACGCGATGCTTGATGAACACGGGCAGCAGATCCGCGTTGCCGATGTGACCATCGTCGAGCGTGATCACGGCGCGTGGACGCCCCTGCCCCGGCGTGCGCGCCTTTTCGAGAGGCACGAAATCGCACATTTCGCGCAGATAACCGAGATGCGCATCCAGCGTCGCTGGGTCGGGATCGTGATAAAGGAGGATCGCCACGCGGTCCCGCCACAGCAAGGCGCGAGTCGCCCTCGCGACGCCTGTCAGAACGAACAGCATCGCGATGAACTCTTTGAATGCTGCCCCGCCCGAGGTTTGGGACATTGGTTTTCTCCGTTCGAGGACGACGCGCAGCCACAACGAGTCTAGGGAGAGGCGCCCCTGGTCATCGGTACGCAGCCGCACAATGCCAGCGAGAACGAACTTCCGCTGGACCAGCCGGGATTCGACGGCCCGCGGCGACGCTGACCATCCATCGACGTTTCACTCGATGACGAACCATTCCTTACGCCGCGTCGCTAACATGGGTCCAATGAATACGCTCACACCTCTCCAAGCAACCGCGCGGTTCACACCAACGAACGCGCGCATCCTCGCCACGGTCAGCATTGCATTCGTCGTCACGCAACTGGACGTGACGATCGTCAACATCGCCTTGCCGAGCATCGGCAACCAGTTGCATGCGCCGGTGGCAAGTCTTCAATGGATCGTCGACGCCTACACGCTCGCGTTCGCCGTGCTGATGCTTTCGGCCGGCGTGCTCGGCGATCGCTACGGCGCCAGGCGACTCTTCTCGGCGGGCCTCGCGTTGTTCGCATTGGCGTCGCTCGCATGCGGTCTCGCCCCGAACGCGCCGGCGCTCGTCGCCGCTCGCGCGGTACAAGGCGCCGCCGCGGCCGCGATGCTGCCGAACTCGCTCGCGCTCCTGAACCGCTCATGCGGCCACCACCCTCACTTGCGCGCTCGCGCCGTCGGGCTATGGACCGCATCGGGCGCAGTCTCGATTGCGGCGGGGCCCGTCCTCGGCGGGCTGTTGATCGCCGCATTCGGCTGGCGCAGCATCTTCCTCGTCAACCTGCCGATCTGCGCGCTGGGTCTGCTGGCCACGTTTGCGTGGGTGCCGAATGAACGAGAAGAGACATCACGCCGTCGAACGAGCGGGACGGTCGGCATCGACGTTCCGGGTCAATGCGCCGCAATCGTCGCATTGACCGCGTTCACGGGCGCCGTTATCGAGTCACAGCCTCTAGGCGGGGGAAGTCCGTGGATCGTCGGCGCATTGGCGGCCGCGATGCTCGCCTGCATCGTATTCGTCGTGATCGAAATGCGGAGCAAAGCGCCGATGGTGCCGCTATCGTTGCTGCGCGACGCAACGATCAGCGCGGCCGTCGTATTCGGCGTTTGCGTGAACCTGGCCTACTACGGGACCGTGTTCGTCTTGAGCCTCTACCTGCAACGTGCGCATGGCGAGACGCCGCTCACGGCGGGCCTCGCATTCCTTCCGCTGACGGGGGGCTTCCTGGTCTCCAATGTCGTGAGCGGCTGGGTGGTCGCGCGCCGCGGGCCGCGCTTCCCCATGATGTTGGGCGCCGCGATCGGCGCTCTCGGCTACGGCTTGTTGCATACAGCGCGAGCGGACAGTTCGTACGCGGCGCTCGTCGTGCCGTTTCTGTTGATTCCGGGTGGCATGGGGCTCGCGGTGCCCGCGATGACGACGGCCATCCTCGCCTCGGTTGAACCGCATCGCGCCGGCACGGCGTCGGCCGTCCTAAATACCGCGCGTCAGGCGGGCGGCGCTGTAGGCGTTGCCGCGTTCGGCGCCCTCGCGAGCGGCACGGGCACGCAAGCGGTGGTGACCGGGCTACAGGCCTCGGCCGCGATTTCCGCCGCGTTGCTCATTGCAGGCATGTTGGCAAGCATTCTCGTCCACCCGGAAGGGCACGCGCGGCGGGAACTCGCAGGCGCGCCGGCGCGCCACGGCGCGCATGAGCCGCAAGGAAGATGAGCGTTACACGAAAAAAAACGGGCGGCGTTAGAAAAAACGTACACCGCCCGCACGCGAGGAAGCCGCCGTCACAGCTTGGCGTTTTGTATCGTGCCCGTGTCGAGCGCACGCTCGATGAGCCCTTCTTCGCACGCCTTGCGAATTGCATTGGCGATAAGCTTGTCGGGCGGCTCCATGTCCGCTTTCAGTGCGCCAAGCAATCCGCTCGAATCGAATACCACGAGCGTCTCAGCCGAATCGTCGCGGCTGATGATGACGCGATGCGCCAACTCCCCTTCGCCGAGCGTCGCGCAAAACCGCATCGGACGGCCGTTTATGGTCTGCTCGAAATTCTCGATCATCGCTGCGCCCTCCGTGATGAAGCCGAAGCGTTCGTAGCGGTAAGAGAAGCAAGCTCCGTGCGCAGACGATGATTCATACCGACGAACGTTCGATTTGTCCGGCGCGATTTCTGTATCTACAGCAGACGCCGCTTCGGCGTACGCGCCGCGTCGATGCTGAGCGCGCCGGCGCCCGTCACGCAGAGCAGAAGGAAACCGCCTGCTATGCCGATGTTTTTCCAGAAATGAATCACCATGTCGCGCTGAACGGCCGCATCGACCACGTTCCAGAAATCATGCCCGAGCACGGCCGTGATGACCGTATAGGCTGCCATGATGATGCCGAGCGGTCGGATCAAGAAGCCGACGACGAGGAAAATGCCGCCGATCAGCTCAATTGCCGTCGCGATCCCCGCACCGATCTCGGGGAACGGCACGCCTTTTGAATGCAGATACCCCACGAAACCGGAATAAGCCAGCAGCTTCATGACACCGCCCCAGAGAAAGAGCACGGCAAGCGCAAGGCGGGCGAAGAAGATGATGCCGGAATCGATGGGACGCGCCATGAATGCTTTCCTCCTTTTTTCGTCGATCATGACAGGCAGTGACGATCGCCGCGGGCCGGCGTGTCGATGCTCAGGATATGCGCTGCGCCCTGGATTTCCAAGCGCGGCGCACATCCTCGTGCCTCAAATCGAACGAACGACTCTGGAAGAAAGGCGAACCGCTCAGCGCAAACGCAGCGAATCGAGCTGACTTTGGGCGGTTCGCGCCGATACTTCTTTCTTAGGCTCGGCTCGAGCCTATGCGACCTGCTGCGGCCTCGATTCGCCCGGATCGTCCGATTCGCGGTGGTCGCTTCCGCCAACCACGTCGAGCTGACGCATCATCGGCGCCTCCGAGCGCAGCCCGATCGCATTGAGCAGGCGGTACAACGTGGCGCGCGAAACGCCCAGCTCCGCGGCCGCACTCGAAAGACTGTACGCGTGACGCGCCAGCGCCTCGCGTACCGCCGCGCGCTCCGCTTCGCAACGGACTTCGGCGAGCGTGCGCCCCGGCTTCGGCCCGGCATCGGGCAGACCGAGATCATCGGCCGTGATGAAGCGTCCTTCCGCCATCACGACGGCACGCCTCACGCAGTTGATAAGCTCGCGGACATTGCCGGGCCACGCGTAGTTGAACATCGCCGTAATCGCATCGCTCGAAAAGCCGCGAATCTTGCGCCGGCCGTCGCGCTTATGCAGCGTGAGCGCATGGTAGGCGAGCAGTTTGATATCGTGGCCGCGCTGGCGCAATGGCGGCTCGTCGAGGCGCAGCACGCAAAGCCGATGATAGAGGTCGGCCCGGAAACGCCCCGCCTCGATGGCCTGCTGCAAATCGACGTGGGTCGCCGAGATGATGCGCGCGTCGACCTTGGTCGAGGCGTTGCCGCCGAGGCGCTCGATCGTCCCCTCCTGCAAAAAGCGCAACAGGACGGCCTGGCACTCGTGCGGCATATCGCCGATTTCGTCGAGAAAGAGCGTTCCTCCGGCGGCGGCCTCGATGCGCCCGATCTTTCGTTGCAAGGCGCCGGTAAACGCGCCGCGCTCGTGACCGAACAACTCGGACTGGAGCAACGAAGGCGGAATTGCCGCGCAATTGATCGCGACGAAGGGCTGGGCCGCGCGCGCCGAGCGATCGTGGATCGCGTGCGCGGTCAATTCCTTGCCCGTGCCCGATTCGCCGGCGATAAAGACGGGCGCATCGTTACGGGAGCATTTCTCTACCCCGCGATAGAGCCGCTGCATCGGTTCACTGTTGCCGATCATCTTGCAGCACCCCGGCATCGGCGGACCCGCGTCGACGCTGTCACGCAGGACCGAGAGGCCATGCGCATGGCCGAGCACGATCGCGAGCCGCTGATCGTCGCAGGGCATCGTGACGAAATCGAAACAGTAGTCGAGGATGAAGCGCCGAATCGCGGGTTGCTCGGCTTGTCCGTGACGAACTTGTGCCACCCACGTTGCGTCCGTATGGGACACAGACGCTTCGAGCTCGGCCAACTGCTGCTCGGTGCAGTCCAGCGGCATCGCGACGACGCCGACGCGAATGACACCGCGTTCGAGCATGCGGTCGACCTGCTGAGGTGTTCTGGCGTGAACGACATGCCAGCCGGCCGAGACGAGTCCGTCCTCGCCGACCACATCGGGCTTCAGCGAAAGAAAAAGAACCGTCCGCTCGGCGCGCAGCGGATTCGACGCTTTGTTGTTCATGTTGCCCCCCGTATCGATGCCTAACCGTTGTTCCTCAGACGTATTAAAACGGCATGCATCGGTCGAAACTTTGATTTCGATCAATCGCGGTATAAGACATCGCACTAATACTTACCCGTATCGATCGAAACCCAATCCGAGGCCGGCCGTCTCGAGCGGCTCTAGCCCCATTTTCATCCCGCCTCGCATAGGTCGGGATGTCCCGGTTCACGACAATTGAACATCCGGCATCGATGGGATGCCGGACCAGAACGACGGTCGTGCCTGCTTCTTTACCTCGGAATGATTTTTATTGCGCGCTTTCGTCCCGCACACCGCCCGTGGAGGTGCTGGGCCGATCGCGCATTGAAGCCCCTTGCATTGCAACATAGACGACAATCTGACGAAATGCCATAGGAAAATAAACGCATTAGGCCAAATCCTGATACGGGCGCAGTTTGAAACGATGGGCGTGCGGTGGTCAACATACTGATTTCAGTCGCGGTCACGAAGTTGCAAAGTCCGCAAGGTAGGGCTCGGCTGGGCTGGCGAGGTGGTTCGCGGCTGGCTGTGACGCCTATGGAAAAAGCGCACAATTAGGTGTCAGAAGACATTGCATGAAAGGCAATGTCTTCCCGTCCCCCGGCCGCCGGGATAAGGGGTCTCACGTAAGGCGCTTCCCGATGTTTGACAAGGCAATGAATTTGTCCACGGCGTTATTTCATTAAAGCTATAACGGTATCAAGATCGGATTGGCATGACCGAAAATCCGGTAATAGCTCGGGGAGAAAATGCAGACTGCCCCGCAGCCGCAAAACGTCAACGTATCAACATTGAAACGTCTAATCGCAGGTAGACGCGAAAGCCCTCCCGTTTCTGACTCAATTCCGCGACATCGGCGGCAGCGCAACTGTCGCTTCCTGCTCGGGCGGATGCGCCGCCAACACTAGAAAGGGATGCTCGATGACCGTCCGACAGCCGCCCCGTTTTGTCGCAACGTTGCGACAATTCGGACATCCGGAGGCTCGACACCCGCCTTGTCGCCACCCACTCCCTTGAAACCGAAGGCTTCCACAGCGATTGGCATAGGGCTTGCGAAGCTTGCCCGGCGGAAGTCGGCGACCGTAACACATACAACAGCCATTAGAAGAGCCCATCGAGGCCAAGGTGAAATGGCGAACTGCATGACCTACGGGGAGGGTCCTTCGCGTTCGCTGCCGCTCGCATGAAGCGACGGCAGCGAACTGCTGAGGGTAAAACGTCGACCGACTGTCGCGTCCATCTCGATCATGGCTGCTCTGGATCGAACACCGTCAGCGGGCGCGGGGCTTAAGCATAATCAGCAATGCATCGGGACGACGTTCAGACATGGTGCGTGTGCCGGTCGACATACAAGCTTCAGATCCTCGCTCGTAATGCAATCGACGACATGGGAAATAACGTGGCAGCCTTGCTGAGCGCATTCCTGCGGACACGCGTCAAGACCCTGCGCTATTTGCTGGTGGGCGGTGTCAACACGGCGTTCGGCTATTGCGTGAACGTCGGCTTGTACTACGCGTTGCATACGCAGCAACAGCTCTTTGCCATCTGTTTGCTCGCAAACGTAGTTTGCATCACCGAGGCGTTTTTTTTGCATCGGCTGTTCGTGTTCAAATCGCGCGAGCCATGGCTGCGCGAGTATTTGCGTTGTTACGCGGTCTATGGCAGCACGATGCTGGTCGCTACCGTCGCCCTATGGCTTCTTGTCGATGCCTTGGGCGTCCCTTTCTGGTTCGCTCAAATGTTGGTTCTGACGATAAGCGTGGCCGTTTCCTTTATTGGCCATGACCAGTTCACTTTCAAGAAGGTACGGGGGGAAAATGAACGACAAAAAGCTGATCACCATCGTCGCGGGATGCTATAACGAGCGCGACAACATTGCCGAGCTGCATGGGCGCATCACTGCTGCCATGCTTCAGTTTCCCCAGTATGACTACGAAATCCTGCTGATCGACAATGCGTCCACCGACGGAACGATCGACGTAATCCGGGCCATCGCCGCGCGGGATCCGCGTCTCAAGGCGATCGTCAACGTCCGCAACTTCGGACATATCCGCTCTCCCTACTACGCGCTCCTTCAGGCAACAGGCGACGCGGTCATTGGCATGGCCTCGGACCTCGAAGACCCGCCGGAGCTCATCCCCGAGTTCATACGCAAGTGGGAAGACGGTTTCAGGATCGCGATCGCGGTCAGGCAAAAGCACGAAGAGCGCGGGCTAATGCCTTGGATCCGCAAGGGTTACTACTCGCTCATCACATGCATTTCAGACGTGGAGCAAGTGCCGAACTTCACCGGCTTCGGCCTTTACGACAGGGCTGTAGTGGACATTCTGCGCGATATCGAGGACCCCTACCCGTATTTTCGCGGACTCATCTGCGAGATCGGCTATGCACGCGCGGAAATCCCGTTTGACAAGCCAGTCCGCAAGCACGGGTTCTCGAAAGGAACGTTACCCGTCTATCTCGACAATGCGCTGCTTGGCATCGTGAGTCACTCAAAAGCGCCGCTGCGCCTCGCCACCGTGATGGGCGTCGCGATGAGTGCACTGAGCTTCCTCACCGGTTTATACTACTTTGCACGCAAGCTGGTCGATTGGGATCAATTTCAAATGGGAGTGGCGCCCCTCGCGGTCGCGCTGTTCTTCTTTCTCGGCATTCTCTTTCTATTGCTCGGGCTTCTCGGCGAGTATGTCGGGCTCCTCGTGACCCATACGGTCCGGCGGCCTATCGTTGTGGAGAAAGAGCGGATCAATTTCGATCGAGGAAGATTGGCCGTACAACTGTCCGCCGTCACCGACAAAAAGAGCGCTAGCAGAGAAGCTCGCTTTACCGGAACCTGAGACGAGCGGCGTGCCCAAGCGAGTTCATGGGCTGTTGAAAATTGTCCGTCGGCAGGTCCGCGATCGCGCTGCTGACTGACTATATCTCCGCTGCCGCCCGCGCTCTGCGGCAGCGGTCTCCGACCAATCATCTCGACATTGCCTTGATTGGCGACGCGCGCAAGACTGCCTGATGAAGGTGGCTTGGGTTTGTCTGCACCGCGCGAGGCACCGTTGCGACAGCGTTTCCGAAGTCGCCGAGATCATGAATCATTTCTGAGAGCTCTTCGTGTTCGAGCCAGGTATCGTTGTTTTCGCTGCTGTATGTAAAGCCTTCCGGCATGGCGCGTCCGATCTTCACGGCGCGTCGCTGTGCGCGCCGCTCGTCGAACTCTGGCAAGATCACGAAATGAGAGCCCAAATCGTAAGTGTGCCGCCCTTCGTCCTCGCTGATTAGCACTTCGTGCACCTTTTCTCCGGGTCGAACCCCCACAATTCGAGGCTGCGGGGAGCCGGGAAACGCTTTGAGGAGATCGATCATCCTGATACTCGGGATCTTGGGGACCAGTATCTCTCCGGGCTCGGCTTGATCCACCGCGCGCACCACAAGATCGATACCCTCCTCAAGATCGATAAGAAAACGCGTCATTCTCGGGTCGGTAATTGGAAGAGCCGTTTCACCCCGCCGGACAAGGTCGGACCAGAACGGAATGACGCTCCCACGACTCCCCTTGACGTTCCCATAACGAACGACGTTGAATCTCACGTCCCGATAGCGCGTATACGTGTTCGCGGCGACAAGCAGTTTCTCCATCGCCAGCTTCGTCGCGCCATAGAGGTTCGTCGGGCTCACCGCCTTGTCGGTCGAGATGCCTATCACTCGCTTGACGTTTCGATCAAGCGCCGCTTCGATGATGTTCTGCGCGCCAATGATGTTAGTCTTTATCGCTTCCATCGGATTGGCTTCGAGAGCGGGCACCTGTTTGAGTGCGGCTGCGTGCACTACGACGTCGATACCATTGAACGCTCGCAGCAGTCGCTCCCGGTCGCGAATATCGCCGATGAAATAGCGCACAGGGTAACGGCTCGGCGAGAAGGTCTGCCCCATCTCGAACTGTTTGAATTCGTCGCGGCTGAAAACCACGACTTCCCGTGGTTCGTAGTGCTCAAACAGACGCTTGATGAACGCGCGGCCAAACGTGCCGGTGCCACCGGTCACCAGGACGGACTTGTTGTTCAAGTAAGACGAGTTTTTCATTGTGTCGCTCCGTGGTCGGTTAGGCGAGCGTATTGGGCATCAAGGTACGGAGGAATTCAGCTTGCAAGGGGATCGGTACTGAGGAGGCTGAAGAACAACGAATCGTGCCAGCGTCCCCCAGTCCAGTGAGTCTCCCGGTGTCTTCCATCAAGGTGAAACTGCAGTGCTTCGAACAGCCATTTCTTCTTGGAATCAAACGAATAGATCTCGGCCCACAAGCGATGTAGACCGAGTTCCCTGAATGCATAGTCGATCATGACGCGCGCTGCGTCGGGGGCGAAAGTCTCATCGACATAGAGCCCGCCCTCGCCGATATAGAGCGAGAAATCGGCGGTGCGATTGACCCAATCGATGTAGCAAAGACCGCACGCGCCAAGGAGACGGTAGGTCGACAATTCGACGATCGCGAACATTCGCGTATGCGGATCCGAGTTGACGCTTTTGTCGAACCACATCCGCTGTTGCGTACTGTTTAGCTCACGATACTCGCGAAAGTACCGACGCAAATCGGGCTGATTGCGCCATGCCAGCAACTGAAGCAAGTCGGATTCCTCGATCGCTCTTAGCCCTGTATGTCTTCCTTGAATCATTGCGCCTCCAAATCGGAAAGCATCAGCGCCTCGCCGCGCTTTCGGGAAACGGCTAGGCGCGCTCCGATCGCACTGCCCGTTTCATACGGCTTCAGCGCGCCAAGCGGCGCCGGGCGCAATACCTCGAGATCGCGCTCACTCAATACCTCGCCCGCTGCGGCGTCGCGCAACAGCCGCAGACATCTCTGCTGGAGCACGGCCGTCTCTCGTTCGTTAGCTTCTATCCGCTTAATGCCGTCACCAAGCGATGCCTCGAGCTCGCGACTCCGGTCCACCATTTCACGCCAAGTAGTGGGGTTCATCGAAAATCCATGGTCGGGGCCGACTCTCGAACAGTCATCAGTGAAGTGCTTTTCGATCACCCTGGCGCCAAGTGCGATGGCGCCAAGAACGGTTGCGTGACCCGGCGAGTGATCGGATAGCCCAAGAATCATGCCCGGATATTTGGTCGCATAGCTTTGCAACACTCGCAGATTGATATAACGGAAGTTGTCGAGCGAGCCCGTGTAATTCGTATTGCATTGCATTAACACGAGTTGCCTGTTGCGCTTTAACACCGCTCCGACTGCGCGTTCGACGTCTCCCATGTCGCTGGCACCGGTCGCGACAAAGACAGGCTTGCCACGGGAGGCAACATATTCGATAAACTCGGTCCACGTTATGTCACCAGACCCGATCTTGTACGCGGGCAGGTGCGGATCAAGCTGCTCGACTGCTTCGACGTCGTAGGGTGTCGTCATGAATGCGATGCCTGCGGCCGCAGCCGTCGCCACGAGTTCGCCATTCCACTCCCGATTGCACTCGTTCTCGCGAAAAATGTCGAACACCGGTTTGTTCCACGCAGCCTGGTGACTCGCCTGACCACCGAGGCTCCGGAATCCGACATCGCTTACGATTTTCTCGGCCTTGAAATGCTGAAATTTGACGGCGTCCGCACCGGCCTGTTTCGCGAGCCATATCAGGGCTTTAGCACGCTCGAGATCCCCGTCGTGATTCGACGCGATGTCGGCCACAAAATATGAGGGCTTGTCGATCGCAATTTCTGTTCGATTGACAATGACTGAACTGTCATACTTCATGATATTGGCTCCGGTGGTCCTCTGCTAAGGATCGAATGACAGATGACGCCGTGGGCAATTCATACCCGAGTACGCGCTCGGCCCGTGTGACGTCAAGGCCAAGGCTCTCGGCACGGCGGACGCCTTTGAGTGTCCGCACACTGCCCACGCGGCAGTTATCGAGCGACAACGCGAGTTCGTGCGCAAGGGCACCAATGAAGTCCGCCTTGCTCGACACTTCGCGTGCTGCGACATTAAGTAACCCCGTCGCGCCGCGCTCGACCAGATCAAACAGCACTTCCGCCAATCGCGATGCGCTAATGCTCGACGTGTAGAAGTCTCGAAACAATGTGATGTCGCCGCCCAAGCTCAGTGCCGCGATCGCCCATTCGACAAATGTCGGGCGCCCCGCCCATCCACGGTAGCCGACGATGTTCGTCCTGATGACCAGGCTTCCCGCGCATCTAAGCGCGAAAACTTCGCCGGCATATTTGCCTCTGGCGTATTGGTTGAGGATGCGCACTTCGTCCTCCTCTGTATGCAATCGATCGCCGTCACCGGTGAAATAGTGGTCGGTGGAGATATGGCATAGCCGCACGCCATTCGCGTTGCAGTAATCCGTCAAGGTCGCCGGCAAACCAGCATTGACGAGATAGGCAGCCTCTGGGTTGTGTTCGCAGGCAGCAAGAGCCACCTGCGCGGCCGCATTCACGATGAGTCCAGGACGAACGGCGTCGAGCATCTTTCGCAAATCGGCTGGCTGCGTCGCGTCCACGGCATTGGCGCCGTGGCGTGCCAGTCCGATCGCATCGACACCACGGCATTGCGCAGCCCGCATAAGCGCCTGTCCGAGAAGCCCCGTTGAGCCGAGTATGGCGACGTTCATTTTTCTCCCGCCATGACCGAAGCCTCTGTAAACCGCCGAAGATTGGATTCAACCTCTTCCTTCGGCAGAAAAGGGTACATGTCTTCGAGCCCTGTTGATTCCATCCGCCCATCCTCGCCGCGCCGCGCCATCATGCGCGGAATACGCGGCTGCAGCGGAGAGACATTCAGTTCGCACACTACCGGCCCCGTCACTGCGAGGCACTGCTCAATACCTGCATCGAGGTCCGCATGCGTCCTGATTTGCGCATAGGCGAGTCCGTACGCCTCGGCAAGCTTTTCGAAGCGCGGGTTACCAATACCCGAGCTCGAGTCGGACCCAACGAGAAAACCCGCAAAATGGCTGCCTTGCGTGTGGCGGATCGACTGGTAGCCGTCGTTATTCAATACGAAGATCTTGACGTCGAGGCGATGCAGCCCAATCGTCATCAACTCCTGCACGTTGAATTGGAAACTGCCATCTCCGGTAACGAGAATCGTCCTTGTAGGCGCGCCGGAACGCCGACGAGCGACCGCTGCGCCAACGGCTGCAGGCAAGTCCCAGCCCATCGCTCCGAAATTGATGTTTGTATAGACGCGCTGGCCCAATTTGACCTTGAAAGCCTGAATAACGGAAACAGCGTCGAGCGCGTTGCCGGTCACCACCAGATCGTCCGAAGCCAGATAATCCGACAGACGATCGACGAAGACGTAGCTACTCACATATTCTCGATCCGCTCGATGTTCGACGGGAACCAACGGATAGCGCATCTTCCATTCGCGGCAGGCGGCCAGCCACTCGGGATCCGAGCGGGTGAGCGGATCAGGGCACGCCACAAGCAACGCATCGATGAAGCTCCCGGCATCTGCGGCTATAGCGAGGTCCGGGACCGGGCGCATCTTGCGAATTTCCTCGATGTCGGCATTGACTACCGCCTTCACCGACTGCGGCGAAAACGACTCCGTGTTGAAACCGATGTTCGTGACCGACATGCTCGCCCCTATTGTCAGCATGAAGCTGCAAGTCTGGACGACGAAGTTCGCGTGGCGCTGCCCGCTCGGACCGAAACGGCCGACGAACAGCGGATGATCATCCTCGATGAGATCCATTCCGCCGAGCGTCGTGAGGACCGGGATCCCCAGGCGGTCCACTAGCTTGCGCGCTTGGGATTCAGCGCCCGCCAAATGGACGCCGTTGCCAAGTACCAGCACGGGCCGGGATGCTTGGCCGAGAACCTGCAGTATGTGATCCACTTGCTCTTCGGCGGGGGCGGCGCCCTGTGCTCGCGCAAATTTGCAAGGCAATGGGACATCGATTTGCGCTCCTTGAACGTCGAGAGGAAGATTGAGCCAGACTGGCCCCGGACGGCCACTGGTCGCGATGTGGAAGGCGCGCTCCAACTCTGCATCGATTGCAGCCGGATCGGTAATCGTCACGGCGTATTTCGTCACAGGTCGGGCCATATCGATGATGTTGATTTCTTGCGGGCCCATCTGCCGCATGGTGCGGTAGTCGGCGATTAGATCTCGCCGGACTTGTCCGGAAATGACGACAACCGGCACTGAATCGACCCATGCACCCGCGATTGCGGACAAAGCATTCGTGCTGCCCGGCCCGGTGGTAACGAGGCAGACACCCGGGCGACCCGTTGCGCGCGCATACGATTCCGCGGCGATCGCGCACGCCTGCTCATGATAGTTGCAGACATAGTCCACCGAATCGCTTCGGCCTAGCGAATCGACGAGATGCATGATTCCGCCGCCGGTTACAGTAAACACCGCACGTACCCCCTGCCGGGCGAGACACTCGATGACGTAGTCGGAAACCTTCATGAACTAGCCTCGCAACTTAAGATCTGCCGGACACGCCAACGCGGAATACGCACGAGTGCGCTGTCTCGCGTTTCGGGAGGCTGCCAGCGCCCAGCGCGCTGTTCGGCGGATAGCCTCATCGAGAGGGGTGCGTACTTCAAGTGCGAGCCGCTCTCGAGCGCGCCGGATGTCAGGAACGAAGAGTTCCGCGGAATATCCCGTCGGCCGCGCTCTCACGATGACAGGTTTCTCGCGTGAAGCAAGTTCGTCCGCTACGACGCGTGCGACTTGCATCGCCAGTTCGCGTATCGAAAGCGATCGGTCCGACCCGACGTTATAGATGTCGCCGCGCTGGCCGCGCAGCAGCATGGTCCAAAGCCAGAGCGCCATGTCCGCGCCGTAAAGATATGCGCGCACAGGCGTCCCATCCCCATTCACTACGATCGATCGACCTTCGAGCGAATCGCGAATGAAGTTGCCGACGGCGAATCCCGAATCAAGGGGCAGGTACGGCCCGACGAAGGAAAAGCAACGCGCCGCGACAGCGGCGAAACCGTATTCGGCCCCGAACGAAATCCCGAGGAATTCCGCCGTTGCCTTGCCTAGTGCATAAGCTCCCGCGATATCGCCTCGCACACCTGCAATCGGATCATCTTCATTCACTGGGCGCCCGAGCGAGTGGTTGCGCCCGTAAACTGCGCCCGAGCTCACGAGCAAAAAACGCCGAACGGCGTCACGCCGGCAAAGCTCGAGGACATGACGGGTCCCCGTTAAGCTCGCATCGAAGACATCGAATGGTGGTGGATTATCGAGCGCGACATTCGTCTCGGTCGCTGCATGAATGACATGCGTGTACGCGCTTGCAACGCGGCCGCTTCGATCTCCATTGATCGCGTGGGCTTGCGCCCCCGACGGCAGGTCGCCGGTGCGAATGTCGCCGCGTACGAGGCGGACAGATGGATCGGCGGCGATATGTGGGGCGACAATATATAGCCGCTCAGGGCGCCGTGCGAGGACATCGATGCGCACGTCTACCTGATGGTGCGAGCGCGCCCAAAGCACGGCTTCGAGAAGCCAGCAGCCCACGAAGCCCGTCCCTCCGGTGATCAAGACGTGTGCGCCATCGAGTTCTGCCCAGAGCGATTCGCTGCTTCCGACCAATGGGGCGAGGTCTTCAGCAATTAGGCTCGTATATTGTGTCCTCGCCATGGCCAGTCCCCGTATGGTTAAAATGCGATTCCCAGGAACTGCTCGATTGCATGCGCAGCATAGTCCAGCATTTCTTCGGTAAGGCCCGGGTAGACGCCGATCCAGAACGTGCGATGCATCACGATGTCGGTTCGGCTCAACGCGGACGCCACACGATAGGTGCGTCCCGCCATATATGGCTGCTTGATCAGGTTGCCGGCAAATAGCAGACGCGTGCCGATCTTTTGCTGCGTGAGATAAGACAGCAGGTCCGCGCGGTTGACGGGCGCGTCATCGCGCAGCGTCAGAGGGAAACCAAACCAGGAAGGCTCACTGCCCGGCGTCGGCTCGGGAAGGATCAAGACCGATTCACATGCCGAGAGCCGCTCCCGAAGGAAGGCATAGTTCCTACGGCGCCTGGCTACGAACCCTTCGAGCCGGTCGAGCTGCGCCAGCGCGCAGGCCGCCTGCATATCGGTGATCTTCAAGTTGTAGCCGAGATGCGCGTAGGTGTACTTATGATCGTAACCCGCTGGCAGATCGCCGAGCCTCCAGCAAAAGCGCTTTCCGCAGGTGTTGTCAGCACCCGGCGCACAATAGCAGTCACGGCCCCAATCGCGAAACGAGTCGACGATAGCCTTCAATTCGGCGTTGCGCGTGAACACGGCCCCTCCCTCGCCCATCGTAATGTGATGTGCAGGGTAGAAGCTCAACGTGCCGATGTCGCCAAACGTCCCAACCCGCTGCCCTTGGAACGTTGCGCCGAGCGCATCGCAACAATCCTCGATCAGCCACAAACCGTATTTGCGGCATATCGCTGTCACGATCTCGAGGTTATATGGATTGCCAAGGGTATGCGCGAGCATAATTGCCCTGGTCTTGGGCGAAATCGCAGCTTCAAGAAGCGCCGGGTCGACGTTGTAAGTCGGGATATCGATATCAACAAAAACAGGCACCGCGCCGAATTGGAGAATCGGGTTGATCGTCGTCGGAAATGCGGCGGCGACACCAATTACTTCATCGCCTGGTCGAATCGCTCGTTCGCCAAGTCGCGGGGAAGTGAGCGCCGAGAAGGCCAGCAGATTCGCCGACGAACCGGAATTAACGGTCGACACGTACGGCACGCCAAGCACGACAGCAAGCTCGGCCTCGAATCGGTCATTGAAGCGTCCCGTCGTCAGCCAGCCGTCGAGCGACGCTTCAACCATATTCTTCAATTCAGCTGCGCCGATCACCTTCCCGGACGGCGGGATCCCGGTCAATCCCGGCGCGAAAGGTTCCGGCGCACAGCTCAGTTGGGCGTATCGTTCGACCAAAGTGAGTATTTCGCGTCGAAGCCGAATCTGTTCGATCATGCGATCCCCCTTCCGGAAAGCGCGCCGCACTGCCCCACGTTGTCAAGGTAGCGCTCCAGCTGACGCTCCGAAACTGCGCACATGTCCGATCGCTCGAAATACGCGCGATACCACTCCGCAGTCATAGCGAGCGTGGCGTTGAAATCAACCAGCGGGCGCCATCCGAGTTGTGCCCGCGCCTTCGCGGTATCGAGCTTTAACAACATCGCTTCGTCGTATTGCGGCCTGCTCGCACCGAAATGGATCTCGGGCGGTTGATAAGGTGCGCACGCATCGACGAATCCACGAACGACCTCCCTCACTGTCTGAGCGCCCGCTTCATCAGGTCCGAAGTTCCAAGCCCCCGCCACCCCCGCTTCATTCGACGACGCGCGCTCGGCAAGCTCCAGATACCCGCGCAACGGCTCCAGAACGAATTGCCACGGCCTGATTGCATCCGGATAGCGGATTTCGAGTTCTGCTCGATGCTCTACTGCGCGAACGATGTCAGGTAACAGCCGATCGCGCGCAAAATCGCCGCCGCCGATGACATTGCCAGCTCGGACCGTCACAATCCGTGCATTGTCTTCGAAGAACGACGATCGGTATGCGAGGCTAACGAGCTCCGCAGCCGCCTTGCTCGCGCTGTACGGGTCTTGGCCGCCCAGCGCATCAGTTTCACGACAGCCACCTTCCGACGGTTGATCCCGATAGCACTTATCGCTCGTGACAACGATCACCGACTTCACAGATGGAACGCGGCGCACCGCCTCGAGGACGTTGACCGTTCCCATCACATTTGTCGCAAACGTTGCAGCCGGGTGCGCATAGCCTTCCCGCACGAGCGCCTGAGCCGCGAGATGAAATACAACCTCCGGCTCCGCCGCTTTCATCGCTGCGCTCAGGTGGTCTAGATCATTGATATCCCCGAGCACTGAAGTCAGACGATCGCCGACGGCAGCAAGCTCGTAGAGATTCGGTACCGTTGGTGCAGGGAGCGCATAGCCTGTCGTACGCGCGCCCAGATAGCTCAGCCATAAGGCAAGCCAGGATCCCTTGAATCCCGTGTGCCCGCTGAGGAATACGCGGCGGCCATGCCAAAAGCTCGACGAAGTCATGGCGCTCAACCTTTCCACGGCAGAGCGACACGGCTGCGAAGACGCTCAAGTTGCGTGTTGTTTCGCCGATCAGCGGCGACTACGGCGACCAAGTTCGCGTCCGCGCCAAGCAATTGCAACAGCTCGACTAAAGCGCGAGCTATTGATCGTCCCGCGCCAAATGCACTTGAAACCGAATTCATATTGCCCCCCGGGATCCAGCAATGAACGACTTCATCTATTTATTAAGCAATGCAAAAATACATTAGTTGGGACGGTGTATGTATGACATGCGGTCGACGTCAGTCACCGACCAAGCCCTGAACCGCTCGCGGAACGGTACCTCAACGAAGCGATTGAGCAGGTGCGCTAGCGCAATCGACGCGGCGAGAAACAGCGCAAGGCATACACCCCTCCCGATCAGTCCCAACCCCGCCGTATCCATTTCGACGATGTAAAAAGGCCCAAGGACTGCATGCCCTAAATACAGCGAGTAAGAAATTTTTCCCAAATATTGAAAGCTGCGCTCGTGAAAGAATCGTGCGACAGGCCCGCAGTCGGTCCGCAGCGAGGCGACAAAAACGGTGAACACCAACGGCGCAGCGAGCGCCAGCGAGTACGCGTACCCCGCGAGCGATAAGAGCAGCGAGACGGCCAGAGCGGCTAGGCATTGCGGAACGCGGCGCGTTACGCCGCGCAATGCCGGCATGTCCTTGCACTCTGCGACTATCGCCCCGAGAAAAAAACCGGCGAGCGCACGCGCCCATCCATAGCTATATGTGAGTGACAAGCAACTACCACGGTGCAGGCAATCTTCTCCGGCGACCGACGCCCACACCGCGATAACGTAACCGGCCGCAGCCAGCGCGGCAAAGCCAGCAACGCGTGCCCTGCCGTGCAGCGTCAGACATAGAAGACCGAAGACGACGCAGACATAGAATTCGTCGCCTGCTGACCACGCAACTTTAGTTCCGATGAGATAGGGGAACAGGTTCAAGCCTTGCGTGAATGTTAAGATCGCAACGGTATGGTTCAACGACGGTACGCCCAGACTGGTTCCGGTCTCGACGATATGCGAGAGATTGACCGTCGCCGTCCATAGCAATGCCGCGGCGATATGGACCGGCCAAAGACGGCCGAATCGGCGAATGACGAAAGTTCGAAGGCCCGCACTATTGGACAGCGCGCCGTATGCGCCGCAAATGACGAAGCCGCTCAAGACGAAAAACAGATCGACGGCGAGGTAACTGTTCCCAATCGCAGACGGCACCCGCGCCCCTGCGTGGTACAGGACGACCAGCAAAGCGGCCGCGCCGCGCACCCCCTCCAGACTTGCATTTTGCGTCTTCGCGTTAGCGGTCATTCGATTCGCCCCCCCATCCATTACGATGCCCAGCCTTTCCACGGTGCGGCGCCCCGACTCCAGAGGTCCTCGAGCTGTGTCTTGTCCCGCAACGTGTCCATCGGCTGCCAGAAGCCCCGATGAAAATGCACACGCAGTTGTCTTTCCTGCGAGATCCGCTCGATCGGTTCCTGCTCCCAGAAAACGTGGTCCCCAGCGATGTAATCGAGCACTAGCGGTTTCAATACGAAGAAACCCGCATTTACCCAACTCCCGTCGCCGAGCGGTTTTTCCTTGAATGAAACAACCGTGTCACCTTCGACGTTGATCGCCCCAAAACGTCCGGGCGGCTGGGCGGCAGTGACGGTCGCGTAGCGGCCATGGGTCCGATGAAACCGAATCAGCGCAGAGACGTCGATGTCTCCAATCCCATCGCCATAGGTCATGCAGAAATCTTCGTTGCCCAGGTAACGACGCACTCGCTTTAGACGCCCCCCCGTCATCGTCGCGTCACCCGTATCGACGACCGTGACACGCCAAGGTTCCGCCGTCTGATGATGAACCTCCATGCGGCCATTGGCGATGTCGAAGGTCACATCCGCGTTGTGGAGCCGGTAGTTGGCAAAATACTCCTTGATCATGTATCCCTTGTAGCCGGCGCAGACAACGAAATCGCGAATGCCATGCGCGGCATAGATCTTCATGATGTGCCAAAGGATTGGCTTTCCCCCGATTTCAACCATCGGCTTCGGCTTCACCGTGGTTTCTTCCATCAAGCGTGTCCCAAGGCCTCCCGCGAGAATTACGGCTTTCATGCGCCACCTTTCGACGAGGTTTTTCCGCAAATCACCGGCAGCGATCAATGACAGGTGCTTCGCCCTGTGCCGCCGAGCCAAAAATCAGCAAATTGCACACCATCACCCCTTTCAATCCCGCTGGCAAAGGAATGCAGGAGGCAGATAGGGGTTTTTTCATCCGAGCAAAGCCAACATTCGACAAGAGTGTCGCAACTGTGAGACAGGAATTTCCCGTCGGCGCGCGGTTATGCCGAGTTGCTGACAGCTTGCAGCCGCTTTCCACAAGGCGACGAGCGCCCGAAACCTCTATACACGCGTCACTTTTCCGCCGTCCAATCTGTCGCAAAATCGAACGGCCTGATCGCCGAGTCATGCTGTGATGATGGCCATTTCAGCTTCAACGTGAGGACGGACACACATTGCTCGAGGTGAAGTTCATAGCATTGACTGCCGATCGGCTGATGCCGCTCGACGGATTCTTCGCAACCTGGAAAGAGCGGAGTGACGAATGGAGCTCACCTCGGAATCGGGCAGCCATCGACAGACAACGGGATGTTTATTCATCTGCGTGTGGCTCGTCCTGCTCACGCAGTGGTTCCTGCCAGTTGTGTGGTTCATCCGGTCTTTTATACTGCATGCGCCCAATATGCAGGTGCCCGGATGGGACTTTCACGAGTTCTGGTTAGCGGCGCGACTCGCTCTCCATGGAACCGTTTCTCAGCTGCCCTATCCCCCTACCTTCTTGCTGGCGATCGCCCCGGTTGGTCTCCTACCTTATCCTGTTGCCTATGCATCGTTTTGCGTATTGGGCATATCCGCGTTTGTAGTCATGCAGGCAACCATCGCCCCCGGATTCGCCCGCAAGCATTTGCTCCTCCTGGGTGCAAACCCAGCCATGTCGATCGCGTTACTGGCCGGCCAAAACTCTCTGTTCACGGCAGCGGCCGCTGGCGTCGCGCTCGCCCTCCTCCAGTCCAACGCCGTATTGGCCGGCGCTTGTATCGCCAGTCTTATCGTCAAGCCGCAGCTCGGCCTGCTTTTCCCGCTCGCATTGATCTGCGGCAGATATTGGAAGGTGCTCGCATGGTCTGCCGTTTGGACGTTCTCAATCGTTGTCGCGAGCGCGGCAGTGTTCGGCATTCACGCGTGGACTCAATTCGCCACGCATTTGTCAAAGTTCAACGGATCCTACGTCGAGCAAGGCACCTGGGTGTGGACCGCTACCCTGACAGTATTTGCGGCCTGCAGACTCAACGGGCTGTCTGTCGCCACATCGTATTTGGTTCACGGGTTGGTTGCCGCTCCCGCTGTCATGGTGATGGCGTATCTTTGGATTCGACATGCGCGGTTCGAACTGCGGGCATCAGCTTTAGTGATTGCCACAATGCTGGTTCCACCATATGTCATGTTCTATGAGGTGGCCTGGCTTGTGATCCCAACACTGCTCATCATGCGCGATGCAAAGGCGAAGAAGCCAACTCCGATCGAATGGATGGCGTTGATTGCCGCTTCGCTAATGCCGCTCCAAGGGACTTTTACGCGTTGGGTGGATCTTTTTCCGTGGCAACTTACACCCGCGGTGCTGATTTCACTTATGACAATGGTCTTGTACCGCCACCTGGCCACGCAACCAAATACTGCCGCGCACGATTCACAGATCCGTGCGTCCCTAACGACCCACTGCCCGGATGCGTGACGCCGAAGTCCCGCGCGAAGCGTCGATGCGAGAGACATGCGACGCCCGCCGGCGGGCGTGCGCGGCTTCAAAGTTATTGACATTCCGCCCGACCGGATATCGGCGGCGGACGACATAGACAGGGCGCTCTTTTGTCTCATCGTAGATCCGGCCCACGTACTCGCCGACCACACCGACACCAATCAATTCAATGCCGCCGAGGAAGAGCATGATAGAAAGGAGTGACGCGTATCCTGGAACGGGATTGCCGAATACCAGCGTGCGTCCGATGATAAAAGCCCCGTAGAAGAACGACAGCAGTGCAATAGCGAGGCCGATGTATGTCCAACTGCGCAACGGAACGGTACTGAAGCTCGTAATTCCTTCGAGCGCGAAGTTCCAGAGCCGCCACCCGGAGAATTTCGAGTGCCCCGCGCTGCGAGGCTCTCGCTCATATTCGATGATGACGGTTTTAAAGCCGACCCACGCGAAGAGCCCTTTCATGAATCTCCTCCGTTCGGGAAGGCTCCGCAACGCATTGACGACTGCGCGGTCCATCAAGCGAAAGTCCCCGACGTTCTCGGGCAGCTTTACCTCGGAAAGTGCGTTGTGGATGCGATAGTAAAGCCCTGCCGTCGTACGCTTCAAAAACGTATCGCAGGCCCGGCTGCTCCGCTTGGCCGCGACTACCTCCGCGCCGTCGAACCAGTGTTCGATCATGACGGCAATCAAGCTCGGGGGATCCTGAAGATCGGCGTCGATCGGAATCACAGCATCGCCGGATGCTTCGTCGAGCCCGGCCGTCAACGCAGCCTCCTTGCCGAAGTTGCGGGAAAAGTCGATGACACGTACGCGTGAGTCCCTATCACTGGCTATCAACAGCTTATCGAGCGTTCCGTCAGTGCTTCCGTCATTGACGCAGATGAGCTCGAAAATGACCGATTCGATCGACTCGAGCACCGGTTCCATTTTTTCGAAGAAACGTTCAACAGTGACGGACTCGTTATAAAAAGGAATAACGAGCGACACGAGCGGCCTGTCGATTTCCCTGGACATGATTTCCCCCGTTACTATCATCGCGGCGACCGCCGCATTGGCCTCGGCGCGCGGCACCGGGCATGACGAATTCTTGCGCATGCTCCGTCACGATTCGCCCGCTCCTGCTGGAGTGGCTCCTAGCGCCCTTTTTTCCGATACGGTATCTTCTTGGCGCCCCACAGGATCGCGCCTTTCCGTCGCGATGCGCCTCGCCAGCATCCAGACTGTAATCGCGGAGACGAACGGCATGAACTGGATGTGGATACGATCCACCGCGAAGATTCCGGCAAATGGTGCGAGCCAGAGCAATACGAGCCATTCTCTTTCGCCGCGTTTCCAACCATGTTGCACTGCGTACTTGACATACCAGGCGATGATGACGCCATACCATGCCAGGTCATAGTCAAACAAGTAAGGGCTGACCATGAGGGACGCGCAGACAAGCGTTGCCGCGCGCAATGCGTATGGCGACTCTCTTCCCCATGCATGACAGACCGCCGCAGCGGCCAGGACGGCGGACACGGCTTGGCCGGCATACGCCACCGTCTTGGGCAAATGCGCCAACGTCCCGAGCGAAAACACGGTTGGAATACGAGGCAGCGCCGCTTGCCCGGACTCGACATAGCCCGTAATCGTACCCATGTTATGGAGGAATGCCACCAGCGTATCCGTTCCAAAAGCAATCACAGATACCGCAAGCATCGACGCGGCTGTCAGCGCAAATGACGCGAGCGCTCGCCATGAGCGCGAGGAAAGCAACGCGAGCGGAAACAGCACCGCAAGTTGCGGCTTCATGGAAAGCAAACCGAAAAAGATACCCGCAACCAGTGGACGCCTCGGGAGCAGAAGAAGACCAAGCGCAGCGAACGATGCTGTCAACAGGCCATTTTGCCCAGAGACCACCACGAGAGCAGCGCCGGGGAACGCCATGGCGACAAGCACAGCTTCGCGCCGGGGAATCATCACGTGGACGATCCTGACGAACAAGACATACGTGCTGCCGAGAAAGGCGACCGCGGCTAGCTTCCACGGGAGCAGCGCAAAAGGATAAACAAAAAGAAGGAAGGTGGGTGGATAGAGCCACGGCAAAATACCGACCGAATGCGATATCGCACCGCTCTCAATTCTTTCCAGGATTCCAAGAGAGTAAGCGTCAATCGCATGACCATGGAGAGCCAGATACGACGAGCTCCAGAATGGCAGGAAATCGATAGCGAGGGGACTGATGTACTCGTGGGGATGCCAGACTGCCTTGTAGTAATAGATTGCTAACCACAGGACATAGCAAAGCAGCGTACCCGCTGAGTAGAACCGCAGCCGATCGTCGTTGAGCCAATGTATCGCCCCAGAGAGGCGACTCCCCAGCCCCCGTTTTTGCGCGGGTGCTGGTGCCTCCAGCACGCCGCTTCGCCCGCGTGAGCTCATAGCTTCACCCCAGCAACCATCCGCACACGCCGCAATATGACCAACATGGTTAGCAGCACCACCGCTGGCCCGATCTGCGGCAATTTCGCTACGCGATTGAAATGCTCGTAGACCGGAAGCAACCACCCGGCAACCAAAATGCCCTGCTCGCCGAGATACCACCTACCGTTGATCCCGCACGCCGTGACGCAAGCGAGTGCAATACCGAGCCACGCCAATTCATAGTGCCACACGTATGGATTGACAATCAAGGTCGATGCAGCGAGCATCGAAGCACGAAGCCGCATGTCGCTCGACCGTCTCCAGACTTGGCAGGCGGCCGCTATCGCAACGATCGCGATCATGCCGTGCACCACATAGGAAAGAGTGACCGGGATTCCGGCGCTGCGCAGTGCAGAAAATGGCGACGGCGAAGACATCCAGAAATGTTGCCCATGCTCGAGCGTCGCGCTGCGCATGACGCTCGCGTTCACGAGAAAAGCGTGGAACGATCGAGCGCCGCAGGTCAGAGCGCCAAGCGTTGTGAACGCAAGTCCACTTAGCGCCGCGGCGGCGAAAGTTCTCCAGGCTTGAGCCGCAATGAGCACGAACGGGAATACGATGGCCATCTGCGGCTTGATTGCCAGTAGGCCAATGCAGATTCCCGCCAGCACGGGCTTGGCGGCGAGCCAGCGCACTGCAGAGGCAGCGAGTGCCGCAGTCAACAGAGAATTCTGGCCGATGATCGCGGTCACGAACACGCATGGCAATGCCGCGACGAACAACGCTGCAAGCCGCGGGTCTTGAACGCTTCTGCCGAGTCGAGACACCGAGAGCGCCGCTACTACGAATAGGACTACGCTTCCGCTGACAAATGCAATATAGGAGATTGGGAATGGCAGCAGCGAGAGAGGCGCGATGCCGACCAGAAAAGCAGGAGGGTAGAGCCACGGCATACCATACTCGTTCGCGAAGCCGCCAAAGAGTGTTACCGTCGCCTTCACGAATGCTTGGTGGTCGTACACCAGGGCCGGTGACTCATGGCGCATGAGATGTGATGCGGTCCAAAAGATCGAAAAATCCAAGCCTGGTCGCCCAGCATCGGTCCCGGTGAACCCGTGCGTTACCCATGCCCATGTCGCCACGAATCCGACGTACGAGATGAAAGCCGCGTAGCTGCAGAACACCAGGCGCCGCGCTGTTAGCCAATCGAGCGCAGAGCTGTCACCGTCGCTTGCGCCTGCCCCCCGACTCAAAAGATACATGGTCCAAGCCTTTTATTGGTCAATTCCGACTGCGCTCACTGTGGGCGTATGCGCTCGCGCTTTCTGTGGCTCGCGAATGCGATCGAAGAGAAAACTACGCGCAATACGAATGGTGCATTGTTGGGAGAAAACAATATGTTTTCAAGTCGCTTAGCCCATCGAACTGTCTGTGAAATCATTTCATAAGTGGGCCATCGAACACATTGGACAACGACCGAAAACTTCGGCAGCGCAGAGCCTGTATCAACATTGAAACGGTTCGGACTGATTGGGGACCCCGATCCTGTCGTCTCGGCCGTCCCAGACCGGATGGGCAGCTCGACACCTATTCGATGCAAACAGAGCAAATGCAGGACGGCTGGCGTTTCGACGAAGCAATAACGCATTTCCATACAGATCTCCCGGCGTCGCAAGTTTGCGACAACTCGTACAGACAGAGGGTCGACCGAACGCAGCGTAAAAAGCCCCGGCCTTGAATCTCAATGTGTTGCGGGGCATTGGCATACCGTTTGCGTTGCGCTGCGGTGCGGAAGCCAGCAATGTAAAAGATGGATGAGACAGCAGTGCGGAGCGCCTCGAAGAAGGCATCCCAGACGGATTCGGGAACGCTGTCATCACCAGGGAGGGCTGCCGTGGCTACTTGCCAGGGACTTGCATCAGGGGCGGGACGACCACGGTGGCGGAACGTGACATCGCTGGCTGACTGTTTGGCGCCGGTCTCGACCGGACGCGCAAAGGAATCAACCACAAGCCGGGGGGCTTAGGCATGACGAACAGTGCATCGAGACGACATTTCTCTGGCGGCGTTGCCGGTAGCGATGCCATGCCCCTCGCGCATAAACGATGGCTAGCCGCGGAAATTCCGAACGATGAGCCGTGCTGCGACCGTCCCTGCTTCGCAGGCGACATGGCGCATCGGGGCAAGATCGCTCGTGCGCTTGCCCATTCCCATTCGGCGCGAGGCTTACAGCGCGTCCCCCCTTGTCGACGAATTGACGCCGTCTAAGCGCCGACGAACGTAGTCTTTTGTAGCAGCTGCAGTAGCAAACCCGACGCCTAAAGCCGAGGGAATCTTGTTAATCACCCTGAGGGAGAACCGAAATGAAGAAGTTCATCGCTGGAACACAACGTTTTGTACGCGACGAAGACGGCGCCACGATGGTTGAGTACGGGCTGATGGTCGCTCTTATTGCGATCGTCTGTATCGCTACGATTACCACCATCGGCACACGCCTCAACAACGTTTTCAGCGACATTGCGAGCAGCCTTTAACGCCCGGGGGCGGACGAATGTGACAGTCGCTTCGTCCGCATCCGCTTTTTGACGTAGATCGCCCATCAATGCGGGTACAAAGGAGTGATCGTGATAGGAAAATTTCGTTCTTTGCAGCGCTTTGCCTTCACACATGGCCCGCGCGTCATCGAGGGAGCAAACGCGCTCCAGCGGGAAGAGCAAGGCGCAACCATGGTTGAGTATGGGTTGATGGTCGCGCTCATCGCAATCGTCTGTATCGTTGCAATTACCAGCATTGGCACGAACTTGAATAACGTCTTCAGCGATATCGCGAGCAGCCTGTGATTGACTGTGAGGGCCAGGGAAGCCGTCTTCCCGGGCACGGGGAGCGGCTCTCGGTTTTAAAAAAGATGCACCCGGCACCAATTTTCTCGCGGTGCCCCGAGTTTGATATTACGGGGAGGCTGACATGCTTTCGCTACGCGTAATCCTGTCGAAGGTATGGAAAGAAGACGATGGCGCGACGATGGTCGAGTACGCCTTTATGGTTTCGCTGATTGCGCTCGTCGCGCTCGCGGGCGTTGCCACTTTCGGCAACGCTGTGTTGGGCCTTTACCAAAACATCCGAGATGAAATCGTCGCCGCACTTCACTGAGGCGGCCTGACAAATACGAGGCCACGAGATGGAATTCCCCACACTGCCGCCGCTACCGATTCCGCTTTGCGTCGCCCTGCTCACGATCATTACAGCGAGCACTGACATCACGTCGCGCCGCATTCCGAACCGAGTGCTTGGGTTGAGCTTGATCGTCTCCCTCATCGTCCAAGCCTGGCTGCATGGACTTGTTCTTGGAGCCGGCGCGTGGCTCTCAGGCGCAATGGCCGGATTCGCTCTGCTGATCCCGTTGTACCTCGTGCGAGGAACGTCCGCCGGTGATGTGAAGCTGCTCCTGACAATCGGCGCATGGGTTGGTCCGGTCATGATTCTCTACATCGCGCTGGCGACCTTCGTCATAGGTGGGATTTGGTCGATCGCCTTTGTGGTCTTCCGGCGACGCACCGCACAGTTGATCGCGAACTTGCAATGCATTGTGCGCAGCAAGGGGCGTATGAGCGCTATGCCATCGCAAGCCAGCGGCATTGCATCGGTCGGCTCGCTCCCTTACGGCGTGGCGATCGCGGCCGGAACGTTAGTGGTCCTGTTTGCGTCGGCGTCGGCCTAGTGCCTAACAGTACCGCAATTGGGTGAGATAGCCCGTCGCAACGACCGCGCCAATCGAGGCCGTTCGCTACGACGAGACGGAGACGAAAGATGAGCGAACGCAATAACGAAACCGGCAGCGGTGCGCAAGTCATGCAGCTCTCACAAGTAGCGGCAGCGCGTGAGCGTCTCTCCGAAGCATCGCGCAGGTTGCTACGTGCACCCCGCACGATTGCTGATACCGGTCTGCCTGCTGTATTCGTCGGCCGCCTCGTGCTCAAGTCGACCTTTCTAAACGGCAGCTCGAGCTTCAGCGACCTGTCGCAACGACATCGTCTCCCCGTCGCCGTGCTCGAAGATCTGCTCGCATTTCTGGTGCACGAGCATCTCGCTGAGATCACGCATCGCGGCGCCACCGATATCGATGTGCATTTCCGGCTAACCGAGGCGGGCCGCACGGTTGCATCCGAAGAGCTCGCGAGATGCAGCTACTGCGGCCCAGCGCCTATTGCCTACGACGCCTACGTCGAGGTTGTCCGCGAGCATTCCGTGAGCAAACAACGGATTACGCAATCCGACGTTCATGCGGCCTTCCGCGGCATCGCTATCCAGCCCGCTCTGCTCGATGCGGCCGCGGCGTCCCTCAATGCGGGCCGGCCGCTCCTGCTGTATGGGCCGGCCGGTAGCGGCAAGACGTTTCTTGCCGAGCGGCTCGGGCTTCTCCTGCAAGGCGATGTGCCCATCCCCTACGCGATCTATGTCGGCGGTGAAATCGTTCAGATATACGACCCGCTGCTGCATGAGGACGCGCCGTCCGGGGCAGCCATAGTCGCTGGCGACAAACGTTGGCGCATTTGCCGCCGCCCCGTCGTCCTCTCGGGTGGCGAGCTGACGCTGGAAGGGCTCGACCTGCGCTACGACGCGGCTGCCGGGTTCTATCAGGCCCCCCCCCACATGAAAGCCAACATGGGCCTCTATATCGTGGACGACCTCGGGCGTCAGCGCATTGCCGCTCACGAATTACTAAATCGCTGGATCATGCCGCTCGACCGCGGCGTCGATCAGTTCACGCTGCAATCGGGCACCCGTTTCCAGGCGCCGTTCGACGTATGGCCGGTTTTCTCGAGCAATCTCGACCCCGATGCGATCGGCGACGAGGCGTTCCTGCGCCGGCTAGGATCGAAGCTCCACTTCGGTCCGCTTACGCTTGACAACTATCGGCGCGTGTTTGACGACTGCTGCGCGTCCCTCGGTCTCACCACCGCTACGGACGCATTCGATTACCTCTTGCGCGAACTGCATATGACGAGCGGAAAGCCGTTGCTCGCCTGCTATCCGCGAGATTTGCTGAAGCTTGTCCGCGCATCGGCCGACTATCGGGCAGCGGCCCGGGAAGTGACCGGCGACGGATTGCGCGAAGCATGGAACAGTTACTTCGGCGGATCGGAGCAGACGGCCACCTGTCCGCCTTCTCCGATGCCAACAGATACAGCAAGAAGTTCGCAGTTGGGTGAGCGGACGGCCACACTGCCGGCTCACTAGCGGCGATACATTAGACGCAAAGACGACCGGCGTACCGGATTAGCTAGTTAGGAGTACTAAAATGAAGAACAGTCGAGCCCTCATCATGCTGGCGATGGCCATGGTGGCCGGCCTTGCCGCTGTCGTGTTCGCATCGAAATGGCTCATCCACACTTCGTCGAGCGCAGTAACACCTGTCGCCGTCGCAATCGACGACGTCAATCTAGGCCAGCCGCTCAATACGAACCTCGTTCGCACGGTGAATTGGCCGACGGGCAGTGTGCCGCCGGGCTCGTTCACTGATACCAAGTCGCTTGAGGGGCGCGTGGTGAGAACGAGCCTCGCGCGCGGCGAGCCCGTACTCGAATCTAAGCTTGCCCCCATCGGCACGAAGGGCGGCCTCTCGGCCGTCATCGACAAGGGCGATCGGGCCATCACAGTGCGCGTGAACGATGTCGTCGGCGTCGCAGGCTTCGCCCTTCCGGGCAACTACGTCGACGTCATCGTCAATACGCAGGCACCCGGCGGCAACGATCAGCAAAGCATCTCAAAGATCGTTCTCGAGCGGATCCTCGTCCTCGCTGTCGCTCAGCAAGTGAGCCGCGACGATACGCAACCGAAAGTCGTCAACGCCGTCACGCTCCAGGTCAGCCCGGAGCAGGCGGAGAAACTTGATCTCGCCCGCAGCGTCGGCACGCTTTCTCTCGTTCTCCGCAACCAGATCGACGGCGACAAGCTAAAAACGGCCGGCGCGACGAAGCTCACGCTGCTCGGTGCGCCTCCGGCGCCGCCACCGGCGCCGGCCAAGCCCGCGCGCGTGCATTACGCCGCGGGGAAGCCGCCGGTAAAGCGCGATTGCGTGGGCGTGTTGTCAGGCGTAGCAGGCAGTCTCGAATGTTTTTAGCGCTATAAGGTCGGGCGGCGAAGGCGCTTGAAGATCGGCGCGCGCCATACCAACTCAGTAGTACAAGCCCGACTATGAATCACAAGCAAATGTAGTGAAGGCATCACAACCGGGGGGCATCACCAAATGAATACGAAACTGAAGGCGCTGCGGGGCCGTACGCGGCGGCGCTGCAATATCAGCGCAATTTCGGCCGCCGTGCTTGGGGCGAGCCTCGCGGCTGCTCAGCCTGCCATTGCTCAAGTAATGGTGGAAGGCGGTACCGTGCTGCATGTGACAAAGTCTGTGAAGCCGATGCGAGCGATGACGACCGCCGCGGCCCCTGCTGCTGCCGCTGCCCCCGCTCCCGCCACGGCCGCAGCCGTGTCGGCCGATGCGGCGGCCTCCGCACCGCAACTGCGCGGGCCCAACTGCATGGGCGAAATCAACGAGTCGCAAAACGTCGTGGTGCCAGTAGGCAAGTCGACGCTCGTGCAGCTTGCCGAGCCGACCCGCAACCGCACGATCGGAAATCCCGCGGTCGCGATGGCCACGCTGGTGTCGCCGCGCACGCTCTATGTGGTCGGCATGGCCGTCGGCACGACCAATATGATCATTCAGGGCAGAAGCGGCGCATGCCAGATGCTCGAAGTGATCGTCGGCGTCGACACAAACGGCTTGCAACAATCGCTCTCTCAGCTCATGCCCGAAGAGCGTGGTATTCGCGTGTCGGGCGCAGCCGGAAACCTAGTGCTCGCGGGCCGCGTATCGAGCGCTAGCGCCGCCCAACAGGCGATGGAAATCGCCCACGCCTACGCAGGCTCGAGCCAGCAGGCCGGACCAAGTGTCATCAATATGATGGCAGTCGACTCGCCCCAGCAGGTGATGCTGGAAGTCAAGGTTGCGGAAGTCGCCAAGACGCTCGTCGATCAACTCGGATCGCAGCTCAATCTTCAAGGCGGTTTTGGCTCATGGACTGCGGCGCTGGCGACAACGCTGCTAACCGGGGGACAATCCGTCATTGCCGCGAGCAAGTCCAACCACCTGCCGTTGTCGGCAGCCATTGACGCGCAAAAAACCGATCAGCTCACAAAGATTCTTGCCGAGCCGAATCTCGTCACGGTCAGCGGTCAGGAAGCGTCATTCCTCGCCGGTGGCCGGGTGTTCATCCCCGTCCCGCAGAGCAATTCCAACGGCGGGACCACCATTACGCTACAGGAGGAGGAGTTCGGCGTGGGGCTGAAGTTCACGCCGACTGTGCTTGGAAACGGGCGCATCAATCTGAAGGTGTCCCCTGAGGTATCGGAACTTTCGCCAACCGGCGTGACCGTCAGCGCAACGGGGTCCAGCACCACGGCGATTCTGCCACTCATCAATACGCGTCGAGCATCGACGACCGTGCAGATGAGCGACGGCGAGTCGTTCGCGATCGGAGGACTCATCAGCAACAACATTACGGGCGCCTTGAAGGCCTTCCCCGGTCTGGGTGAGTTGCCAGTCATTGGCGCGCTGATGCGAAGCACCAATTTCCAGCAGGACCGCACTGAACTCGTTTTTGTTATAACGCCGCATCTCGTCAAGCCGTTGCCGAACAGCAACTATCCCTTGCCGACGGACAGCTTCGTGCAACCGAACTCCGCTGACATTTTTGCAACCGGCAACATGGAAGGCAGAGGCGGGGAACGCGTCAAGCCGACGGTGCCTCCGCTCAACGCGCCAAACAGTTCGACCAGTACGCCCGACGATTCGCCAAAGGTGTCGCCCGCTCAGATGGATTCGCAGACGACGGTGCCCTCGCCCACGCCAGTGCCAGCTTCGCCGACCAAAGCGGAAGAGTCGCTCCTCGTACCTCGTGAGCCGGCCCGTACGAGCGAAGTCCGTTCCGACGTGATTTCGTCGCGCGAGTTGCCGCGACCGATGCAACCGACGAAGCCGGCCGCCCAGCATGCGAATCCACGAGTGCCTTCACCGCCGAATACCGAGGATCAGGCGACACGCATAGCGCGGATCGAGGCAGCCGCTGCGCGAATCGCAAAGCAGACCGATGCGACGCGCGCGCTCACGGTTTCAAGTGCGGCGAACGGGCAAGCGAAGCAGTGACCTGATGCAAGGAGAACTTTCATGAAACTCGATCGCGCTGCATTCGCGCTTCGCTCTATCGCATTTGCGCTCGCGAGCGGCATTCTCGGCGGCTGTATGACAAGCACGCCCATCTGGGATAAGCACTTTGGCGAGGCCGCCCGGGCCGTCGCTCAGGCGCAAATCATCGATCCCAATGCGGGTGAGCACAACCCCTCCAGACCTGGCGTCGATGGCAGGGCCGCCGTCTCTGCCGTGGACGCGTATAACAAGTCATTCGAAACGCCACCGCCGGCCGTCACCCAGTTCTTCATCGGCGGACAGTGACAGTCGTACGGCCGGGAGGTCATGATGCGTCTCAAAACCCAACCACGCATGCGCGGCACAACTCGTCGTTGTCGCGAGGGTGGCGCCACGCTGGTACTCGTCGCGCTGTCGATGATCGTGCTGATCGCTTTTGTCGGGCTCGCGCTCGATCTCGGCAAGCTGTATGTCGCAAAGAGCGAGCTGCAAAACAGCGCCGACTCCTGCGCGCTCGCGGCTGCGCGCGATCTCGACGGCGTGACTTCGCTTTCCGTGTCTGAAGCAGCTGGTATCGCCGCAGGCCATATCAACCTCGCGTCCTTCCAGTCCGCACCTGTCTCGATGACCGTCAATACGAGTGTGACTTACGCCACAACGTCAAGCGGTCCGTTCTCGAGCTGGACGGGCATGACGCCTAGCCAAGCCAAGTATGTGCAATGCACGAATTCGCTACCCAACATTGCGAATTGGTTGATTCAAGTACTCAACATATTGCCTGGCACAAACGTTGGTCCCGCCTCCGTTTCTGCAAGAGCCGTAGCGACGAATGGCAGTTCGCAATCAACATGCGCCCTGCCCGTCTTCATATGCGATCCTGGTGGCCCGAGCCCTTATCTAAAAGGCACGTGGCTGACGTCGAACATTATCAGCGCCAATTCTTACACGCAGGGCATGTTCGGGTGGGCCAACTTGGATCCGAATTGCACCAACGGCGCAAGCTGCCTCGCTGCTCAATTGAGCGGTTCCGCATGCGGTGTACCCGCCACCGGTACACAAATCGGCCAAAACGGAAACATTGCATCTGCCTGGAAGGCATATAACAGCCGCTTCGGAATTGTGTATAACAACAAAAACCTTGGCACGCCGGACTTCACTGGATATGCGTATACGTCGAGCAATTGGAAACCGGCTTTCGACGCGTACGACGGCTCCAGCTCGGTCGCTGGGGTCGACAATTATAAGACTGCCATGGCGAATCATGATGGTTATCAGGGTGATGCCGCGAGCGGATTGAACACCAGCGAGGGTAACAAAGGTACTCCAGCGATTTCTTCCACCGTTTATCAAAGCGGGGCGAGCCGGCGGCTGGCGGCCGCGCCGATGGTCAACTGCACTACGATGAACTCGTCCTCACACGCGACGCTTACGCGTTGGGCCTGCGTCCTCATGCTTGACCCTTTGCAGCAAGGCGGCAACAGCAACGCGGTACATCTCGAGTATCGCGGTCTCGCCGACGATCCCGGCAGCCCTTGTAGATCCGGCGGGGTCCCGGGGACGACGTCCACGACGAACGCGCCGCTCGTCCCTGTACTGATCCAATAGGAGCCAGCCATGAAGCGCTGCCGGGTCACTGGGATGGTCAAGCGAGCGGGCGGTGCCGCGCTCGTCGAGCTCGCAATTGTTCTTTCACTTTTGATTACGCTTTTTAGCGGCATGGTGGAGCTCGGTCGCGCTTTATATGAATATGAGACGCTCACTAAATCTGCCCGTGTTGCCGCACGCTATTTGTCGCAGTATTCACCGGACGACGGCAATTACAGCTCATCCGTCAAATCAGCGCAGTGTCTCGCAGCCTATGGAAGTGCGACACTTGATTCGACCCAGACGAAATGCGCCGGAACGTTAACGCCGGTGGCACCCGGCCTGAGCACATCGAATGTCGCCTGCACCCAAATTTCAAGCTATCCCGTCTACGACAAGTCCAACAACGATTCGACGAGTTCTTCTCCCGTGGGAGTGGTCAATTTTGTGGAAGTGAAGATCACGGGCTACAACTATTCGCCTATTCAGTCGTGGTTCAGACTGTTCGGACTGACGTTTGGCGACATATCGGTCGTAATGAGGCAGTCATGAACGTCCAACGCAGGGTTAGAAGTCGTCGAAATCAGCGCGGCGCGGCGATCGTCGAAATGGCAATCGCCGTGGCGGTCCTTGTCAGCGTGCTAATCGGCATCATGGAATTCTCACGCGTCCTTTTTTATTGGAACACCGCCACGGAAGCAGCGCGGCTCGGTGCACGCGTGGCAGCGGTCTGCGACGTGGGAGCCGCCATCGTCAAAACCAAGATGGAGCGACTGCTACCGCTTCTTGCCGACAGCAATATTCAGGTCACCTACACGCCTAGCGGCTGCGACGCCTCGAACTGCACTTTCGTAACCGTCGGCTACACGGGATTGACCGTCAATACGCTCATTCCGTTCGTGCCGATCTCGATGGCGCTGCCGCCGTTCTCGACCGCCCTTCCGCGTGAAAGTCTGACGAGTTCGACGGGCGGATCCGTGTGCCAATAATCCATCAGCGGTGCCAAACGACCATGATCGACATCCTAAGTATTTCAAAAGACGCATCGCGGCTTGCGCAAATTGTACGCCTCATCGGTGATTGCGGAAGCTATCGGACGACGCGAACCGTGGGCGCCCCGTCTCAGCTTGCGCAGCGCGGCGACAGTCTCGAATCGTTCGATGTCCTCATCGTCGATGCGTCATCACTCGACGACGCGGAACTGACTGTTGTCAGCGAGCTCTCTCACCGATATGAGCGCCTCACATGTATCCTCGTGACTGCCGAAGCTTCGCCGCAGACGTTGATCGCCGCAATGCGCGCGGGCTTTCGCGACGCTCTCCCATGGCCGCTCGATCAGCGCTCGCTTGCTGAGGCGCTTGATCGCGCGGCAGGGAAAGTGGCCGCGCGCGGTGGCAAGAAAAGCCGGATCGTGTCGTTCATGTCGTGTAAAGGCGGCACGGGAACGACCCTGATTGCGACCAACGTCGCTCACGCGATTTCCGTCGGTTGGAAAAAGCGCGTCCTGCTTGTCGATCTCAATCAACTTTACGGTGATGCGGCATTTCTTGTCACCAACGAAAAGCCCACCTCGACCCTGCCATCCGCATGCGCACACATCGAGCGCATGGACTCCGCGTTCCTTGACGCGAGCGTCATGCACATTAGCGACACGTTCCATGTGCTCGCTGGCGCGGGTGATCCCGTGAGAGCGGCCGATATCAGTATCGAGCGGCTCGAATGGATTGTCGGCGTCGCCATTCCGCGCTACGAGTTCGTCGTCTTCGATCTTGGCCAGTCCATCAATCAGCTTTCGATGCTCGCGCTCGACCGAAGCAATGAAATCCATGTCGTTCTGCAGGCGAGTATGCCGCATGTCCGCGCAGGCCGACGCCTGCAGGACATCCTCGCGTCGCTCGGTTACCCGGCGGACCGCGTCCGGCTCCTGCTGAATCGCTACACCCGGCGCGGCGAGCGAGCGCGCGCAACCCTCGAGGAAGTCCTCGCCATGGCGCCCTACCAAGTGCTCCCTGAAGACGACGTTGTCAGTGATGCATTGAACGAGGGAGTCCCGATATCCGAAATCAAGCGGAGCTCTCCGGTGGCGCGCGCGCTCCAGCAACTCGCGGCGAACATCGTCTCCGAGGCTCCGGCACATGCTCGTGGTCGCATGCGCAGTGAGTCCGGCAAACTGCGGCTCTTCGGCCGCAGCGCGGCACCCAAGCTCAAAGCCATGTAAGCGTAGGTAAGGAGATAATCATGTCGCTGCGTGAGCAGATATCCGGCCAGTTCAAACAACCGCTCAGCGAGCGCGGCGGCGGCCCCGTCTCACCGAACTGCATGGCGCTCGGCGCATATCAGAAGCTGAAGCGCGATGTGCATCAGGCCGTGCTGGATCATGTCGAGCTGGAACGCCTCTCCCGGATGCCGTCCGACCAAGTCCGCCAGGAGATCGGTGCGCTCATCGCGCACATTCTCGAAGAAGATAAAGCGCCTGCCAACGACGGTGAGAGAAAGCAACTAGTCATTGACGTGTACGACGAGATGTTCGGCTTCGGTCCGCTTGAAGTTCTCCTTCGCGACCCGACGGTCTCTGACATTCTCGTCAACACGGCAAAGCAAACTTACGTTGAACGTAAGGGCAAGCTCGAGCTGACCGACGTGACGTTCTACGACGATGCGCATCTGATGAAGGTCATCGAAAAGATCGTGTCTCGCGTGGGACGGCGCATCGACGAATCAAGCCCGATGGTCGACGCGCGCCTGCCTGACGGCTCGCGCGTCAACGCAATCATTCCGCCGTCCGCGATCGACGGCCCGCTCGTTTCGATCCGGCGCTTTGCGGTCAATCCACTGCAGGTCTCGGACCTGATCCGGCTGCATACGTTTACGCCGCCGATGGCCGAGCTGCTCGATGCGCTTGCGCGCGCCAAGGTGAACATCCTTATATCCGGCGGCACCGGCAGTGGGAAAACGACGCTGCTCAACATTCTTTCAGGCTATATCCCAGGCGACGAGCGGATAGTCACCATCGAAGACGCGGCTGAGTTGCAGTTGCGCCAACCCCACGTGCTTAGGCTCGAGACGCGCCCGCCTAACATCGAGGGTCGCGGCGAGATCACGCAACGAACGCTCGTCCGCAATGCGCTGCGCATGCGACCAGATCGCATCATACTCGGCGAGGTGCGTGGTGCGGAAGCGCTCGATATGCTGGCCGCGATGAATACGGGCCACGAGGGATCGTTGGCAACGATCCACGCCAATACGCCGCGCGATGCGCTGACACGGCTCGAAAACATGATCAACCTTGGCGGCATGTCGCTACCGCCCAAAACAATGCGCCAGCAGATCGCATCCGCGATCTCGGTCGTCGTCCAGGCAACGCGGCTTAACGACGGCAAACGCAAGATCGTCAGCATTCAGGAGATCACTGGGATGGAGGGCGAGATCATCAACATGCAGGAGGTGTTTGCGTTCAAGCGAACAGGGGTCGATCAGACGGGCGGCGTTCGAGGCTACTTCTGCGCGACTGGAGTGCGGCCCAAATTCGTCGAGCGCCTGCAGGCTTTCGGCATCAAGCTGCCCGACGATATGTTCGATCCCGCGCGTCGATTCGAAGCCGCGTGACCTCCAACCGCGTCTTTCGGCGAACCGCCGAGGACTGAAGGAGACCCTGTATGGACCCGATCTTCTATGCGTTTATCATCTTGCTTTTCGTCGCGATCGTGCTCGCAATCGAAGGTGGCTACCTGTGGTGGAACAGCCGGCATGGTCCGGCCGCAAAGCGGATCGAATCGCGCATCCGCGCCTTGTCCGCCGGCGGACAGCTTCAAAGGGAGCGCCTGACGATCCTCAAGGACCGCATGTTGCGCGAATCGAGCTCCCTCGAGAAGCTGTTGATGCGCATGCCGCGCATCCACTTGCTAGATCTGTTGATTCAGCAATCCGGTCTTAACTGGTCTGCCTCCCGGCTAGTGTTCACAAGTTGCGCGATTCCGGTCATCGTGCTTGCCGTCTTCATATTTACGCCGGTGCCGTTCGCAATTGCGGTCACCGTCGCGCTTTCGTCCGGCTCGCTGCCCTATCTCTACGTAAACCGAAAGCGCAGCAAACGGCTGTTGAAGCTCGAACGTCAACTGCCTGATGCGGCCGATACGATCAGTCGCGCGCTTCGCGCCGGCCACTCTTTTCCTAGTGCGGTCGGTATGGTAAGCGCCGAGTTCCCCGAGCCGATGGCCGGCGAATTCCGCATCATGTTCGACGAAATCAACTATGGCGTGCCGCTCAACGACGCCTTGACGAATCTGGCGAAACGCGTGCCAATTCGCGACTTACGCTACTTCGTCATTGCAGTGCTTATCCAGCGCGAGACCGGTGGCAACCTCGCCGAAGTGCTGGACGGTATTGCGTTGCTCATTCGCGAGCGCTTCAAGTTGTTCGATAAAGTCCGGGTCTTGTCAGCTGAAGGCAAGTTGTCGGCATGGGTGCTTGGACTGCTGCCTTTTATCACTGCAGGCGCCATGTTCGCCCTGAACCCGCAGTTCCTCGAGGTGCTCTGGACGGATGAGCTGGGCGCGAGAGTGGTCGGCGTCATGCTTGTATTGATGCTGCTCGGCGTAATCTCGATGCGCAAGATCATCAGGATCCGGGTATGACCGCCGAAGTGCATTCGCACTGGAGCCGTATTAGACATGAAGGAGACGCACTATGGATTCGGCCAATGCCATGAACGTACTGCTAATGGTCGGTATTTTTGCCTTCGTGTTCGCTGGTGTATTGGGAGCGATGCTATTGTTCGCTCCCAGAGACATGCGACGGCGCGTTGAGCAGGCAGGTGGCATGGCCCGCAGTGCAACGCCGACAGAAACCGACTCGGCAAGCGCTGCATGGCTCGAGAAAATCGCGCAGATCTCGCAACCGATCGCGAAGCTGTCGATTCCCAAAGAGGGCTGGGAGAACTCGGCGTTGCGAGTGCAACTGATGAACGCAGGCTGGCGATCGCCCAACGCGGCAGCAGTCTATTTTGCCGCGAAAACTCTGCTCGCGCTTGCCTTGCCACTCTTCGCGCTGGCGTGGCTCCTGCGCACATCGCTCGCCACAGAACCGCTGTGGCTCTCCGCCGCGCTAATCGGGCTCGGAGGAATCGGCTACTATCTGCCAAACGGCGTGGTGAGCCGCCGCGTGACATCGCGCCAGCGCACGATTTTCGAAGACTTTCCTGATGCACTAGACCTCCTGACTGTTTGCATCGAAGCCGGGCTAAGCCTCGACGCCGGCATCATGCGTGTGGCAGAAGAAATCAAACTCCGCAGCGAAGTCGTGGCGAACGAGTTCGACCTTTTGCTGCTCGAGCAGCGTTCCGGTTTCTCGCGCGAAAAGGCATTGCGCAACCTTTCACTGCGAACGGGCGTCGAGGATATTGATTCGTTCACCACAATGTTGATTCAGGCAGAACGCTTCGGCACGAGCATTGCCGATTCTCTGCGAGTGCTCTCCGACACCCTGCGCACGCGGCGCCGCATGCGGGCAGAAGAGCAGGCGGCGAAAATCGCGCTCAAGCTGCTTTTGCCACTTGCCTTTTGCATCTTCCCTGCGCTCCTCACCGTTTTGCTTGGGCCCGCGATGATTCATGTCTACCGGATTCTCCTACCGACCATGGCAGGTGGAGGCAGCTAAAATACGCGTACCAACGCGCATTTGGAAGGACACCATCATGATCCGCAAAACACTCAACGCGTCGCGGCTGCAAGAGGAAGTGAGCCGCCGCATCCACCGCGTGCATGAAATCGTCGAAGACGGCGTGAAGATCCAGGTGCCGCGCCCTCAAAAACAGGAGCCCGACGCGACGGGCTGCAACTGGACAATGAAGCACTTCGGCAACGCTGTCGGCTACCAGCGCGTCGTCGAAGAAGTGCTTCGAGCAGCCCGCGCCGAATATAACGTCTCTGAGTCCGACGACGCAAAGGACATCCACAGCCTCTTCGGCGAATAACGCGCGGTGCCCTCACGCATTACCCGATGCATCGCGTTCCGCCGCTTCGAGCCCTTCGTCCACTTTCTGCCGACGAAAGCGCGAGAAAATCCCGCGCAGGCGCCGCTTCAACCTATCGTCGAACATGATCTTGAGGGCCCAGCGCAGCTGCCCCTTTCGATGCTGCGCCGCGACGACGCGCCACACGCGCGGCGGACAGAAATCCCGGTGCCGTGCCTCTCGTTCGATGACGGACTTACTGCCCGGCAAATGCAGGAACGAACATCGGCTGAACCAGTAAAGATTCCGATGCGTGTTGCCCGGCCAATGGCGGCCCACTGCCTGATAAGCGCCGACGTCGACGATCGCCTGACCTTCCTGCTCGAGCAGAGAAAGCGCTGCGGAGATGAACGCTTCATCGCCGTGGTGATGGAGATGGCGAATTTCCGCAAGGTAGCGCGTGAAGCACGGCATAGCCCGCTCGATGAGTCGGGTAAGAAATTCAGTGGTACATAGCAAAAATTCCCCGCCATACCATCGCGGATTTCCGAGCGGACGGCCAGCCACCCTCTCAAGATCGGCAATGACACGCGCGCTGCCGTAGGCGGGAAAGACTTGATCGGAAATATCGAAGGCGCCGACGCCGAGCCATGCACAGCGCGTGATGAGTGCCGCGTCGAGGGGATGCATGGCGACCATGTCCGTATCGAGCAGCAGAAAAAGCGCATCTTTCGGCAGGCTCTTGGCCGCCTGAATCATCAAATCGAACTTGAAATGGGCGGCATAGAATGGGGTGCTTTTCGGCAGATCCCGGTGCGCAATCTCGAGTGCCTGCACGACGGGGCGTGCGTCCTCGTCCGCCATATCGGCAAGCATGCGGCGAACGGCCTCGACTTCGTTCGTGTAGACGGTCAGGCGCGGCAGCCCGGCGTAGAGCAGCGACTTGTTCAGGCCAACGGCCTGGCGCACGTACGCGGACGGATCCTTGCTTCGGCTGTTCGGGCTCGCGCCGGCACCGGGGTCGAGGTAAACAAGCGCGCATGGATAAAGCGACTGGAACGTCGCACGGCGACGCCCGATGACATGCAACGGTTCATTGAGTTCGATTGTCATCTGCTCGGTAACCCGTGGAATCGCCCCGCCTGCGCGAAGACGCCCCGTCCCCCATTAGACTCGGACCTATTTGGTGCAAAGCCCATGCCCACGTGCTTCAAAAACAAATCCGGGCTGCTCGGCCCGGATCAACGTATTCATGAACCGATGATATGAAGTACGGCCCGGCCTTCTGCGCCACAATATCGCCGTTGAAAGACACCGCGGAACGATTCGATTATGTCTTCGCTGCTGACGCCCAATACGCTTTTGTCGGCGATTGTGCGCCGAACCGCACACGCGCTCGAATGCGGCGCGCTTCGGCCGATCGAAACGGCATCGATCGCACTCGACGATGGCGCGGTGCGCTTCTTGGTACGCCAAGTATCGAGCCTCGCCCGAAAAACGCGCGAGCGTGGCGACCATGCGACAAATTCGCCCTCGCCACGGGTCGACCCATTTCTGCCGTACGACCCGGACCTTTTCGTCGCTGACATTACGCCGACGCACGTCGCTTTGCTCAATAAGTTCAACGTCATCGATCATCACCTTTTGATCGTCACGCGCGCTTTCGAGGAACAGGAAGCTTTGCTCAACATCGACGACTTCACCGCCTGGTTGGCTTGCCTTACGCAGTTCGAGCCGCCCGGCGTGCGGCCGCCCGGCTCGCCGGCATCCAGCTCAGGGGCGCTCGGGTTCTACAACGGCGGCGAGGCGGCCGGCGCCAGTCAGCGACACAAGCATATGCAGCTCGTGCCGTTGCCGCTGGCAGCCGATGCCCAGAGCCCGTCCCTGCCGATCGAACCGCTCGTCTCGGCCGCGCTCGCCAAGGGGGCCGACGTCACCGCTCTCGACGGCCTGCCGTTCATGCATGCGTTCGCGCCACTCCCCCCCGCCCCCGCGCCGGTTGCCGCCCTAGACCTGTACTTACGGCTCATGGAAGCCCTCGGGCTCATCGATAAGTCCGGCCCTGGCGCGCCCGCGCGCCAAGCCAGCCCTTACAATCTGCTGCTGACGCCACGATGGATGCTGGTCGTGCCGCGCCGGGCCGAATGCGCCGACGGCGTGTCGATCAACGCGCTGGGCTTCGCAGGCTCGTTGTTCGTCCGCGACGCCGGGCAGATGGAAACCGTGCGTCGGCTGAGACCGATGACGCTGCTCGAGCGCGTATCGATGCCGCGCGACGCAAACGCATGATTACGGCTTTGATACTCTCTCGGATTGCTCGTCGATGCTCCGCAAATTCCGCGCTTTGAATCCTCGCTTGGCCATTGTCGCGCTATGCCTTGCCCTCGCCGCTTGTGCGTCGAATCCGCCCGCTTCGCAGCCGCATGCTTATGTCGATCCGGTCGGCGTCTTTCCGATGGCGGCCTACGATCAAAACGTCGATCGCTGGATCGATCCCGCGGCGCCCGGTTACGACACGCCGTTCCTCAGCGCGCAAACCCAGCGCGAGCAACTCGACGCACTCTACGCACGCTATTTCGGCATGCGAGCCGACGACCCTTCGCCCTGGAACCCGGCTTTCATCCGTACGATCGTCTATGGCCAGAACGGCCAGAACATCGTCGATCTCCAGCTTCGCCGCATCGAACGATACGACAACGCGGGCAAGCTCGATAACCTGATCGGCTATGGGCAAAACTATCGCGCGCACACGAAGCAGTGGATCGATGCGATCGAGCAGAACATGGATGTCGCGCAGTTCGGACGAGCGCCGCATTTCCGGCCTTCGGCGCGTGCCATCGCAACGGCCAATCTGCTCGTGCGCGAGCTCCCGACGACGGATCCCTCGTTCTATTCCCGCAAGCTCGCCGGCGAAGGTTACCCGTTCGACAATCTGCAGATTTCGGCCATTCGCCCCGGGACGCCGCTCTACATACTGGGCGTGACGTCGGACGGCGCATGGGATTACGTGCAAACGCCCGACGTCCAGGGCTGGGTGCACGCGCAAGGCGTCGGCACCGTCGACGATGCCTTCGTCGATACCTGGACGCAAAGCGCCCGCGCGTCGTGGGGCGCCGTCGTCGCGGCATCGGCGCCCGTGCGCGACGAAGCGGGAACGTTCCGTTTCGCCGCACCGGCCGGAACGCTGCTGCCCCTCGCCCCTCGCTCGTCCCTGACCGGGACCGGCACCGGCGCGCAGGCCGACGCACGAATGGTCCTCGTACCCGCCCGAGATACCGACGGCCGCGCCACGATCCGCCGTGCGCGGCTCGCCGACTCGCAAATCACGCCGATGCCGCTCGCCGCAACGCCGCGACATCTGGCCATGCTGATGAAAGCGCTGATCGGCCGGCCCTACGGATGGGGCAACATGGACTTCTATAACGATTGTTCGTCGGAACTGCAAAGCATCTTCGCCGCATTCGGCGTGTGGCTGCCGCGGCACTCGTCGACGCAGATGAGCGCGGGCCTCTTCACCGATCTCTCCGATGCGAAGCCGGCCGACCGCCTCGACTACCTGATGCGGCACGGCGAGCCGATGCGCACGATCGTCTACATCGGCGGGCATGTCATGCTCTACCTGGGCCCGACCGAGCGCGACGGCCACGCAGTGCCGCTCGTCTACCAGGACATCTGGGGCTTACGGCCCGCCGACAACAGCCGCCGCTCGGTCATCGGCGGTTCGGTCATCTTCCCGCTGTTGCTGAGGATTCCTGAAGATCCCTCGCTGCAGTCGCTGGCCGGCACGCCGATCTTTCAGATCACCGTGATCGGCGCGCCGAGCGGCACTAAGCCGCCGCCCGACCAGGAAAATCCCGCGAGCTGAGCGGCGGCCGGCTCGCCGCTGCGCTACTGCGGCAGCACGTCGCCGCGCGTCTCGGGCGCGAGCGGCACGATGAAAAGACCGATCACGAACGCGATCGCCGTCAATGCGACGGGCACCCCGAGCGTGTGCATCTGCAAAACGGCCGCACCGAGCAAGAAGTTGACGCCGGCCCCGATGAAACGGCCGAACGACGTGCAAAACGCGAACGCCGTCGCGCGCACGCGCGTTTCGAACTGTTCCGGCAACCACAGGCTGAAGAGCGCGAAGTTGCCGCCGAAAAAGCCGAGCGCGAAGAGCCAGGCGATGAACGGCACGAGTCCGTTGGGCAGGTAGAACGCCCATCCGAAGCTGCCCGCGATCGAGACGGCCATGCCGGCGAAATAGAAGGCGAGCGTTTTCTTGCGCCCTATGCGCTCCGCCATCGGCGGCAACGCGAGGCAGCCGAGGATCGTGCCGATCGAAAGCAGACCCGTGGCGAGCGATGCCGTCTTGATCGCGGCGCTCTTGTCCATGCCCGCCTTCAATGAAAGCTGAATGACAGCTGACGGCTCGTAGACTGCGCCGGCCCACAGGCCGACGATGGCGATCGTCAACAACGCGCACGCCACCCACGTGCGGCGCCGATAGTGCGGACCGAGAATGTCGCGCAGCGGACGCGAGCGCACGACTTTCGCCTCGGCCTTCTGCCATTTTTCGGGCTCCTTCACGCGCAGCAGAACGAGAATGGCGACGACGACGGGAACGGCGCCCGTCAGGAACATGGCACGCCAGCCGAAATGAACGCCGACGGTGTAATTGAGCGCCGCCGCCAGAAAGAAGCCCGCGTAGTAGCCCGTCTGCAGGTAGCCCGCGCCCATTTTGCGGCGATCCTCGGGCCACGCCTCGGCCACGTAGGTGCCCGCGAGCGCCCACTCGCCACCGATGCCGACTCCGGCGATGAACCGGTAGATACCGAGCTCCCAGACGTTGCTCGCGGTGGCGGCGAGCCCCGTGAAGATCGCGAACGTGAAGATGGTGCCGGCGAGTACCTTGGTCCGGCCGAAGCGGTCGGCAAGCGGCCCCCAGATGAACGACAGGCCCCAGCCGACGAGAAACAATGCGAACAGGATCGAACCCGCCAGACCGATGTTCGCGGGTGTCGCCGCATAACCCGAGCGCGGCAGTAACTCGGTCAACGCGGGCGTCAGGACGAGCGCGTAGATGAACGAATCCATCCCGTCGAGCGTCCATCCCGACCAAGCCCCCCAAAAACCCGCGATTTGGGAACGATTGAGCGGCGTTCGGCGTCGCGCCGCTCGTGCGCCCAGGGCGCCTTGCGCCTCTTGCGCATTGTCTGTGCTTGAACCCATTTGACTCCTCCGGAGATACGGTTGGACACGACCCCACTTCTGTCAACTGAGCCGGCGCGATGGTGCCGCGCCTCGCCCGGTCGGGCTTCGAACCTGGAAGACACCAGGGTTTGCCCGATTTCTGATCGAATATTTTGTATATAATATCGAGCATCATGACTGACGCAACGAATCGTTTTCCCTTAGGCGAGTCTTCGAACGGTGCTGCAAGTGCGGGCCTGCCGCTTGCGGCTGTCGCGGCGCCGCCGCGCGTAAGCGCCTCGAAAATGGTCGCGGACGCGCTGCGCGAGGCGATCGTCAAGGGCACGCTGGCTCCCGGCGCACCGCTGAGGCAGGACGCGGTCGCGCGTCACTTCGCGGTCAGTGCCATTCCCGTGCGCGAAGCGTTACGGCAGCTCGAGAGCGAAGGCTGGGCCAAGGTGGAGATGAACAAGGGCGCGACCGTCGCCCCGCTCTTGCCCGATGAGGCGCGAGAGATCTACGAGATCCGGGCCGCACTCGAAAGCCTGGCCATCGCATGCGCGATCCCCGCTCATGACGAAGCGACGTTGCGCGAGGCGCAGGAGCTGTGCGAGGCCGCGCGCCTCGAACCCGATTCCGCGCTTTACGTCTCGCGCAACGAGGCGTTTCATATGAGTCTCTATGCGCCCGCGAAGCGGCCGCAATTGCTGGAGCTGATCGAGACGCTGCACCGGCGCGGCGAGCGGTTTCTGCGCGTCAAGTTTGGGTTGCCCGAGCACAAGGTGGTCTCGGACCGGGAACACGCCGCGTTGATGCGGGCCGTTCGCCGGCGCGACGTTGCGACGGCCCAGAAGCTGGTCGCGGAACATCTGCTCAGCACCGGCGAATTGCTCTATAAACTGCTGAGCGAGAACAACGTCGATGCGCCCGCTGCTTCGAAGCGAGACGGCGGCAAGCGTGGGGCAAAGAAACCGCCGCGCCAAAGCACATGAACGCGGTCTAGGACGAAGCCGCCTCCCATTGAACCCGATACGAGAACCGATCGATCGATGAATGCTCCAGCCGATACTTCCTTCTCGCGCAGTTGGACGACGCTGCGCGACGAAAAAGCGCGGCGTCTCGCCGTCGTGGCCCCGTGGATCGAAGACGGCGTGCTGCCCCGAGCGAGAATCGTCGACGCACTCGAGGCACTGATCCGCCCCGGCGATCGCGTGGCGCTCGAAGGCGACAACCAGAAGCAGGCCGACTTTCTGTCGCGCTCGCTCGCGCAAGTTGATCCGACGAAGGTCAGCGGCATCCATCTGCTGATCTCGAGCATCAGCCGCCCGGAACATCTGACGCTTTTCGAGCGTGGCATCGCGCACAAAGTCGATTTCGCGTTCGCGGGGCCGCAAAGCCTACGCGTCGCGCAGCTGCTCGAGGACGGCCAGCTTGAAGTCGGCGCGATCCATACGTATGTCGAGCTTTACGCGCGGATGTTCGTCGATCTCGCGCCGCGCGTAGCGCTGCTCTGCGCCGATAAGGCTGACCGCCACGGCAATCTCTACACCGGTCCCAATACGGAAGACACCCCCACGATCGCCGAAGCGGCCGCCTTCCGGCATGGCATCGTCATCGTTCAGGTGAACGAAATAGTCGATGAGCTGCCGCGCGTCGACATTCCCGGCTCATGGGTCGATGTCGTCGTCGAGGCCGATCGTCCGTTCGCGATCGAGCCGCTGTTCACGCGCGATCCACGCCATATCGGCGATTTGCAGGTCCTGACGGCGATGCTGGCGATCCGCGGCATCTATGAAGCGTATGGCGTGACGTCGCTCAATCACGGCATCGGCTTCGATACCGCGGCAATCGAGCTGATCCTGCCAACCTACGGCGCCGAGCTCGGCCTCAAAGGAAAGATCTGCCGCAACTGGACGCTCAATCCGCATCCCACGCTGATCCCCGCGATCGAATCGGGGTGGGTCGAAAGCGTTCACTGCTTCGGCAGCGAGGTCGGCATGGAAGCGTATATCGCGGCCCGTCCCGACGTCTTCTTCACGGGTCGCGACGGCAGCCTGCGCTCGAATCGCGTGCTTTGCCAACTCGCGGGGCAATACGGCGTCGATCTCTTCATCGGATCGACGCTGCAGATCGATGCCGATGCGAACTCGTCCACGGTCACGCGCGGGCGTCTCGCCGGGTTCGGCGGGGCGCCGAACATGGGCCACGATCCGCGTGGGCGCCGCCATGCGAGCGAGGCCTGGCTCAAGCTGCTGAAGGCCGAAGGCGGGCCCGCCGCCGCGGGCTCTGGCGTGGCGCGCGGACGCAAGCTCGTCGTCCAGCTCGCTGAGACGTACAAGAAAGGCGGCGAGCCAACGTTCGTCGACGAGCTCGACGCCGTCAGCGTGGGCGCGAAAAGCGGGATGCCGATCGCGCCCGTCATGATCTACGGCGATGACGTCAGCCACGTCGTCACCGAGGAAGGCATTGCGTATCTTCACAAGGCGCAGGGTGTCGAGGAGCGCCGCGCGGCGCTCGCGGCCGTGGCGGGCGTCACGCCGATCGGTCTGCGCGCCGAGCCGGCGCGGACCGCCGAGCTGCGCAGGCGTGGCATCGTCGCTTACCCCGAAGACCTGGGGATTCGGCGCGGACAAGCCAAGCGCACGCTGCTAGCCGCCCGCAGCATCGACGATCTCGTCGAGTGGTCGGGCGGACTCTACTCGCCGCCCGCGCGTTTCAGGAGCTGGTGAGCGATGTCGCCCATGACGATCCATGCCGCGTGCGCGGCGTCACAGGAAGAAGCCGACGGCATGGCCGCGCGGCTTGCGCGCTTCGCTGTCGACGCGCTCGTCGAAGAGGCCCATCTGACGCCGAAACCGGCGCTCGTCGATCGTCGCGGGAGTGGCGCGCATCGCGATCTGAATCTCGCCGTCATGATGCGTTCGGCCCATGCGCTCGAGCCGACGTTCGCGGCGCTCGCGCGTGCGACATGTGGCCAGGCGCCGTCGGCGATGCTGCGCACGGAACTCGCGGCAATCGGAAGAGCCGGCGAGGTCGCCATGATGCGTGCGACGGACGGCAGCAACGCCCATCGCGGCGCGATCTGGATCATCGGACTGCTCGTTGCGGGCGCAACGATCTGCCACGATGTCGGTGAGACTTGGCAACCGCGCGCGATCTGTGAGCTCGGGGCACAAATCGCCTGCTTCCCCGACTTTGCGGCCGTCCCCACCGACAGCAACGGCGCGCGTGCGCGTGCCCGCTACGGGGCCGGCGGCGCCCGTCGCGAAGCGCAGCATGGGTTTCCGCACGTGCTGCGCGCGGGCTTGCCCACGCTGCAAGCGACGCGCCGGCGCGGCGACGGCGAAAACGCCGCGCGTATCGACGCGCTGCTCTCGATCATGACGACGCTCGACGACACATGCTTGCTGCATCGAGCCGGCCCCCCCGCGCTCGATGCCGCGCGGCATGGCGCACGCGAGGTGCTCGCGAAAGGCGGCAGCGCGAGTCTGCCGGGCCGGGCCGCGCTCTATCGTCTCGACAGGACGCTCGTCGCATTGAACGCCTCACCGGGCGGCGCGGCCGACCTGCTCGCCGCAACCCTTTTCATCGACAAGCTGGTGCGGTACGGCACCGGCGGGAGCCAGAACGGATGGAACATCTGACGTTCGATTATTCGGCGCAACGCGCCGTCAACGCTCGCGCGCACGTCGGCGTGGTCGGCTCGGGCGATCTCGAAGTGCTTTTGACGCCGAACGACAAGATGACCGCACACGTCATCGTGCACACGAGCGTCGACGGTTACGGGCATATCTGGAAAAGCGTGCTCGACCGCTTCTTCACGCGATACGACGGCGCCGTGCAGATCGAGATCAACGATTTCGGCGCGACGCCCGGCGTGGTCGCATTGCGGCTCGCCGAGGCAGTCGAAGCGCAACAAGCCGCGCAAGCGGATGGCGCGACGAACAAGGGAGGAGATCAATGACGTCCGCGTCTTTTGTCGCCGCCCCCGCTCCGTTCGCCGCGCGCGAAAGCTTCATCGAGATGACGGCGCGCGAGCGAGCGCGGGCCCTGCTCGATGCAGGCTCGTTTCGCGAGCTCGTCGGTCCGTTCGATCGCCTCACGTCACCGTGGCTGCCGCTGCAGGGCATCGTCTGCCAAGCCGACGATGGTGTCGTCATCGCGCGCGGCACGATCGACCATGAGCCGGCCGTCGTCGCCGCGATCGAGCCGGCCTTTCAAGGCGGCAGCATCGGGGAGGTATCGGGCAGCAAGATCGCGGCGGCGCTCGAGCTCGCGCTTGCCGATTGCCAAAGCGGGAAGCTCGTACGCCCGCTCATCGTCTTTGAAACCGGCGGCGTACGACTGCAGGAAGCGAATCTCGGTCTCGCCGTGATCGCCGAGATCCAATCGGCGATCGTCGCGTTGAGGAAACACGTGCCGGTGGTGGGCGTGATCTCGGGCATGGTCGGGTGTTTCGGCGGCATGTCGCTCACGGCGGCGCTTTGCTCATGCCTCGTCGTGACACGTCAGGCACGCCTCGGCATGAACGGACCCGAGGTCATCGAGCAGGAAGCCGGCATCGAGGAGCTCGATTCGAGCGATCGCCGCCGCGTCTGGCAGCTCATCGGCGGCGCGCAGCGCGTCGGCACCGGATTCGCCGATATGCTCGTGGAAGACGACGCGAGCGCCATTGCGACCGCCGTTCATGTCGCATTCGCGCGCGGCAGGCCCGCCGAGCATCGCAGCGAGCAGGTCGAGGCTTATCTCGCGCGCCTTGCCGGGATCGACGCGCAAACGGTGACGCCCGATTCCATGCGTGCCGCCTTCAGCCCCGCGCCCGGCGCTCAGGGCGCCGACTATGGAAGCGATCGTGAGGATTCCTGAGGAAGTCAATCGATGAACGATACAACGTTGACAAGAGGCCAGCGCTGGCTGCGCGCGCTCGCGGGCGATGCGCTGAAGCCCGCAAGCGCCAGCGCGCCTGTCCGCTACGCCGATGCGCCGCTCGGCGCGGACACCGCCAGGTTCATCGCCGTCGTACCCGATCCCGGAAATCGCTTTGCACGTGCACGCGATAATGTCGTCGGCCTCGAGCAAGGCTGGCTGCTGGCGCAGGCGGTCCGTGCAGCGATTGAAGACGACGCAAGCGCGGGCGAGCGGCGTCCGATCATCGCGATCGTCGATGTGAAAAGCCAGGCATACGGCTATCGCGAGGAGATGCTCGGCATTCATCTCGCCTGCGCGGCGGCAGTGGATGCGTATGCGAGCGCGCGCCAGGCCGGGCATCCTGTCGTCGCGCTGATCGTCGGTCCCGCGATGTCGGGCGCCTTCCTGGCGCACGGCTATCAAGCAAACCGGATCCTGGCGCTCGACGCGCCGGGCACGATGGTGCATGCGATGGGCAAGGAGGCGGCGGCACGCGTGACGCGGCGCTCCGTCGAGTCGCTCGATGCACTGGGCGAGACGGTCACGCCGATGTCGTACTCGCTCACCGCGTTCGGGAAGCTCGGGCTGCTCGACCGACTCATCGAAGGTGTCGATGCGGATTCGCCGACCGACGAGCAGATCGCGCTCGTGCGCCGCGAATTGATCGAGGCCGTGGCAAGCGCCCGCCAGGGCCGGCGCGATCTCTCTCACCGACTCGACTCCGAGAGCGCGAAGAAAACGCGTGCGGCATCGATCGAAGTCCGCCGCAGGCTAGCCGCGCAATGGAACGCCGATTGAGCGAAGCGCGGTATCGCCCGCACGATCTGCTCCGTCTGCGGCGCTTGCCTGGAGGCGGAAGCGCCGACGCACCGGCGTGGGTCCTCGATGCGTTCAGGCATGCGCCGTTCGCCGTCGTGCGCAGAGCGCATGCCGATCCGGGCATCGTTGCGGTGGGTTTGCGCGGGACCACGCGCGCGCAGCGCTACGCAGCCTATGCCAACGAACGCGATATCGAAGCGACGTTGACGCCCGAATGCCTCGTGCGAACCGACCCGCCGCCGGCGCGCGCGTCACTCCCGCCGTTCGTCCTGCTGCGCGCGCTGGTCGACAGTGGATGCCTGGCGGCCTTCGAATGGGGTCCGGCCGGCAGCGCGGCCTTCGAATTGGCGACAGGTATCCCCACGATCACGCCATCGAGCGATCTCGACGTGCTGATCCGTGCCCCCGCCCCGCTTTCGCGTGACCACGCGCAACGCTTGTCGACCGAATTGCAGGCCCATGCGGCACGGGCGGGCCTACGCATCGACGTTCAGCTTGACGCCCCCGCGGGCGGCGTCGCGCTCGCCGAGTGGGCCCTGCGCAAACCGCGCACGATGGTGAGGACTACTGACGGCCCGCGCCTCGTTGCCGATCCGTGGTCCATCGAGCCGGCGGTTCCGGCGGAGGTGACGTGATGCTCGCTTGCCTCTTCCCTGGCCAAGGCGCGCAATCCGCCGGCTTTCTACATCGATTGCCACCGCATCCGATCGTCCAGACCACGCTTGCCGAAGCGTCGGATGCCCTTTCGTTCGACGTTTTGACTATCGATACGCCGGACGCCTTGCGCTCGAGCGTAGCCGTGCAAGTCGGCCTCGTGGTGGCAGGCGTGGCGACTGCCCGCCGGATCGCAGCCGCTGGTTTCGATATCGCGTTGACATCGGGCCTGTCCGTGGGCGCCTATGCCGCTGCGGTCACGGCCGGCGCGATCGCCTTCGCAGACGCATTGCGCCTCGTCGCCAAGCGCGCGGAATTGATGGAGCGTGCCTATCCATCCGGCTACGGTCTTTCCGCGATCGACGGCCTCACCGAGCATGAAGTGGAACGGCTCGCCGACGCTGAGGCAGCCGAAGCCGGACTGCGAATCTATGTCGCCAACGTGAACGCCCCTCGCCAAATCGTGGTGACCGGATCGGATGCGGCACTCGACGCTTTCAATACACGTGCGCTCGCCGCTGGCGCGCACCGGGCGAAACGTCTCGACGTCAGCGTGCCGTCGCATTGCGAGTTGCTCGCCGATGCTTCGGAAGAATTGCTCGCCTATGCAGCCGATATTCCATTGCAAGCACCGCGGGCCGTCTACGTCGGCAACCGTACCGCCCGCCCCTTGCGCACGGCCGAAGCGATCCGCGACGATTTGGCGACGAACATGCGCCATACGGTGCGCTGGTTCGATGCGCTCACCGTCACGATCGAGCTCGGTGCAACGGTGCTCGTCGAAGCGCCGCCGGGCCAGGTGCTGACTTCCATTGCGCGAATCGCCTATCCCGACGTCACGGCGCTGTCCGCCTGCGCGACGCCCGATGAGCGGCTGATTCCACTGCTGGAAAGACGGCTCGGCTCGCGCTAAGAACCGCCCGAGCCGTCCGCCACGAAAGAAGCGCGCAAAAGCCGCCGAGGGTCGCGGCTCATCCTACGCGTCACGCGATCGTGAACTCGATTCCTCCGAAGCCCTCGATCGTCCCGCGCACGCACCCGGGCTCTTTCGCCAGGTAGAGCGGCGTATAAGAACCGGTCGTCAGAATCGTGCGAGCGGGAATCGAATGCCCGGTTTGGAGCGTGCGAGCAACGAGCCAGGCGACGAGCCGGCGCGGATCGCCGGCGGGATGTCGCGCACTGCCGCTGAAAATTTCATGCTCGCCGAACTTGAAGCTCACGTGTGGGGCGCTGAAATCGAAGTTGCGATCGTAGGGCCGCGTATCGCCGATCACGAGCGCACCGTTGTTCTGAAGATCGGCGAGCTGCAATAACGGATCGACTTTCGGCCATGCTTCGAATCGACTGTCGACGACTTCCACGACGACCGACATCGTATCGATCGCATCGAGCGCGTCCTCGGCGCGGTCCGCAAACGTGCGATCGATATCGTCGGCAAAGCTGAACGCGATCTCGAGCTCGAGGCCGATGCGGCTATAGTCGTCGCGGCGGATCCCCGCCGCGGCGCCGACCACCTTCTTGGCCGGGATCGGCGCGCACTGCGGCTCCGTCTCGGGCGAGCCCGCGCCGATCTTGTAACCGCCCGCGCCGCCGAGCTCGGCCAGGACGATCTGCTGGACGACGTAGGCTTCGTCGATGCTCGCAGGCCTGAGGTCGTTCGCCTGAAGATCGCCGATCGACCGATGCGATCGATGGGCCTCGATAAGGCGAGTGGCAAGCACTTGCGTGGGTGTCATGGTCTCGTTCTCCTCTGGACGAGTGGCCGGCACGAGACGCCGATGGCGCCCGTGACCGATTTCGGCTTAGGCCGTTGCAAACTATAGGCCACATCGCCGCTTCGTATCGTCGGCGCAAGCGAAAATCTGCAAGACAGCGCCGCATGCTCCCGTCGGCAGCAATGCCGCAACGACGGCCGCTCGAGCGGCAAACGCTCGTCAGAACGTCAGAACTTATGCCGAATGCCGACGCGCCCCATCACCTGCTTCGAATTGCCCGACAAGTCCGCCGCGCCCGGCACGTAGGCCTGATCGAGACTCGATCCCGTCGAGTCGCCGGTGATCCTCTGGAGCGCGCCCTGGATATAGATGTCGGTTCGCTTGGAAAGGTTGTAGTCGAGCATGAGACCGAAAGAGTGGATCGTCGGCTTTACGCCGCCGAATGTCGTGTTGTAGCTCTCGAGCGTGTAGACATACTGCGCGCCGATAAAGAGCGCCGGCGTGAGCTGATATTTGCCGTTGACCTCGAAGTTCTGGAAGCGGATCGACCCGACCGTCGCGCCGGCGAGCGGCCCCGAGATCGGCGCGATGGTCTCGGTCGTCACCGTCTGGTTCAGATAACCGTTGGCGATCGGATCCGCGACGAACGTGTTGGTATAGACGAGCCCCGCCGTCGCGGACCCGAACGTGTAATTGACGCCGCCGCCGAAAATGCGCAGCCGGCTCGCGACGAAGTTCGTATCGCCGCCGTTGTTGATCGCTCCGCCTGCCGTGGTCGACGGATCGGTCGCCTCGAGGAAGGCCGCCGCGAAGAGCAGCCCACCGGCCGCATACTGGCCGCCTATGCTGTATTGGCGATTGTTGGCAAAGCTGGTGCTGTTGCTGAAGCTGTAAGTGCCGCCGAATTGGAGGCCCGCCCAATCGGGACTCATGTATTTGACGGTGTTGTTGACGCGAAACGTGTTATCGGTGTTGTCGTTATCGAAAGGATGCGAAAACATCAAGCCGGCCCAACTCCCGTTGGCCGTGGTCTGCGCGAGGAAATCGACGACGGAATCGTATTGGCGGCCGACCGTCAGCGTGCCGAAGCGATTGCTCGAAAGTCCGACATACGCCTGCCGGCCGAACATCAGCCCGCCTTGCGCGAGCCGGCCGTTGCTGACGTTGAAGCCGTTTTCCAATTGGAATACCGCCTTCAGGCCGCCGCCCAGTTCCTCGGCACCCTTGAGCCCCCACCGGCTCCCCTGCGCGAAGCCGCTTTGCAATTCATAGTTATGGCTTCCCCGCACGTTATTCGTGTAATCGAAGCCCTCGTCGATGACACCGTAGAGCGCGACGCTGTTCTGAGCGAACGCCGGCGCGGCGAATACGGTCGACAGCACCAGAGAAACAGCCGCTTTTTTCATTTTGCTTCCCCTCGGATCCAGATGAGGTGAATTTCCTTTTTCTTGCTCGCTCGAGTCTCGCTACCGGCGAACGGCGAGCGGCGGATACGATCGCGGCTGCGCCAAGCCGTGTCGAAGATGGTTACATGAGGGAATCGAGGCGTCTATCGTGGTTCGTCACGAAACGGTTCCGGCCGTTGCCGATTGCCAACTAGCCCTGGCCCCGAAACGCACGAAGAGCGACCGGTCTGCCCGCAGCGATCAGGCAGAAACGCCAACAATAGGGGAAAACCCTCAGGGCTCGCGGTCGCAGAAGATCGCCGTGATCAACGGTCCGGCATGGTGCACGATCGCCGGGCTATGCGCCGCGGAAACGGCGGCCTTGACTTTCTCAGTTGAGCCCCAGACCACGGCCCCATAGGCGGAGCTGGAGACGCGCTTGCCGCTCCCCTTGCGGAAAAGCGGATCGCCTTCCTCGTAGGCGACGAGCGCGAAGACATGGAAGCCGAACGCGCGCAGGTCGGCGCCGCGCACGGGGTTGAACGCGTTGATCGAATTGCTTTCCACGCGGAAGGGCTGCGGCTCGACATCGCCCTGATTGATGAGTCCGCCGATGAAGGCGTGCGGCGATACGTTGCATTGGAGCGGATCGTCGAGCGGTATGGGCGTGCACGATCCGATGGCCGGCCACGCAAGGGCGGCCATCGACAGGGCGGCGGCAAAAAGGGGCTTCATGGGCAGGCGGATTTAAACCATATGTTCTCGATTCATCCACGAGGGGCAGGCAAGCCTCGAAGCAGCCGGGCAAGACGGATGCCCGGTCGCGCGCCGGATGCTTGGCGCCCGTCGCATGCGGCACTTTATCGTCTTTGTCGCGCGCGTGCCCGACGGCGCCGCCCTCTCCCCTTGGGAAATTTCCGAATCCGGGCCGGCGCCGCGCGTCTCGGCGGCAATTAGCGCCGAAACCGGCTACAGTTGCCTCTTTGCGCAGGCGGCGCCGTCCCGCACCGCTCTTGATCCATGCAGGAGAAACTCGATGATTGCGGCACTGAAACACGACTTTCGCAGCGATACCGTCACGCGCCCGAGCTCCGCGATGCGCGCGGCGATGGCCGCGGCTGAAGTCGGCGACGACGTCTTCGGCGACGACCCGACCGTCAAGCAGCTCGAAATGCGGCTCGCCGAGATGCTCGGCAAGCAAACGGCGCTTTTCGTTCCGTCCGGCACGCAATCGAACCTGATTGGGCTGATGGCGCACTGCGGCCGCGGCGACGAATACATCGTCGGACAGCAGGCCCATTGCTACCGCTGGGAGGGCGGCGGCGCGGCCGTGCTCGGCAGCATTCAGCCGCAACCGCTCGACAACCTGCCCGATGGCACATTGGCGCTCGAGCAGATCGAGGCGGCCGTCAAGCCCGACGATCCGCATTTCGCGCGTACGCGGCTCCTCGCGCTCGAGAACACGATCGGCGGCAAAGTGTTGCCGACCGATTATGTGGAAGCAGCAACGGCGCTTGCGCGGCGCCACGGGCTCGCGTGCCATCTCGACGGTGCGCGCGTATTCAACGCGGCGGTCGCGCTCGGCGTGCCCGTCGAGAGACTGGCCCGCCCGTTCGATACCGTCTCCGTCTGCCTGTCGAAGGGTCTCGGCGCGCCGATCGGATCGGTCCTCGTCGGATCGGCGGAGCTGATCGCCAAGGGGCGCCGGCTGCGCAAAATGCTCGGCGGCGGCCTGCGGCAAGTCGGCATCCTCGCGGCGGCCGGCCTCTATGCACTCGAGCACAACGTCGAGCGGCTCGCCGACGACCATGCGAACGCGAAAATGCTCGCACAGGGCCTCGCCAGGTTTCCCGGCGTGAGCGTCGTCACGCCGGATACGAACATCGTCTTTGTCGATGTCGCGCCGCAATACGCGAGCGCGTTCGCCGAGCACCTCGCGCGGCACGGAATCGGCGTCACGTCGGCCTACGGCGCGACGCGGCAGCGCTGGGTGACGCATCTCGACGTCGACAGGCAAGCCGTCGATATAGCGCTCGCCGTCGCGGCCGAGTTCTTCACCCGGCACGCCTGACGCTCGGCGGCCGGCGCCCGGCGCCCGCCATCGGGGCACCTTCCAAGCGTGATGGGTTGCGCTACAACGGTTGCTGCGTCGATTCGCGCCAGAGCACGACGAGCACGGTCATCAGTGCGGGTCCAATGAAAAGACCGACGAGGCCGAATGTCTCCGCGCCGCCGAGGATGCCGAACAAGACGAGAAGAAACGGCAATCGTGTAGTACTGCCAATCAATATTGGGCGGACGAAATGCTCGGCGATGAACACGACGATAGAACCCGTGGCGAGGACGGCGATGGCGCCGACCGTCGAGCCGTGTCCAAAGAGCCAAAGTGCGGCGCAGCAAAACACGACGGGCGCGCAAAACGGCAACATCGCCGCGATGGCCGTCAGAAGACCGATAGCTCCTGCGTGCGGCAGCCCCGTCAAGGCGTAGGAGACGCCGATCAGCAGCCCTTCGCCGAGGCCGACGACGACGAGCCCCGTTACCGTTCCTCGCACGGCTTCGGCCATTCCCCTCGCCAGTTGCGCCCCCTCCACGCCGAAGAAGCGTCGCACGACTTTCAGCGATTGATCGGCGAGGCGGGGACCGGTCTGCAGCAGCACGAAGAGCGTCAACAGCATGAAGCCGAAATGCACGATGCCGCGGACGGCGAGTGCACCGAAATGCCGGCCCACCGTGGCCACGGTTTCGCCGTGCAGCTGCTTCATGGCCGGGGATTGTTCGAACGGGCGCGCGAGATTGGCCTGCCACCAGTCGGCGATTTGCTTGCCGAACGGCAGTTGATCGATGAAGTGAGGCAAAGGGATGCCGTTCGCCTCGGTGTTCTTGATCCAGGCCATGAGGTCATGCGCCTCGAGGGCCGTCTGCGCGAAGACGAGAACGAACGGCAGTGCGACGAAAAAACCGACCGCGATCGTCACGGCAAGCGCGAGCGCCGTCGTGCCGCCCTGGGCGTGACGCGGGCTCGCCAATTTGAGGAGCAGCGGCCACAGCGCGATCGTGATGACGCCTGCCCAGACCATCGGCGCGATGAATTCCCGCAGCACCCATGCCGCCAGTACGATCAACGCCACGTTCAGCGCCGTCCAGGCAACACGCTGCGCTTTTCTCTTGGTGTCTTCTTGGGGAGGTTCGACGGAAGGATGGGATGGCATCGGAAATCGCTCGGTCAGAAAGGCAATCGCAGTGTTCGGTCGCCGACATCTTATCGGATCACCCCGCTGACGGCTCGACGCGCCCTGCAACGTTGGCGTTGACTTGGTGCGCCGCATTACGAAGAATCGATGCCGTTCTTGGACGGCATCGACCCATTGGAGCGCCCATGCGCCTTCGCCTCGCTGACATGCTGTGCAATGACCGGGCCACGCGCGCGGCGCGTCCCCTTTCGAGCCTTTTGTTGCCGCCTTTCCTGGCCCTGGTGTTCGCGCTCTCGTGCGTTGCCTCGTCATCGGCACAGGCTGACGACGCGGACGAGACCGAAGCGGCCACCCCGGCATCGGCCGCCGCGCGTGCCGCGGCCGTCGCGTCGTCGACGGCATCTGCACCATCGGCCGCCTCGGCGGTCACGGCCCAGCCCGCGCCGCGCGAGACATCGAGCGTCACCGAGCACACGATCCGCATCGACGGCCGCCGCATCGATTACCGCGCCGCCGCCGGGACGCTGGTCATCGACAACGCCAAAGGCGAGCCCGATGCGAGCATGTTCTACGTCGCCTACACGGCCCACGCGAAAGACACCGCGCGGCGGCCGGTCACGTTCCTTTTCAACGGCGGTCCCGGCGCCGGCAGCATTTTTCTCCTGATGGGATCGGTCGGCCCCGTGCGCGTGCGCACAAAAACGCCTGCCCCCACGCCGCCCGCGCCCTATGTCCTTCGCGACAACCCGGAAAGCCTCCTCGACAAGACGGATCTCGTCTTCATCGATGCCGTCGGCACCGGCTTCTCGAGGCCGCTTGGCCCCGCGACGGCGGCAAAGCGCTTTTACAGCGTGGACGGCGATCTCGATGCGTTCTCGCGCTTCATCGAGCGTTATCTCTCCGTCAACGATCGCTGGAACTCACCGAAGTACCTGATCGGCGAATCGTACGGCACGGCGCGCGCGGCCATGCTTGCATACCGACTGGGTCAGCAGAACATCGCGCTAAACGGCGTGGTGCTGTTATCGTCGGTGTTGAACGCCAACAGCCGGATGCCCGGCTACGACCTCATGAGCATCCGCTACCTACCCTCGTTCGCGGCCGTCGCGTGGTACCACGATAAGCTTCCGAGCCCCAAGCCGTCCGATCTGCCGGCGTTTCTCGATGAGGTGCGGGCGTTCGCGATCGGGCCTTACGCCGCCGCCCTCGCGAAGGGCGACGCGCTGCCTGACGACGAGCGCGATGCGATCGCGGCGCAGGTGGCCCGCTACACCGGGCTCGACGTGCGTTATGTGATCGCTTCGCACCTGCGCATCCGGCCTTCGCGATTTCGCAAGCAACTGCTGCGCGGCGAACCGCGCGGCGTGGGGCGCTACGACGCGCGCGTCATCGGCATCGAAGCGGACGACGTCTCGGAGACCCCCGATTTCGATGCTTCCGAGAAGTACATCGTGAGCGCGTTCGACGCGGCGTTTCACGACCACCTCGCGCGCGATTTGCACTACGTCGCGCCGACGCCCTATCGGGTCTTCAGCGACACCGTGCTCGAAGCATGGCAATGGAAGCATCGCCAATCGTGGGGCGAGACGCTCGAGTTGCCCTACGCGGCCGGCGATCTCGCCGAAGCCATGCGACAAAACCCGAGCCTTCGCGTGCTGTCGTGCAACGGCTACTACGATCTCGCGACACCGTTCTTCGGCACCGAATACGATCTCGCGCATATGGGACTGGAGCCATCGCTGCGCGCACATATCCAGGTGAAGCACTACGCGAGCGGTCACATGGTCTATCTCGACGACGACGCTTTGCGCGCCTGGAAGCGCGACCTCGCGAATTTCTACGATGCCGGCGCGAATTCGAGCGAAGCATCGCCCAAGTGATGCACGCGTGAATCAAACGTGCCGGGCACGCTGTACAGACCGCCACTTTCCCCCGCAGATCGAATAGCTACCCGAAGCCATTCTTGTCCTCTAGGTTGAAAGCGCTCAGCGATCGATCGCGAGCACTTGCCACTCCCCCACGGCGACAATGGCTCGAGACGGGAACCATGCTCACATCCGTTGACGGACCGCGATGCTCGCGGTCGACCGCTACGGCGTCTCCTCCGGCGTTGCAAACCAAGGAGGTCAAATGGATTCGACTGCGAAGCCGAAACAATCGATGTCGAAATGGCGCGATCGCGCCGCAATGGCGCTGCCGCTCTTGCTCGCCACCGTTTCCGTGCACGCGGCCGGCGCCTCGACGAACTGGGTCGACACTGCGACCAAAGGGTTCCTGACGCCCGCTCAGCTACGGACTTTCAGCGCCGCCACGCAAACGGAAACGACGGCGGGCGAGCCGATTCGCGTCGTCGTCAGCATGAAGGCTCACGATTTCGGCAAGTTGCGCGATCTTGCCGACGCCGTCACACGTCGAGCGAACCCGGGCTACCACCATTTTCTGACGCCGCAAACCTTTCTCGAGCGATACGCGCCGACTCCGCGGCAAGTCGAACGCGTGGTCGCCTACCTGCGCGAGAACGGCTTCGTCAATATCACGGTCTCTCGCAACCGCATGTTGGTTTCGGCGGACGGCACCTCCGGCACCGTCAAGCGCGCGTTCCATACGCCGATCGTCCACTTCATGAAAGATGGGCGGCTCGTGCACGCGAACTCGAGAACCGCGCAGGTGCCAGAGGGCCTCGCCGACTCCGTGCTCGCGGTGCTCGGGCTGCAAAACGTGACGCGAGCGCATACGATGGCGGTCCGCGGGCCGCGCACGCTGGCGGATACACGCGCCGCCGCCGGCACGGCGAAAGGCCACGCTCCGATGGAGTTCTCCGCGATCTATCAAGCGGACAGCCTGCCGAGCGCATCGAATACGACCGTCGGCATCGTCACGATCGGCGGCGCGAGCCAGGCGACGAGCGACCTCGCGCAATTCACGAGCGCGAATAACCTCTCGCCCGTCAACGTCTCGACCGTCAATACCGGCGCGTCGAACGGCAACTATGACGACGATCCGTACGGGCAAGTCGAATGGGATCTCGATAGCCAGGACATCGTCGGCGCGGCGGGCGGCGCGGTGCGGCAATTGATCTTTTACGCAGCGGACATGAACGCGCCGGGCAACACGGGGCTGACGCAGGCATTCAATGAGGCCGTCACCGACGGTGTGGCCAAGGTCATCAATGCCTCGCTCGGCTGGTGCGAGGCCGATGCGTACACCGATGGCACCATGGCCGCCGAGGATCAAATCTTCACGGCAGCCGTGGCGCAAGGGCAGACGTTCTCGGTCTCCTCGGGCGACGAAGGCGCCTACGAGTGCAACAACCGCGGCTTTCCGGACGGCGGCACCTATTCGCTATCGTGGCCCGCTTCGTCGCCGAACGTGATTTCAGTGGGCGGCACGACGCTTTACACGCGGGCCGACGGCTCGTTCGCCAACGAGACTGTCTGGAACGAAGGCCTCGACGGCGATGGGAAGGTCTGGGCATCGACGGGCGGATTCAGTGCGTTTGAGCCGACGCCCGTCTGGCAGCGCGCGCTGAACGTGAGCCCGAGGCCGGCGGGCCGGGCCGTGCCCGACATCTCGTTCGATGCCGCGCAAAGCACGGGCGCGCTCATCTACACGTCGAACGGCATCGAGCAAGTCGGTGGCACGAGCCTTTCGTCGCCGCTCTTCGTTGGATTCTGGGCGCGCCTCGAATCCGCTCATTCGAACTCGCTCGGCTTCCCGGCATCGAGCCTCTACAGCGCGATGGCCGCCACGCCGTCGCTCGCGTTCGACGTGACCTCGGGCAATAACGGTTATGGCGGGTACGGCTACAAGGCGGGACCGCGCTGGGACTACCCCACCGGCTGGGGCAGCCTGCGGATGAAGGATCTCGCCGCCTACGTCGAGCGCAATCCGTTCGCCCGCTGACCGGCAGGCCACGAATAGAAAGCGGCGATTCGAGCCGCTAGCTGCGAGCTGCGAGGAGACCAAGAGAACGAAACTGCAACACTATCCGTTGCACACGCAACAAACTGTACAGAAACGTCCCATCGGCGGAAAAGTCGGCGCATAATTCGAGCTTTGCGTTCGTGCCCTGCACGCGTGGCCGCAGCGCCGCTTGTCCATGCCGGTTGCCATCGCCTTAATCTCTCCGCTCATCGTCGCCTGCGCGCTTTTCATGGAAAGCGCCGACGCAAACATCATCGTCACCGCGCTTCCCTCGATGGCGCGCGATTTCGGCAGCGATCCCGTCTCCTTGAAAATCGCGATCATCAGCTATGTGGTGAGTCTCGGCGTTTTCATTCCAATTTGCGGCTGGCTCGCCGATCGTTTCGGCTCGCGCACGGTCTTTCGCACGGCCATCGGCATTTTCATCGCGGGTTCGCTGATGTGCGCGGCGTCGCGCTCGATGCACTTCTTCACGCTCGCGCGCTTTCTGCAAGGCATCGGCGGCGCGATGATGGTGCCGGTCGGGCGCATCATCATTTTCCGCTCGGTGCCGAAGAGCGAATTCGTGCGCGCGATGAACTACCTGAGCATGCCCGCGATGTTCGCGCCGGCCGCGGCGCCGCTGCTCGGCGGGTTCCTCACCACCTATCTTCACTGGCGGCTGATCTTCTTCATCAACGTGCCGATAGGCCTGCTCGGCATCTACCTGACGAACCGCTACATCGCCAATACGCACGAGCCGCACCCCGGTCCGCTCGACTGGACCGGCTTCGTTCTTTCCGCGCTCGGCGCCTCGCTCGCGCTGCTGGGACTATCGCTGATCGGCACCGACATCGTCGCCGATCGGACCGCCTACGAAATGTGCCTCGTGGGCGCGTTCCTCCTTGCGCTTTACGTGCTCTATGCGCAGCGTGCCGAACGGCCCGTGCTCGAGCTGCGTTTCCTCAGGATTCCTACTTATCGCGCAAGCGTGCTCGGCGGATCGATGTTTCGCATCGGGCTCGGCGCGGTGCCTTTTCTGCTGCCGCTCGCGTTGCAGGAAGGACTCGGCATGACAGCGTTCGGATCGGGCCTCATCACCTGTGCGTCCGCCTTCGGCAGCATGTTCATGCGCTCGCTCACGTCGCTTACGCTGCGCAGATTCGGGTTTCGCACGGTGCTCATCTACAACGCGGCGTTTTCGGGTGTCGCGATCGCCGCCTACGGCACGTTCTTTCCCGGCACCTCGCTTTGGTACATCTGGCTTGTCGTATTACTGGGAGGCTTTTTCCCCGCCTTGCAGTTCACGAGCCTCAATTCGATGATCTATGCGGATATCGCGAGCCGCGATGTCGGCCGCGCCACGAGCCTCGGCAGCGTCGTCCAGCAGATGTCGCTCGGCCTCGGCGTCGTGGTGGGCGGCATCGTGCTGCAAATCGCCCGGGCAGTGCACGGTCACGCGCACGTGACGTGGTCCGACTTCTGGCCGGCGTTTCTCGTCGTCGGCCTTTTCTCGTTCGGCTCGATTCCGATTACGCGCCGCCTCTCGCCCGACGCGGGCGATGAAATCGCGCGCGGCTCGCGAGGATAGCCGCGCTCGCCCGCTGTCATCACGCGCGCGGTCGCTCTCTCCCTTCCTGCTTAGCGCCGATGGCGCCCGCCCAAGAACGGCAACGCGTGTGCGCTGGCGGAAACGGCAAGATGAAGAGCACGGTGTATGCGATTTGGTCGCTCGCCTTGCACGCTCTATTATTCAGGCACCTGCGTTCTTTCATATTGCTATCTTTGTTACGAAGAATGGCTCAATGAAGTACTAACCGCCACAATCAGAACATCAAGCCTTAGGCTTCATCGTTCCGTCGTGGCTTCGTCAGTGTGCGGTAGCCATCGAGGAGGACAGACGCCATGACCCGCAAATACATCGATTGCCGGGAGTACCCGAGCGAAATGAACTGCTCGGTCGCGCTATCGGCAGATTCCGACGACGAGCTGATCGAAGCGGCCGTCCAGCATGCGGTGGCCGTTCACCATCATGCCGACACGCCGGAGTTCCGTTCGCAATTGCGCGCGCTCTTTCACGAAGGCACGCCGCCGGTAGAAGCGCCGCGCGCGGCTTGAAGCGGTTCGACCTTTACGCCGCCCGTTCCGTGGGACTGGTCTGGCCCAAGACGGCGTCGAGCACGATCGAGGCCAGCTGGTCGACGGGCGGCGCCGACGAGTTCGACGCGCGCAAGAGCATGAGCGGAAGCGTCGGCAGTGTCGGCAAACCGTAAGCATTCGCATCGAGCGTGCGCACGCTCGACGGCAACCCGTACGATGCGCGTACCGTCACGCCGAGTCCCGCCGCGGCCGCGGCCCAGAGACCCGCGAGGCTCGGACTCGTGACCGCCACGCGCCATGCAACGCCGGCACGATCGAGCGCGGCCGTGGCGACATTGCAAACGACACAGGGTCCATCGAACAACACGAGCGGCAGGGGCTCCCCCGCTTCGCGATCCCATCGCAGCGCATCCGAACCGATCCAATGAAGGCGCGGCGCCGCCACTTGCATGCTTGCCCCAGCCGCGCGCCGCGCGCGCAGCGATGAGTCCGCGTCGTCCCAGGTCAGGGCGAGATCGAGCTCGCCCGCGTCGAGGCGCGCGAAGAGGTCGGTGTTGCGCGCGACGCGCGCCTCGATTCGCACTTTAGGATGAGCGCGGGCGAACCGGCCGAGCACGCCCGGAAGCAACGACTCGCCGAAATCCTCCTGCAAGCCGAGCCGCACCCAACCTTCGAGATTGACGCCGCGCGCGGCGGAAATCGCCTCGTCGTTGAGCTCGACGAGCCTGCGCGCGTAGCGGAGCATGACCTCGCCCGCCTCGGTCAGCGCGAGGCCGCGGCCCGACTTGCGAAAGAGCGGCGTACCCGCTTGTTCCTCGAGCTTGCGTATCTGCGCGCTCACGGCCGAAGTCGACCGACCCACGCGATCCGCCGCCTTCGCGAAGCTGCCGAGATCCATGCCCATCACGAGGCTCCGCAATGCCGCGATGTCAACGTTCGTCTGGCTCATGGCCTCACCCAATCATCCAGTTTTATTGGATGGTCAGTTAAAAAATATCTGATTTTCAGCACGATCATAGAGTGCGAGACTTCACCCGTCAAACGCCACCGCGCAAGGGGATTTCGATGGAAACGCAATGTCTCGCCAAGGGCGCCGAACGCAGCGCGACGCTAATCGGCGCTTCACATCGCTGGAAAGTGCTCGGGGCCGGTGTTGCCGCGAATGCGAGCTTCTCGGCCGCGGCGGCAGGCATCCCGACGACGGCCGTCTGGATGCGCTCGGCTTATCACCTCGGCAATGCGGAGCTGGGTCTCGTGCTCGGGTCGATGGGGCTCGGTCTCGCTCTTTCGGAGTTGCCCTGGGGCGTGGCCACCGATCGGTTCGGCGATCGGCGCGTGCTCGTCACGGGGCTCGTCGGGACCGCGCTCGTGCTGTTCTTCATGATGCTCGCCGTGGTGCCATCGTCAGGCTCGGCACCCACCGCAACGTTGCTCGCCACAGCCATGTGCGTCGCCGGTTTGCTCGGCGGCAGCGTCAACGGATCGAGCGGTCGCGCGATCATGGGCTGGTTCAAGGAGGGCGAGCGCGGATTGGCGATGAGTATCCGGCAGACCGCCGTGCCGATGGGTGGCGGGATCGGTGCCTCGTTGCTGCCGTGGCTCGCCTCGAGCAAGGGCTTCGGTTGCGTCTTTGGCGTGCTGGCTTCGATGTGCCTCGTTTCAGCCGCATTTGCGCTGCGCTGGTTGCATCGCCCGCCGCACGCCGAGCATGCCGAGCGCCCCGTCACTCGCGCATCGGGCCCATCGCAGCGCGGACCGCTCACCGATGCCGGCGTCTGGCGCGTGGCGCTCGGCATCGGCATTCTGTGCGTGCCCCAGTTCGCCGTGCTGACCTTCGCCACCGTTTTCCTGCACGACTTCGCTCACGTAGGCACGGCCGGAATCAGCTTCGCGATGGCGGCGCTGCAGATCGGCGCAATGGCGATGCGTGTCTGGAGCGGCCGCTATACGGATCGGCGCGGCAACCGGCGCGCCTATCTGCGCGGTTCGACGCTTGTCGCGGCGGCATCCTTCGCGGTGCTGGCATCGGCCGTCATGCTCGGTCGCGGCGTGCCGACCGCCGTCGTCGTGGCGATGGTCGTGGTCGCGGGCATCTGCATTTCCGCGTGGCACGGTGTAGCGTATGCCGAGCTCGCCACGCTGGCCGGCCCATCGCGCGCCGGCACTGCGCTCGGCATGGGGAACACCGTCGTCTATGCGGGTCTCTTCATGGCGCCGCTCGCGATCCCGCATCTGCTCGCCGCCAGTTCGTGGGCAGGCGTCTGGTGGGCGGCCGGGCTGCTCGCACTCGGCGTCTATCCGCTTTTCCCTCGGCCGCAAACTCCGCGAACCGGTAGGCGATGAATACGACGATCCCGGTTGCCGCGAGGACGTCGACGCACCATGTCATCGTGTCATGGCGTCCAGCGATACATGAGAACCTTGGCCCGCGCATCTTCCTCGGCAAGCACGACATACTGGCCGTTCGGCAGGATCGCGGCGCTGATCGCCATCTCCGCGTCGATCCAGCCACTCGTGCCGCCGACCGTCGATTGCGGCGCCAGCGCCCCAACTTGCTGGCCCGTGCGCGCGTCGAAGACATCGAGTCGCGCCGTGGTGCTCTCGGCAACGAACAGATAGTTTCCGGCCGCCGCGAGCGAGACGGGGATCAGCGCCGGATTTTGCGTCGGGCCATAAACGAGCGGAATCACGTACTGAAGCCTTGGCGCACCGGAGCTCCAGTTGTCGTAGCGCGCAACGACGCGGCCGATCGATTTCCAGTTCGACGCCTCGTACGGTGCCGTGTTCGTAAAGCCCGAAATATACATAGTGTCCGTCGATGCCACGTAGACGATCCGCGCGATCCTCGTAAACGGTTGCGGCATCGCGAACGTCTTCGCCGAGCTGTACTGATAGATGGGATTGCCGAATGAATCGACGCCCTGCAGCGGCATCTCGCGAATTCCGCTGCCGCCCGTCGCGAGCCAGATGTTGGCCGCATCGTCGACCCACCAGTAACCGTTGTACACGCTGTTGCCCGTCGCGACGTTCGACTGGATTTCGCTCGGCGTGAGCCGGCCATCGCCGTTCGTGTCGCGCCACATCCACTCGCCGTAGGCAGGTTGGCCGGCGGGCCAGTTGCCGGGAATCGGATTTTGCGAGAGCAGACCAGAAGGAATCGCGACCTCAGCGTCCGTAGTCGGCGAGAAGCGGTAGATGCTCAGGTAGTGTGCGTACATATCCTGCGTGAACAGGTACCGCGCGCCATTGATCCGGCGCACGAGCGGCTCCCCTCGTACGCCCCGCGTGAGATGAAGCGCCGGATCGTCGGCGTAGCGAAAGCGGTTCATCGTGAAGCCTTTGTAGCTCCATTCCTGGCCCGGACCGGCCGCGTAGTTCAACGTGAAATGCTTCGAGCCGCTGAACACGTCGCTCGGCGATGCCGGATCGAGCGCCGCCCCGTCGACGAAGAGCAGTCCGTGCAGCCGCCAGTTGAGCGCCTTCGACCACCAGTTGTAACTCTCGAGCACCGTGCCCTGTCCCGTCGACAACGAGCCGAAATCGCGCGGGCCCGCGCTGTTTTGCGCGACATAGAGATTGCCGCCGCCGTCGAAGCCGATGCCCGTCATGCCGTTGAAGCGCCAGTCACCCGGCACGCCGGGCCTCGGCGCGAAGATCCCGCCCTGCGCGCCGATCCCGGTGATGGGCTGCACGAGCCCTGATGCCGTCTTGCCGAAAACGAGAATCTGCTGCGAAGGACCGCCGTCCGCGATGAGCAGTTGACCGGAGGGGGCGATGGTGAGCTCGACGGGCACCGCATTGCTCGGCAGCGTGACCGTGCCCGGCAGGACGGCGCCCTTCGCCGAGTAATGCGCGACGGTGCGGCCGGACGCCGACTGCAACCCCTGAATGACCCAGAGCGAGCCGTCGGTATCGATCGCGATGCGCCCCGGCGACGGAACGCCCCAGGAGGCGACGGGCGCCATCGTGTTCGCATCGAACACCTCAATCCGGTTCGCATAGGTGTTCGCGACGTAAAGGGCCGTGCTCGTAGCGGCGAGCCCGCGAATGGAGGCGTCGGTTCCGTCGGGAACGACATCGAGAACGAGGAAACTCGCCGCCGTCGGGTTGCCCTGGTTGCCGACGCCGCCTTTGAACGGCGCACCTTGCGTGATATTGACGAGCGGGCGGCGGGTGATCCCATACCACGTCGAACCGTTGGACGGATATCCGCTGCCGACGAGCTTGCCTGCTTCATTGCCGATCGACATGCCGGCGTACAAATAGGTGCCGTTCACGGCGATCGCGTCGCCACCGGCATTGCCCCACCCGTGCGTCTGGCCGGCGTAGCCGACCTTCGTGCCGCCCTTGTACGCGCCGATCTCGCTGCCGCTTTCGTCCCAGGGGGCATTGGTGTAGACGGTGCCGTCCTGGCCGACCGCCAGCGCTTCGACGTCGAGCTGCACCCATTTCCCGTCGCCGAAGCCGAACGTGTTGCCGATCCATGACGTCGTGTAGTTCAGCGACGCCTGCGCGAACGCCGATGCATGCAACAGCACCGAACTCGCGATCGCGAACGCGAACGTGCGTCGCGCGAAACGGACAAAAGCTTCCCCGCGCCGCAGGGGCGTGTGGCGAACACCTTCACTCATCGGACTTCCCTCGGAACCGGCGCCCAGCGACGTACTAGTTAGGACTACCGAACGTTTTGGACATGTGCCCGGGCTTCTCGCCCGTGTCGTTCGGCTAGTATTGCCGGTCCGCGGTTATGCGGAAATCAGCGGTGCGCGCGATTTCGCGTCGGTTTTCTCGGTGGTCGGTAGGAATCGACTGACGCCCGAATCGAATCGGTCTGTCCTTGCCGATTTGATGCGCCACTACGCTCCGCCACGAGCCATCGGCGTGCGAAGCGTCAGCCGAACGGCTTGACCCCGATGAGCCAGCCGTGAAGAAGGAATGCGAAGATGGCCCAGGCGACGAGGCCGCCAACGACGGCTTTGAGGTCCCCCGCCGTCGTGCCGGCCGGATAGGCGACCCCCGCGCGGCTGTCGCGGCCACGCCAGATCAGGAATCCCGCGGCGGCCCAGACGAAGAATGCGCCGAACAGAACGACGGCATTGACAGTACCGTTTGCGAGCAGGTGGCCGATCGCCCATATTGCGACGCCCGCGTACATCGGGTGGCCGACCGCGCGCTTGATGTGATTGCCGGGAACATACGCCGCCGCGATGAGGATGAATGCGATGGCCACGAGAAGCGCCGTCAGATGACGCGCGCCGACCGGCGGAGCCCATAGGAGGACGGGCGAGCGCCGCGCGATTCCGTAGCCCCAGATAATCAGCACGAAACCGATCAGCGAGACGAGCGAATAGAGACCTTTCCAACGCTGCTCGCCGAGACGCGCGAACTGCGCGGCGCGCCACGGCTCGGCGACGAGGCGCACCGAATGCACGCCGAGAAACGCGATCAAACCGAGAATCAGCACCGCCATGTCGAGCTCCTTTGGCATTGTCGTTATCCGTCGAGGCGAACGGGCGAGCAAAAGGTAGCCTATGCCGATCCTTCAGGCAAGTTGACCGTGAGCCACGCTTAGGCGCACCGGCTCACGTCAGGGTGCACGGCGCGCCGCGCGCGGGGAGGCGGCGGCCTCGATGATTCACGGCGCCGCGGCGATGACTTCGGCCATCGCGGCCGTCAGTTTCCTTGCATAAGGCACGTGCAGGAACTCGTTCGGGCCATGCGCATTCGACTTGGGGCCGAGCACTCCGCAAACGACGAATTGCGACTTCCGGAAACCGGCTTGCAGGATGTTCATGAGCGGGATCGTGCCGCCTTGGCCGATGAACGCGCACGGCGCGCCGAAATGCGTCTGCGACGCGCGCTGCAGCGCCTCGCCGAGCCACGGCGCGAGCTCAGGTGCGTTCCAGCCGTTCGCGGCACTCGCTTCGGGCTTGAACGTGACTTTCGCGTTATAGGGGGGATCGAGCTCGAGCAGCGTCTTCAGCTCGGCCACGGCGCGCGCCGCGTCGATGAGCGGCGGCAATCGCAGCGACAGCTTGAACGCCGTGCGCGGGCGCAGCACGTTGCCCGCGCTCGCGAGCGGCGGCAGGCCCTGCGCGCCCGTTACGGCCAGCGACGGGCGCCAGGTCGAGTTCAGAAGCGCCTCGCGTGGATTGGCCGTAACAGGAAGCACGGGCTTGCCGTCCTGGCCGCAGGCCCACGGCGCCGGCTTCCAGACCTCGTCGCCAAGAATGCCGGCGGTCGCCTCCGCTTCGCGCAAGCGGTCCGCGGGAATCTCGCAGTGAAACGCGCCCGGCAGTAGATTTCCGGTGGCTGCGTCTTCGAGCCGATCGAAGAGCTGCCGCATGACGCGAAAACTCGACGGCACGATGCCCCCGTACGAGCCCGAATGCACGCCTTCCTCGAGCACTTCGACTTCGAGCGATCCGGCCGCGAGACCGCGCAGCGACGTGGTGAGCCAAAGCTGATCGTAATTGCCGGCGCCGGAGTCCAGACATACGACGAGGCCGACGTTGCCGAGCCTGTCGCGCAGCGCGTCCACGTATGGAAGCAGATCGTAGCTGCCCGACTCCTCGCAAGTTTCGATGAGTCCGACGCAGCGGGGACGCTCGATACCCTGCGCGTCGAGCGCCGCGAGCGCGCACAGGCTCGCGTAGATCGCGTATCCGTCGTCCGCCCCGCCTCGGCCGTAAAGCCTGCCGTCTTCATACTTGGGAAGCCACGGGCCGAGATCGCTGCGCCAGCCCTCGAATTCGGGCTGCTTGTCGAGATGGCCATACAGGACGATCGAATCGGTGCTGCCGGCACGCGTGGCCGGCGTTTCGAAGAAAATCACGGGCGTGCGGCCCGGCAGTCTGACGATCTCGAGCTTCAGACCGCGCACACGCTGCGCCTCCGCCCAACGCGCCGCATCGGCGACCACACGCTCGAGATACCCATGCTTTGCCCAGTCGGCGTCGAAGGCGGGACTTTTCGCGGGTATCGCAATGTAATCGGTTAAGGCCGGAACGATCTCGTCATTCCATTTGCGATCGACGAATCCGCGGAGCGCGTCGTGATCGAGCGGCTTTTGTGCCGTGTCGGCTGCGGTCATGGCGGGTGCCCTCTGGCTCAAAGCGCTCATGATAGAGCCTCGGGCCGCCTGGTGCAGACATTAGCGAACAACCCAGGAACGCGCGACAATGGTCTCCGGACCCTGGAGCGTCTTCATGTTGGATGGAATGCTGGATGACATAGCGGTGCAGGTCGTGGAGGTCGTGCTGGCGCTCGCGCTCTACTTCCTGCCGGCGATCATCGCCGACCGCCGCAAGCGCCACGACCTGCTGCTCATCGCACTCTTCACCGCGTGCGTCGGCTGGACCGGAATCGGCTGGCTCATCGCCATGCGCTGGGCCTTTTTGCCGAATCCGCCCGTGGATTTGGCAAGCGACGTCGTCCGCAAGCGTCGAGTGCTAAGCATGCGGGCGTTTTCGCAAGCGCTCACTGATCGCATCGCACGAAGAGCCGATCGGCGCGGTTAGCCGCTCGGCGCCTGCCCCTTGGTCACGAAGTGCGCAACCCCGCGCTCGACCGCGTCGGTCTGCCGCCGTTCTCGGTTATCTATTACTAAGTGCGCGACGCGCGCGGGCCCGATTGCGGCGAGAACCGGCGCACACGCACGAGGCCGGGGGAGATCGAACGAGGCTCGCGGGCGACTGCATCCCGCATGAACTTCTCTTGTCGCAGCTCGCCGTGCTCGTCGAACCATTGGCACAACAACCAGTCGCCGCCTTCGTCGGCTCCCGCATACGTCACCGTCATGCGAGCTCCCCCCGTTTTCAGCGTGACGACATCGCCTGCGCAAAATTGTTCCTGCCTGTCCATCGTATCCGTCAGCATGTGCGCCCCGTCAATAGCAACCCAGTCGATTTCTCACCGCCGCGTATGTGCGCCGGCGAACCGAAAAACGAATTGCGAAACGTCTCGTATTGGCCTTCACGGGAATTAGCGAAGGCAGGTAGAGACTAACAATAGAATATTTATTCCACAAGCAGTTTCAGGGAAAACGATGCCCCGCGTTTGCCATGAGACGCGCCGCGTCAAATATCCGGCGCAATCTCACAAGAACGGTCTAGGAGGCTCACGAGCCGGCCCTCAAAATAAGGGACGGAAAATCACGCGAACGAAATAATAGTACTTTATGGATGCTGATATGCAGGTAATCGGATAATCGCCGATCCCTTTCATTTGCGCGATCAAATACTCCTCCGGACCGTGGGGAAATTGTGGATTCAAGGGAACGCTTCACATTTGCTTTGACGCAGATCAAATGATCCGCCAGGGCCGCCTTTCATTGATGAACGCGTAATTCATTCATGGGAATCGCCTATCGCGCCGCCGAAATTACGCGTTGTTTTTACCTTTGAGCCGCTGACGAACCCGTCTTCAACGGCAGGAATTGCCGGTGCCGGCCCCGGCAATTCGCCAGATCAGGCGCAGTCGTCCGGGCGTAGTCGCCGCATCGCCCGCCGTGAAGCCACGACGATCAATTTCATCGTCGCCCGCGTCGCGCCGACAAAAAGCTTGCGCGCCGCCCGCTCGTCGAACTCCTCGAAATCGACCTCGGTCAGGATCGCGCAGGGCGCCGATTGGCCCTTGAAGCGGTAGATCGACTCGAGCACCACGTCACCCTCCCGATATTGAGGACTGCCAAACAAGTCGTATTTGCCGGTGAAGCTTTTGAGCCGGTGCGGGCCGAGCTGCTCCAGGGCCGTCAGCACCGAGCCTTCCCGGCCTCGAAACGAGAGCACGGCGATATCTTGCTTGCGAAAACCGAACGAGAGCGCCTGCGTGATCGCGCGTTTGGTCGCTTCGACGACGGCGTCGTCGGCGTTTTCGTCGAACGGGCTGAATGCGATCTCGGAGCCGCCGAAGGGGCTGCCGGCGGCGAGATCGGCAGCCCGGGGCACCGCCGCGCCGACTTTCTCGCGCACGAAGTCGAGAATGTCGCGCGGGCTGCGGTAATTCGTCGTCTCGGTGAGCACCGTCCAGCCCGGCAAGGCGAGCGGCTCGCGCATATAAAGGTTTTGCAGCGGATCTTCGAGCCACCACCATGCGCCGTCGGGCCGCACAAGCCGGGCGAGCGCCTCGACCCACGGCTCCTGGAAATCCTGGCCCTCGTCGACGATGAGGACGTCGAAACGCCAGTTCTCGCCGATCGGAGCGTCGGCAAACGCCCTTTCGAGCCGCGCGAATACGTCGGTCGTCTGGAAATCCGGTATCCACCCGGCGTCGCGCGCAACCGCGTCGCAGAGCTGGTGATAGTTTGCGACCTTTGCGCCGGCCGGAGCGACGCGCGCGATGTGATCGGCCAGCGGGCGATTGAAACAGACGTAGAGCGCGCGCTTGCCGCTCGCGGCCGCGTCTTTCATGACCTGCACGGCCAGCTGCGTCTTGCCTGAGCCCGCGGTTCCGATCACGCGCAAGCGGAACGGCGTGAACGCGAGGCGTCTCGCCCATGTCGCGAGCCCGCCCGACAACCGTGTGACGATCGTGCCCGCCTGGCCCACGAGCGCGCTGGCGTCGGGCGTAAGCGCAAGCTCGTCGGCCAGATAGTGATGGACCTTCGGTGCGCAGGGCAGTCGGGGCTCGTCGGCGGGCAGCGCCTCGAGAATGACGGCGACGAGCCGATCCTTGCGCGTGAAATCGACGATCCGCTCGGGGGCGACACCGGCAATGGCGGCGTCTTTGACAATGTAATCGGGGCAGAAGAGCAGCGCCTCGATACCGTAGCTGCCCGCGCCGAATGCGGCCGTGAAGCGGCGATGCATGCGCTCGACCGTGCGGGCAAGCTCGATGGAAACGTTGCGCTCGGTTTGAAGGTAGACCTTCACGAGCCCTTTAGCCGTTTCGCGCAGGAAGCCGGCCTTTTGCTCGATGAGCATGACGCGGCCCGCCGGGCTCACGACGACGAAATCGGCTTCGCCGAAAACCGAGAAGCTTCCGCTAAGACGCGTCCAATGCACGCCGTGGTAGACCGTGTAGCCTGCCGGCAACGCGGCTTCGAGCAGCGCCAGCGTTTCGCGCTCGCGTTCGGCCGCGCCTGTCGCGGCCAGATTTTTCCAATCGTCGGGGATGAGGCGGGCCATGACGGTCGAGGTTCCTCGCGGTAAGTTTCTTGCGGATGCCGCGTATTTTACTAATCGTGTCGCGCGAACCGCGTATCATGGCCGGCTCGTCGTGACGACGCCGTTTTTTTTGGGAGGATGCTGAAGATGCTGAAGATTTGGGGACGGGCAAACTCGGTCAACGTGCAAAAGGTGCTCTGGTGTTGCGACGAACTGGGCCTTCCGTTCGAGCGCATCGACGCCGGCATGCAATTCGGCCGCGTGAACGATCCCGAGTACCTGGAGCTCAATCCGAACGGGCAGATCCCGACGTTCGTCGACGGCACGTTCGTGCTGTGGGAATCGAACTCGATCCTGCGCTACCTGGCGATGCAATATGGCGCGTCGAGCACGCTTTACCCGGCCGAGCCGAAAATTCGCGCGAGTGTCGACCGTTGGCTCGACTGGTCCCTATCGACCTTGCAACCCGCCGAACGCCCGGTCTTCATCAGCCTCGTGCGAACCGCGCCCGACCAACGCGACGCGGCCGCGCTCGACGCCAATCTGCAAACGCTGATCAAGCGCTGGAAGCTGCTCGACGGTCATTTGCAAGGCCGCTTTCACCTGGAAAGCGAGAAGTTCACGATCGCGGACATCGTGCTCGGCGCGTTTGCGAAGCGCTGGTTCGGGCTCGACGGGATCGAGCGGCCGCGGATGCCGAACCTCGAGCGCTGGTATCAGCGGCTCGCTCAACGCGCGCCGTTCAAGAAGCATATCGACCACCCGTTGACCTGAGCCTCTCGTCGGCGGTTATCGTCCGGTTCGCCGCTCCGTGGCGCGTTCGAGCAATGCGTCGATGAGCGGCAATTGCACGGGTTTCGTCAGATGCACATCGAAGCCGCGCGATAGCGAACGCTGGATATCGCTGTCCTGCCCGAAACCCGTCATCGCGGCGAACAGCGAGCCGCGCAGCGCCGATACCTGCTTCAACCGTTGCAAAACGGTGAAACCGTCCGCCCCGGGCATCGCGATATCGATGAGCGCGACGTCGATATCGTTGGTCTTGCCCGCCAGCGCGAGCGCCTGCGCCCCGCTATAAGCGACGTGAACGCGATGCCCCTTCATGCGCAGCAGCATCGCCATGCTGTCGGCGGAATCCACGTTGTCGTCGACGATCAATATCGCAAGCGTTTCACCGCGACCGCTCTCGCTCGCCCCCGCCTTCCCGAGTCCATCGTGACCGTTGTTGGCAGCCAAAGATGCCGCGAGCAGCGGCAGCCGCACCGTGAAAGTCGCACCGCGCCCGACCCCGCCGCTCGTGGCGGAAACCGAGCCGCCATGCATTTCGACGAGCCAACGGGTGAGCGTCAGGCCGATGCCGAGCCCGCTTTCCCTTCGTTCGAGCCGCGTGTCGGCCTGCACGAACAGATCGAAGATGGAATCGATGGCGGCTGGGTCGATCCCGCAACCGTCGTCGTTGACGCGCATGACCGCGAAAACACGGTTTTCCTGCGCGATCTCGACGCTGATATGACCGCCCTGCTCGGAAAACTTCGAAGCGTTGCTCAAAAGACTCTGTGCAACCTGCACCAGACGAGCCATGTCGCCATTCACGATGACGCCGGCATCGGGCCCCTTCACTTCCACAGTCTGCTGACGCAACGCGAGGTGCGGGCGGATCATCTCCATCCCGCGCGACACGACGTCGCGCAAATCGACCGGGGCCAGGCGCAACGCAACCTTCCCCGTCGTGATTCTGCCGGCGTCGAGCAAGTCGTCGACAAGACGCGTCAGGTGCGAAATCTGGCGATCGATCACGTCCCGGCATTGTCTGAGTGTCGGACTCACGAGCGGCTCGAGCATCATCACGCTCAGTGCGTTGCTGACCGGAGCGAGCGGATTGCGAAGCTCGTGCGCGAGCGTCGCGAGAAACTCGTTCATGTGCTGGCTCGCGGCCTCGAGATCGCGCAAGCGCTTGCGCTCCGTCATGTCGCGCGTCACTTTCGCGAAGCCGCACAGCTTCCGTTCGCCGTCTTCTTCCGTCCGGTAGACGGCCGCGATGACCACGTTCGCCCAAAACATCGTGCCGTCTTTGCGCACGCGCCAACCCTCGTCCTCGACGCGGCCGACGCTCGCCGCGGTGACGAGCTCCGATTCACACTTGCCCCTTGCGACGTCCTCAGGAGGATAAAAGATCGAAAAGTGCCGGCCGATGATTTCCTCGGCCGTGTAGCCCTTGATCTTCCGCGCGCCGCTATTCCAGCTCACGATGTTGCCACTCGTGTCCAGCATGAAGATCGCGTAGTCCTGGACGGATTCGACCAGGATCCGGAAGCGTTCCTCGGGCGGGGCTTGTGCCGGTTCGGGCGGGACCGGCTGAACGTCCCAGGCGGAGGAGTCCGGATGCATAGACGACGCGTTGACTTGTTGGAAGGAGACGGCGTCGAAGCGACTGCCGCAATAGGTGCAACCTGGAAGCACGATATGTGCCGAAGCACTGGCGGTCGCGTGGCCCTCGCCGGTCGCCGCGCGGCAACGTCGCGCGGGGCAATGTCGTTATGCGCTTGGCATCGCTCGGCGAACGCATCGTGACCTCGCCGCACACGCGTTGCGCGCGGCGCGGGCCTTCATTGGCAACGTGTGCGGAACGCCAGTTTTAACCGGAACGATTTGCAAAAACTACTCTCGGTCAGGCAGGCGGACTCGTGCCCGGCGCGCTCGGCCGAGGAACAGTCGATCGAAGGCTCTATCGCCGGCTTCCTTGCCCTGCCGCGGTTCAGCTCGCGGCACGCTCGGCGACGGCTTCGGCGATGAGCGCAATCAGACGATCGGGCTCGGCCGGCTTCGTCATGAAATGCTGAAAACCCTCGCCGATACTGCGTAGCCGATAGGCTTCGTCGGTGTGGCCCGTAATCGCGACGGAAACCGCCGGCGAGCGGTTGTGGCGAATTTCATCGTCGCGCAACCGCTGGATCAGATAAAAGCCATCCATCGCCGGCAAATCGAGGTCGCAGACCACTGCGTCGGGAGTCATGCTCAATACGGCTTCGACACCTTCCTCGGCATCGTGGGCCGCGACGACGCGCGCCCCTTCCGCTTCGAACATCTCCGTCAACGATTCTCTGCTGGAGGGATCGTCATCGACGACGACGATCGTCATCTGCTCCAGCCTCTGTACTCCATTCATATGAATTCTTTGACACCGCCCATGCGGGATTCTTGAGCTTCGGACTTCGCTCGAGCCTTCGAGTTGCATGTTGCCCGCGCCATAGCCTAACGGCAGCGGACACACGCGAGCGAAACTGTAGCTCGTTACACAACTCGCCTCTCACTCGAGTCGCGGCGGACGATACCACGTACCGGCGTCGCGACGATGAATGACGTTGCCGGCAGTGTTGGCTTTCACACGCAATGGCAAAAACGACCGGCAGCGCGACGTCAACTGCATGACAACGGAGAAGAATCAGTGCCCGAAGACAATCCCTTTCAGTGGGATGCCGCGAAGCAGCTCCTCGGGGATACAATCGCCGCGCATGTCGGAGTCTCGGCTTCCAACAAGGAGCATGAAATGGGCAAGCTCGGCGCGGGGTTGGCAGGTGGCTTGACGCTCAACGTGGCGATGCTTCTCACGTTTCGCCTGCTCGGATTCGGATGGACGGGCGGGGGCGTTTTGCTCGCCTCGCCGTTGCAAAGCGGCAAATTTGTCGCTGTTTGGACGCAACTTGAGCCGCTGCCGAAAATCGTCGTGGCACCCGCCCCGATGCTGATCGGGCTCCTATTGTTCGGATTCGTTCATGCCGCGATCTACGATTGGCTCGCGCCCCATTGGCCGACGGGTGTAATCGCAAGGGCGTTTCGTTTTGCCGGCCTCAATTTCGTCCTCGCCTACCTATTCTTCGAATTCTTCACGCCGTTCAATCTCTTCGGCGAGCCGCTCGTTCTCGTCGCCCTCGAACTGGTTTTCTGGTTGATTGTCGCCACGGCCGAGGCCTTCGTCATCGCGTCGATCGCGGAGCGCGCAAGGCGACGCAGCGTGCCGGGGCTGCAAACGCCTGCTTAAGGCACCGTTGGCACCGCTGCGTTCGCCCCCCCGGCGAACGGGGGCGTTGCCCTTGTCGATTCCTCAGCTCGTTTTGACTTCGATGCGCCGCGGCTGCGCTTCTTCACGACGCGGGATCGTCAGCTTCAGCACACCGTCGCGCAACTCCGCCTCGACCTTCGATGTATCGAGGTCGGGACTCAACGTGAACGTGCGCGCGAAACGCGGTTCCCGCATCTCGACATGCTGCACGCGCAGCGCGGCCGGCATCGACACGACAGCCTCCGCTTCGATCGAGAGCCTGCCGTCGTGCACATTGATTTCGAGCTTGTCTTTACTCACGCCGGGCAGATCGGCCCACAGCGTGATGCCTTGTTTGTTCTCATAGACGTCGACGGCAGGCGTAACCTTGACCTGACGCACGGCCTCGCCGTCGCGACGCGAGACCGCTTGCTGCTGGTCGTCGCGCTGAGACAATTGGTTCGTATCGCTCATGATCAGCCTCCTTCGATTAGTGAATTTCCACGACGCGCGGCTTCGACGACTCGCGCTTGCCGACGCTGATCATCAGGCAGCCGTTTTCGTAACGCGCCTCGACCTTGTCGGGATCGGCGGACTGCGGCAACTCGATGACGCGGCGGAACTTGCCCGCGAAGCGCTCCTGCGCGTAAATCCGCGTTTCGTCGCCCGGCCCGGGCAGCAAGGAATCGCGCTCGCCGCTGATCGTCAGCAGCCCCTTGTCGATCGACACTTCGATCTTCGACGGATCGAGGCCCGGCGCGAATGCGACGATTTCGACGGAATCGTCGGTCGAACCGATGTTGACGTTCGGAAAAGCGGAAAGCTGCATCGCCCGGATGCTGGATGGGAAACCGCCGAACAAGCTCGCCATCTGCCGCTGCAAACGGTCGAATTCGCCGAAAAGGTCAGTTCCGAAAAAGAGATCGCTCATGGTCATTTCCTCCTGGCGCCAAAGTAAGGCGAAAGGGCGACGCGCTCCCATCCGCCCGCCGGAGCACCGGCAAACAAATCGAAACACGAGGCAGCAACGATCGTGCGTCACTGCCTGAGCGAAACAGCAGATAAGAACCAAGCGGCAAATTTCAAGACCCGCGATGCGCGTGCGGACGCTTCTCAGGCCAATAGCAATCCAAGCTCGCGCGCACCGTCCTTCAAGACGGGCAGGAAGCGACTCAGCATTTCGGCGACCGAGACCCGGGCCGCTTGCGCGCCGACATTCAACGCGGCCACGACGCGGCCGTCCGGCGCCTCGATCGGCACCGCTATCGATCGCAAGCCGATCTCGAGTTCCTGATCGTTGACGGCGTAGCCGTCGCGGCGCACTGATTCGAGGGCTTCGCGCAGGCCGTCGCGTGAAACGATCGTATTCGTCGTGTGCTGGATCAGCTTGGCGCGTTCGAGGTAGGCATCGAGGTCCGCGCCCGGCAGATGAGAAAGCAGCACGCGTCCCATCGACGTGCAATACGCCGGCAAGCGGCTGCCGACGTGCAGGTCGATCGTCATGATCCGCGACGTGAACGCTCGCGCGATATAAAGGATCTCGTCGCCATCGAGGATCGCCACCGAGCTGGATTCGTTCAAGGTGTTGCTGATGTGGCGCAACACGGGCTGCGCCGCGTTCGCGAGCGGCGTCGACGCGAGGTAGGCATGGCCCAGCGCGAGGATGCGCGGACGCAGAGAGAAATTGCGGCCGTCTTCGGCACTGACGAAGCCGAGCTTGCCGAGCGTATGCAGGCAGCGCCTGACCGCGGCGCGCGGAATGCCGGTGCGTTGGCTGATTTGCGAAATCGTCAGCACACGGCGCTGCGGCGAAAACGCCTGGATCACCGAGAGTCCGCGCGCAAGCGAAGTCATGAAGTCGGGATCCGACTCGCTCGGTGCGTCGATGGGCGTGTCGGGTACGGGGGGCGCGGTCGCGGCGTCGGGCGGATGAAGCGGCTCGTTCATAGTGAAGTTTCCCACTGTAGTTCTTGAACCATTTTAATCGGTTTGTTCGGTTATCGAACAATTGCCCTTAATTGGTGCTTCCTTGGCCTGTCCGCGCGCCGCGAGCACGTTGCCTTCATTGTTCGATCACCGAACAGTCTTTCGATAATCGCCCTTGACCGTCGCCGTCGCTCGCCCTTACATTGAGCAGCATCAAGACAGCGACCCTGCGCTCGCTCGAGCGCTAAAGCTCAAACCATGATCGATAAGACCGTTTCTTCGCCGCAAGAGGCCGTGGCCGGCATCTTCGACGGCGCCACCGTGATGATCGGCGGCTTCGGCACCGCCGGACAGCCGGCCGAGCTCATCGACGCCTTGATCGAACAAGGCGCCAAAGACCTCACGATCGTCAACAACAACGCGGGCAACGGCGAGCTCGGGCTTGCCGCGTTGTTGAAAGCCCGACGCGTGCGCAAGATCGTCTGCTCGTTTCCGCGTCAGGCGGACTCGCAGGTGTTCGACGCGCTTTACCGCGCGGGCGAGATCGAGCTCGAGCTCGTGCCGCAGGGCAATCTCGCCGTCCGCATTCAGGCGGCGGGAGCCGGGCTCGGCGCCGTCTTCACGCCGACGGGTTACGGCACGCTGCTGGCCGAGGGCAAGGAAACGCGCGAGATCGACGGCAAGCGGTACGTGCTCGAGTACCCGATCAAGGCCGACTTCGCCCTCATCAAGGCCTATCGCGGCGATCGCTGGGGCAACCTCGTCTATCGCAAGACGGCGCGCAACTTCGGTCCGATCATGGCCATGGCCGCGTCGGTGACGATCGCTCAGGTGAGCGAGATCGTGCCGCTCGGCTCGCTCGATCCCGAAGCCGTCGTCACACCGGGCATCTTCGTCAAACGCGTCGTGGCCGTGCCCGGTCAGGCCGCACTGGCCGCGTGAGGAGCAAAACATGCATAAGTGGACCCGCGATGACATGGCGCGCCGCGTCGCGCAAGACATTCCCGAAGGCGCCTACGTGAATCTCGGCATCGGTCTGCCGACGAAGGTGGCCAATTACCTGCCGAAAGAGCGCGAGATTTTTCTGCAGAGCGAGAACGGTTTGCTCGGCATGGGCCCCGCGCCCGCGCCCGGTCAGGAGGACCCCGAGCTCATCAACGCCGGCAAGGAGCCCGTCACGCTCATCGAAGGCGGCTGCTTTTTCCATCATGGCGATTCGTTCGCGATGATGCGCGGCGGCCACCTCGATATCTGCGTGCTCGGCGCGTTTCAGGTTTCGGCGCGCGGCGATCTCGCCAACTGGCACACGGGCGCGCCCGACGCGATTCCCGCTGTCGGCGGCGCGATGGATCTCGCGATCGGCGCAAAGAAGGTGTTCGTCATGACCGATCACCTGACCAAACAGGGCGAATGCAAGATCGTCGAGCACTGCACCTATCCGCTCACGGGCATTGCCTGCGTCGATCGTATTTATACCGACCTTGCCGTGATCGACATCACGGCGCGCGGACTCGAAGTCATCGACATCGTCGATGGCCTGAGCTTCGACGAGCTGCAAAAGGTCACCCCTGTCCCGCTGATCCTCGCGACCTCGGCGGCGCACGCCTGACGAACAGGAAGACATCATGGAAGAAGCCTATATCTGCGACGCGATACGGACGCCGTTCGGCCGCTACGGCGGCGCGTTGTCCACCGTGCGCGCCGACGATCTCGCCGCGCTGCCGATCAAAGCGCTCATCGAGCGCAATCCCAAAGTGGATTGGGCCGCGATCGACGACGTCATCTACGGCTGTGCGAATCAGGCCGGCGAGGACAACCGCAACGTCGCGCGCATGGCGGCGCTGCTCGCGGGGCTGCCCGTCGACGTGCCGGGCAGCACGGTCAACCGCCTCTGCGGCTCGGGGCTCGATGCGCTCGGCACGGCCGCGCGCGCGATCAAGACGGGCGAGACGAGCCTCATGATCGCGGGCGGCGTCGAAAGCATGAGCCGCGCGCCGTTCGTCATGGGCAAAGCTGAGACGGCCTTCAGCCGCTCGGCGAAGATCGAGGACACGACCATCGGCTGGCGCTTCGTTAACCCTGCGATGAAGGCGATGTACGGTGTCGATTCGATGCCGGAAACCGGCGAGAACGTCGCGGCCGAATTTGCGATCAGCCGTGAAGACCAGGACAAGTTCGCGTTGCGCAGCCAGATGCGCGCCGCGGCCGCTCAAGAGGCGCGGCGCTTCGACGATGAACTGATTCCCGTCAGCGTCCCGCAGAAAAAAGGCGAGCCTCTCATCGTCGGCAAGGACGAGCATCCTCGCGCCACTTCGCTCGAAGCGCTCGCGAAGCTGAAGGGCGTCGTGCGTCCCGACGGGACCGTCACGGCCGGCAACTCGTCGGGCGTCAACGACGGCTCGTGCGCCCTCCTGCTCGCCAACGAGCGCGACGCGGCACGCTATGGGCTGACGCCGCGCGCACGCGTCGTTGCCATGGCTACGGCGGGCATCGCGCCGCGCATCATGGGTTTCGGTCCCGCGCAAGCCGTGCGTAAGGTGCTCGAACGTGCGAGACTCTCGCTCGATCAGATGGACGTCATCGAATTGAACGAAGCGTTCGCCTCGCAGGCGCTCGCCGTCACGCGCAGTCTCGGCCTTGGCGACGACGACGCGCGCGTGAATCCGAACGGCGGCGCGATCGCGCTAGGCCATCCGCTCGGCGCCTCGGGTGCACGACTCGCCACGACCGCGACCTACCAGCTCGCGCGCACGGGCGGACGCTATGCACTCTGCACGATGTGCATCGGCGTCGGGCAGGGCATCGCCGTCGTCATCGAGCACGTCTGATTCGTTCGATCTCGATCGCTTGCGACAACACGGGAACCGCGACATTCATGACGACTCTTCATCACGAGCTTTCCGGGCCGGCCGGCGCGCCGGTCATCGTCCTCTCCAACTCGCTCGGCACTACGCTTGAGATGTGGGATCCGCAGATCGACGCGTTGCGGGCGAAGTTCCGTGTGTTGCGTTACGACACGCGGGGTCATGGACGCTCCGCCGCGCCGCCCGGTTCGTACACGATCGATGAGCTCGGCCGCGACGTCATCGCCCTGCTCGATTCGCTCGACATCGGGCGCGCGCATTTCGTCGGAATTTCGATGGGCGGGCTCACGGGCCAATGGCTCGGCGTTCATGCCGGAGCGCGGATCGACAAGCTCGTCGTTTCGAACACGGCCGCGCGCATCGGCACCACGGAAGGATGGCGCGCCCGGGCGGACCTCGTTCGCAAGCAAGGCATCGCAGACGTGGCCGACGGTGCGGCCGGGCGCTGGTTTACGCCGCGCTTCATCGCAGCGCAACCCGCGACGGTCGAAACGTCGACGGCTCGGCTCCGGTCGCTTTCGCCGGAAGGGTATGCAGCCTGCTGCGATGCGCTCGGCGATGCCGACCTGCGCGAAGACATCGCGCGCATTTCATGTCCCACCCTCGTCATCGCCGGTGTGCACGATCCGGTGACGACCGTCGACGATGCGCGGTTCATCACTGCGCGCGTGCCCGGCGCTCGTCTCGTCGAACTTGATGCATCGCATCTGTCGAATATCGAAGCGGCGGAGGCGTTCACCGAGGCCGTCTTGCGTTTTTTCTGTGACTGACTGCCGAGCGTGTGGCAAGCCGGGAACGTCAGCCAGCTCCTTGGCCCCTTTTAGCCCCTTAGCTCCTTAGCCCCTCAGCTCGCGAACTGAAACGCGTCGAAGCGATGCAACGCCTCCTCGATGCGTTTCTTGTGCGCTCGCGCGTTGCCGATGCCGACCCACGTCCATTGCTGCACGAGCAGCTTCTTGCGCTCTCGATCGGCCTTCAAGGCGAGCACGGCGACGATCTCGTCGTCGACCAATACCGGTAGACCGAAGTATCCGAACACGCGCTTTTCCTTCGGCAGGTAGGCTTCGAACTTGTGCTCGTAGCCGAACAGCAGCGACAAGCGCTTGCGCTGGATGATGAGCGGATCGAACGGCGACAGGATATGGACAGCGCATGCCGAATTGCCGGCATCGCTTTCGAGGAGGCCCGGCTCGATCCAATGCTCGTTCTTTCGAATGCCCTCACCGACAATTTCGACGGGCACGAGCAGCCCTTTCTTGACGCGCGACTCGATCGCCTGCCGCACAGCCGGTTTGCGACCGGCATCGAGGTGACAAATCGAATCGAGGCTGACCAGCCCTTGCGAGCGCAACGCCCGATTGACCAGGTAGTCGACGACCTCGCGCTCCGTCGCGCCCTTCGGGCGCTTCTCCCAGCCGAAGTGCCGTTGCATCAGCTCGTAGGTCTTCACCATGCCCGCGCGCGCGCTGATCGTCAGCAAGCCGTTGTAGAACGCGAGCTGCAGCGCCCGCTTCGATGGCTTTCTGCTGGCCCATGGGTGGTCTTTCTCTTGCAGCTCGTCGTCTTCGATGTCCCTGATCGAAAGCGGCCCCTCCGTCTCGATCCTTTTGATGATCCTGCGCACCTCGGCGGGCGTCACCGCGCTGAACCAGCGGCCCGGCTCGCTACTGTGCCGCCGCATTGCCGGCAGAAAATACGGCAAGTCCCGCACCGGCACGTAGGAAAGCGCATGAGTCCAATATTCGAATACCGTCTTTTCGACAGCCTGTGCGACATGCAAATCATTGCGCCGGTATCGCGGGATACGGCTCCATAGGATATGGTGGTGGCAACGCTCGATGACGTCGATCGTGTCGATTTGCACGTAGCCGAGATGCTCGACGGCCGCTTGCGTGGCTTGGACCCCGTCCCCGAACGGTTCGGGCGTATCGAGTCTTTGCGCCTTGAGCCAGATTTGGCGGGCCTGACGAAGACTCAACGAGGCCGGGGTAACCGAGTGCTTGGACATAACAACGACAATCTGCAACCTAAACCCGCAGTGTACTTCGGCCATTTTCGATGCGCACAATGACAAGCGCGAGCCAATAGCCGAGATCGATGCTTGCCTGAAGATATAGAACAACGTTAGTCTTGCGGCGGTGCCCGCAAAAGCGTGTTGCACGATGCGAAAAACCGGCCGATTAGGTGCGCGCAACGCAACGTTCTGTTTCAGCGCGGCATGTTGCCGTTGTAACAAAGCATTCGTATTCTGTGCGTGCCGCTGACGCACCCCGTGTCGGCTTTTTCTTTGCGAGCGCCCATGAGCCCTGACCGCGTAAGAAAAAACGCCTTTGCGATGCCGCTGACGAGCCCGGCATTTCCCATCGGCCCCTACCGCTTCTTCGATCGCGAATTCCTGATCATCACCTACCGCACCGATCCTGATCGCCTGCGCGAAGTCGTGCCCGAACCGCTGCAAATCGATGAACCGCTCGTGCATTACGAGTTCATCCGCATGCGTGATTCAACGGGCTTCGGCGATTACACCGAAAGCGGCCAGGTGATTCCCGTGACGTTCGAAGGCAAGCCGGGCGGCTATACGCTTGCGATGTATCTCGACGACCATCCGCCGATCGCGGGCGGACGCGAGCTGTGGGGATTTCCAAAGAAGCTGGCGTTTCCGAAGCTCGAAACGCACCTCGATACGTTGATGGGCACGCTCGATTACGGCTCCATGCGCGTGGCGACGGGCACGATGGGCTACAAGCACAAGGACCTCGATATCGTCGAGCAGAGCAACCGGCTTGCCGCTCCGAACTACTTGCTGAAGATCATTCCGCACGTGGACGGCTCGCCGCGCATTTGTGAGCTCGTGCGCTACTACTTGACGGATATCGTCATGAAGGGCGCATGGACGGGCCCTGCCGCTTTGCAATTGACGCCGCACGCGCTGGCTCCCGTCGCCGATTTGCCCGTGCTCGAAATCGTCGAGGCCCGGCATCTGGTCGCCGATCTCACGCTCGGTCTCGGTGAGGTCGTCCACGATTACCTCGCGCGTTAAGATGCGCGATGCGCTCTATCGTCGAGCGCCTTCCATATAGACTGGTTAGTACCCCAAATGAAACCACACGCCCCTGCTGAAAAGCGCGCCGATGACGATGCCGGGATCGGCGTCGAGGTCGACTCGGCCCGACATCCCGCGCATATTCATCTGCCGCCTTACGAAACGATTGCACTCGTACTGCAGGGTGGCGGCGCGCTCGGCGCTTATCAGGCCGGCGTCTATGAAGGTCTCGACGAAGCCGGCATCGCGCCGAACTGGGTCTCCGGTATCTCGATCGGTGCGCTCAACACCGCGATCATCGCGGGCAATGCGCCGGCGAAGCGCGTCGAACGATTGCGCGAGTTCTGGGAGACGATTTGCCGGCCCGCCTATTGGCCGTCAGTTGCCGCGCCTCTCGAACAAATGCTGTTCGATATGAACGAGATGGTGCGCAAGGGCTTTACCGCGCTTCAGGCGGCCGGCGCGCTGATGCAGGGCCAATACGGTTTCTTCACGCCGCGGCTGCCGACACCGCTGCCCTGGATGTCCGGCGATCCGGCCGCGGCGAGCTGGTACGACACGTCTCATCTCAAGACCACGCTCGAGCGGCTCTGCGATTTCGATCGAATCAACGCGCGCGAGGTCCGCGTCTCGGTGGGCGCCGTGAATGTCGGGACTGGCAATTTCGCCTATTTCGACAACACGCGCATGAAGTTGCGCCCCGAGCATTTCATCGCTTCGGGGGCGTTGCCGCCCGGCTTCGCCGCGGTGGAAATCGATGGGGAGCACTACTGGGACGGCGGCGTTGTCTCGAACACGCCGCTCTATGAAGTGATGCGCTCGACGCCGCGCAAGGATACGCTCGCGTTCCAGGTCGATCTTTGGAGCGCCCGCGGGCCCGTGCCGGACAACATCGCCGAAGTCGCCTCGCGCGTGAAGGACATTCAGTATTCGAGCCGGACCCGCCTCGTTACCGACATGATGCAGCGCTCTCAGCGATTCCGGAATGTGCTGCGCGAAGTGCTCGAAAAGGTGCCGGCGGACGTGCGTGAGAACGATCCCTGGTGCCAAGTGGCGGAAGACCTTGCGTGCGGCCGTCGGTACAACGTGTTGCACCTCATTTATCAGCAGCAGAAGTACGAAGCTCACTACAAGGACTATCAGTTCGGTGTTTCGACGATGCGCGAACACTGGGCCGCTGGGCTCAAGGATATCCGCGAGACGCTGGCGCACCGCGACTGGCTCGACATGCCCGATAACGATGCGGGCTTCGTGACGCACGATATTCATCGTACGCGCAGAAACGCGGACACGATGAAGGCGTCTTCGGGGCTGTTGCAAAGTGAGTCAGTGGCTCAGGAGCCTCATGGCGCCGCGGCGCTCGAGGCGGTCGAGCCGAGTGGCGCAAAGAGGAAGCGCCGGCGCTGATCGCCGGCCGGGGAAACGTTCATCAACAGCCGCACTTCCAGTTCGGCTCATTCAGCGTCAACCCGTGCTGCCCCTTGTATGCCGCGACGGGCGGCTGCGACCAACTGTCTAGCAATGACGGTGCAAGCCGATAGATCTCAACGCCGAGCGGCCGGCAGACCTCGAGCTGATCGCGCGCATCCGGCCCCCAGGCAACAACCCCATGGCAGCGGCGCCAATCCGGGACGAGCGTTATGTCGCTAGTTCAGCAGCAGCAGCAGCGGCAAGGACGTTGCCAAACGAAAGCGCCCCGATGTTCCCTCCGGTAATGAGCGCGATGACGACTAAACCGCGCAGCATCCTGCTTTCGTTGAGCGCCGCGGCAATTGCGATGGCACCGCTCGGCTCTGTTACGAGCTTGAACTTTTCGAAGATCAAGCGCATTGCGGCTTCGACTTCACGGTCCTCAACTAAGACAATCTTCGAAACGACATCCTTCAACAAGCCAAAGGCCATGCCGCCTGGCTTTGAATTGCGAAGCGCATCGCAAATCGTCGCTCCTGCAGATGGTCCCGGTATAGGTCGCCCAACCTCAAGAGATGCCTTGGTATCCGCCGCATTTACTGGCTCGGCCCCGATCAGCCTGATCGAGGGCGTCTCGCTCAAGACAAGGGCTGCGCCCGCCGCCAGGCTACCGCTACCGCACGGAACAATGACTGCGTCCGCGTCAAAGCTATCCTTGCGCCGCTTCAATTGCATGATCGCCTCTGATATGGCCGTCGATTGGCCCGCGATGACGTCGATGTCGTCGTAGGCCGATACGACCGATGCTCCGATTTTCGATGCAAGCTCCATTGAGAATTCGGGAATATTCTCGTGCTTGGGCGCGCGTACAACTGCGCCACCTCTCGCTTCGATATTCGCCGCTTTCTCTGCAGGGATCCACGGCGGAACAACGACAGTCGCATGGCTACCAACCAGTCGGCAGACTTCTGCGAGCGCAGCCCCATGGTTGCCGGAGGACCAGGTCAAAAACTCTTTTGCATGTTCAGTTTCCGCCCCTCGCAGAATTCTGTTTGCAACGCCCCGGAACTTGAATGAACCGGTAGTCTGAAGCGATTCAGCTTTCACCAGCAATTTAAAGCCCAACGCCGAACTCAGATCCCTAGACTCCAAGAGAGGGGTTTGAACAGCAACCCGCCCAACCCTTGCGCGCGCTGATTCCATGTAAAAGGCCCACTCGTCGGCCCTCTTCACGTCCGCGCTACGCGTAATTTTCGGAAGCCCCACAAAATCATCTCCAGAAACCGTTAGAAAGTCACAAGCATTCCTCGCGAAGCAAAAAACCCGTCAAATTCTTCGATCGACAATGTGGCATTTTCCATGTAAGGCGAAACTCCGGATGGATTATGAAAGCGAATGAATCTAGAGTCGAATCCATGAACTAACACAAGATGTCCGCCGCGCCGCAAGTTGCTTATGGTCGGATTTCTGATCTCTGTGCTAACCGATGCAATCACCATCGCATTGTCTCTTACCTTCCCGACCAAAGATTCAACGGAGATGCGAGCAAATACTGTCACGCCAAGTTCGAATCGACGCTCGACCCAGTTTGCAAACGGATCATAGATAAGTCCTTTAACCTGCGACTTCTCTATCTCGAAAACATGAAAAGACAGTGCATCTTGGAGCAGCTCAAATGCCGTTTCGGGCAGGCGCCCAGTGTATGCAAGAATGGACTGCAAACAAGCTAGACCACATATTCTCCGACTCCAAAATCTGTATTCTTCCGGATTTATGAAACCTGAATTTTGCCAATTTGGATCTTGACACGGATCGAATCCGTCATTAACGATTCTTGCATTGAATTCTGGCGATGCCCACTGTGAAAAATATGGGACGTTGCAATGAAAGAAGCCTTCCATTTCGCACATAAATTATCTAAATTTTCCTTTCCCGATAGAAGCGATCCGGGGCGCTCAGGGCCTATACCGCCAGTCAAGACAAGTATTTTTGATTTACGAAAATCGATATCTAACGATTTTTGGGTTTTTAGCATATTTACAATATTCGCCGACAGCAATGCAAAGAATGGAGCACTTGATTGATCGGTAGATTAGCCTCGGCACGGTGAAGCGTCGACTATCACCGTTGATAGGGGTGATTAGGTCCGCTTGACGGCGGCGAGACTGACTGCGGCGGTCCCTATCGCACCGATCACGGCAGTTATGGTCAGCGTATTCGAGTATCCGAGGGCCTCACCAACGAGGCCGCCGGCGAGATAGATGACTGGATGCACCCCGCTCGTAACAAGCGTATCGACCGCGACGACTTTGCCGAGGTGCTTTTCTGGCGAATGGGTTTGGATGGCAGTTGCCCAGCCGGTGAGCCACGATGCTTCGACAACGCCGACAAACGCCGCTCCCAGGACCGCCATCCACGCGGAACCGCCTATACCCAACAGACCCATCGCTGCACACAACAATAGGCCGCAAGCGAGTGCCATTACCTTCAGGTGACGATGGCCGGCTACGAGTACCGTGATCACAGATCCGATGCACGCGCCAACCCCTGAGGCTGCCAGGCAAACGCCCCACATTGTGTCGCTAAAGCGCTCACTCACTGCATACGGGGCTACGACGAGAAAGACGGGAAAGCAGAGGACATTCACGATCACGGTAGCGACGAAACCCAACAACAACTCACGATTGCCCGCGATTACCGTTAGACCGCGCAACGCCTCGCGAATCGAAAACTCGTCGCCTGATTGGAGCTTTCCGTCGTCGGGCAACAATGCCGTGAAAAACGCAGCACCGAAAAATGTAATGCCGTCGATCACCACACCCCACACCGGATCCCACAGGATGAGCAAGACGCCCAGCGTCGCCGGGAAGACGATGGCTACCAGATTGTCGAGGAAATTAAGTGCACCGTTTCCCGCAACCAGGGCGTGCTTGGGCAGCAGACTGACCAGCAAAACTTGGGTACATGGGCGAGAAACGCCGATCCCAATCCCAAATGCCAGATAAACGAGTACTAAGCTCCACGATGGTGCGCCAAATACGATGAGCGTAGCAGCAGCGATTTGTGCCGCCCCTCTGGCGGCGTCTGTCGCGATGAGAATATGCTTCGGCGATCCACGATCCGCCAGCATTCCCCCCGCCAATGCACCGATGACTGAGCCAAGTCCAACCGCCGCCATCACAAGCCCGAACATCCACCCGCTGAAGCCAGAATGAAGCATGGCAACAGGAAGCGCTGTCAGGCACACCGCATCGCCTGCCATTGACAGGCCTTGGCCGATCAACAATTTTTGAAATGACGGGAAACGCAACGCCTCCCGATAAAGCGATGCATGGTCGACCAGTGATGCCATTCGGGCTCTCCGCAACTGTGGACATGTCCGCCTGAGCTGCGTTAGCCGCAAACCTGGTTCAAACTATCCGCAAAGCAGCGGTGCGTCGGCGTCACACAGTCAGACGCGGGCAGATATACCCGCGACTGTTCGGAATCGGGGTCCTACAGAGCCGGAAATAGGACCATGTCACCTCTGGTGGTCACCCCTGGTCGCCCCCCCCCGACAGGCAGCACCGTGCCTGTAATGTAAGAGGCCTCATCCGAAGCAAGAAACAAGATCGCCCCGACCTGCTCCTCGATCGTGCCGTACCGATGCATGAGGCTCGTCGCGATCGTCTGCTCGACGATGGCCTCATACCAGCGCGTCTCCTCCGCGCTCGGCTGTTCGGCATTACGCGGCACGCGCCGGGGCGGCGCGTTCGTTCCGCCGGTCGCCACCGCGTTGACGCGTATGCCGCTGCCGGCATGCTCGAAGGCGAGGCTCACCGTCAGCGCATTGACGCCGCCCTTCGACGCCGCATAAGGCACGCGATGGATGCTGCGCGTCGCAATCGACGAAACGTTGACAATCGCTCCGCGCTTCGCCCGCAGCATCTCGGGCAACACGGCGCGGCAACACCAGAGCGTCGGAAACAGCGAACGCCTCACCTCGGCCTCGATCTGCGCCTCTTCGTACGCCTCGTACGGCTTCGCCCAGATGGTCCCGCCGACGTTGTTGATCAATACGTCAATGCGCCCGCACGTCTCGATCGCGAAACGCGTCATCGCACACGCACCGGCATACGTTTCAAGATCAGCGATGCACGCGTGCGCCACGCCGCCCTCTTTGGCGATACCGTCCGCGACGTCATAGACAAAATCCGATCGATCGACAAGAACGACCGCCGCGCCTTCACGCGCGGCGCGAACCGCAACGCCGCGGCCGATCCCCTGCGCCGCGCCGGTCACGATCATCGTCTTCCCCTCGAAACGGCCCGCGAAAATCATCGGCTTCATGACGCGCTGCTCGCCGAAAACTTTTCGTGGTAGAAGTTCGCCGGCGTGATGTTCCGTTCGTTCATCCAGCCGCGCACCGCATCGACCATCGGCACCGGACCGCAGAGATAAACGTCCACATCGCCGCCGTGAAGCCAATCGTCATCGACGTGCGCGGTCACGTACCCCTTGCGCGAATGCCCACTCGCCGCATCGGCGACGCACGTTCGATAAGCGAAGTCTGAGAGTTTCGCCGCCGCCTCTTCGATGTCCTCGATCGCGACGAGATCGATCTCGCGCGTCACGCCGTAGACGAGCCGGACCGGCTGCGACGGTCGCTTCTCGGCGAGCGTGCCGAGCATCGAGAGAAACGGAGCGATCCCCGTTCCCCCTGCAAGAAACAGCAGGGGACGCTGAGGCTCCCGCAAATAGAAGCTGCCATACGGACCTGAAAACGAAATACGCTCGCCGGGCTTCGCGACTTCGCTCAAATAGCGGCTCATTCGGCCGTCCGGTACATTGCGGACGACGAATGCCGCTTGCTCCGCGCCCGGCATCGAGCTGAACGAATACGAACGCGCGAGCCCGGTTCCCGGTATTTCGACTTTGACGTACTGGCCCGGCAAGAAGCCCAATTGCGCCGGATCATCAAGCGCGATCGAAAAGTGCAGTGTCGATTCCGAAAGCTTGCCGACCTCCGCGATCAGGCCCTCATACCGCCCTCCGCCGGTCTTGCAAACTGTCGATGACGCCGGCACCTGAATGACACAATCCGAACGCGGCCGTGTCTGACACGCGAGGATGTAGCCTTGTTCGGCTTCCTCGGCTGTCAGCGCATCCTCGATGTAGCTCGACTCCGGAAGGTCGTAGCGCCCCGACTCGCATCGGTTGCGGCAAGTGCCGCATGCGCCGTCGCGACAATCGAGCGGAATGTTCATTCCCTGGCGATAGGCAGCGTCGGCAAGCGTCTCGCCGTCGCGGCAGAAGATGAATCGAGTCACTCCGTCTTCGAAGTGAAGCGCAATGCGGTGTTCCATAGTCGCACTGCTCCCGAGCACGAATGCGCTCAGACGTGATAGATGTCGATCAATTGATTGATGTAGTCGTTCTTCAGGACTACATACTTATTGCGAACGAGCGGTCGTTCGCCTGTAAAGTCGATGACGTAGCGCGACATGCCGAAATGGCTGAACGTCGTCTTATAGCGATGGCTCAGCGTATGCCAGTTGAAGCGCACCGTGCAGACGCCGCCGGCCTCGTTCTCGAGCTCGATGTTGCTGAGGTTGTGCGACGTGCGGGTATCGGGCATCGTCGCGCTCGAGCGTTCCGTCTTGATGCGGAAGACACGGTCTTCGAGGCCCTGACGATTCGGGTAATAGATAAGCGAAACCTCGCGCTGCGGATCCGCGACGAGATTGTCGTCATCGTCCCATGAGGGCATCCAGAAGACGGCGTCGCGGTGATAACACTCGAGCCACTCGTCCCAGAGCTTGTCGTCGAGAAGACGGCATTCGCGATGGAGAAACGCCTGAATGTCGTTCATCGTCACGGTGCTCATGCTTGACTCCCCTGCGCCGCCACGGCCTTCTTCATCGTCTCGACCCAATAACGGTGCTGAATCGTATAAAGCCCCTCGTCTTCGGTTTTCACGCCGCTCAAGAGCGGCTTCAATCCGATCTTGCGCGCCGCTTCGTCGGGCCCTTCGAGCCAATGTGTCGAGCCGCGACACATGTCGTTCCATTCGACGGCGATACCGGCGTAGCCTTGCTGGCACGAGCGGAACTCCTCCAAATCGTCGGGCGTTGCCATTCCGCTGACGTTGAAAAAGTCCTCGTACTGCCGAATACGATGGGCACGCTCTGCGTCAGGCTCGCCCTTCGGGGCAATGCAATAGATCGTGACCTCGGTCTTGTCGACGGAAAGCGGCCGCAGCACGCGGATCTGCGAGCTGAATTGATCCATCAGGTAGACGTTCGGATAGAGACAGAGATTGCGCGAGTTGCGAATCATCCAGTCCGCCTTCTCGGCGCCGCAACGCCCGGCCAGTTCCTCGCGCCGGCCGTAGTTGGGCCTGTCCTCGGGATTGGCCCAACGTGACCATAAGAGCATGTGGCCACGCTCGAACGCATAGAAGCCTCCGCCCTGGCGCCCCCAGTTCCCGGCGTCCATCGCGCGGACGTCGTCGATGCGGCCGGCCTCCTGCTTGCGGCGATTCGTCGTGGCCGCGTAATTCCAATGCACCGACGAGACGTGATAGCCGTCGGCACCGTTCTCGGCGGTCAGCTTCCAATTGCCTTCATACGTATAGGTCGACGAGCCGCGCAGCACTTCGAGGCCATGTTCGGATTGATCGACGATCATATCGATGATGTGCGCAGCCTCGCCAAGGTGCTCGACAAGAGGCGGCACGTCGGCATTCAGGCTGCCGAAGAGAAACCCGCGGTAGTTCTCGAAACGGGGCACGCGCTTGAGGTCATGCGAGCCCTCGCGGTTGAAGCATTCGGGGTAGCCGGCCTCTTCGGGATCCTTCACCTTCAGCAGCTTGCCGCTGTTGTTGAATGTCCAGCCGTGGAACGGACATGTGTAGGTCGCCTTGTTGCCATGCTTGCGCCGGCAAAGCATCGCGCCGCGATGCGTGCAGGCATTGATGAACGCACCGAGCTCGCCCTGTCGGTTGCGCGCAATGAAGATCGGTTGCCGGCCGATGTGCGTCGAGTAATAGTCGTTCTTCTCGGCGATCTGGCTTTCATGGGCAAGATAGATCCAGCTGCCTTCGAACAGAGTTCGCATCTCGAGCTCGAAGAGCGCCGGATCCGTGAAAGCGCTTCGATGCAACCTGTAATCGCCGCGCTCGCGGTCTTCGACGAGATAATCGTCGATGCTTCGGGCAAGCCGGGGGCTGCGATCCGGATGGATCGGGATCATGAGTGATATCTCCGGGTGAGTCTCGAACGGACGGCGGCCGGTGCGCCGTCCTGGGGCAATCAGTCGCGCCGCGTGTGCGCGCGCGCCGACCTCCTACACCGCCGCCCGCTTGCGCTCGACTTCGACGGCGGGCGCCGCCGCGTTGTCGACATTCAGGTGGAAGTCGAAATCAATCGAGGCAAACGGCTTGTCGACGCCATGCCGCGCAAGCTGCTCCGCGGACGAAATGCGTTCGATCGGCGGCACGAGCCCTTCGCGGCTGGCGAATGCGAAGTCGTCCCAAAGGTAGGCGTCACCGTCGATGTTGATCTGCGTTGTCAGCTTGCGATGCCCTGGCGCCGAGACGAAGAAGTGGATATGCGCGGGCCGGCGGCCATGGCGGCCGAGCTTGTCGAGCAGGCGCTGCGTCGTGCCGCCGGGAGGACAGGCGTAGCCGACGGGAACGATGCTGCGAAACTGGTATCGCCCATCCGCATCGGTCACGATCGTGCGGCGCAGATTGAACTCCGGTTGCGTCTTGTCGAAGAACGAATAGTTGCCGAGCAGATTGGCGTGCCAGACTTCGACTCGCGCACCGGGCAGCGGCTTGCCGTTCGCGCCGAACACGGTGCCTTGCATGAATAGAACATCGCCCTCGTCGGCCTGCGAACCATCGTCGAGCCGCGCGAAGCCGACGCTTTCCGGCGCGCCCGCGACGTAGAGCGGGCCCTCGATCGTGCGAGGCGTGCCGCCACTAATCCCAGCCTTCGCCTCGGCCTCGTCCATGCGGATGTCGAGAAAGCGTTCGAGGCCGAGACCGGCCGCGAGCAGCCCGAGCTCTTGCTTCGCGCCCGCCTCCGAGAAGTATTCGATGCCCTTCCATACTTCGGTCGGACTCAAGTCGAGATCCTCGATGGCCTTGAAAAGGTCGGTCGCCAGGCGCAGCACCACCTGCTGAACGCGCGGGTCGGCTTCGCCCTTGGCCGTATCGACGATGAACCCTTTCACGAGGGCCTCGATTTCTGCATGCTTCATTGTCTGCTCCTGATCTGTCTCCGTTGTCGGCCGTCCCCACGACGGCAAGCCGCCTGCGCCATCCACTGCCCCTTCGATGCTCGAAAGGTATGAGCCGATAGGCGGCAATCCGTAACTGAAGGATAATTAGCGCCAATCGGCGGCGTCCAACACCGTTTTAGTATCCATTCGATATCGCAGAGGTATGCTCATGGAGCTGCGCCATCTCCGTTATTTCGTCGCCGTGGCGGAGGAACGCAACTTCACGCGCGCCGCGGCACGGCTTCATATTGCGCAGCCGCCGCTCAGCCGGCAGATCCAGCAGCTCGAAGAAAATCTCGGCGTCCAGCTCTTCGAGCGCGACGCGCGTCCCTTGAAGCTCACGGACGCCGGCCGTTTCTTCTACTCCCATGCGATGCAGCTGCTCGCGCAGATGTCGGAACTCGAGGCCATGACGAAGCGCGTCGGCAAGATCGAGCGCAGCCTCTCGATCGGCTTCGTCGGCTCCACGCTCTACGGCATGCTGCCGAAAGTCATTCGTCGTTTTCGCGCGGAGAACGCCGCCGTCGAGTTGAGTTTTCACGAAATGTCGACGATGGATCAGATGAAGGCGCTCAAGGAAGGCCGCATAGACGTGGGGTTCGGCCGCATACGGCTCGAGGATCCCAGCGTGCGCCGCGTCGTCCTGCGCGAGGAGCGTCTGATTGCCGCGTTGCCGCTCGGCCACCCGCTCTCGGCGGGCAAGCCGCAACTCGCGCTGCACGATCTCGTCGACGATACGCTGATCGTTTACCCGAAGGCACCGCGGCCGAGCTATGCGGACCAGGTGCTCGCCGCTTTCCACGATCGCGGGCTCGAGCCCGCGCATACCTACGAAGCGCGCGAGCTGCAAGTCGCGCTCGGTCTCGTGGCCGCGGGCGTCGGCGTCACGGTCGTGCCGCAGAGCGTGCACGGGCTCAAGCGCGACGACGTGAGCTATCACGAGCTCGACGATCCGAAGCTCGTCTCGCCGATCATCATGAGCATGCGCATGCTCGACGAATCGGAAGATATTCGCTCGATGCTCGATCTGATCTACGACCTCTACGCCGAAGAAGGGATCGACTATCTGCCGCCGCACGAGCGTCAATAGCCAACGTCCATCCTCGCCGCATCGCGACGGCTCGATACCGGAGGGGTATCGAACCAGACGATAACGGTCTTGGACATCGCGCGATGCCGCATCGCATACTGCAGCCGAACGATTCGACCTTATCGGCCACAGCATGAATGCAAGCATCCATTCCATCGAGGCAGTCCTCGTCGATCTGCCGACCATCCGCGCCCATCAGCTCGCGATGGCGACCATGCGGCAACAGACCCTCGTCATCGTGCGCGTGCGCTGCAGCGACGATGTCGAAGGCATCGGCGAAGCGACGACGATCGGGGGGCTGTCCTACGGCGACGAAAGTCCTGAAGGCATCAAGCTCACTATCGATACTTACCTGGCGCCGGCCTTGATCGGCATCGACGCGACGAACGTCAAAGCGGCGATGGCGCGCTTGAACAAAGTGGCGCGCGGCAATCGCTTCGCGAAAAGCGCGCTCGAAACCGCGTTGCTCGATGCCGAAGCCAAGCGGCTCGGCGTGTCGCTCTCGACGTTGCTCGGCGGTGCGGTACGCACGGCACTGCCGGTGCTATGGACGCTCGCGAGCGGCGAAACGAAGCGCGACATCGACGAAGCCGAGCAACTGCTGGCCGAGCGGCGGCACGATACGTTCAAGCTCAAGATCGGCCGGCGCGCGCTGCGCGACGACGTCGCCCATGCGGCCGCGATCAAGCGCGCGCTGGGCGAGCGCGCGCGTGTCACTGTCGACGTCAACCAGGCCTGGAACGAGGCCGAGGCGGCGAACGGCATTGCCATGCTGGAAGCCGCGGGCATCGATCTGATCGAGCAGCCGACTCCACGCGAGCAGCGCGCGGCGCTTTCCCGCCTTGCCGCACGCTTCGTCGTTCCGATCATGGCCGACGAAGCGCTCACGGGACCGGCGGACGCGATCGAGCTCGTGCGCGGCGCGTCCGTCGATGTGTTTGCGCTCAAGATCTCGAAGGCGGGCGGCATCTACGAAACGTTTCGCACGGCGGCGATCGGCGATGCCGCGGGCGTCGCGCTTTACGGCGGAACGATGCTCGAAGGCAGCATCGGCACGACCGCCGCGGCGCATTGCTTCGCCGCGCTACCGCAGCTCGCATGGGGAACCGAGCTCTTCGGACCCTTGCTGTTGAAAGACGACATCGTGCAGGAGCGCCCCGTCTATCGTGACTTCACGCTTCAGCTTCCCGAGGGACCGGGCCTCGGTGTGGCAATCGACGAAGACAAACTGGCCCACTACCGGCGCGACGCGAAACGTATGACGGTGCCCGGCGCTGTTTCTGCCTGAGCCCTGGCCCCGTTCGTTCAACCATTCGATCAAAGGAACGTCATGCTCTATCTCGTCAGAATGGACGTGCATCTGCCGTCCGATATGCCCGCCGATCAGGCCGAGGAAATCAAGGCGCGCGAGAAGGCCTACTCGCAGAGGCTGCAACGCGAGGGCAAATGGCCGCAGCTCTATCGAATCGTCGGCGAGTACGCGAACTACAGCATCTTCGATGTCGAATCGAACGACGAACTTCATACGCTGCTTTCGAATCTGCCGCTCTTCCCCTACCTCGAGATCGCCGTCACGCCGCTCGCGCGCCATCCTTCCTCGGTTCACTGAAGCGGCACGACGTCTCTCGACCGAAAAGAAGAACAACGAAGCGGTCATCCACCGCATCGCGCTCGAGCCGCTGGGCGCTCCACATCCAGCGGATCGCCGCAGTGCCGCAGTCAACTCCCTGCTCCGCTCACGGGCTGCCTCCGTGCAGCTCTCATTCCCCCGACATCCCGCCCACGCCCGCCGTTGAGCCTCGAGAGCCCCAAGCGCGCGGCGACCCGCCGCCACAACGCAAATTTTTCCGCCGCTACGCGGGGAAACGGTTTCAATTTATAGGCGAAACTTACATTCACCTTTCCAGAAAGCATATCTTACGAATGCCGGTCAAAATTTCCTGTTACATGTTTATGAAAAAATTGCCGCAAAGCAACAGGTATCTTTTTTCCTACATTTTTGGGAAGGGATTGATTTCGCGCAAACGTATTCGTACAATGCACCTCACCGGTTGTTACAAGATGTAACGCCTTGTATCAAACCGGGAAATAGGTTCCGCCCTGACCAAGCGGGCCATAGGAGAAAAAACTACAAGGTATAAATTACCTGGGACAACCAACGGGGCTTTGGAAGCGTGAGAAATGGACCACAGCAGTGAGACGCTGGACTCTATCCGCGAAATCAATCTTTCGTACATCATGCTTGCGCAACGGATGCTGCGCGAGGACAAAGCCATCGGCATGTTCCGCCTGGGGTTGTCGTCGGAGCTCGCCGATCTGCTCGCCGGGCTGTCGCTTGCGCAATGCGTGAAGCTTTCGTCGGCGCATCAGCTCTTGTGCAGCTTCCGGTTCAACGATCACGCGATGCTGAGCGCGCTGACGCAGACGGCGAAGAATGCCGAGATTGCGTCCACGCACACGGCGATCCTGCTTGCGGGACAACCGGCCGAGCAGTTTGCGTAAGGAGCGGGTCATGGCTCAGAAGAAGAGTCTTACCGAAGATGCCCAAGAGGTGTTCCGCGCGATCGCACTGATCGAGCTTGGTGCTCGCATGCAGGTGCTCGAGAGCGAGCTGTCTCTCTCGCGGGACCGCATGATCCGGCTCTACCGCGAAATCAAGGGTGTATCGCCGCCCAAGGGCATGCTGCCGTTCTCTTCAGACTGGTACATGACCTGGCTCGCGAACATTCATGCGTCGCTGTTCTACAACACCTACCTCTTCCTGAAGAACGAGGCCGGCTGCTCTCATCTCGATGCACTGACGAAGGGCTATCGGCTTTACCTCGAGCACTGTAAGCATGGCGAATGCGAGCCCGTGCTCGATCTCACGCGCGCCTGGACACTCGTGCGCTTCTTCGACGCCGACATGCTGCAATTGACGCCGTGCTGTCGCTGCGGGGGCAAGTTCATCGCGCACAAGCACGAGTTGCAGCACAACGTCGTCTGTGGCGCTTGCCAGCCACCGTCTCGCGCGGGCAAGACGAAAAAAGCCGCGCACAAGCAAACGATAGCCGTCTCCCACGCAGCCGCACCCGCTCAAGCAGCCTGAGAGAAGCCGATTGTCTCGAGCGGCGCCATTTCGCGCGCCGCTTTCTCCCCATCGATTGAGGCCAATGCGGTAAGCAGCTACCGCAAACCGCCCCCTCCTGATTTACCCCTAGATCGACACTTGTTTGTCGCAGCGCAGCATTGCGCGCGGAGCCCCGGCGAGCAAGCCGATGAGCCGCTCAGACGCGCGCTGAGTTTGCGCGCCGCGTCCAACCGCCTTCCTTGACTCGCTCAGCGCGTCCTGCTGTACTAAATCACACGACTTGATTTAGTCGCCCCAGTCGTTCGATCGACCAACAACAACCGATTTATATCCATCGGAGGAGGAGTATTCGATGAAAACCCGTCCCTACCCGGCCGTCAAACGGATCGCGGTGCTTTGCGCCGCAGGTTCGGCCATCATGGGCATCGGCATCGGCAACGCGCTCGCTGCCGACCAGCCGACTGTCGGCCTGATCACGAAGACCGATACCAATCCGTTCTTCGTGAAGATGAAGCAAGGCGCCGAGTCCGCCGCTCAGAAAGACGGCGCCAAGCTACTCACCGCCGCCGGCAAGTTCGATGGCGACAACGCCGCGCAGGTGACGGCGCTCGAAAACATGACCACTGCCGGGGCCAAGGCGATTCTGATCACGCCGAGCGATACGAAAGCGATCGTGCCGTCGATCGAGAAAGCGCGCAAAGCCGGCGTCATGGTGATCGCACTCGATACGCCGACCGATCCGCAAAGCGCAACCGATGCCCTCTTCGCCACCGACAACTTCAAGGCCGGCGAGCTGATCGGCGCCTATGCGAAGGCCGCGCTGGGCAACAAGCCCGCCAAGATCGCGACGCTCGATCTCGCGCCCGGCATCTCCGTCGGCGTGCTTCGGCACAACGGCTTCCTGAAGGGCTTCGGCATCAAGGACGGGGATCCGAGCATCGTCTGCAGTCAGGACACGCGCGGCGACCGAGCCAAGGGGCAAGCAGCAATGGAGAACTGCCTGCAAAAAGTGCCCGACATCAACGTCGTCTACACGATCAACGAGCCCGCCGCCGCCGGCGCCTATCGCGCACTGAAGGCCGCGGGCAAGGATAAGGACGTGATGATCGTCTCGATCGATGGCGGCTGCGAAGGCGTGCGCAACGTCAAAGCCGGCATGATCGCTGCGACCGCGCAGCAGTATCCGCTCAAGATGGCTTCGCTCGGCGTCGACGCCGGGGTCGAGTACGCGAAGACCGGCAAGAAGGTCTCGGGTTACACCGACACGGGCGTCACGCTCATCACCGACAAGCCGATGTCGGGCATCGACAGCAAAGACACGAAATTCGGCCTCGAGAATTGCTGGGGCCAGTAATCCTCCATGGAAGCGCCGCCGAGGTCGAAGCTAGGCCCCGGCGGTCATCGGAAGCCTCTACGAGAGACGCATCATGACGACTCGATCCGTTCGGCCGGTTGGACCGGCCCCCGTCCCGCACAGCCATCAGCACCGCATGCCGACGCTCGCCGAAGCCGGCCCGCTGATCGCGCTCATCGCCGCGTGCGCATTCTTCGTCTCGCAAAGCCATCGCTTTCTGTCGTTCCAGAATTTCTCGCTGATTCTTCAGCAGACGATGGTCGTCGCCGTGATCGCAATCGGCCAGACACTCATCGTGCTCACGGCCGGCATCGACCTCTCGTGCGGCATGCTGATGGCATTCGGCTCCATCGTCATGACGAAGTTCGCCGTCAATCTCGGTGTGCCGCCGGTCATCGCCATTCTGTGCGGCATCGGCGCGAGTACTTTGTTCGGGCTCCTAAACGGTGTCCTCGTCACGCGCATCAAGCTGCCTTCGTTCATCGTCACGCTCGGCACGCTGAATATCGCCTTTGCGCTGACGCAGATCTATTCGAATGCCGAAACGGTCTCGAGCCTGCCCGACGCCATGATGTTCCTCGGCAATACGTTCCGTGTCGGGCCGGCCGAGGTGACATACGGCACCGTCCTTGCGCTCGTCATGTACCTCGTCACATGGTTCGTGCTGCGCAACACCGTGCCGGGCCGCCATCTCTACGCGCTCGGCAACAACCCAGAAGCCGCGCGGCTGATGGGCCTTTCCTCACAGCGCATTCTGATCGCCGTCTATTCGATTGCCGGTCTCATCTATGGGATCGCCGCACTGCTGCTTGTTTCGAGAACCGGTGTGGGCGATCCGCAAGCCGGCCAGACGGAAAACCTCGACAGCATCACAGCGGTGGTGCTCGGCGGCACGAGTCTCTTCGGCGGACGCGGCTCAATCGTCGGCACGCTGCTCGGCGCACTGATCGTCGGCGTGTTTCGCAACGGCCTCACGCTGATGGGCGTCTCGTCGGTCTACCAGGTGCTGATCACCGGCATCCTCGTGATCCTCGCCGTCGCCGCCGATAAGCTTTCGCATCGTCGCGCCTAAGCCCCTCTTCATCACAGGTAACGCCATGTCGACATCCTCTACCCGTCCCGCCACTCCCGTGCTCGAGGCCCGGGGCCTCGTCAAGCGCTACGGCCAGGTGACCGCGCTCGACGGTTGCGATTTCGAAGTGATGCCCGGTGAAATTCTCGCCGTCATCGGCGACAACGGTGCGGGCAAATCCTCGCTGATCAAGGCGCTCTCGGGCGCGGCCGTGCCCGATGAGGGCGAAATCCTCCTCGACGGCAAGGCGGTGCACTTCCGCAGCCCGCTCGACGCGCGCGAGAACGGCATCGAAACGGTTTATCAAGAACTCGCGGTTGCGCCGGCGATGACGATCGCCGAAAACCTCTTTCTCGGTCGCGAGCGCCGCATGCCCGGCTGGCGCGGCTCGCTGCTGAAAATGATCGACAAGCGGCGCATGCTCGATGAAGCGACAGCCCATATGAAGGACTTGCAGATCGGCATCCGTTCGATGCGGCAGCCCGTCGAAACGCTTTCCGGCGGCCAGCGCCAGGGCGTCGCCGTCGCGCGCAGCGCCGCCTTCGCGCGCCACGTCGTGATCATGGACGAGCCGACGGCCGCGCTCGGGGTCAAGGAAGGCAACATGGTGCTCGAGCTCATCCGGCGCGTGCGCGATCGCGGATTGCCCGTGATCCTGATCAGCCACAACATGCCGCACGTCTTCGAAGTTGCCGATCGGATCCATATCCAGCGCCTCGGTCGTCGTGCCGCGCTCGTCAAGACGAAGGACATTCACATGTCGGAGGCTGTTGCGATCATGACTGGCGCCAAGGAAGCGGACGTCAAGGCGATCGCATGAAGCGTTGCCCGAATCCGATCGTCGCGGCACGCGCATGGACTTGATCATGAACGAGCGCTCGCAGCCGCATGGCACGCGCCCCGTCGGATCTAACCAGGTCGGCATGCGGCAGTTCAACGAGCGCATCGTGCTGCAGGCGATCCGGCTGCACGGCCCATTGCCTAAAGCTGATGTTGCGCGGCTCACGCGGCTCAGCATGCAGACGGCGTCGATGATCGTCGAACGGCTCATCGACGATGGGCTGCTCGAAAAGCAGGCGCGCCTGCGCGGACGGATTGGGCAGCCGTCCGTGCCGATCGCGTTGCGGGCCGACGGCGCCTATACAGTCGGAATCAAGGTCGGCCGGCGCAGCCTCGATGTGCTGACGATGGACTTCGTCGGCCGCGTTCGCAGTCGGGACGTGCTCGAATACGACTACCCGGACCCGCATGTATTGTTTCCGGCGCTCGAGCAGAAACTTGCGCGCGTGCGCGCAACGCTCGGGGAGGAGGCCGCAAAGATCGTCGGCGTCGGTGTTGCCGCGCCGCTGTGGCTCGGCGGATGGCGCGAATTTCTCGGTGCGCCGCCCAACGCGCTGGAAAGCTGGAACGCGATCGACATCCGCGCGCGTATTGAAGCGATGACGGGACTCCCCGTGGAGTTCGCGAAGGATACGACGGCCGCCTGCGCCGCGGAACTCGTGATGGGCCAGGGCCGCAATATCCGCAGTTTTCTTTATCTGTTCGTCGGCACGTTCATCGGCGGCGGGCTCGTCATCGATGGGCGACTGCACGGCGGGCCGCACGGCAACGCGGGTGCCGTCGGCTCGATCCCGCTGCCAGCCAGCAATGGCAGGACGCCGAAACAACTGCTGCACGCGGCATCGGGTTTCGTGCTCGAGCAGCGCATGAGCGCGGCCGGCGCGCCCGCCGCCGCTGCGCATGATCATCGCGCATTCGACGCGCAACTATGGGCGGTGACGGAGCAATGGCTCGACGAAGCGTGCGCGGCCATCGCCTCGACGGTGGCAACGTCGACGGCGCTGCTCGACCTCGAGGCCGTCATCATCGATGGCGAAATCGATCGGCAACTCGCGCGTGAAATCATTCGCCGCACGCAGCGTGAGCTCGATCGCATCGAGTGGGAAGGGATGGTCAGACCGCAGCTGCTCGAAGGGACGATCGGCGCGGACGCGCGCGCCATGGGCGGCGCAATCCTGCCGCTTTACGCGCACTTTGCGCCGATGCACGAGCTATTTTTGAAGCCCGAAGGCGAATGACTGAGTGCCCGGTACGCGCCACCCGCAACTCGCGGTCACGGGCAGCGCGCTCGAGATTCCGATAGGCTCCGACAGAGACAGGTTCCAATCTTCAGGCTACCGTTGCTACTGCTTGGCGACTTGCTGCGTGGTCGTCGCGCTCGCGGCTGCCGCGCTTACGTCACCCCAACCACCGCCCAATGCGCGAATGAGCGTCACCGTCGAGACCGCCTGCGCCCCCGCAAGCTGGCTCGCCTGCCGCTGCGCGGTCAGCACGGACCGCTCACTGTCGAGCACGTCGAGATAATTGACCTGCCCTTCCCGGTACTGCGTCTGCGACAAATGCTCAGCACGCTGAGCCGCGGCTACGGCATCGTTCTGCGCGCGGATCTGATCGTCGAGCAAGCGCAAATCGGCCAGACTGTCCTCGACCTCGCGGAACGCCGTGAGCACCTGCGAGCGGTAGTTCGCGACATCCTCGTCGTACTGCGCGCGCGCCTGCGCGAGCTGCGCCTTGCGGCGGCCGCCGTCGAAGAGCGGCAGCGTCAGCGCCGTGCCGGCGAACGGCCCGAGCAGGAACGAACGGCTCGACCACATGAACAGATCGCCGAGCGTCGCCGATTCATAACCGAACGCACCCGTGATGTCGAGCTTCGGGAAGAAGGCCGACTTCGCCAATCCGACACGCGCGTTCGCCGCGGCCATCGCACGCTCGGCGGCCGCGATGTCGGGACGCCGTTCGAGCAGCGCCGAAGGCAGACCCGGCGGCACGCGCGCGGTGACGGGCACGAGCGGCTGCTGCGCGAAGCTGAACGCAGCCGGCGTCTTGCCGAGCAGAATCGCAAGGCTATGCTCGGCGGCGGCGCGCTGCCGCTCCACCCCGACCGCTTCGGCGCGCGTGGTCGCCAGCTCGTTCTTCGCCTGCGAGAGATCGAGCTCGCTCACTTCGCCCTCGTCGAACCGGTGCTGAGTGAGCTTCACCCCCTCCTCGCGCAGCGCAATGGTCTTGCTGTAGAGATCACGCTCCGTGTCGAGCTCGCGCAGTTGGAAGTAGTTCGACGCGACGTCGGCCTGCAACGCAAGCTGGACCGAACGATAAAGCGCCTCGCTTTGCTGCGAGTCCGCGCGCGCCGCCGATACGTTCGAGCCCACGCGGCCGAACAAATCGGCCTCGTACGACACCGTCGTTTGCGCACGCCATAGCGTCGCCGTCGGCATGTTGGTGTTCTGCGGCAGGAACTGCGAGGCGGGCGAGGCATGCTCGCGCGTCGGCCCGAAACCCGCATCGATCTCCGGGAACCAGGCCGAGCGCGCCGCGGCGAGCGCGGCACGCGATTGGCGCACGCGAGCCGCGGCCGCCTTCAGATCCTGGTTCGCGGCGAGCGCTTCGTCCTCGAGCTGATTCAGCGTCGCATCGCCGAAGATCGTCCACCATTGCCCACGCGGCTCCGCGTCGGACGGCTGCGCCGGTTTCCATGCGCCCGGGACGGCCGCCGGCCCTGCTTCCTTGAACGCGGCGGGCACGTCGACCTGCGGTCGCTGATAAGTCGGCTCGACCGAGCAGGCGGTCATGAAGAGCGCGAGCAGGACGCCTCCCGCCACGGCGCGCAAACCGAGCCCCTTGTTCGCGCCGCCGACCGTTGCATATCGCTTATTCATTTGTTCTCCCAACCTTATGCGTCCGAGACGGACATGGCGCGGACTTTCTCATCCGAATCGGCATTCGAGTCCTTGCCCGCGACGTGGATCTTGCCGCCCGCAAGCGTACGCAGCACCACATAGAAGACCGGCGTCAACATGAGCCCGAACAACGTGACGCCGAGCATCCCGAAGAACACGGCGATACCCATCGCATGGCGCATTTCCGAGCCCGCCCCCGTCGACAGCACGAGTGGCACGACACCCATGATGAATGCGATCGACGTCATGAGAATCGGACGCAGACGCAGGCGGCTCGCTTCGATTGCCGCCGCGATCGGCGTGCGGCCGTCATGCTCGAGCTCGCGCGCGAACTCGACGATCAGGATCGCGTTTTTCGAGGCCAGTCCCACGAGCACCATCAACCCGATCTGCGTGAAGATGTTGTTGTCGCCGCGCAGCAGCCAGACCCCTGTGAGCGCCGAAAGCACGCTCATCGGCACGATCAGGATCACGGCGAGCGGCAGCGTGAGGCTCTCGTAGAGCGCCGCCAGCACGAGGAACACGAGCAGCACGCTGATCGGGAAGACCCAGATCGCCGAGTTGCCGGCCAACACCTGCTGATACGTCAGATCGGTCCACTCGAACTTCACGCCGCGCGGCAGCGTTTCCGCGGCGATGCGCTCGATCGCGGCTTGCGCCTGTCCCGACGAATAGCCCGGCGCCGGGCCGCCGTTGATGTCCGCGGCCGTGAAGCCGTTATAGCGGACGACCATCTCGGGGCCAAACGTCGGCGTCACCGTGACGAGCGACGAGAGTGGCACCATTTCGCCCGTGGCCGTGCGCGTCTTCAACTGCAAGATGTCGTCGGGCCGCGCACGGAACGGCGCATCGGCTTGCACGCGCACCTGATAAACGCGGCCGAAGCGGTTGAAGTCGTTGACGTAGAACGAGCCGAGATAGACCTGCATGGTGTCGAATACATCCGTCACCGGAATGCCGAGCTGCTTGGCCTTCACGCGATCGAGATCGACGTTGAGCTGCGGCACGTTGATCTGATAGTTCGTGAAGAGCGGGCCGAGCTCGGGAGCGCTGCGGGCGCGCTGCATGAACGCCTGAGTGACTTTGTCGAGCTCCGTATAGCCGAGCGCGCCGCGGTCCTCGATCTGCAGCTTGAAGCCGCCGAGCGTGCCGAGCCCCAGAACCGGGGGCGGCGGGAACACGGCGACGAACGCTTCCTTGATACCCGCATACTTCTGGTTCAGCGCACCCGCGATCGCGCCGGCCGAAAGGGCGCGCGAGCCGCGCTCCTTGAACGGCTTCAGCGCCACGAATACGATGCCCGCGCTCGAGCTGTTGGTGAAGCCGTTCACGGACAAGCCCGGAAACGCCACGGCGTGCTCGACGCCCGGCTGCTTCATCGCGATGTCGTTCATTTCGCGAATCACCTGCTCCGTGCGATCGAGCGTCGCGCCGTTGGGCAGCTGCGCGAACGCGACGAGATACTCCTTGTCCTGCGCGGGCACGAACCCGCCCGGCACGACGCGCGTCACGAGCACTGTCGCGCCGACGAGCAGCGCATAGACCACGAGCATCACTGTCTTGCGGCCGAGCACGCCCTTCACGCCGCGGCCATAAGCAACCGAGCCGTTCTTGAAGACCTTGTTGAAGGCCCGGAAGAACCCGCCGAAGATGCGGTTCATGACGCGCGTGAGCCAATCTTCGGGGGCGTCGTGGCCGCGCAGGAGGATCGCGCAAAGCGCCGGGGAAAGCGTGAGCGAATTGAACGCGGAAATGACCGTCGAAATCGCGATCGTCATCGCGAACTGCTTGTAGAACTGCCCGGTGAGACCGCTCATGAACGCGAGCGGCACGAACACGGCGACGAGCGTCAACGCGATAGCGATAATCGGTCCGCTCACCTCGCGCATCGCCCGATAGGTCGCAGCGCGCGCGGAAAGACCTTCCGCGATATTGCGCTCGACGTTTTCCACGACGACGATCGCATCGTCGACCACGATCCCGATCGCCAGCACCATGCCGAACAGCGACAAGGCGTTGATCGAGAATCCGAACGCGAGCAGCAGTGAAAATGTACCGATGATCGACACGGGCACGGCGACGAGCGGAATGATCGAGGCGCGCCAAGTCTGCAGAAAGACGATCACGACGATGACGACGAGCGCGATCGCTTCGAGCAGCGTATGAATGACGGCTTCGATGCTGGCGCGCACGAACTGCGTCGGGTCATAGACGATCGAATAATCGACGCCGGCCGGGAAGTCCTTCTTCAGCTCGGCCATATCGCGCCGAACCTGATCCGAGATCGCAAGCGAATTGGCACCGGGCTGCTGATTGATGGCGAGCGCGACGGCCTGCTGGTTGTCGAGCAGCGAGCGCAAGCCATACTCGGACGCCGCGAGCTCGATGCGCGCGACGTCGCGCAGATACGTCACGCCGCCCGTCGGCGACGTCTTCAGGACGATCGCGCCGAATTGCCCTTCCGTCTGCAAACGCCCGCGTGCGTTGACCGACAATTGCAGCGGAACGCCGGGCAACGAAGGGGACTCGCCGATGACGCCGGCCGCGACTTGGACGTTCTGCTCGCGGATCGCATTGATGACGTCGTTCGCGGTGAGACCGCGTTCGGCCACCTTCTGCGGATCGAGCCAGATCCGCATGGCGTAATCGCCCGCACCCCAGAGCTGCACTTCACCGACGCCCTGGATACGCTCGAGCCGATCCTTGACGTTGAGCACCGCATAGTTGCGCAGGTACGTCATGTCATAGCGATTGTTCGGCGAGATGAGGTGGACGACCATCGTCAACGTCGGCGAGCTCTTGATCGTCGTGACGCCGAGACGCTGCACGTCTTCGGGCAGACGCGGCAACGCCTGGTTCACGCGGTTTTGCACGAGCTGAGTCGCGAGATCAGGATTCGTGCCGAGCTTGAACGTCACCGTGAGCGTCATGTTGCCGTCGCTGTTGGCTTGCGACTGCATATAAAGCATGTTCTCGACGCCGTTGATCTGCTCTTCGAGCGGCGATGCCACGGTTTCCGCGATCACCTTCGGGTTCGCGCCCGGATACTGCGCGTGCACGACGACCGATGGCGGGACGACTTCGGGGTACTCCGAAATCGGCAGCTGAAAGAGCGCGATGACGCCTCCCAGCAGGATCAGGACCGATAGCACCCCTGCGAAGATCGGCCGATCGATAAAAAATTTGGAGATGTTCATGTCACGTTCTGGTAAAGGGCCGTCTTACGAGACTCACGAATTCGACGAATCGGCCGAAGCCGCCTTCGCGTCGGCCTGATCGCCGCTCGCGGCGCCGCCGTCCATCGCGATCATGTGAGGACGCACGCTGTCGCCGGGCCGCGCGCGCTGGACGCCGTGCACGATGATCCGCTCGCCTGCGTTCAGGCCCGCCGTGATCACGCGCAGATTGCCGTGCAGTTGGCCCAGGGAGACGTTCCGGTAACCTACGCGCCCTTGGGCGTCGACCACCAACACGAATTTCTTGTCCTGGTCGGTACCGATCGCGGCTTCGTCGACGAGCAGTGCCCGATGCGGCGCACCGCCGCCCACCTTGATTCGCGCGTACAGGCCCGGTACCAGGGTGCCGTCCGGGTTGTCGAAGCGCGCGCGCACCCGAATCGTGCTCGACGAAACATCGAGCCGGTTGTCGACGGACGCGATCGTGCCCGAGCGCGAATAGCCCGATTCGTCCGCAAGCCCGAGCTCGACAGGCACACTGGTGCCCGTGCGTGCGCGGCCGATGTATTTCAGGTAGGTCTGTTCGTCGACGTCGAACGAAGCGTAGATCGGCGACACGGAAACGAGCGTCGTGAGCGGCACCGAGTTGGCTCCGGCCGACACGACGTTGCCGAGCGTCACCTCGGCGCGCGATACCCGGCCCGACACCGGCGCGACAATCTTTGTATAGCCGAGGTTGATGCGCGCCGTTTCGAGCGCGGCTTCAGCCGCCTTCACGTTCGCCGCCGCCGAAGCCGCGGCGTTCTTCTTCTCGTCGAAATCGCGCTTCGCGATCGCGTTGTCCTCGATGAGTCGCTGCGCGCGCTGCCAGTCGGCCGCCGCGTAGCCCTCCTGCGCCTTGGCGGCGGCGAGCTGCGCCTCGGCACGATCGACCTCGGCGGCATAAGGGCGCGGATCGATGACGAACAAGACGTCGCCCTTCTTCACGAGCGAGCCGTCCTTGAAGTTGACCGAGACGATGGTGCCCGACACTTGCGGACGTATGTCCACTTTGTCGATCGCTTCGAGGCGGCCCGAATACTCCTGCCAATCGGTCACCGTCTTCTCGAGCACCGTCGCGACGTCGACCTCGGGCAACATCGGCGCGGACGCCGGCGGCGGATTGCTGGCGTCGACGCGCACGGCGGTCACGACGCCGACGCCGGCCAGCACGATGACGGCGGCAATCGCGTAGGCAATGCGTGTACGAAAGAATGGCTTGGACATACGAGGCTCCGGTTAGTGATTTTCGATTGTTGGTTATTGGTTGTTCGTCGTTGTATGACGTTTCGGATCAGCGGCCTGTGACGGTCGGCTGGTCGAGGCGGCTTCGAAAGAAGCAAACCGCGTCGTGCAAGGCCTGCCGTTCGCGTGCGACGTGCTCGTGCGAAGCGCTCGCATACCGGACGACTTGCGTCGGCACGCCGGCGCTGATGAGCCGCGCCGCGTACTTCTCCGCCTCGAGATGCAGCAGATCGTTCTCGGCCGTGGCGATGAAAGTCGGCGGCAAGCCGGCGAGCCTTGCCGATTCGAGCGGCGCCGCATACGGATGCATGCGCTGCAAGGCTTGTGGCAGATAGGCTCGGTAGCTTGCCGCGCATTGGCTCGCCGAAATGTCCGACGCAACACGGCTTTCGTCGGCAAGACAGGTCATGCTCGGATCGAGCATCGGGCTGAACAGCGCCTGCGCATCGATGCGCACCTCGCCGCGGTCGCGCGCGACGAATGACAGCCCGTTCGCGATGTGACCGCCGGCGCAATGGCCGACCACGAACAGCTTCTTGCCGCCCGCGCCGAAGACGCGGCCGACAGCATCGACCCAGCGCGCGGCCCGGTAGGCGTCCTCGAGGGCCGCGGGAAACGGATGTTTCGGCGCGAGCGAGTAATCCACCGATATGACCAGTGCGGACAAATGTTCCGCGAAATGGCGCGCCGCCGCGTCGGCATCGTCGAGACAGCCGCGCACGAATCCGCCGCCGTGCAGGTAAAGCACTACGGGCAAGCCGCGTGTGCCGGCGCGGCGATAGAGCCGCAAGCCGATCGTGGACTGATAGCCGGCAATCTGGATCTCGTTGACGTCGAGCGCCGGCTCGCCTGACGAGGAGCCCGCAACCATGCCGCGGGAAGGGGTGGAACGCATGATCGGACGCGCAAAGCGCGAGAGTTTCACAATGACCCGAATTGTGGGTTCAGCAAAACTCCGGATAAATGCCTATAATCCGGCAACACAATTCACTACCTCTGAACAATTCACCGCATTCGTGCAGGCACGCGCGCACGTACGCGGCGATTGCTATTTCTTCGGAGAAACCAAGATGGATCGGCTTCAGGCCATGCAGGTGTTCACGCGTGTGGTCGACACGAACAGCTTCACGAAAGCCGCGGAAACGCTCGATCTGCCGCGCGCTTCGGTGACGACCATCATCCAGAATCTGGAGGCTCACCTCGGCGTGAGGCTCATGCACCGGACGACGCGCCGCTTGAGCCTCACGCCGGACGGCGCGGCGTATTACGAACGGTGCGTCCGCATTCTGGCGGACATCGACGAGACGGAGAGCAGTCTGCAAAACGGCAACAAGAAGCCGAACGGCAAGCTGCGGGTCGACATGCCGGGATCGATAGGACGAACGATCGTAATTCCGTCGCTGTGCGAATTCCACAAACAATATCCGGATATCGATCTGCAACTCGGCTTTTCCGATCGCCCCGTCGATTTATTGCAAGAAGGCGTCGATTGCGTGATTCGCGTCGGCGCCCTGCAGGATTCGTCGCTCGTCGCGCGCCGTATCGGCCTCTTCGAAGGTGTGACCTGCGCATCGCCCGATTACCTCGCGCGCGCCGGCGTGCCGCAGACGCTCGAGGACTTGAGCCGGTTCAAGGCGGTCAACTATTTCTCGAGCCGAACGGGGCGCATCCTCGACTGGGCGTTCCTCGTCGACGGCAAGGAAGTCGAGGTGAAGATGGCGGGCGCTGTCTCGGTCAACGACGCGGACGCCTACGTCACTTGCGCACTCGAAGGGTTCGGCCTGATCCAGATGGCGCGCTTCATGGTGCTGCCGCACTTGCGCTCGGGTGCGCTCAAAGAGGTGCTGCCCGAGTGGAAGCCGCTGCCGATGCCGATTTCGGCCGTCTACCCGCACAGTCGGCACCTCTCGCCGAAGGTACGCGTTTTCGTCGACTGGATAGCGGAAGTATTCGACCGCTGCCCGCTTTTGAGCGGCCGCCAAAGCCTCGAGGCGACCTGCAGCAAGCGGACGATCGAAGAACTCGAAAGCGCGCCACGTCTCGATACGCCGGTCGTGAACGAATGGATGGCCTGAGATTGTTCTTGCTGGAGAACAATTCATTTCGGAATACTCGTATTTATCCTGATTGCCGAGGCGCCTAAATTTGCACCTGTCGCGGTACCGATCTTCGGTGCCGCCCCTCAATCGACAGGAGCATCATCATGAAGCGCATCGTCACCACCGCCCTTTTCGCCTCCCTCCTTGCCAGCACGGCGGCTTTCGCCGACGGTGGCATCGGCCACAACGGCACGTACAACGATCAATCGTGGATCGGCGCCGGTGCGAAGACGCGTGCGGAAGTCGTCGCTGAACGCGACGCCGCGTGGCGCGAAGGCACGCTGGCGTCGCTCAACAAGACGACGTACCCGAACCTGAGCCTGCAAGGCCAAACGCAAGCTGAGCGCCTTGCCCTGCAAGAAGGCAACAACGGCGTCGCCGTGGCGCGTGCCGGCGAATAAGCCGGAGGCGAACATGTTCGATGCCGATTCGTCACTGCTCGATCATTGGAACAGCGACGCGCCGGTTTGGACGCCGTTTCCGCCGCGGCAACGCGCCGCGGCGGCCGGAGCGATCAGCGCTGTGGAACGCCGTGGCGCCATTCGCTCCAATGCGTCGCGATATCCTGAACGAGCGGATTCCCCGCTAGAAACAGGTTCGCGACAGCGGGTTGGAAGCCGCCCTGAGCGGCATAGTTGAGCAAGTTCTCGGCACTGCTCTGGCCCGGGTACGGCCGATCGAAGTCCGATCCCGAGCGAAGCACGGCCACGCGGCTCAAGTCCACACGGTGCGCATTGGCAGCACGCGAAAGTGCCTCATACGTCGCGTTGTCTTCCTGCTGCGTCGTGCAATACACGCCCTTGCCGTCGGTGAGAATTTTCGTCCACTGGCGTGCGCGTTCGCCGAGCAGCGTGCCCGACCACCAGGTATCGCCCGCCAGCGTATCGCATTGAATGACGGCAGGCGGAAGATCCGCGGGCGCATAACCATATTTGGCGCGCGCCGCCTTTGCCTCGTCACTGTCGGAAAGCTGAACGTTGCGCGATAGCGCGAATGCCGCGTCGGCCAGCGCCGTATTCAACTGGAAGACTTCCGTTCGATAGTCGAGCGGCGGCTTTTGCGTCGGATCTTTCGTGTTGATGCCGAGATAGCCGGTATTCCAGCCGGGCGGAATCTCACGGCCGTCGAGTTCCCATTGGATGCCGAAGTCGACGAGATATTTCGCCCATGCCGCCGAGCCGAGCGTGCCCTGCTGCGGATCAATGCCCGCGATGCCTGCCACGAGGAAGTAGGTATGGCGCAAATCGAACCGCGGGGAGAACGTGAGCGCCATCGTCGAGGCCGCGGCGTTCGCGTGACCCATGCCCGTCGTCATCACGCAAATGTCCTGCTTGTTGCAGTGGACGTCCGGATAGTCGGGAGACAGTCCGGCGACGGGTATCGATTCCCAGGGCCCGAGATGATCGAGCCAGACCTGCCCTTCCGGCGCGAACATCGAAATGATCATGACCTTGACCGGGCGGCCGTGCGACGCGGACTCGGCGAAAGTATCGCCGTTATCTTGTGCGTTCGAGGCCGTCGCGGCACAGGCGGCCAACGCGATGGCCGCGATCGATGAAATGGTACGGGTGAGCATAGGCGTTCCTTTTGTTAATGATTTCTTTAACGAGAACTGCTCGCTGCTTGTCAGCCGAATGAGTATAGAGAAGCGGCCGGCCAAAGGCATCCGTAGCAAAAAAAAACGGATGTTCAGGCCCGCCCGCTTCGCGCACCCGCCTGCGCACTCGCCCGCTCACCCAGACAAATGCGCACTCATCGTCACCTCATGCCTTTTCGTCTCTCTCTCTCGATTCTTCCGGTATGTGCCTCACGCAGTGCGTTGGATTGCGCTTCTGATTCTGTTTTTGAATCTCGCGGATCTCCATTGGATTCCGCATTGGGTGCCTCTTTGGGTTCTGCTTCGGGTACGGCGCCCGATGCGGCACTTTCAGGCCCCGCAGCCGAGGATCCTCCAGGCGACACCATGGTGGTGCGCAGAGGATTCGCTATCTCGATGCCGCGCTCGCGGAAGGTTTCGAGAATACGCTTGTTGAATTCGCGCTGAACGGGCCAGCGCGCCGAATCGCGGCATTGTATCTGGCCCACCAGCGTGACCATCGCACCGTCGACTTGATCGACGCCCCAGAAGCTGAAATCGGACACGATGCCGTCCTTGAATTGCGGATCTTCCCGCAACGATGCGCCGATTTCCTGCAGTGTCTTGGCGGCCAGCTCGACGTCCTGCCCGTACGCAATGCTGACGCGCACCGCCGCGTTGCCGAGGCCGCGATTCGTATTGTTGACCGTCGTCACGGAGCTGAACGGTACTGTGTAGAGCGAACCGTCGCCTCCGCGCAATCGAACGGTCCGTATGGACAAATACTCGACCGTGCCGGACACACCGGCGACCGTCACCCAGTCTCCGACCTGCATCGCATTCTCCATCAGCAGGAACATCCCCGTGATGAAATCCTGCACGAGCTTTTGCGAGCCGAAGCCGAGCGCGACACCGAATATGCTCGCGCCCGCGAGCAAGGGCGCGACGTTCACGCCGATCTCGGAGAGCCCTGTCAAGCCGATCACGAGCGCGATGCAGACGAAGAGCGTCGTACGGAACATAGGCAGCAACGTGCGCAACCGCGCGGCGCGCAGCAGATCGCCCCTCGCCATCCACCGCTTGAGCCGCCGCTCGATCGCGCCGTTGATCGTCTCCCAGACGACGATCGCAAGACATGCGGCCACGGCCACGGTGATGAAGGCCGAGAGCAGCCGTCTGCCGATGTCCGAAGCAAAAAGAGACTGCCACGGATGGATGTCCCATGCCGACAAGACGAAGGTGAGCGCCACGACCAGAATCACGAACGACGCGAGCCGACGCAGCAACGCGTAGTAACGGTGCGCCCGCTGCAGCGCGATCGAGCCTGACTCGCCGTTCGACGACCTGAAGATTCGGCCGAGCACGCCCGATGTGACGATTGCGACGATCCGCGCGCCGACCAGGATCGCAACCGATATGCCGCCGCGATCGAGCAGCACGCGATAGCCGTTTTGCACGTCGAGCGCCCACACGAACCAGAGGGCCATCACCGCGAACGCGGCGATATAGGCCCATACGTCCGCGAGCCAATGCCCGAGGAATGCGAACACGTGCGCACGCTCGCTCCACGCCCGGATCCACTGTGCCACCGGCTTGCGCAACTGGAGAATCAGCAGCGCGAGCATGACGTGCCCGATCAGCGTCACCGCTTTCACGATGCCCTCGTGCGCATCGGGCGTGAGCCCGAGCGGAACGGGCGCCTCCGCGCATGCAATGCCGAGCGCGAGAACGGCGGTCAGCCGCACGAGCCAACGTTCGACGAAGGTCGCCGTCGTGTCGGACATCGGCAGCAATCGAAGCTTCGGCGCATCCGCCGCGAACAGCAGCTCGCAGCCGAGCGAGACGAGACGGGCAATAGCGAAGATCTGGATCAGCGTATCGATGACGCGCTCTTCGGCGGTGCCGTCATCCGTCAATATCGACGCCGCGAAGACCGCGATCAACACGGAGACGACGAGCGGCAACGCTTTCAGCAGCGTCTGCAGCAGTGCAAAAGGCAGGCGTTGGAGCAACGACCACTGGCGCGTGGCATGCGCGGTGTTGCGTTGAGTACGGGCTACCCGCTCCGCATCGACATCGGGCCCATACGTGCTGGGTTGCTTCGACACGTCGTCCAGTGCGGCCGCGGCTTCGCCGGCTGAATCGACGCCTCCGGTCGACGCGGCATCGCTGGGTTCGACCTTTCCGCCGAGCGCGTTGATACGCCTTCTCAGCGCGCGAGCCACGAGCGCGCCGATGAGCCAGGCCGGCAATAGCGCGGCGCACAGTGTGCTTGCGAGCTCGCGCAGTTGCGTGCGCCCTTGCGGGCTGGCGATTTCATAGCGCCACCACGAGCCGACCGAGTGCACGTCGAGCAATGCCGCTGCCGAACGCCGGACCGCGTCCCCCGCGCTGCGCAGGCTGACTGCCGCCTGCCTGGACAACTGCGAAACGAGGCCATTTTTCACCGCGATGGCCGCCAATACAGCCGACGCTGCACTTGCCGGCGACGCGGCCGGCGCGGCGGGCGCGCTCGCCGCCGCGGGTGGAGCGCTCAACGCCCCGGCCGCCGCGATGGCCCGCAGCGTATCGGCGAGCTTCGCGCGCGCCTTCGGATCGTCGAGCACCTCGAGCGCATGCTTTGCCTGGTCGGGCGTCAGGACTACCGGAGACGGGTTCGAAGCGGCGGCCGCCGCCGATGCGGGCGCGGACGCGGTTGCCGGCGTCGGCGCCGCTGCGCAGGCGATCGAGCAAATGAACGAAAAGAGCAACGCAATAAAAAAGGATTTGCGCATAGAAGAACGAAAGTTCACGAATGGCGGCGCGCTGGCGCACGCTTCTCGCCCGCGCATCGCCCGTAGATTGTTTGTCGATTGGCGTTACGACCGTCCGTGCCGGCCGACAGTTCACGCCTGTTCGAGTGTGGCCATCTCGCGCACGAGCACGAGCAGCATCGATAGGCTCGCGCCTCCCGAGCCACGCTGCTCGGCGATCAGCCGTTCATAGCGCTCGAGCGACGCCGCGCGCTTGTCACGCCAGTCTTGCGCGATCGTGTCGGCCGTGGCGCGGCTGCCTGCCTCGGCGAGCGCGCTGGCCGTCAGCGCGCGCTTGAGCCGCGCGAACTCCGCGAGCGCCGCGGCGCGTGCGAGCACGTCCCAGTGCGTATGCGTCGGCAGCGCATTCGCGCGCTCGGCAATGAACCCATGGTTGAGGGCGGTGCCCAGCGCAAAATAAACGCCCGCGACGAGCTCGAGCGGCTTGCCGGTCGTCGATGCGATATCGGCAATATCGAGCATCGCCGCCGAGATCTCGCCGCTTGCCACGCGCGTCGCGAGCTCGCCATCGACGCCGGCCTCTTCGAGCGAATGGCGTCGCTCGGCAAGCCGCTCCAGATCGTCGGCCGGCAGCAACTGATCGAGCTGAGGCGCAAGCCGATGCACGGCTTCGCGACAGCGATCGATCACGGCCGCCACGCTCGCCGCATCGGCGCGCGCAAGACCCGGCGCCTGAAAATGCCTCAAGAACCAAAGCGCCGCATTCTCCATCAGGCGCACGACTTCCACGAACATGCGCGCCTGAATATCGTCTGCGACGCGATTGTCGAGTGAATCGATGCGACCCCAAAGACGGCCGATGTCGAACACGTCACGCGCAATGATACAGGCGCGGACAATCTCGCTCGCGTTAGCATCTGTTTCCTCCTGTAACCGATGGACGAATGCGCAGCCGACGCGGTTGACGAGTGCGTTCGTCAGATGCGTTGCAAGAATCTCGCGTCTCAACGGATGGCGCTCGCTCGCGTCGGCGAAGCGCGCCTGCAACGGCTTCGGGAAATAATCGCGCAGCATGTCGGCGACGAGCGGATCTTCGGGAAGATTCGATTCGAGTAGCTCGTCGTAGAGCCACATCTTGCTATAGGCGAGCAGCACGGCGCGTTCCGGCGAGGTGAGGCCGCCCTTCGCCGCCTGCCGTTCTGCGATGTCCTCGTCGGTCGGCAGGAATTCGATCACGCGGTTCAAGCGCCCCAACCGCTCGAGCGCGCGCATGAACCGTACCTCGGCCTCGAACGAATCGGCCGAATATCGCCTTGCGATCGAGAGCGCCTGCGTTTGCTGATAGTTGTCGCGCAAGACGAGATCGGCTACTTCATCCGTCATTTCGGCAAGCAGCGCGTTGCGCTGTTTCTCGGTCATCTCGCCATCCGCCACGACGAGTCCGAGCAGGATCTTGATGTTGACCTCATGGTCCGAACAATCGACGCCGGCTGAATTGTCGATTGCATCGGTGTTGATGCGGCCGCCTTTCAAGGCATATTCGATGCGCCCGAGCTGCGTCAGGCCGAGGTTGCCGCCCTCCGCGACGACCTTGGCGCGCAGATCCGCGGCATTGACGCGCACGCCGTCGTTGGTTCGATCGCCGACCTGCGCATGCGTTTCGTGAGTCGCCTTCACATAGGTGCCGATGCCGCCGTTGTAGAGCAAATCGACGGGTGCGAGCAGGATCGCGCGGATGAGCTCGTTCGGCGCCAGCGCGTGCGCGCGCACACCGAGCGAGGCCTGAACGGCAGGCGAAAGCACGATCGTCTTGGCCGTGCGCGGATAAACTCCGCCGCCGGCCGAGATACGGGCCGTATCGTAATCGGCCCAGCTCGACCGTTCGAGCGCAAAAAGACGTTCCCGCTCGACGAAGCTCGCCTCCGGGTCCGGGTCGGGATCGAGGAAGATGTGCCGATGATCGAAGGCCGCGACGAGCCGGATATGACGCGACAGCAGCATGCCGTTGCCGAATACATCGCCCGACATATCGCCGATGCCGACGGCCGTGAAGTCCGTTGTCTGGGTATCCACGCCCATTTCGCGGAAATGGCGTTTGACCGATTCCCAGGCGCCGCGAGCCGTGATGGCCATCTTTTTGTGGTCGTAGCCGACGGAGCCGCCCGATGCAAAGGCATCGTCGAGCCAGAACCCGTACTCGCGGGCAATCGCGTTCGCGTAGTCCGAAAATGTCGCCGTGCCCTTATCGGCCGCGACGACGAGATACGGATCGTCGCTGTCGTGCCGCGTCACATCGGGAGGCGGCACGATGGCCCCGCCGACGCGGTTGTCGGTCACGTCGAGCAGCCCGCGCAGAAAGGTCTGGTAGCACGCGATTCCTTCACGCATGACGGCTTCACGATCGATGGCGGGCGGCGGGTTCTTGACGACGAACCCGCCCTTCGAGCCCACCGGTACGATGACCGTGTTCTTCACCATCTGCGCCTTCATGAGGCCCAGCACTTCCGTGCGGAAATCCTCGCGCCGATCGGACCAGCGCAATCCTCCGCGCGCCACACGCCCGCCGCGCAGATGCACGCCCTCGACGCGCGGCGAGTAGACCCATATCTCGAACATGGGCTTCGGCTCGGGCAAACCCGGAACCTGTTTGGGATCGAGCTTGAACGAAAGATAAGGCAGCGGCCGGCCATTCACATCGCGCCGGAAGTAATTCGTACGTAGCGTCGCCGTCATGATGCCGAGGAGCTGACGCAAAATGCGATCCTCGTCGAGATTGGGGACCCGATCGAGTGCGCTTTCGATTTCGTGCAGCAGCTCCTCAGTCCGTGCCGCCCGTGCCGGCCCGACCGTCGGCGCGAAACGGGCGACAAAGAGCTCGACGAGCTTGCGCGCGATGGCCGGGTTCCCGGTCACCGCCCGCTCGATGTACGCATCGCTGAACGTCGAGCCCACCTGCCGCAGATACTTCGCGTACGCACGCAGAATGGACACTTCGCGCGCCCCGAGTTCCGCCAGCAGCACGAGCCGATTGAAGTTGTCGTTCTCGATCTCGCCGTTCCAGACGCCGGCGAACGCCTCTTCGAAGAGCGCCTTCACGCGCTCGATATCGAATTCCGCATCATGGGCAAGCTCGAGGCCGAAGTCGTGCACCCACGCGGGTGTCGAGCCTCGAGGCTCGATCAGATACGGACGCTCCTCTTCGACGCGCACGCCGAGGTGCTCGAGCATCGGCAAGCTGCGCGAGAGCGCGATCGATTGGCCGACGCGATAGACCTTGAACCGAAAAGCGCGCGCGGCGGCTTCGATCGGCCGATAGAGATTCATCGAAAGCACGTTGTGCTCACGCGCCGCTTCGATGAGCTCGATGTCGCGCACGGCGGTGCGCGCCGCATAGTCCTCGCGATAGCCGGCGGGAAACGATTCCCCGTAGCGCTGCAACAGCAGATTGCCCTCTTCCTCGCCGAATCGTTCGAGCAGTGCCGCCGCCAGATCGTCCTGCCAGCGCCGCGTCACATGGACGAGCCGGGACTCGAGCTCATGCGTGTCGACCTGCGGCAACGCGCCCGCCGCCGTCCGCACGACGATATGGATGCGCGCGAGCGGCGATTCGGACAGCAACGGCGTGAACTCGACGCTCGTCCCGTTGAATGCATCGGCGAGCAGCTTGGCGATGCGGCGGCGCAGGTCGGTGTTGTACTTTTCCCGTGCGACGAAGACCAGACACGAAACGAAACGCTCGAAGCGATCGCGCCGCACAAAAAGGCGCGTTCGCTGATGCTCCTGCAGCCGCAGAATGCCCAGCGCGATATCGTAGAGCTCATCCTCGTTGGCTTGAAAAAGCTCGTCGCGCGGATACTGCTCCAACACCGTCACGAGCGACTTATAAAGGTGGCCCTTCGCGAGGAAGCCCGCCTTCTGTACGATGTTCGCGCACTTGCGGCGCACTATCGGGATATCGGCGATCGGCAGCGTATAAGCCGTCGACGTATAGAGCCCGAGAAAGCGCCGTTCGCCGGCCAGCTTACCCGACTCGTCGAAGAGTTTGACGCCGACGTAGTCGAGATAACCGGGACGATGGACCGTCGCGCGCGAGTTCGCCTTGGTCAGAAAGACCGGCGACGTTTCGTCGACGAGACTCAACGCGGCTTGAGGCAGCGGCGTGGTATCGGAAGCGCCGGGCGCACGCAGGCTTTCTCGCAGAATGCCGGCCCCCGTTCCGTCGATGCCGCGCAACGCGAGACCGTCGCCGTGCGAAACGAGCTCATAGTCGCGCACGCCGAGGAACGTGAAATGGTCGGCCACCATCCACTCGAGGAACGCGCGCGCTTCCGCGGTTTCCATGCCCGCGTCTTGCGTGGAGAGGCGCTTGATGGTCTGCTTCGCGCCGTCCATCATGCGCGGCCAATCCTCCACGGCGGCGCGCACGTCGCCGAGCACGCGCGCGATATCGGCGCGCAGTTGAGCGAGCCGCGCAGCATCGCCGCATCGGTCGACCTCGAAGTGAATGAACGACTCGAGATGCGACGATGCGGCCGTCACGTCGTCGGCACGCGCGGCACCGCCGGGCTCGATCCGCTCGATGGCGCCGTTGGCGCCGCGCCAGACGCGAAAGACCGGATGCATGCCCGAATGAAGGGTGAGCCCCGACCGATTGACCTCCATCGTCACCGAGTCGACGAGAAACGGCATGTCGTCGTTGACGATTTCGATGATCGTATGGTCGGAATGCCAGCCGTGCTCGTCGACGACCGGGTTGTAGACGCGCAGCACCTGGGCGCCCGAGACGAACTTCTGCGCGAGCTGCCAGTGTGCCATCGCCGCGCCGTAGAGATCGGCAAGCGAGCGGCTTTGCATGTCTTGAGAGTCGACGAGCTCGTAATAGGAGCGCAGGAACGATTCGATCGGTCCGAAAGCCTCTCGGGGCCATCTTCCTCTTGCATGCTCGACGACATCGTCCAGCAGATGCGTAACCGCTTCCTCGTTCTTCGTCAGCATGATGTCCTCCGCGGCGGGCGACAATGCGTTCGAGGGGCAGGTTTCGGGCCTGCTCTTGCTCGCAACCGCGATTATGCGCCGGTCGCCCTACCGCAGCTACCGGCAAATGCCGGCGCCTCCGCCTGCCTGGTCAGCCGCGGCTGGCCGCATTCTCTGCGGTTAGCGCGGCGGCCCAGCCCGCGATCGAACTCGCAAGCCATACCGGGTCGTCATGAGGCAGGTCGTGCCCTGCCCACGGGTGCTGCCGGTGCTGCGCATGCCAGACGTCCGCGATTGCCGAAGAGCATCCCGGATGCACGAGCGCGTCGCGCTGCGACGACAGCACGAGGACCGGGCATTGCGGCGGTGCGGCATTCGCCTTGAAGCGCGCCGCCGACCAAAGCTGACGTAATGCATTTGCGCGGCTGACGGGCGCGCTTCGATAGACGGCGATCCATTTGGCCAGATCGGTATCGCGCATGTCGCGCCGATTGCAAGTGAGATGGTGGATCGCCGTTTCGGCATCCCGCCGGCTGCGCCAGTTCAGCGCCGCGCACAGCAGCTCCGGGAGCGCGCGCGGCTGCAGGCGCATGAAAGGCCGATTGAACGGCCGCATGCTCGTATTGATCAGGACGAGGCGCTCGATCTCGCTCGGCTCGCGTTGCGCCCATGCCAGCGCGACCATCGCGCCGAGCGAAAGCGCGACCACGCGAAACGGCGGCGCATAGCCGCGCGAATGCAGATCGGCACGAACGAAGTCCACGAGCGCCGGCACATTCGCGGGCGAGCGAACCCGCCAATGCACGCCGGTCCCGGGCAGATCCGCGGAAACGATGTCCCCTTCGAGACCGCGTGCGCGCAGTTGCTCGGCCATGTCGGCCCAATGCCGCGCCTCGCGAGTCAAACCGCGCAGCAAGACCCATGTCGTCACTGCCTGTGCCTCCGGTACCAGTGCTCGATCGCTCGCGTCATCAACTGCTGCCGGCCGATACCTTGCGGTAACCAGCGCTCGCCCGCATACGCCACGCGCGCAAGGAAATCGAACAGCGTCGCATGCCGCCGCAAGACTCGCTCGGTGCGGTGCGCCTTGATCGGATTGAAGATGCCCTCGCGCTTCAAGATTTGAAGCGGGTTCTCCTTGATCCAGAGCCACGAGCCGAGCTCGAGCGTCAGCGGCAAGAAAACCGACGGGGCGCGAACACGGTCATAAGCGTAGTCCCAAAGGTCGCCATGAGCGAGGTATTGCAGACTCTGCGGCTCGAAAAGATAGCCGTGGTGGGGGTAAGCGCCTTCGAGCATCGCCTTCAGCGCGTACATCTCGGGCAGATGCGCGATATGCCTCGTCGACTTCGCATAGGGAAACCAGATGCTGTCGCGAAAGCCGTAACCGGAGTGGCAGTCGAGCGCGAAGCTGAGCGGCCGCGACATCAACTCCTCTTCGACGACGCGTATCATCAATGCCGCCTCCACTTCCATCGGTGCGCCGCGCCTGCCGCGATACCAGGGAAGCCAGGGGCCGATGCGTTGCCCGCCTGCGAGAAACGGAACGCGGCCTTCCGCGCTTTGCGGCGCGTTTCGCATCAAATCAACCCCGTTCGGATTCGAACGTGTCATAGCCCACATACCGCCCGGATTGACGATCGGCATGAAGACGAGCCGGACCGACTGAAGCTGTTGCTGCAGCAGCTGGTCCCATTCGAGACGACACAACAGCACACGCATATAGTCCAGCAGTAACTGCGTGCCGATTCGCTCGAGGCCATGAATGCCGGCGAAAAAACCGATGGCGGGCGCGCGCGGATCAGACGAGCCGAGCGTGGCCACGTAGACGGCGAACGAGCGCTCGCCGGCTTTCACTTCACCGACGACATTGATGGTCATGCGCGGGCTTGCCGCTTCGAGGATCGCCTTGAGGTTTTCATATTCGACGAAGGAGGCTTCAGGCAGAGGCGTGAGGATAGCGGTCATCTTCAAAGACCCGCGAGAAAGAGCGAAAGGCGGCTGGCGCGCCACGGATGATGCAATCAATATAGGTGCTATTTATAGTGGGAAGACGCCGATTTTTCGATTTTTGCGCGGCTTCCCGTATCGCATGGGAGCCAGCCCGGCGTCGCGCCGCTGCGCTTTTGTATGAGTTTTATGGATACCGCCTCCGAACCGGCTTGACACGCTCGTTCTCGTCGGCCACGCTTCGTGTCGCCATGTGAACCCGCCGGTTAAAAACGAAAATCGATGAGCATTGGACCGCAGCCTGCCTTGACCCGCGCCGACCGATATCAGGCGGCGCTTGCGTTGTATGCGAACGGCAGATTCCTCGACGCATTGACCATACTGCTGCCGCTCCTCGAACCTGGTGAGCCGGACAAAGCGACAGTGGCGGAGGCGCTCAACCTCGCGGCGGCCTGCTCGCTCAGTCTCGACAGGAAGACCGACGCGGAAATGTACTGGCGGCAGGCCATACGACTGAAGCCGGATTACGACCAGGCCCACTACAACCTCGGGGTGTTGCTCCATGGAATCGGGCGCTGGGACGAAGCCGAGTCTTCCTACCGGCAGGCGTTAACAATCCGCCCCGATTACCTCGATGCCCGCCATAACCTTTGCGCGCTGCTGAAGACACGCGATCGCCTATTGGACGCGGAAGCGGTGTGCCGCGAGGCGCTCGTTGTTCTACCTGACAGCGCCGTCATTCACCACGATCTTGGTACGGTACTGATGGACCTCGGTCGTTTGCACGAGGCTGAAGCGGCCTATCGGCAGGCGTTGGCGACGCAGCCGGGATACGCCGACGCCCGAGGCAAGTTGGGCACGTTGCTGCTCGCCACCGGCCGCTTTGCCGAGGGTTGGCCGCTCTACGAAGCTCGCTACGATAAGACGCTGACCTATCGCACGTCGTTCGCTCCGGAGTTCACTTATCCGCAGTGGCGAGGCGAATCGCTCGAGGGTAAGGCAGTGCTCGTCTGGCAGGAACAAGGTTTCGGCGACATGATCCAATTTGGCCGCTATCTCGCGTTACTGAAAGCGCGGGGGGCGGCGTGGATCACGCTGGCATGTGCTCCCGTGCTTCACGGGCTATTTAACAGGCTTGCGTATCTCGACGCGGTTGTCGACGCCCAATCAGAGCTTGCGCGTGCGGAATATGACTTCTGGACGCTTCCGCTCAGTATTCCGTTTCGATTGGGCACGACGGTGGAGTCGATCCCCTCCGCTGTTTATCTGAAGCCGTCCGCCGAGCTCGTTGCAAAGTGGCGGGAGCGGCTCGCGCCGCTGACAGGTTTGCGCGTGGGTCTGGTGTGGAAGGGTCACCCTGGACATGGCAACGACGCCCACCGCTCTTTGCCGTCGCTCGAAACGCTTGCGCCGCTGTTGAGCCTGCCCGGCGTCAGCTTTGTGAGTCTGCAGAAAGGGCAAGGCGAAAATGAGCTGCAGTCGCTGGGTGCGTATCGGCGCGTTCTCGATCTCGCTGGCGATATTCACGACTTCGCCGATAGTGCGGCGGTGATCGCGCAACTCGACCTGGTCGTCTGCGTCGACACAGCGGTCGCGCATCTCGCGGGCGGGCTCGGCAAGCCGTGCTGGGTGCTGTTGCCGGCTACGGGGACCGATTGGCGCTGGATGCGCGAGCGCACGGATTCGCCCTGGTATCCGGGGACAACACGGTTATTTAGGCAATCGCGTGCGGGGGATTGGGTTTCCGTGGTTGAGGATGTCGCGAAGGCTTGCGCGGAGACTGTTGCGTCAATGGGGCGTCGGTAGGTCGCGGCGGGCGACACTTTTAGGCGCTATTACCGAATAGCGCCGATTCGCCACTTGCTGAGGGATTCACGACGGTTACCGGCGAGATGAAGAACTAGGCCAGCGGGCCGCACGAACCCTCTTCGTCACAGCTTGGCGCCCCACGGCTCGTGAGTTGCTCCTTAAGTGCAAGCGCTTGACTCATGAGGGCCCGCGACTGCTCCTGGTACAGCCGCGCCTCCTCGGGCGCAAAGTCCAGTTCGGCAAACAAGTTCGCGCCCGGCTTCGTCACACGGCGGACGCGCGTGTCTACTTTGCTCATTTCTGCCTTTTCCTTTCTCGCACAACGGCACGGTGACGGGTCGCAGCAATCTCGCTATCCCTGCAGTTGCCCACGCGTGAGCCCCGTTTGCTCCGCAATCTGCGCCATCCCCTTCGCACGGACCAACACCTCAAGCGCATGCGCGATGTAGGCCGCATCGTTCGTCTCGAACGCCTCAGCCATGAACACTGCCATCGCTTCCTCACTGCCTAGGTCCTCGGCAGGGTCAAAGGTCGTTAGCTTTTCGCTCATCTCACTCTCTCCACTCATTTGCCAGGCGCTTCGCCGCCTCAATGTCTGTCGCTTGCGTGCTGCGGCAGACGCTTTTCCACCCGCAGCATGTCGATATCGGCCTCCGCGCACTAACCAACGGAAGCACGCCTTCAACGGCACGGGCCGCGTATATTGGCTGCGCCCCGTCGGCGCCTCGCCGCTTTTCCTGCAATATCAGAACAAGTAACGCTGAGGCGTGCGGCCTTTGGCACCGTGAGGCGAACGGCGTTTTGAACAACGTCGTTGTGCACCGGGCCAGCGCGGCCACGCCGATAGCTCTTGATGCATCGATCGCAGGCAAGACCTAGCGAACCCTCAAGTTCCAGACGAACTTGCCGACAGTATCGTTGATGTTGACGGTAGGTGGGCCGGAGCGGCCACATGGAGAGCCACCTGGTATCTGGACGTTTAGCGAACGTTGTTCGGAACCCGATTGAACGTTTGTGGAACGGTCAGCAAATGGCTCCTAAAGGCGATTCCGAAACGCTTCGACACTCACTCAATTGGAAATGATCACCGCGCCGTCTATGACGGTCGGTAAGTCGCTTGACCGAGACGAAGAATATGTATTCAAAGAAGATCACCACACTAAGTATTGCCATAACCCTGGCTTCGATTCTTGGCCTTGCGGGCTGCGCGCACCGACATCCGCCGACGGATAGCACCGTCAGCCAAAAACGCAAGGCGCACAGATCAAAGGCGGTAGCAGCGAGCCCTGACCATGCTGCTGACGACGCCAAGCTAGTATTCAAATCGAGCGGAATGCCGATGCAGGTGATGTACTGGACGAGCACTGCAGAGCAGGCTTGTCAAGGGTTCCAACCTGTCGGCCGGGTTTTCGACAGCGGCAGAGGTACCCTCCTGCCCTCGATCGCCCGCTGGACGGAAGGCGCCAACAAAGCTTTCTATAAAGCCGAGACCTCGCGCCTGCGGTATGTCAAGCCTGGCGTGACGATCCAGGTAAAAGGCCTGTCGGGATCAGAGAGCCACGACCCCCGTTACTTCTCATGCGGCCCGATCGTGACGACGTTCACGCCCGAAAAGGGACGGAGCTACGAAGTTGACTTCGCCTTTCAGGGCACGAAGAGTTGTTCACAACGCGTCGCCGATGTCACGGACCCGGACCACCCAGCGCCGATCGGGCAAGTAGTCACGTGCGGCCGTCTGTCGCAAATCGCCGATTTGGGAAACGTCAAAGAGAATTACTTGAAGACCTTCCATGAGCAAGTGCTCGAAGAGTCGCGAAAAAAAGAGGCAGCGGCGGCATCGAATTCGGAAAAGGCCTTTGCCATGCAGCACGAAGCTTCGGCACTGGATTCTCTCGGCCGATCCGATGAGGCACTCGCGATCATCGACCAAGCCCTGAAACTCATCGATCCCTCCAAAAACAAGGATCTGGTTGCGACCAAGGCGGGCATCCTTTTCTCACTTAACGATCCGCAGTCGGCATTGACGCTGTTGGCCCCGGAAATTGAAGAGACGCGCAAGCTTGCCGATGGCAAGCCTCAATCCGAGCGGATGGCCGTGTTGGGCACATACACAGAGGGGTTCATTACGGCCACGTTCGCTCATATCCAACTGGAGCAGTGGCAAGCTGCCATCGGTACGCTCGCCGATGCCGAGTCTCCGCTCGAGGGGCCGAGGTTCTACGCCTATAGAAGCCTAATGTATCGCTACATCATGTCGAGGGCTCAAAACCCATCATTGGCGAACGCGCGGCTCGAGCAGGACGCGACGTATTACACCGAGCATGACAAGAGTCATTACGGCGCATTGCTTCGTATGTGGCAGGGAACGGACTCGACCCTGGAGGCCATCGAGGAAGCCGATGCCGTTATCGCCGGAATGTCCGGGACCGACAGGCAAGAAGCGCTCGGCGAGGAGTTGTTCTACTTGGGAGCGCATGCGAAGTTCGTGAACGGCAAGCCGGCCGGCGGACACGATCTCCTGGAGGACCTCAATAAGCTCGCTCCCTATGGAAGCATCGAATGGATCTACGGAAAGCGGGTGCTCGAATAAGTTGCCAAGGAAAAGCACCCGGGGCAAGCGCGATGCGGTAACTCATCGCGCCTTAACGTATTCGGCGGCCACGCGAGCGCGGACATGGTCGGCAGTGACAGCGCGAGAAGCTCTGCCTTCAACGCATCGTAAGCCGAACCGACCGCTACATTTTCTACAGCAAGGCTCCATAGTCCCGATCGTCCCGATTTTGCTCGTCTGCCGCTGCGTGCTGTGCTCATCAACCCTCTGGCTCACTATGCATCGATTGAATTGAATTCAATCGATGCAATAAGATCCGAAAAGCAAACTTCACCAGTACCGTCGCTGCAGTGGAGAGTAAGATTGCGGCCAGTCTGCTCTACAAGCATTCCTGAATTACCGGTCCATGCGTGCATCACATCATCAACCGACCAAACATTCCATATTTTAATTGCGGCATCCTTCGCGGTTGGGACTAACAGCGTCACATCATCCGGACTGTTGTCAGCCCACAGCACGATGTCAGAGAGGGTCTGCTTATTCACCTCGAAGCTACCCGGCTGAATCTTGAAGCGCAGACCTTGCGTAGGCGCTGGCTTATCAGCTTCCCTTGTTATCCGGACTAGCAGCCGCCCAGCTGCAACGCTTGCTTCATATATCGCGAAGACTGTCTCGTTGCCGACTCGGATGGGCCGACCTTTGGATTGCTGGAACCGGTTAGCAAGCGTTTCTGTCATCATTTCAGTAACCTGGTCGTTTGTATGGATCGACCGTAGCATGATCCTGCGGCCTACGTAACAGGCAGGCAGCAGCCGTCAGCCTTTCTCCTCGGCAGAGTCTCCGTTCGCCGCAGCGTGGATCGCCTGTTTTTTCGGTTTTATGCAACTGCCGATCGTAGAGATTCACTTCGCTTTAAAGAATCCGTACATATCTTGTCCGGTCAATTCATTCGCTTTGCGCAGGAGATTCTCAAGTGCATCATAGTCTGCACCAAAGTCATTTTTTTTCACTGCCAGCCCCATACAGTCCGATCGGAGTCGAGCGGTCAGTTCACACAGAGCAGCGATGATCTCATCGCGGTCGCACTCCGATTCTTGTAACGCATCACGACCAATGGAATAAGCCTTCTCATAGCCTCCAACACTAATATTCACCCGTATAAGGTCCGATATTTCACTCATGCGTGCCTCCAACACTTGAACAATCGCGTCCTCCAACAGCGGGTCAACCGGAACCGTACCCTGCGTCAAGACCGATTTCCCATCGGCGGTCGTCCCAGCATAAACCCATGTAGCCCCAGAGTCGGTCAGCGCCTGATTCCCCACCAGCGTGTCGGGGGCACCAGACACATACCGTCGATCGTCACGCCCATCATCCGCATCTGATCTTCAATCTGCTGCTCGGTGTACTTGCCCCCCGTCTCGGCCAACTTCTTAGCGATCTCCTTGTCGCCCGCGTGCGTTTGCCGATTGTAAAGATCCGCACTAAAAGTCCGCTCCCCTCAACGCCTGTATCGCATTCACGACGTTTTCCGACGACTCAACCGACATGATCGGATCTTCGTAACCCTCTAGGTTGTCGCTAAGCCACGTTTCGGTTGAATGCTTAGCATGAAACTTGACCATCACACTGAACTCAACCGCGCTAACGATGCCCACTAGGCTCACTCCAGGAGCATGTGTAGACCAGGCTTTAAAAACTTGTTCGATAAATCCCACAGACCTCGACAGGGGATCTTTCGCATCATAGTCCTCAACATGCACAGAATTGACGAAGCATTCGTACCCTGTGCAGTCGTCGAATTGTTCCCTTCTGGCGCTCCGTGCTTTTGCGAGAAGATGCACCAAGAAATGACAATTGTCTTTGACGACGAATCCACCATCGACGATAGTCCTCAATGCTATCGGCAGCGTCGCGGCGAGCTCGACGTTTGCGAGAATTCTTTTCATGGCCGTGTTCGTCTTCATTAGCCACCCTCAAGATATTTGGCAAGACCCTTTTGAATTGCTGCGCTAAAGCTCGGATCCTTCAACAATTTGTTGACGGAGTTCGGAGCACCGGGGAAAATAATTTGTTGTTGGATCATACAAATACTTGTTTCCATCATCATCCTGGTAGTGAATCTGCCCCGGACGCCGGCCAGGATTCGGGTTCTCGACGTCGATACGTTCACTTCCATCGCCCTTCCAAATTGTTTTGCAAGCAAACTGGGGGCCGTTAGCACCCAGCATTTCGGAGTTTGTGCCGTCTGTGTTACCGCCGGCCTTCCCTGCATCCCCATTACTTGACAGCGTCGCCGTAGGAGGCATCTGCCCACCAAGACCCGGCGAAGTGTTCGCAGCCTGCCCCGCCGCCGAATCCGCCAACTGAAACCGGCGACGCGTTCGGCCCACCGCCCTCGACTCCCCCGATCGCGCTTAGACCATTCACAATTCCCTGAACCACAAGAGTAATGGGGGATTCTGATATCTTGTTCTGCGCATCGCCCTTCATCAGGTCGACGAACTGATTCGCTGAGTCCGCGCCGCCATTGAAGAAATTCTTCGCTCCGCGTACTACGCCTGGGCCGGTCCAATCCCACGCAGCGCCGAGCTTATCGAGCCCTCCATCGATGGTTGAGTCGTATTTAAACAATCCCGTCGATGCCAGTATTCCCTGTTCCGTCGTATCGCTCGCCCCGCGTTGTTGCGAAGCAAGGGCAGCCGCTTTGGCAGGATTGTCATCCGACATCTGGTCAGCGCAATGGACCATATAACAGCCAGCGTCCTCATATCGCTGCTTCTCGTCTGCGCTCTTCCCTGCCTCCAGCGCATCGAGCGTCTTGCGCTCGTCCTTCTTCGGGTCCTTATCGGTGTGGTACTGCCGATTGTAAAGATCAGACGACAACGTTCCACACTATGAACCACCATCAGATTTGCTATGCGACTCATAGATCAAATCCAAATATTCATAAGCATTTGCGAATACTGTATCGAACTCATGCAAAGATAGGATCGCAGATGTCAGCGAAGAAGTTTCCATATTGAAACACAACAGCTTGGCCGCCTCTGAGCTCTCAACGAGGAATATTTTCCACGAATCAAATACGTCCACAGGAATCCTGACATCCAAGCTTGCCGGCATAAAATCCGGAGTCACGAAATCGTAGAGCTCGTCGCTGGTCTCGTTCAGCGCAGCAGAAATCATTTCGAATGCTTTCCGCTCAGAAAGCTGCATCAACGCGGGGCAATTCCTGCGCCCTCGATCTCCAGCTATGTATTTCATCTGGAACAACACGTCTCGGAGCGACGTACCGGCATCATAGTCTCCTACGACGTTGCCTGCGACCCAATAGCAAATGTGCCCAAACAACCACGCACCACCGCAGTTGTCGTCTATATCAATTTCGATGGAGAAGCGACTTCTTTTGCCGAATTCCATTGTTATTTCCCCCAAATCCTCAACACACTAGGCGGCACTTGAGACGCCGGGACTGTCCCGCTGAAATGCACGGTACCCGCGTTGTCCGAGAAGTAGCGGTAATAGCCTCCTTGTCCTTGCGCGTACCATGTGCCCATCCCTCCCCGAACCGCGCCGTCCTCGTATGCGCTTTGCGCATCGTTCGGCTCAGGCGTCTTTTTCGGGTTGTACAACGGACTGCCCGTATCATGCGCTGGATTCGTTTGATATGGTGGCTTCACCCGGCTATCAACGTTCGATGGGCTATACGGGCTGTCCGGCAGTGCGGGACTGGGCGTACCGGATAAGCTCGATTCATCGTTGCTGCAACTACTCGACACAGTCGCCGTCGGAGGAACGTACCCAGGCGTGCCAATCGTAGGCAGAGGAGCAAGCGTGCACACCGGCCCTTCACACTGCGGGACCAGGACGACCGAGCCGCCAGCCTTGGGCGGATTTCCACCGCTGTTCGCGCTACTCAGATCATCGGCGGGTGCTTGAGCACCCCCGCCCTGCCTAATCTCCGTCAACAACTGCTGACCGAGGTTCGTTGCCCCACGAACTGCCCCCGGCCCCGCCCAATCCCATCCCCTACCGAGCAGATCCAGTCCTCCATCGACTAACGGGTCGTATTTAAACAACCCGGTCGACGCAAGTTGCGCCTGCTCCGTTGTATCCCTCGCCCCTCGCTGTTGCGAGGCCAGCGCAGCCGCTTTGTCAGGATTGTCATCCGACATCTGGTCAGCGCAATGGACCATATAACAGCCAGCGTCCTCATATCGCTGCTTCTCGTCTGCGCTCTTCCCTGCCTCCAGCGCATCGAGCGTCTTGCGTTCGTCCTTCTTCGGGTCCTTATCTGGGTGGTACTGCCGATTGTAAAGATCACTACGCCCCGACACGACCGCCGTTGTCGATGCACCGCTCGCCTAGATGCAGCAAGGCTTTGCAGCCAACTTCGCCCCGACGCACCCCACGTTTCGCATTTTTTTGCCTAGACGCGGTTTGCGCAACGGGATCAAGCGACCACGCGATCGCTCAAGCCCAGCGAGCCGCAGCCCTCAACGTTTCCGCGTGAACAAGGCCGCAATCGTCAACAAAGCCCCCAGTATCGGCGCCAAGATAATCAATCGCTGCACCTGGTCCCATGCGATAACGTGATACCCCCTGCCGTCGCCTGTGAGATAGATCACAAACGGCGCGCCAACGTACACAGCCGCCATGAACAACAACTCTAATCCGAGCGTAAAAACAACGGCTAATCGCATCGCTCGCAAGAGAGCCGATAAATACCTGCCTCTCATTTTGGTTTATTGAACTGGTTAGTGGTTGGCTGCCCTGTAATTTCTTGAGTCAAACTACTCCCTGTCATGCCGAACCAGGATGGAAGAGCGCTAGGTGACACAGGTGCGGAAATGCCCAGGCCGATGTCCTTCCATTGAGGGCGATACCACGGGTTTATGCGCTCGCCCGTCGCACCCTCGACCAACGACCCCACCGGGTAACCTAGTGTGGTACCGACAACCGATCCAATCATACCGCTATTGGGATTTTGACCGCTCAAGCTGGAGCCAAACAACGAGCCTCCTGTGTTGATCAAAAGCGCAGGGACATATCCGAGCCCAGCACCGAACCCGCCTGTCACCCCAGCAAGCGCCACGTCGTTCCAGCCGACTTGTTTCGTTAGCGCGTACTGGATCGCAGCATTAGCTCCAGCACCGATCACTGTGCCGGCAGTAGCAAGCCCTGCCGAAGGCAGTCCACCCATTGCAACACCAAGCCCGGTTATCCCCGCGCCCGCAATCGCCGTACTCACCGGATTGTTCTTGATGTTGCTCGTCACCAAATCGCCATACGTTTGACCAACGAGACCCTGCGAGACGCCCAACTCGTAGGTTACGCCGTTCGACGGAATGTATTGTGCGTTATACCCGTGATTCCAATAATTCGGATCGCTCGACGACGCATTGCACTCCAACATCTGGCAACCAAGAATTGAGCGCAGCTTGTAGTCATGCACACCGCCGTCAGCCAGTTCGGTCTGACCATCCACATTTCGCATCAACTCTGCAGCAATTCGCCCTTCCGCCTCTTCTTCGGTGATGCCGAGTTCCTTCGCTACCAGCTTCGCGTACTTTTTCGCGAGAGCGTACTCATCCGGATGCAACTGCCGGTTGTAAAGATCCGCCGACAATGCGCCATTGGCCCCGCTCATCGCTCCGGAGGAGCCACCCGCCACCCCACCCGCCAGCGCCCCGGCCGCCCCCGAAATGATATTCGACAGCAAATTGCCGCCGAGCGTGTCGCCAAACGCGGACGTCGCCGCCGCCCCCGCATAGTCGCCAGCCACCGTCCCCGCGAGCGCGCCGGCGATATTGCCGCCTCCCATCGCCGCCCCCAGCCCCGCCACCAAACCATGCAGGCCGACACGCGCCGCACCATCGTTGCTCCACAGCGCTGCTTGCAATGACGAGGCATCGTAATTCGCCTGCGCTTGGGCGATTGCGTTCGGATCGCCCGACGCCTGAGCAGCGGTCAGCGCCAAATGGTCCTTCTCCGCCTGGTCGCTTGCCTTCTTCTCCAATCCCTGCGCGACATCCCCCACCACCTGCATCCCGACCTGCCCCGTGAGTTGCTGAATCGACAGATCGTCCTGCACGTTTTGAGCACTGAATGTGTTCTGCACCGAGCCGTTCGCGCTCGCCGGATCGCGGCTCAATCCCGCCGTGCTGTCATGCCCCGTGCCCGCATCCCCACGCACGGTGATCGTGCCGGGACTGACCGCCGCGTACGTCGTTCCCGACGCATCGCCGCTCGTGCCCGCCATGCCGAAGCCGCTTGGCCCCAGCCCTGCCGAATTCGTCGGCCCGGGCGTGTTGCTGCCCGTCTGCACCGGCGTCGTGAATGCCACACCGTTCGGCGTGCTCTTGCCCGCCGCCCCGCTCACGCTGAAGCCCATGCTCGTGCCCGAGTAGCTCGCCGTGTTTTGCAGATTCGTAAAGCCGAACGTCTCGGTCGACAGCGTATTCTTGTCCGCGCTCGCCGTACTCGCGATCACGCCGCCATCCAACTGCGTATGGTTGCCGACCTGCACGTTGAACCCGCCGTTGCCCGCGTAGATGCCGCTTTGCTTGTTGACGGACTGATAGTTGTCCTTGATCGTCTCGTCGCTGGCGCTTGCAGTGCCGCTCACGGTCTGCCCATAGCAAATCGGCGGAATGCACAAGCTCAACTGCACCCCGGCGCTCGACTGGCTGCTCTGATACGTGTTCGTGTCCTGCGGACTCTGGATATTCAGATCCCGGCCGACGTTCGCATCGACGGTATTGCCCGATACCTCGGCCCCGCGCAGGTTCGTGTCTCGGCCGCTCGTCAGCGACAGCGTATTGCCGGCCGTAATCTCCGTGTCACGGTTCGTCGCACTGTTGCCGTTGGCATTGCCCTTCGACACACTCGCACCGATCTCGACCGTAAAGCCGTTCTGCTGTCCGCCGAAGGCCGCGCCTACGCCGATGCTTCCGCCGCTGCTGCTGTTGCTGCTCTTTTGCTGCGTCGTATCGAGCGCGCTCAGCAAATTGATATCACGCGCCGCGTTCAAGGTAACGTTCTGCCCCGTTATCTGCGTGCCGCGCGAATTGATATCGCCATCGAGCGCATTTCCGTTTGCATCTTGCGCCCCACTGCCCGTCGCAATCAGCGTCACGTTGCCGCCAGCCTTCAGCGTACTGCCGTCGTTCGTCACCGAACTGCTTTGCGACTCGCTATGGCTAGACCCGCCCCCAATGCTGACCGTCACCTTGATGGCCGGCTGTGCCCCTTGCGGCGTACCGTTCGACGGGCTAAAGAGCGATTGCGTGGCTTGAGCCCAATTTGTACTTGTAGCCGCCTGTTCTGCTCCATATACCGCCAGCCCCGCCTGCGCCACATCGAGCGCCGCCAAGCGCTTGTTATCGGTCTTGCTCGCCTGCGCCATGGCTTGATTCACCGTTGCGACCGCGTTGCCAATCGCACCACCGAGCGCGAGCGAGACCCCGAATTGGCTCGAGCTCTGACTCATGCTGTTCTGCAACGCGTCGGTACCCGCATCGAGGTTCACGTTCTTGCCGATGAGCGTGAGGTCCTTGCCCGCGGACAAATCGGAGCCTTGAACCGTCAAGTCCTGCTTGGCGTCGAGCGTCACGTTGCCGTTCTGGCTTGCAATCTGGCTACGGATCGTGCTTTGCGTTTGAGCGGCCGAATCCTGCACCGAATGGCTGCTCGCCACACCGATGGTGAACCCTGTTCCCGTACCGTTGCTGCCGAGGCTGCCGACCTGGTGGCTGCTGGATTCCTGATGGCTGGTGCTCGTGTCCGTCCCCGCGAGAACGTTGATCGCGCCCTGGGTCGCAATCAAATCGACGCCTTGCGTGCCGCTGATCCCGGAGCCGACGACGTCGATATCTCCGGTCTTGCTCTTGACCACGACGCTATTGCCAGTCACGACCGTGGCCGTCTGCTGCGTCGAAGAGGAGTTGCCGTTCGAGTTGCTGCTACTCGCGTTATAGGGCGATGAGCTCACCCCTCCGTTATTCGGCCCACCGCTCACCCAGCGAGAGAAATCGCCCGGGGTCGGCGCCGCCAATTGGATTCCCATACTCGAGCTACTCGCATCCATGCTTTGCCGCAACTGATCGGTTGATGCCTGGAAGATCACGTCGCGGTTCGCGCTGAACGAGGCAATGCCGCCCGCTGTCACTGTCGAGCCGGTCACCGTGATATCGCCGTCAACGGAGTTTCCGTTCGCATCCTTGAGCGCACCGCCTGTCGCCACCAACGAGACGTTCCCGCCGCCGCGAATTGTGCTGCCGGCGTTGGTGATGCTCGACATGTCGGTCGTGCTCGAACTGCTGCTGCGTCCGAACGAGACCGAAACGGATGGCAAATCCTGCCCGCTAGCCGCCAACTCGTTCAGTACGCCCTCGCCGCGCTGGAATGCCGTACCCGACGAGTTTGCGTCGCGCAGGTTGCGCACGGTATCGAGCGGGGTGCCCGTGATCGCCATGGAAATTCCGCTCGAATGCGACGTTTGATGATCGTGGGACTGACTCTGATCCTGGCCAGGATCGATCGCGATGTTCTGCGCCTGAATCCCAATATTGCCGGTCGCGCCAGTGGTGTCGGCCGCAGCCTTGCCGGCCACCACATCACTGCCCCCGATGTGCACATCCTTCCCGGCCGAAATGGACACGTTGCCCGCGACGCTGCCGACGGTGCTGCGCGACTGGCTTTCCGTCACTGACGTGCCGTTGTATTGGTCCGTCCGCTCGCTCGATCCATAGCTGATGCCGAGCCCGCCCGTGCCCGAGAAACCCGAGTGCTTGAGATCGTGATATTCGGAGTCCTGATAAGTATTCGTCGCAGCAGTGATGTTGACATTGCCCTTCGCCGCAAGCGCAACGTTGTTCATCCCGACGATATTGCTGCCGGTGACATTGATATCCTTGCCGCTGACGATCGACACGCCATCGGCGGACACGGTACTGCCGTCCGCGAGTGTCGTCGTCTGGTCGACACGATCGACGCCACTGGTAGTGCTGGCAAATCCGCCATGGCTGTACGATTGGTTGACGTTGGAAACGTGAGTTTCCGTCGCCGCGCCGATGTTGACATTGCCTGCCGCCATCAGCAGCGCGTTGCCCTGCGTCAGATCGAGCGTGCTGCCCGTCAGCGTAATGTCCTTGCCCGATACGACGTTGAGGCTCTGCCCGCTTTGCAGCGTCGTGCCGGTGACTTTGTCGTCCGACGTATAAATGTCCTCGGCGTTATGCCGTCCGTGATAATCGACGGAGCTCGTGCCGTGAATCGTCGAAGTCGCCGTCGCTGCCAGCAGGGAGACATCGCCGCCCGCCATGATCGTCCCGCCTCCGCCAAGATTCATCTGCGCTCCGCGAGCCGTCAAATCGCCGCCGATCAATAGCGACGACGCACCGCCCACGCTCAAGCTGCTGCCGGTCAGGCTCCAGATGCTGGTATCCGATGCGCCGCCGGCTCCCGCGACGACCTTCTTTTCGCCCGTTTGCTGGGCACCCATCGTCCAGTTCCCGCCAACGCTCATCGCAAGATTGCCGCCCACCGAAAGCCTGCCGGCGTTCTGCTCGAAGTTGCCTCCGGTCACGATCGCCGCATCGCCTGCCACATCGAGGCTCGCCAATGGCGCGAGCGTAGTCGTCGTTCTCGTTGCGCCAGTCGCGCTGACCTGATTGACCGTCTTCGCGGCCGTATCGAGAATGAGATTGCCGCCCGCTTGCAGCGCAAGGCTTCCCGCCTTCACGGTGGCGGAAGTCAGATCGACGTCGCCCGTCGTCGCCAGCGCCATCTGGCCGCCGCTCGTGAGCGTGCCGTATTTGTTGTCGATGCTTTGACCCGTGATCGTCAGGCTGTTCGTCGCGCTGACCGTGCCGCTGTTCGTGAACGACTGCGTGTTCTGCAGGTCGATGTCGGTCGCGGCAATCGTCGGTCCGTTGCCCATGTTCTGCTGGCTCGCCTTCGCCAGATATACGACGGGCACGAGCACCGACTGGCCATCCACGACCTCCGTCTGCATGATGACGACGTTGCTCGTGAGCTTTGAGACCTGCTCGGCCGAGAGCCCCATGCCGGGCGCAAGATCAAGCTCCTTCGCCAGTTGGGCACCCGATGTCATCAACGCCTGGAATTCCTGCTGCGTGCTCGCATAGTTCGTGAGTACCGATTTCCCCGTCAACGACATGATCTGGTTCTGCACGAGCTGCGCTTCGTAGAACCCGTCACCGAGCCGCTTCTGGATCAGTTGCGGGTTCATGCCGAGCTGCTGGAAGTAGTAGTCGCTCGACATCCATTGGTGCTGATTCGTGAATGCGGAATTGGTCTCGATCAGATACGGCGCATTCTGCGCGGTGTCCCTGTGAAACAAGCCACCTTGCGGCACCGTCAGATTACTGAGCACGTTGACAGCCGTCGCGCCCGCGATGATCGGATCCGTCGTGCCGCTGATGCCGCTGGCAAATTGACCGCCTACAGCCGATTGCGCCGCCGTCGCCCTAGTGGACCCACCGGTGCCGATGCTGCCGACGACGGCACGCGGACCGCCCCCGCCCACACTCTGCCCTGGCAACAGGCCGAGCGGCGTCACCGATGCATTGCCTGCCGTGTTGTTGATGCTGACACCCGTGCCGCTCAGCGTGCCGCCTGCTGTAAAGCTCGATTCGTAGCCCGGCAACGAATAGGTGCGGACATCTGCGGGCGCCGCTTGGTAGCCACCAGGATTCGACGTCACAAACCCGGCATTGCCGAACGGCAACTGCCAGTTGTGTTCCGAATTGTCGTAGTTGTCGTAGTGATACTCGCCCGAGTACGTGACCTGCACGCCGGGCGCCACATTGCCCTTCCAGCTGTCCTGGTCGAGCACGGCAGGCGACGAAATGTTGCCCGCGGCGGCCACCTGGCTCCAGTAGTTCTGGAACGTCCCGACCGATGCTGCGTTCAGATTGCCGCCGACGATGATCTGCGACTGTGGGCTGATCGCCGTCACGAGGTTGGCCAGCGCCTCGCCCGTATAAGTCGTGTACTGGTAGGTGCTGTTCCACTGCCCGCCATGCGGGGGATCGATGGGCATGCCGCCGATCAGCGACGGATCGCCCTTCGTACCCAGGACCTCCGGATTCCCGGGTCCGCATGCGGCCATATAGACGGCGGTGCAGCCCGACAGGCTGATGCCGAACTGGGCCAGCACCGTCGCGTCGACGGGCGAGTTATAGCCACCCGAGGCCGTCATTACGCGCCGCGTATTCGTGACCTCATTCGCCACGAGCTGCATGTCGCCGCCCGATTGGATCAACGCGGACTGATTATGGATGAGGTTGGCGCTCGTGTAGTTGCCGCTTGCATCCTTGCCGCCGGCAAGCACCACGCGACCGAGGCCGTAGATCGCGGTAAGCGCTTGCGTATCCGTGGTGGTCGTGTCGTCGCGGTTCTCGATATCCGGAGCCAACAACTCGAGCGTGCCCGCACTATCCGTCGCGCCGATCAACGCCGTCGTGCCGAGATTCGACAAGGTCTGATAGGCCGTCAGCGATACGCTGCCGCCGACGATCGCGCCGGTGTTGGTCAGTGTGTTCGAATGCGTGCTCAACAGGCCGCCCGCCATCAACGCGCCGCTGTTGTAGATGTTCGCTGCGTTGATGTTGAGGTTATTGACGGCCAGGAATCCACCGCCGTTAGAGAACGTCCCTGGCAAAGTAAACGTCAGATCGTGGCCGGCGCTGAAGCTGAATGCGGGTGACGTGCTGAAATCGCCCTGCAGGTTCAGCGTGAGATCGCCCGCCGCGCTGAAACCGCCGCCCCCTGCCAATGCGCTCGCTCCGATCGATAGATTTCTCGCCGCGCTGATCGCCCCATTGGCATTCGTCACGGTACCGCCGGTCGAAATGCCGATATCACCGCTCGCATTCGCAACGTTACCGATCAACCCACCGCTGTTGTTCAGGTTTCCGGCGTTGATTTGCAAGTTCGCGCCACTGAGCTGACCGCCTTGCGTATTGGTCAGGGACGACGTCGTGATGGTCACGTTGCCGTTCCCGCTGATCAGCCCCATGCCGGCCGCCCCTGCGGCATTGCTGTTCGCGATGTAGCTGGTGCCGGAGACCGTGGTGTTGCCCGTGCCCGCGTTATTGATGGCGCCACCGGTGTTGTCGATCGATCCGGCACTGACAAAGAGCGTACTGGGGTTCCCTCCAGAACCTCCCGCATTGATGCTGCCGGCCGCATTGAACAACGCCCCGCCCGTCGTTGTGGTTAACGCGCTGCTCGAACGCAGCGAGCCGCCCGTATTGTTGAGCACGCCGGCAACTGAGGCGGAAACGAGCCCCTGGCCCGACACCGTGCCCCGAGTGTTGTCAAAACCGCCGACCGTGATGGCGACCTGCCCGTTGCTGCCTATGCTGCCGCCGACGTTCGTCAACGATGCAGAGCCATTGCCCGGGTCGATCGTCAACGTGCCAGTGCCGGCGTGAGTAATCGTGCCGCCGCTGTTGTTCAACGCAGCCGGAGCGAGCGTCAGGTCCTGGCTATTGGTCTGAATCACGCCGCCGTTCGAATTGTCGATGGCGCCGCTGACGCCAACGTCGATCGGGCCAGCACCGAACTGCGTCAACGTGCCGTGCTCATTCGTCAGGTTGGTCGCGGTTAGCGTGAGCTGATCGGCAGTGATTTGCCCGCCGCTGTTGTCCAATTGCGGGACGCTGAGTCCGACCGTGTTCGCGCTGATCGAGCCCGACGCGTTCTTCAACGTGGAAGCGCTCGCGGTCAGGGCCGTCGCGGTCATCGTGCCGCCGCTGTTGTCGAGCGTTCCGGTGACCGTCTCCGTCAGCGAGTCTCCAGCACCGATGCTGCCGCCATTCGTCAACGATGCCGCCCGGATGATCGCATTGTTGCCGGCGCCAATCGTCCCGTGCGCGTTCGTCACCGCCCCGCCCGTCACGACGTTCACGTTCGCGTTGGAAACAAGCGAACCGTTGGTGTCGTTCAACAAGCCTGCGACGGTCGTCGAAAGGTCCGCCTGCGCTGAAACACTGCCCGCCGTGTTGTCGAGACTCCCCGCCGAAATGACGACCTGGCCATTGCCTATGATCTTGCCGGCAATGTCGGTAACGCTCCCCGAGCCGTTGGCCGCATTGATCGTCAGCGTCCCAGCTCCAGCATCCGTGATCGTCCCGCCATTGTTGTTCAGCGTCGCGGGCGCGAGCATCAAGTCGTGGCTGTTGGTCTGAATGATGCCGCCGTTCGAATTGTCGATCGAGTTGCTGACGGCGATGCCGATCGGCCCCGTGCCCAATTGCGTCAGCGAACCATGTCCGTTGACGAGGTTGGTCGCGGTGAGCGTCAATTGATTGGCGACGATCTTGCCGCTGCTGTTGTCCAACTGCGGGATCGACAATGCCGTCGTGGCGCCGCTGATCGTGCCGCCGACGTTCTTCAGCGACGCAGCCCCGGCCGTCAAGGTTGCCGCACTCAGGATCCCGCCGCTGTTATCGAGCGTGCCCGTGACGGTCGCATTCAGTTTCTGCGCGGCGGTAATGCTGCCGCTGTTCGTCAGCGTCGCGGCGTTGATCGTGGTGTTACCGTTCCCGCCGATGACTCCGCCTGTATCAACGCTTGCACCGCGCTAATCGAGCCACCCGTGTTCGATACGCTCGACGCGGTCACGGAGACACCGCCGTTTCCGCCGATCGCCCCGGCGCTGTTGTCCAGTGCTCCGGTGCGAAGCGTCATCAGCCCAGCGCCGGCGTCCGTGATCTGCCCGCCATCGTTCGTCAGGCTGCCGGCTTGAATCGTCGCGCTTTGTCCATCGGTTGCGACGATACCGTTCGTGTTATCGAAGCTGCCCGCCACCGAGAAATTGGTGGCGCCCGTGCCCGTTTGCGCCAGCTTGCCGGCACGGTTCGATACGGACGCCGCGTTCAATCCGATTTGCGAGGCGCTCATCGCTCCGTTGTCGTCGACGATGGCGCCTGCGGCCGTCAATGCAAGTCCACCGCCCGCGCTGAGCGTCGCGCCGCTGTGAACGATGTTGCCGCTATCGCCACCGGCCCCGGTAGCAGCCAGTGAGGCATTGCCGTTGACCAGCGTCTGCGCGCCCGACATATCGAGGCTGCTGCCAGTCAGCGCGAGATTGCCGCCAGCCAGGTTCTGTCCCGTGGCACTGATCGCGCCCGGCGCCGTCAGCGTCAGGCTTCCGGTACCGGTGACATGCCCGTTCGCGTCGATGCCCGCGCCGAGCGCTCCGCTCGAGGCAATCGTCGCACCGCTTATCGTCGTGTTGCCGAACGCGGCGAGCGTGCCACTGTTGCTCACCTGAGCTTGGCTCGCAACGCTTGCGTTTTGCGCTGCGTACGCGCTGCCGCTATTCGACACATCGCCGGCTGCACGAATATCGATGTTGCCGCTCGCGCTCGTGGTGCCGGTCAACGTGACCTTGCCTTGGCTGCTCAGGGCGATGTCGCCGGCCTGGGCCTCGATCGTTCCGGCACTGTTGACACCGACACCCGCCTCCGTGCCGACGAGCATGATCTTGCCCGCATACATCCCACCGAGCTGCCCCACATCGATGGCAACGCCAGGCATGTTCCCATCGGGCGTAAGCGCTTGCGCGCTCAGATCGCCATACTGCACATCGTTGGCACCGGCTATGACGTTGAGCGATTTGTTGGCCCATAGCTTGCCGTTGATCTCGACGCTGCGCGCAATCAGGTCGACCTGATCGACATTGCTGCCATTGAGACCCGCGGTGCCGATCTGGATCTGACCGCCTGTCACGTGGAACGCATCGAGACTGCCGCTCCCTCCGAAGACGGGTGTTCCCGTTGTCAGCACCCCGCGGCTCGTATTGATGAATCCGCAGCCATTGCAGTAGATCCCCGCTGGGTTCGCGATGACGATCTGCGCCTGCGGACCCGCCACCTCGGTATAGCCGAGCAGCTGACTCACGCCGCCGCCCACCACCTGATTCACGACGACGCGAGCGCTTCCCGACGAAAGATAAGGGTTGCCAGTGACGTACCCGCCCTGCTGCGTGAGGACGTTGCCCTGCGAATTGTTGAGAATGAGCCCTTGCGGGCCTACGTTGAATTGCGAGTAGAGGTTATTGGACACGCCCGCGCCGTTCGGCGTCGCGATCTGAACGATAGGCAGCCCGTTGGCCGTCACCCCGACCGCCGGTTTGTTGGCCGCCGGTGCCGTCGGCAATGCGGCCACCTGAGCATGCAGCAACAAGGGCTGCATCCCAAAGACACAGAGTGCGGCAAAGGCGACATGCCGCATCGCCAGCATGTCGACGGTCTGCCACGCATCGCGTACGAGTGCGGCTGCCCTCGAATTGCCGTCCTTGCCCGCGGAGCGTCCGTTACCGACGCTGTTTGCGTTTTCCTGAACGGCCATCCATAGTCCGCGGGCCGCGTTGAAGACGATGCGATAGAGGAGTCTGTTCATAGCTGGAAGCTCACGCTGAAACCCGCGACGGGCCACCGGTTGGGGAAATTGGCGGGCTGGTACAGCGGGCCGCCGAGAAACACGTCGTAGACGACGTTCTTGAATGGACTGCCGCGCAGGCCGATGACGGCACCCGCGAGCCTGCGGCCGACGAGGTTCTGAGCGGATGGGCCGAACACCTCGCCGCCATCGATACCGATGTAGAAAGCCTGCCCCGTCCGAAAAATCGGCACTTCTAAATCGTTGCGAACGTAGAAGCCCTTTTCGGCTTCGAGCATCGTGTTGCCGTCGAAGCCGCGCACCGTATAGCGGCCGCCGATCGCGATGTCCTCGGTCGGATAGAGGAGATTGGGCGAGTTCTGCGCATGGATCGTCGTCTGATAGCGCAACGGGACACGCCCAACCGAGAACGGCACGCTCAACGTCGCGTCGAGGGTTTCTATGTGGTAGTAGTAGGTCGGCGTGCCGGCCCCGACGCCTGGCAGATCGCTTTGCGCACCGTACCAGGGCACGCCCCATCGATAAGAAACGGTGCTGTCCAGTTGTGCGGGACCGAAGTAATGCTTGTGCTCCCAGCCGATTTCAGCGTAGCTGTTGTCGCGATGCTGGATGTCGATCTCCGAACCGTCGACGAATGCTTCGCTGTAGTACTTCCCCGTGCGAAATTCGAGCGTGTTCTTCTGCACCTGATCGCGCTGGAAGAGGTACTCGGCCTTGATATCGAAGGTGTTCGAGAGGCCGCTCGACACAAAATTGGCGAAGGCGCCCGCGATCTGCTGGTGGTAGTGATACTGGCTCGCCGTCGCGGTGAACGTCCAGTTGCCCCACGGAATCGCGTAGTAGGCGCTGGCGCCGTGCGTGCCGTATCGATCGGTATGACCGTTTGCGTCGTGGCTGTAGCTGAGATCGAAGATGTCCGAAAGACCAAGCAGATTGCTCAAGCCGAGATGTACGGTGGCCTGCAACTGCCCGGTGGACTTGAGCCCGCTATCGTCGAGGCTCATTGAAATCGTCCACGGTTTCGTACGCTTGACCGTAATGACGATATCGCTCTCACCCGTCGTTTTGCCGGGGACGATCTGCATGTCGACGTCCTGATTCGGCACGCGCTTCATCTGCTCGAGGCCTTGCTCGAGATCGCGCAGATTGAGCAGCCGCCCGGCATGGGTTGGGAATGCGTTACGCCAGGTACCGTACGTCTTCGGGTCCGCGAAGCGAATCTCGCCGATGACACCGGGAATCAGATCGAGCGTGAGTTTGCCGCCGGAGAGATCCTGCTCGGGAATGAGCACGCGAGTCGTCGTGTAGCCCTTCGCGAGGATCAATGCGGAAAGACGATGGACGATCAGATTGAGTCCCTCACGGCCAACGCATTGGCCGCGGTAACGCTGCAAATGCGACGATGCGAAAAGGAGCGCACCGGGAAAGACCGGGTCCGGCGAGAGCGCGCGGACGCCGGCGGCGCGAACCGGCTCGCTGAGCCCTTCCGGAATCCGCAGCGTCAGTTCCTCGACCTTGAAGCACGGCGACTCTTCGGGCACGCGTCCGTCATCGACCGGCTCGGCACGGTGCTGCGGCTCGAGCTCCACCCTGGGCGCGTTCAATGCGCGCTCGCGCTCGATCGCCTGCTGCTGCGCACGCCGCCGCTGCTCTTGTTCGTCGAGCGTGCTCGTTGCTTGCGCGTGCGACGTGCATGACCAGCTCATTGCGGCAAGCGCGCCGCAGAGCGGCAGGACCGCGCGCAAGCGGGCGCTCCAGGGGACACGCTTTGTTGTCGTCGGCCAACCCGAGAGCCTGTCGATTGCAGGCTTGCTACCTCGTTTTTTCATTCTCTCTATGGCTTCTTCTTATCAGTCGCTCGCCGGCACGATCGAATGCCAATGCGAGCGACGTGCTTCAAGCAAAAGCAAAGCAAAAGCGGGCAACACGGCTGTCAGACTTCACGATGACCAGATGCCGTCGCTCTCAGATAGATCGACAAAGGAAATCCCGCGACGGGTACCGCAGTCGCTTTAAAGCCAAACGATTGCCCGCTCACGCTTCGATAGAAGCGTGAAACAATGCGTTGGGACCGATCTATGCGGCCCGCTTGGAGCGGGTATCCAACGAAGGCAAATGCGAAGCTTCGGTATCGCCGTCGTCAAACGGCGTTCGAGAAAACCTTGTCGAGAAAGCAGTGCGAAGGCAGCTAGCTCAATCGGCGCGCGCCTGATGCGCCCGAAACTCGATGGAAGGGCAACGTCGTGATTGCTTGAGTGACGTTGTTGCCAATATAGTCAGCATGGTCGACGCCTCTCGTCGTCGACTGCCCAATGACCCCGAATGCTTGTGACATGTTCAGCCCCGGAACTCGAAATTTTTAATCTTGATGAATGGCATCGCCGCAAAAAACGGCGGCGTTTCCCGTCTCTATGTACGGATAGCGGTGCCGATAGTTTCCGACCACACACCTGCCGAATATCGGCATGCCGAAGCCGATCTTTAGAAATTTTTTGTAACAGGAGCCGCCGCGTTCCGCTCTCGGGCACAGTCATCATTTTGACTTGGTATGATGTGCGCCGCGCCGCCGGCCAACGCCGTCGGCCTCAATAACCACGCCCCCCCGCGGCACAACCGTGAGGGGTTCGACGAACCGCTTCGAGGAGTCAACGTGAAGAAACTATTTGCCGCAGTAGCCATTGCTGCATTCGCTTGTGCCGGCGCTGCGCAAGCAAAAGAATGGAAGGAGATTCGCATCGGCGTCGACGCAAGCTACGCTCCTTTCGAATCGAAAGCGCCGGACGGCAAGCTCGTCGGCTTCGACATCGACCTCGGCAACGAAATCTGCAAGCGTGTGCACGCGAAATGCGTCTGGGTCGAGAACGACTTCGACGGCTTGATTCCGGGCTTGAAGGCGCGCAAGTTCGACGGCGTGCTGTCGTCCATGACGATTACGCCGGAGCGTGAGCAGCAGATCGCGTTCTCGAAGCCGCTGTTCGACACGCCGACGGCGCTCGTCGCAAAGAAGGGCTCGGGCCTGCTGCCCACGGCCGCTTCGCTCAAGGGCAAGTCGGTCGGCGTCGAGCAAGGCACGACGCAGGAAGCCTACGCGAAGAAGAATTGGGAGCCGGCCGGCGTGAAGGTCGTCCCCTATCAAAACCAGGACCAGGTCTATCAAGACCTGCTGTCGGGCCGGCTCGACGCCGCCTTGCAAGACAAGGTGCAGGCAGACCTCGGCTTTCTGAAGCAATCGCGCGGCGCTGGATTCGCGGAAGCGGGAGAGCCGATCCCGAGCGGCGCAGCCGCCATGGGTATGCGTAAGGAAGACGCGGACCTCAAGGCCGCGGTCGACAAAGCCATCGACGGCATGATGAAGGACGGTACCTACAAGAAGCTCGAGAGCAAGTATTTCGACTTCGACGTGGCGCCGAAGTCCGCTAGCTGATCAACGTGAACGCGCCGCCGCAAGGCGGCGTTTCTCTCGATGAAGGGCTCCGCCATGCGCGGAGCCTTTTCGTTTATCTGTAAGAGTCGCGATGGTCCTCTTAAGTTTGGCTTAATTGTTGGCTGTCACGATGGCAGCCATACCACCCCTGTTGAGCCGCCGGAGCATCGGCGGCATCTTTTTGCCTATGGGTTCTCTCTTTCTCCGGCGTCCTCATCGCGTAGCGACGCGGGAAACGGAAAGGCGATGATCGAAGATACCGTCTTCAAGGATCTGCAGAGCATACTAAAGCGCGACCACGCGCTCCCCGTGCAGAGTTGCCGGGTATCGGCGCCGGTGCAACGCCCCTGGGGCCGTACTTATCGGCTCGTCGAATGGACGATGGCCAATGACGCTCCCTCACACCGTTGCGTGGTGCCGGCTGAACTCAGCGATACGGAAATCGCACGCCACGTCGCTTCTCACGTACCCGGCCGCATCTTTGTCGACGAAGTGCGCTGAAACTCACTCAGTCACGAAGGGCGCCGCCCTCACACGGTCGTTCGACCGAGCCCCTCCAGCCGCGCGCCATTTCGCCTCGCCCAATTTGCTCTGCAAGCGTTCTCTGCTACGCTTGCGAACCTTCATCGTGCAACGCGCACCGATTCCTTTTCGATGGAAAACACGTTCAACGAACGCGGTGTCATGATCACGCGCAACACGCTCAGCGCGGGCGGCCAGGTATTCTCGCTGCGCGAGATCCAAGATGTTCGCGTCGTCGAGACGCGCAAGAACAAGGTATTTCCGCTTGCGATCTCGATCGTCGGCGTCGTTCTCGCGGCCACAGGCACCCCGATCTATCGATCGGGTGCCGCGCTCGCGCTCGGCGTAATGCTCGTCGTCGTCGGCGCGCTGGCCTGGCTTTGGCAGGACGTGATACACCGGCTCGTCGTCAAGACGGCCAACGGCGAGCGAGAGGCTGTCTCGAGCCCGGACCTCGAATTCCTCGCGCGCGTCGAGCAAGCGGTGCGCGGTGCCTTGGCGAATGGGCACGCTGCCTCTGCGCAGCGCTCGCCGTCATCGCGCAAGAATGAATCACACTGACGCCCGAGCCCCGCGCATCGAAGCGCCGCCGCATCACTCCGTTTCGAGCGCCTTCACGCGCCAGATCTCGCGCGCGTATTCGGCAATGGTCCGATCCGACGAGAATTGGCCCATTCCCGCCACGTTCTCGATTGCACTCGCCGTCCATGCACGCGGGTCGCGAAAGCGTGCGTCCACCGCATCCTGCGCGGCCGCGAAGGCCGCGAAGTCGGCCAGCACCATGTAGTGATCGCCCCAATCGACGAGCGTGTGAAAGATGTCGGAAAAGCGATGCGAGTCGCCATCGGAGAAAAAGCCTGTGCGGATCTGGTCGAGGGCCTGGCGCAGTTCGGCATTCTCCTCGTATATCTGGCGGGGCCGGTAGCCTGACGAGCGCATCTCCGTCACTTCATTTGCCGAGAGCCCGAAGATGAACATGTTCTCTCGGCCCACCGCCTCGCAAATCTCGATGTTGGCACCATCCATGGTCCCGACCGTCAGTGCGCCATTCAGCGCGAGCTTCATATTGCCGGTACCCGACGCTTCGGTTCCCGCCATCGAAATCTGCTCGGAAAGATCCGCCGCTGGAATCAGCAGCTCGGCGACGCTCACGCCGTAGTTCGGCACGAAGACAACCTTGAGTCGATCGCCGACGAGCGGATCGTTGTTGACGATCGCGGACACATCGCCGATCAGCTTGATGATCGTCTTCGCCATCTTGTACGCCGACGCGGCTTTCCCCGCGAAGATGACGGCGCGCGGCACCCAGTCGTGATTGGGATTCGCGCGAATGCGGTTGTAGCGGACGATCACATGCAATACGTTCAACAACTGCCGCTTGTACTCGTGAATGCGCTTCACCTGCATATCGAAGAGCGCATCGGGATGGATCGAAGCGCCCATGTCGTGCAACAGCCGGTTCGCGAGCCGGATCTTGCTGCGGCGTTTCGCGGAGCGAAATTCGGCCGCGAACGTGGGATCGTCCTTCAATGCGCGCAGCTTGCCGAGTTCGAAGAGGTCGGTACGCCAACCCATGCCGATATGCGAGTCGATCAGCGACGACAAAGGCCGGCTCGCCTGCGCCAGCCATCGGCGCGGCGTGATGCCGTTCGTCACGTTGGTGAACCGGTCGGGAAACATGCGCGCGAAGTCGCTGAAGAATTCGCGCTCCATCAATTGCGAATGGAGCTTCGATACGCCGTTGACCTTCTGGCTCGTCACGATGGCGAGATGCGCCATCCTCACGCGGCGTTGGCCGAACTCGTCGACGAGCGAGATTCGCCGGATGACGTCGACGTCGTGTCCGAAGCGCTCGCTTGCCTCCTTCAGAAAACCCGCATTGATTTCGAAGATGATCTCGAGGTGCCGCGGAAGCAAGCGCGCGAGCATATCGACGTCCCATGTTTCGAGCGCCTCGGGCATCAGCGTATGGTTCGTGTACGAGAACACTTGCTGAACCATCTTCCACGCGCGGTCCCACGGAACGTGATGAACGTCGACGAGCAGCCGAATCAGCTCGGGAATCGCGAGCACCGGGTGTGTATCGTTGAGATGGACCGCGACTTTCTCGGCGAAGCGACCAAACGTGCTGTGCGTGCGCTGATAGCGGCGAATGAGATCCTGCATCGTCGCGGAGACGAAGAAGTACTCCTGGCGCAAGCGCAGTTCGCGGCCCGCCTGCGTCGAATCGTCGGGGTAGAGCAGCCGCGAAACGTTCTCCGAATGTTCCTTTGCCTCCACGGCGCGACGATAGTCGCCTTGGTTGAACGCGGACAGATCGAGTTCCTCTGTCGCGCGCGCCGACCATAGCCGCAGCGTATTCGTCGCGCTCGTGCCATATCCCGGTATCACCGTGTCGTACGCCATCGCGTTGACGTGCTCGGTCTCGACCCATTCGACCCCACTGTCGCGCTGAATCGTATGACCGCCGAAATGGACGATGTACTGAACCTCCGGACGCGGGAATTCCCAGGAATTGCCGCCACGCAGCCAATAGTCGGGCGTTTCAATCTGCGCGCCATCGACGATTTGCTGGCGGAACATGCCGTAGTCGTAGCGGATGCCATAGCCGAAGCCCGGAATCGCGAGCGTCGCCATCGAGTCGAGGAAACAGGCGGCGAGCCGCCCCAAGCCGCCATTGCCGAGCGCGGCGTCAGGCTCGAGCTCGGCGATGGACGTCAAATCGACGCCGAGGCTCGAAAGGGCTTCGTTCATCTGGTCGTAGATGCCGAGCGCGAGCAGTGCGTTCGTGAACGTCCGGCCGATGAGAAACTCCATCGAAAGGTAGTAGACGCGTTTCACGTCCTGCTCGTACTGCTGGCGCGTCGTCTTCATCCAGCGCGCGACGAGCCTGTCGCGCACGGCCAGCGCCGCCGCATGGAGCCAGTCCTGCGGCCGCGCGGCGACGGCATCCTTGCCGACGCCGTATATCAGACGGTTCGAGATGGAGCGCCGCAACGCATCGGCGGTGCTGTTCAGCTGATCGAACTCGAGATCGACGGCTGTCATGAATCCTCCTGGTTAGCGCAGCGGCACACGCTTTGCTATCGCCCGGGCGGATCGCGAGAAACGCGGGTGCCGCGAAGCGCACAGGTTACGCCTTTTTGCCGCGCCGCGGGACCATCCCATCCGACTTAACGCATCCGTGCCGCGATGGCTGCGTGGGCCTCGGGATTGGCGGATCAATGCGCGCCGCCTACTATGGAAACCGTCGGCAGTCCTAACGGAGTTCGACATGGCCTCGCACGTGACGATGCACTCGGTCCTCGGGATGATGCACGCCCAGGAACTGTTGACCGTTTCGCTGATCCGCGCCCTTCCGCCTGATATGAGGCGGCAAATCGTGGATGAGTTCCAAGCACAGGCGGAACTCGTCGAGTTGCCGCATTTGAGCGCGGACAGCGAGCGCGAGACGATCGAAGCGTACAAGACGCATATCAGGAAGCTGTCGATTCGGCTCGCCTCGCTGCGCTAGCCGCGAGCCCGTTCGCAGCGGTCAGCAGCGCTACCGCGGCAAATAGGCGAGCGGGTCGATCGGCGCGCCCTCGCGGCGAACCTCGAACTCGAGCGTGCTTCGCCCGCTCTTGTCGATGCCCATCGTCGCGAGCGGCTGGCCTTTCCTGACCACATCGCCTTCCTTGACGGAGACGGGGCCGCTCACGGAGTAGCCGGTCACGAGCGCGTCGCTGTGCTTCACGACGATGAGCGACGCGTACTGGTCGCCCTCGGTCGGGCTGCCGATGTAGATGACCTGGCCATCGGCCGCCGCCTTGACGGGTTCGTCGGCCTGCCCGGCGATCGTAATTCCCTTGGCCTTCGCGGTCGACTGCGACCTCAGTATTTGGCCATAAGCAGGCCAAGCCAGGCGAATCGTAGGGGCGCCGGCCACGTTCGCGTTCGCCGCAACGGGCGGAACCACGCGCAACACCTGCCCGGGTGCGAGCGCCGCGTTGAGGGGCAGCCGGTTCCATTCCGCGATGTCCTGCGGCCGTTGGCCGAACCCGGCTGCGACGCTGGCGAGCGTGTCGCCGAGGTTCACTCGGTAGTAGCCGGGCTGTACGCCGGCCTGTTGCGCGTAGGGGCGCGCTTCCGTCGTTGCCGTCGGCCCGTTCAACCACCGGTCCGTCGTCTCGCAGCCGCTCAGGAGCAGAGCGCACAGCGCGAACAACGCCGCGTGCGAGAGCACGCGCTGTCGATAAGCAGGAGTCGAAATTGTTTTCGTCAAGATGGCCCTCGATCGAATGCAATGAAACGAGTGTCTTACATGATGGCGATATCGATTCACGGTTTCGCGGCACGAGGATCGCACATCTTGCCATCCGAGGGCAAAAACGAAACTGGCCCGCGCCCCGTTTGCACGGTGGCAGCGAGCCAGTCTTTCGGAATGCTTACTATCGCGCGCCGCTTCTTTCGATATATTGACTCAGCCGAAAGAACGGTGCGCGTTCGTCCGATCAGCGACCGAAGAAGAGCGGGTGTACGCCGTCGACGTTCGTCGGCCGGCTATCCACGGGCGCCCCCGATTGGACCGAACCGTTCGCGGCGCCGCCGACGCCGGTCGCCTCGGCAACGGGCGCGCCCTGTTGTTGCCCAACGCGCGCTTCAGCCGCTTGAATATCGGCCGGGTAATACGGGTCGGTGCCTACCGCCGGGTTGTAGCCCGCCTGCTCCACGCGGACCAGGTCAGCCTTCACCTGAGCGCGGGTCAAGGGTTGGTTCGATTGGACTTGAGCAAACGACGCGAGCGGCAACGAGAGAGCGGAAGCTGCGGCAACTGCAAAAATGAGCGATTTCATGACATGACCTCCGGTGTTTGTGTTCGCCTCAAACACCTCTTGTTTGAAGCGTTAATCACAGTCTAACGACCGGAGCACCTAGGGAAAACCATTAAATTGATGAAAGAGTGTTTCCCAAAGAGCAATAATCCGGTTGTCTCGTGCTACCGTTGGCTATGAAACCGATCACAATTGACTTTCGCCGATGTTCCCCGCCTCACGCCCAGGTCGCGTGGAAGCTCCCCTCGCGATCGATCCGCTCGAACGTATGCGCACCGAAGAAGTCGCGCTGCGCCTGGATCAGGTTTGCCGGCAGACGCTCAGAACGGTATCCGTCGAAATAGGCGATCGCCGAGGCGAAGGCCGGCACGGGCACGCCGGCCGCGACCGCCGCCGTGACCACTTCGCGCAGCGCCGATTGATAGTTCTCCGAAATATCGCGGAAGTACGGGTCGAGCAGTAAGTTCGCGAGTCCCGGCTCTTTGCCGTACGCGTCGGTGATCTTTTGCAGGAACCGCGCGCGGATGATGCAGCCTGCCCGGAAGATCTTCGCGATTGTTCCGAACTGCAGGTTCCAGTCGTACTCCTCCGAGGCGGCGCGCAGTTGCGCGAAGCCTTGGGCATAGGAAATCACCTTGCTCAGATAGAGCGCGCGCCGCACCGCTTCGACGAACGCGGCGCGATCCCCCGTGAATGCCTTTGGCTGCGGCCCCACGAGCACTTTGCTCGCCGCCACGCGCTGCGTCTTCAGCGACGAAAGCACTCGGGCGAACACGGATTCGGTGATGAGCGGCAGCGGAACGCCGAGGTCGAGCGCGTTCTGGCTCGTCCATTTGCCCGTGCCTTTTTGCGCCGCGCGATCGAGGATCATGTCGACGAGATCTCGTCCGCTTTCCTCGTCGCGTTTGCGGAAGATCTTCGCCGTGATGTCGATCAGATAGCTGTCGAGCTCGCCCTCGTTCCATTCCGCATAGACCTGCCCGAGCTCCGCGTTGGACAAGCCCGCCACCTGCTTCAGCACGGCATAACTTTCGGCGATCAACTGCATATCGCCATACTCGATGCCGTTGTGAACCATCTTGACGAAATGACCCGCGCCGCCTGGGCCCATGTAGGCAACGCAAGGCTCGCCGTCCGGCGCCTTCGCCGCGATCTCCGTGAGAATCGGCGCAACGAGATCGTAGGCGTCGCGCGGGCCGCCAGGCATGATCGAAGGCCCTTTCAGCGCGCCCTCCTCGCCGCCCGAAACGCCGGTGCCGATGAAATGCAGGCCTGATTTCGCGAGTTCCTCGTTGCGCCTGACGGTATCGGTAAAGTGGGTATTGCCGCCGTCGATGAGCACGTCGCCAGGTTCGAGCAGCGGCTTCACCTCCGCGATCGTCGCATCGGTGGGCTCGCCCGCCTTCACCATCAGCAGAATCCGGCGGGGCTTCTCGAGCGAGTCGACGAACTCCTGCAACGAATAGGCGGGCACGAGATTGCGGCCCCGAAATTCGGCCAGCATCTCGTCCGTTCGCGTGCGGCTACGGTTATAGACGGCCACGGCATGGCCGCGGCTTTCGATATTCAGTGCGAGATTGCGGCCCATGACTGCCAGACCGATGACGCCGATAGCTGCTTTGCCCATTGCTGAATTCTCCTAGAAGTGCTGCCGCGACGCGGAGTATCAATCAGATGATTTTCGACGCGGCGCGAGAACGAAAGCCGCCGATGCGGCCGCGCGGGACGACGCAAGCGCCGTCACCACTATGAAAAATGTCCGGCCAGTGCGGCCAATGCATCGCCGCACGGCAGTTCCACTTTGAGCGACAGCAACGAGTCGGCCCGGGTTCGCCCGATGTTCAGCGCGGCGATCGGCGTGCCCGCACGCGACGCCCATAGACAGAAGCGGTAGCCCGAGTAGACCATCAGTGACGAACCGACGACGAGCATCGCATCGGCCGTTTCGAGCGCATGCGATGCGGCGTCCACACGCTCGCGCGGCACGCTCTCACCGAAAAAGACGACGGAAGGCTTCAGAAAGCCGCCGCAATGCGGGCAGGCCGGTACACGAAACGCATCGAGTCCGTCCCATTCGAGGTGCGCATCGCCATCGGCGGAAGGCGCCGCGACAGCGTCGGCGAGCCGTGGGTTCTCGCGCGCAAGTATGTGCTGGATATCGGCGCGCGGATGCTCGACGCCGCAATCGAGACACGCGACCTGGCGAATGCTGCCGTGGAGCTCGATGACGTCCGTGCTGCCGGCGCATTGATGCAGACCGTCGACGTTTTGCGTGACGAGTCGCGCGACGCGGTCCGCCGCGCCGAGCCGAGCGAGCGCCCGATGCGCCTCGTTCGGCTGCGCCCCGGCCAGAAGCGGCCAGCCCACCATGCTGCGAGCCCAGTAGCGGCGCCGCGCGTGCTCGGAATCGAGAAAAGCTTGCAGCTGAATTGGTTGCGCGCGCATCCATTCGCCGTTGGCATCGCGATAGCCAGGAATGCCTGACGCGGTACTCGCGCCAGCGCCCGTCAACACGAAGAGACGTCGGTGCCGCTCCATGAATTCGCGGAGCGCGTCGAGACCGCCCTCGTTCGGGGCAGCCGGTTGGATGGCGAGGGACGGAGACGATGCAAACGACAATGACGAGGCGACGGATTCGCTCATGACACGGGAGGCTACGACGGCGCAACGCGCGACGAGGCGCATTCTACGCCGTTCGTCCCGCGCTTGCCGAGCGCTTGGCCGAGCGTGCCGCGTCTTCGGCGTTCAGCGTGATTGCGGCGCGGCTCGCCGCGCCTCTCTTGCGCCGAGCACGCTCTGGATCATGCCGTCCATCTCCTTGACGATTTCGGCGAGCAACGATGTGACGACCGCGAACTCACGGCCATAAGGGCCGGCGCGGCCCGCGGAAATGCGAGCGTTGATCGCGACGATGTTGGCCTGCATCGAGATGTGACTGAGCCTTTCCGCCAGCTCGGCATTACGTTTCGAAGCGGTCTGCTCGACGCCTCGCATCTCGTTCTGATACGCAAGCGTGATCTGCTGGAGCAGCTCGAGCAGCGGAGTCGCCTGTGCGATCAGTGTATCGACGGCACGATGGCGGTTGCCGGAGGGCGATTGACTGCCTGCCGCTGCGTCGCCGGCTGCAATCGATTCGATCGCCGCACCCGCATCGCCGATGAAACGGCGGATACGCTCGTCCGCCTTGTGCGTGCCGAAATAAAGTGAGCGCAACGCCTCGGAGAAGGCACCCGGCAACCGCGCATTGCCGTCGACCAGGTCCGTGTGCGCCCCGGCGAACGTCGCGACGCTCTCACGTGCAATTGCGAGCGCCGACGCATCGCCTTGGCCGGCAAGCAGGACGTGCAGAACGATGCGCTGCGACAACATGCGCTGGCGCCCCGCGACATTGATCAGCTCGCCGATGATTTGGCCCGAGACGGCATTGTTCTTCTTATCTAGCTGTTCTTTCATATCCGTAACGCTCGACTGGTCGCCCAATCGGCGCGAGATCGATGAAGGACCCCGTTGTCCTTTCGGCCGCGGTCGTCGCCGCGGCAAGCATCGTTTTCGTACCTCCGGCGAAGCCCCCGTTGACCTGGCCGCGGCAAGAGCGACGCAATACCCATGCCACGCATCGGCCGGCATCCACGGCGAGGGTGCCCTTCATGATTCGTGCGATCTTTTCGGACGGGGTCGACCAAACGCCCGTCGCATGAGCGTCGAGAGTCAGTTTGGTGCAAAGAGGCAGGTCGAGCGCACCGTCGAGGGGCCGGCCGGCGGCCAGCCCGGTGCCCCTTTCCGGCGACGGGCGGAGCTTCAGAAGCGATCGACGCGAAACGGAGCGGGATCGACGAAAGGCGCAACACCCGCCATCATCTCGCCGACGAGCCGGCCCGTCACGGGTCCCAGCGTAAAGCCGTGATGCGCATGGCCGAAAGCGAACCAGAGATCCCTGTGATGCGTGGCGGGCCCGATGATCGGCAGCATGTCTCCGGTGCAAGGGCGCTGGCCCATCCACGGCTCTGCATCGACTCTGGGCCCGAGCGGAAAAAGCTCGCGCGCGATCGGCTCGACAGCATCCAGCTGATCCGGCGTTTTCGGCTGATCGAGCAAGGCGAGTTCGGCGCCCGTCGTGAGCCGAATGCCGCGATCCATCGGCGTAATCAAATAGCCCTTCTCCGCGTCGAGCACGGGATAGGTCAGAGGCGCGTCGGGCTGCGGCCGATAATGCATGTGATATCCGCGCTTGATCCCGAGCGATAGGCGATAGCCGAGCCTCGATGCGATGCGCTCGGACCACGGACCGAGCGCGACGACGGCCGAGCGCGCTTCGACTCGACCTTCGTCCGTCTCGACTTGCCATTGTCCGGAAAGCGTATCGGCGTCGCCGATCAGGAAACGGCCCCCTAGCCGCTCGAAGTAGCGCGCGTAAGCGGTGACGAGCGCGTTCGGATTGCCGACCGAATACGTCTGCGTGAACCAGACCCCGCCGACGAGTGAGGCGGCGAGATTGGGCTGCAGCTCGTGGAGCCGAGCCGCGTCGAGCGCCTCGAATTCGACGCCATACTCCTTTTGCCAACGCTCGGCAGTCCTGAATTCCTCGTCGCGCTTCGCCGCCGTCCGGAATGCCTTGATCCAGCCCGTCGGCCGCATGAGCCCGCTCGCGCCCGCCGCGTCGGCCAGCACGCGGTGTTCGCTGACGCAATGGCCGATCAGCGTCGCATAGGAGCGGGCGATCGCCGCGTGGCGCTCGGGATGCGAGTTGCGCCAGTAGCGCAGCAGGAACGACGCGAGCTTCGGCATCGCCGCCGGATGGTAGCGTACGTCGAGCGCCTCGTTGCGCGCGTATTCGAGGAGCTTGCCCAGCTCGCGCGGAAAGGCGTAGGGGTAGACGCCCTCGCGCTGGATCAGCCCCGCATTGCCAAACGAGGTCTCGTTGCCCGGTTGCTTGCGATCGATCAGCGCCACGGCGCACCCGCGCTTTTGCAGATGCGTGGCGATGCAGACGCCGACCATGCCGGCGCCGAGCACGATTGTGTCGAATTTCATGAGATGGCGATGGAAGGTAGGTGCCGACGGCCCCGCTGATGAGACGGGCGGCCATTGTGCAATGCGCAAACGTGCGCGGAGCGGTCGGCTTGTTTTTTCATTCGAGCGAGCATGGAGCTCAGTAGCGAGTCATGGCGAGTGGTCGCAGCAATGATACAGGCTGACACGGTGCGTCCCGCGCGCGATTCGACGATTCCACGATTTGCCGGACGTTCCCCTCGTGAGCCCCAGCCGACGAACGCCAAGCGGAAAACGCAGCGCCTGCCGTCAAATTGTGCTTTACTTGCCGATGCATCTCGAATAACGAAGCACGGCTGGCTAATCGTCAAGATCAGCGGCACGGTCACAGCGACGGTTGGCGGCGCGAGCGGCACCGAGCGCACTCGACTCGACTAGAAGTGCCGGTCTCGATCCCCAAGGAGACGATTCATGGCAATCAGCATCAGCCTGACGGTCAACGGTAAGCCGGTGACCGAGGAAGTCGAACCCTGCACCCTCCTCGTCCATTTCATCCGAGACGGTCTTCGCCTCACCGGCACACATATCGGTTGCGATACGGCGCAATGCGGCGCCTGCACCGTGCATCTGAACGGCCGCGCCGTGAAGGCGTGCAACGTGTTGGCCGTGCAGGCCGACGGCGCCGAGGTCACGACGATAGAAGGCCTCGCGCGAGACGGAGAACTTCATCCGATGCAAGCGGCGTTTCGCGACTGCCACGGACTTCAGTGCGGCTTTTGCACACCGGGCATGGTCATGAGCGCGGCCGCGCTCGCGGCGCAACGGCCCGAGCTGAGCGCGGATGAAGTGCGCCATCAGCTCGAGGGCAATCTTTGTCGCTGCACCGGCTACCACAACATCGTGAAGGCCGTGCTCGAAGGCGCGGCGGCGATGAAGAGCAGCGCGGGACAAGTCCGTTAAGGAGACCTGAACGATGAACGCACCCGAACAGCCAGGCTTGATCGGTGCTTCCGTCAAGCGCAAGGAAGACTATCGGTTCCTCACCGGAAGCGGACAATACACCGACGACGTCGTGCTTCCGCAGCAATCCTATGGCGTGTTTCTGCGCTCGCCGCACGCGCACGCGCGCCTCGGCAACATCGATATCGAGGACGCGAAGCGCTCGCCGGGCGTGATCGCCATCTTCACCGGCGCGGACCTCGCGGCCGAGCGCGTCGGCGGCTTGCCGTGCGGATGGCTCATTCACAGCATCGACGGCACGCCGATGCACGAGCCGCCCCATCCCGTTCTCGCGGTCGACAAGGTGCGCCACGTCGGCGATCCCGTCGCGCTCGTCATTGCCGAGTCGGCGAAAGAGGCCAAGGACGCGGCCGAGCTCATCGAAGTCGAGTACGACGTGCTGCCCGCCGTGACCGACACGGCTCATGCGGCCGATTCGAGCCAGCCGCTCGTGCATGACAGCGTGGCCGGCAATGTCTGCTACACATGGGGCCACGGCGACAAAGCCGCAACCGATGCCGCGTTCGCGAAGGCCGCGCATGTGACGACGCTCGATATCGTCAACAACCGGCTCGTGCCGAATGCGATCGAGCCGCGCGCCGTCAACGCCAGCTACTCGAAGCAGGACGACAGCTACACGGTCTATGTCGCGAATCAGAATCCGCACGTCGAGCGGCTGCTGATGGCGGCGTTCGTGCTGTCGCTGCCTGAATCGAAGCTGCGCATCGTGGCACCCGATGTCGGCGGCGGCTTCGGATCGAAGATCTTCCTCTATGGCGAGGACGTCGCGCTCACCTGGGCGGCTAAACGTGTCGGCCGCCCCGTCAAGTGGACGGCGGAGCGCTCGGAATCGTTCATCTCCGACGCACACGGCCGAGATCATGTGACCAAAGCCGAGCTCGCGCTCGACGGCGACGGCCGGTTCCTCGCCATGCGCGTGCATACGATCGCGAATATGGGCGCGTATCTGTCGACGTTCGCGTCGTCGATACCGACGATCCTCTATGCGACACTGCTCGCCGGCCAATACGCGACGCCCGCGATCTATGCCGAAGTCAAGGCCGTCTTCACGAACACCGTGCCCGTCGATGCCTACCGCGGCGCAGGCCGCCCCGAAGCAACCTATGTCGTCGAACGCCTCGTCGAAACGGCCGCGCGCGAAACCGGTATCGATCCGGCCGAAATCCGCCGCCGCAATTTCATTCGCGAATTCCCTTACACGACGCCCGTGGGCCTCACGTACGACACCGGCGACTACGAAGCCTGCCTCGCCAGGGCGATCGAGCGCGCGGACGTAGCCGGTTTTGCGGCACGCAGGGACGCGTCGAAGCAAAACGGTAAACTGCGCGGCCTCGGTTATTCGTGCTACATCGAGGCGTGCGGCCTCGCGCCTTCGAGGCTCGCCGGCGCGCTGGGCGCACGCGCGGGGCTCTTCGAAGCCGGCGAAGTGCGCGTGCATCCAACGGGGACGGTCACCGTCTTCACCGGCTCGCACAGCCACGGTCAAGGGCACGAGACGACGTTCGCGCAAGTCGTGGCCGACCGGCTCGGCGTATCGATCGAAAACGTCGAGATCGTGCACGGCGACACGGGCCGTATTCCGTTCGGCATGGGCACCTACGGTTCGCGCTCGATCGCCGTCGGCGGCTCCGCGATCATGCGAGCGCTCGACAAGATCGAGGCGAAGGCGAAGAAAATCGCCGCGCATCTGCTCGAAGCATCGGCAAGCGACATCGAGTTCAAGAACGGCGTCTTCCGTGTGGCCGGCACCGATCGCACGAAATCGTTCGCTGATGTCGCGCTCGCCGCCTATGTCCCGCACAACTATCCGCTCGAAGAGCTCGAGCCGGGCCTCGATGAGAATGCGTTCTACGATCCCACCAATTTCACTTATCCGGCGGGCGCCTACATCTGCGAGGTGGAAGTGGATCCGGATACGGGGGAAACACGTATCGATCGATTCACGGCCGTCGACGACTTCGGCAACGTGATCAATCCGATGATCGTCGAGGGCCAGGTGCACGGCGGACTCGGCCAGGGGATCGGGCAGGCACTGCTCGAGCACTGCGAGTACGACAACGATACGGGGCAGTTGCTCTCCGGCTCCTATATGGATTACGCCATGCCGCGCGCATCGGATCTCCCCGACTTCACGGTCGAAACGATGAAGGGCACGCCGTGCACGCACAATCCGCTCGGCGTGAAGGGTTGCGGTGAAGCCGGCGCGATCGGTTCGCCGCCCGCCGTCATCAACGCCATCCTCGATGCGCTCGCGCCGCTCGGCGTCAAGGATATCCAGATGCCGGCCACCCCGCACCGGGTCTGGTCCGCCATCGCCGCGGCACGGCAATCGGCTCACTAAGCGAAGGAGTCCTCAATGTATTCGTATTCATTCGACTACGAGCGCGCCTCCGACGCGAAGGCAGCCGTCGCTTCGCTGACGGCCGACGGCGAAGCGAAGTACCTCGCGGGCGGTCAGAGTCTCTTGCCGACGATGCGGCTGCGGCTTGCTCAACCGGCCAAGCTCATCGACGTGACGCGCATCGCCGCGCTAAAGGAGATTCGCGTGGACGCGGCGATGGTTACGATCGGCGCGGCGGTCTGCCATGCGGACGTCGCCGAACATGCCGACATCCGGCGGGTATTGCCGGGGCTCGCCGAGCTTGCGGGCAACATCGGCGATCGACAGGTGCGCGCGCGCGGCACACTGGGCGGATCGCTCGCCAACGACGATCCGGCCGCCGATTATCCGGCTGCCGTGCTCGGGCTCGCGGCAACGATCGTGACCGACAGGCGACGAATCGCGGCCGACGACTTTTTCGTCGACATGTACGAGACCGCGCTCGAGCCCAGCGAGCTGATCGTGGCCGTGGAGTTCCCCGTGCCGCAAACGTGCGCCTACGAGAAATTCCGCAATCCCGCTTCGCAGTTCGCGCTCGTCGGCGTATTCGTCGCCCGGCATGCGGATGGCGTGCGCGTCGCCGTCACGGGCGCCGCTTCTTCGGTCTTTCGCTCGACGGAGCTCGAGAAGGCGCTCACCGCCGACTTCACGAGCGCGGCCGCGCGCTCCGTGACGATCGCACCCGACGGCCTCAACACCGATCTGCACGCGAGCGCCGATTACCGCGCGCATCTGATCCCCGTGCTCGCCGCGCGCGCGGTCGAGCGGGCACGCTAGATCGGAAGCGATGCACAATCGAACAATGCTAAGGACTTCGAAGTAATCACGGAGCACGGAATCGCGCACCATACCGGGGCGCGACTCCGGCCCAGGCGACGATGCAACCGATGACGATCGATGAGACGCTCGCTCAGCTCTCGGCAGAGGGATACTTCGCGAGCCGCGAGTTGGCGACGGCGCTCTTTCTCGCGCTGCGCATGGACAGGCCGCTCTTTTTGGAGGGAGAGCCCGGCGTCGGCAAGACGGAGCTCGCAAAAGCCGCGGCCGGCATGCTCGGCACGGCGTTGCTACGCCTTCAATGCTATGAAGGTCTCGACACGGCAAGCGCGCTCTACGAGTGGGACTACCCACGCCAGATCATGGCATTGCGTCTTGCCGAAGCAGCCGGCGAGCATCCGACCAACGACACGCTCTATCGCGGCGAATTCCTGCTCAAGCGCCCCCTGCTGCAGGCGCTCCTGCCCGACGAACAGCATCCGGGCGCGCAGCGTGTATTGCTGATCGACGAGATCGACCGCGCCGACGAGCCGTTCGAGGCGTTTTTGCTCGAGCTGCTTTCGGATTTCCAGGTCTCGATACCCGAGTACGGCACGGTGCGCGCCGAGCGCGCCCCGCTCATCGTCATGACGTCGAATCGTACGCGCGAAGTGCACGATGCGTTGAAGCGCCGTTGTCTTTACCAATGGATCGACTATCCCGAGCGCGAGCGCGAGCTCGCCATCGTCGCCGCACGAGCCCCCGAAGCGGGCGCCGAGCTGCAGCGGCGCGCGGTCGGTTTCGTTCATCGTCTTCGCGCGATGGACCTATTCAAGGCGCCCGGTATCGCCGAGACGATCGACTGGTGCCGCGCGCTCGCCGCGTTGAGTGTCACGGAGCTCGATCCGCAATCGGTGCGGGACACGCTTGGCGTGCTGCTCAAGTATCAAGACGATCTGGCCCGCCTCGATGCCGAGCGCATCGCTCAATGTCTCGTTGCGCCGGAGTGAACGATGGCAGGCATCGAGCAGAACGCGACAGAAACCGGCGACGCACCGATGTTCGGGCGCAACGTCGTTCATTTCGTGCGGCTCTTGCGCGCGGCAGGACTGCCGATGTCGCCCGCGCACGCAGTCGATGCGCTGGAAGCGTTGCGTCTCGTCGACGTAGGGCGTCGCGACGACGTGCAGGCCGCACTCGCCGCGGTGCTCGTCTCGGCCCCGGACGAACGCACGCTTTTCGATGCGGCGTTCGACGTATTCTGGCGCGATCCCGATTGGGAAGGCCGCCTTCGCGCGCTGATGCTGCCCAAAGCAAAATCGGGCGTACCGCCTGCCCCGCGCAACAACCGGCTCGCGGATGCGCTCGCCAGTCGCGCTCGAGACGCTTCGCCCGGTCATGTCGGCGAGGCAACGCAACACGAGTTGCACGCGCATGTGTCGTTCAGCGCCGAGGAACGGCTGCGTCGGCGCGACTTCGATACGCTGAGCGCCGACGAGTGGCGCATGCTGCGCCATCTGATCCGCAGCCGGCGCGTTTCGCTCGCGACCGAACCCACACGCCGTTTGCACGCTGCCTCGCATGGCACGCACGCCGATTTGCGCGCGAGCGCTCGCCAGGCCGTGCGTGAAGGCGGCGACTGGGTCGTCTGGAAATACCGCGCCGCGCGCGAGCGCAAGCCGCCGCTCGTCCTGCTGCTCGACATCTCCGGATCGATGAGCAGCTACTCGCGGGCGGTACTTTACTTTTGCCATGCGCTGCTGCACTCGCGCGAGCGCCTCCAGGTCTTTCTGTTCGGCACCCGCCTCACGAATGCGACGCGTGCGCTGCGCGAGCGCGACCCGGACATTGCGATCGCGGCGCTTGCCGAACACGTAGCCGACTGGTCCGGCGGCACGCGCATCGGCGCCGCGCTCGCCGAGTTCAATCGACGTTGGGCAAGGCGCGTTCTCTCGGGCCGCGCGACAGTCCTCCTCGTCACGGACGGACTCGATCACGAGGCCATCGATCTGCTCGAGACAGAAATGGCGCGGCTCGCGCGCTTCGCGCATCGCATCGTCTGGCTCAACCCCCTATTGCGATATGCGCAGTTCACCCCGCGTGCGCGCGGCATTCAGGCTATCCTCCCTCATGTCGACGCACACCGTCCCGTTCACAACCTGGACAGCCTGATCGCATTCGGGCACGACTTCGCTACGCTCGCGCGCGTCCCGCGCTTCAGAGCGGTCGCGTCGTCATCATCGGAAGGAGCGATGTCATGGAACTGACCGAGCAGCACATCCTGCCCGTTCCGCAACAGCGTGCGTGGGAGGCGTTGAACGACACATCCGTCCTGCGCGCGACGATTCCTGGCTGCGAAAGCTTCGAGGCGGACGGCGAAAACGGCTACGCGGTCGCGATGCGCGCGGCGGTAGGGCCGGTCAAGGCGAATTTCAAGGGACGCATGTCGCTGACGGATATCAATGCGCCGCACAGCTATACCGTCGTCTTCGAAGGGCAAGGCGGCGTGGCCGGCTTCGCGAAGGGCACGGCTCAGGTCGTGCTGGAACCCGAGAGTGAAACATCGACAAAGCTTTCATATACGGCGAAAGCGCAAGTCGGAGGAAAGCTAGCGCAAATCGGCTCGCGACTCGTCGATGGCGCTGCGCGTAAGATTGCGGGTGAATTCTTCAAACGTTTCTCGGCGTATATGACGGGCGAGGCTGAGCCGGACGCTCAGGCGGCCGAGTCCGAAAGCCCTGACGGCGCCGGCGACAATACCAGTGCGCAAACGGCCGATCCGTCGGAACGCGCGGCCGAAGCCGCCGAGCATGCGCCTGGAGGAAAGGGACATAAATCATGGAAAGCGTGGATCTCGAAGTTCTGAGGTCGAGCGTGCGATGGCTCGAGGACGGCCATCGCGTATTGCTCGTGACGGTGGTGAAGACGTGGGGCTCGTCGCCGCGCCCGCAGGGCGCGATGCTCGCCGTGCGCGACGACGGCCTCGTGGTCGGCTCGGTTTCGGGCGGATGCATCGAAGACGATCTGATCGACCGTGTGCGCCGCGCAGGCATCGAGCAAACGCGGCCGGAGGCGGTCAAGTACGGCATTTCGGCCGAGGAAGCCCATCGCTTCGGGCTGCCCTGCGGCGGCACGATCGAGCTCGTGCTCGAGCCGCTGACGCAGGCGAGTCGTATCGGCGAACTCTGCAACGACGTGGAAGCGGGGCGGCTCGTCGCTCGGACGCTCGATTTGGAGACGGGCATGGCCACGCTCGCGGCCGCGCAAGCGACGGACGGCCTCGAGTTCGACGGTAAGCGGCTCTTGACGATTCATGGGCCGCGCTATCGGATGCTCGTGATCGGCGCGGGGCAGTTATCGCGCTATCTCGCCAGCATCGCAGTGGGGCTCGACTATCAGGTCACCATTTGCGATCCGCGCGAAGAGTACACCGACGAGTGGGACGTGCCCGGCACGACTGTCGTGCGGACGATGCCCGACGATACCGTCCTCGATATGCGGCTCGACGAGCGCTCGGCCGTCATCGCGCTGACGCACGATCCGAAACTCGACGACCTGGCCCTGATGGAAGCGCTGAAGACACCCGCGTTTTACGTCGGCGCCCTTGGCTCGCGCCGCAATAATGCCGCGCGACGCGAACGCCTGAAAGAGTTCGATCTGACCGACGGGGAGCTTGCGCGGCTGCACGGGCCTGTGGGGATCTACATCGGCAGCCGGACGCCACCCGAAATCGCCATTTCGATTTTGGCCGAAGTAACCGCAGCAAAGAACGGCGTATCGTTGCCGACACTGCTGCAGGTGGAAGGCGCCAAGGCCGCCCGGGAACAGGCGGCGAGCGAAGGCTCCACTTGCAAGGTCTGAGTGGCGCGGCCATAAGGTGCCCCGTTTCCTGAGTGGACGCTGGACGCCAGCCTCCCGGGGCAACCGCGCACTCAGAGATCGAGGGATCGTAAGACAATCGCTCAGTAGTCCCAATCAAACACTCGCCGAAAATCGCATGAGCCAATCGTCGCCGTTCCGCCCTGCCCTCGAACACGCCCTCGATCACGCTCTGACTTATCTCGACAATCTGTCATGCCGTCCCGTCGCCGCGGAAGCCACACTCGAATCGTTGCGCGCGCGCTTGGGAAAACCGCTCGGTGAAAACGGGATTCCGGCCGATCAGGTCATCGACGAGCTGGTTGCCGACACGGCGGGCGGCATCGTCGGCAGCGCGGGCGGTCGTTTCTTCGGCTGGGTGATAGGCGGAGCGCTGCCGGCGGCGCTCGGCGCCGATTGGCTCACGAGCGCCTGGGATCAAAACGCGGCGTCATACGCTTGCGCGCCTGCGGAAGCAGTCGTCGAGGAAGTGTGCGGTGCGTGGCTGAAGGATCTGTTGCGGCTCCCGCACGATGCGAGCTTTGCATTGACGAGCGGTTGCCAAATGGCGCACCTGACCGCCCTCGCCGCCGCACGGCATGGCCTGCTGGAGCGGCGCGGCTGGCAAGTCGAGAGCGATGGTCTCTTCGGCGCTCCCAAAATCCGCGTGCTCAGCAGCGACCAGTTTCACGGCAGCGTGACGCAGGCGCTGCGCCTTCTCGGAATGGGGACGAGCGCGATCCAGCCGTTGCCGTCGAGCGAGGCGGGTCAACTCGAAGCGGCCACGCTCGAAGCCGCGCTGCGAGAATCGCCCGAAGCGCCGACGATCGTGCTGCTGCAGGCGGGCGATCTGAACATCGGTGCATTCGATCCGTACCCCGAACTCCTACCGCTCGCCCATCGATATGGCGCTTGGGTTCATATAGATGGAGCGTTCGGGCTCTGGGTCAATACCAGCGCGCGGTACCGCCATCTGCTCGAAGGCGTCGAGCAGGCGGACTCATGGGCCACCGACGGGCACAAATGGCTCAATGTCCCTTACGACAGCGGCTTCGCGTTCGTCGCGCATCCCGACGCTCATCGCAATGCGATGTCGCATCATGCGAGCTATGTCTCGTACAACGAGCAGGTGCGGGAGCAAAAGGACTGGACACCCGTCTGGTCCCGGCGAGGCCGTGGTTTCGCCGCCTACGCGGCGCTGCGCGAACTCGGCCGCAACGGCGTCGCGTCGCTCATCGAGCGGAACTGCGAGGCGGCGCGTGCGTTGGCGAACGGAATCTCGGCGCTGCCGGGCGTGGTTCTCGTCCGAGAGCCGCAGATCAATCAAGGGCTCGTTCGCTTCCTCGATCCACGCCCGGGCGCAACCGAGCAGGATCACGACGCGCGAACCGATTCCGTCACGGAAGCCGTGCTCGAAACGGGCGAAGCGCTTTTCAGCAATACGACGTGGCGCGGGAAGCGGTATATGCGGATTTCGGTTTGCAACTGGCAAACGAATGACGATGACCTCGCTCGAGCGATCGCGGCTGTCGCGAGCGTTGTCCGACAAATCAAAACTGCGTCGAGCAATCGCTGCGCTTAGGCGAGTCGTCCACCTCTACAGGGTCCGGAATGCCGTAGCGCAGGATCGTGACTTCGCCGCATTCGTCCTCGGCCACTTCAAGCGCCTGGTTGACGAGGTCTTCCAGCGTTGCCACTTCTTGTAGAGCGTAGCCAAAAAGCTCAGTCTGGCGGTCAGGGCTCATCGTAAATGCCGAAGCCAGACAGACTAGCCCCGCATGAATCGCTTCTCGGGAGTAAAGCCCTCCCGGCAGACTTGCGTCCGGTCCGCGAAAATCGACTGCGTTATGCGTGACGATCGTATAGTCGCCATCAATTGCAAAGCGGACCAACCGATGATCCTTCATCCCCGATAGACCGCGATCACGCACGCATGTGGATTCCAAATATCCTGCGGCCCGCGCCACTTTGACGAGGCCCGGCCACAAACATTCATCGATCAGAAAGCGGTACCTCACTCACCGCCCCGTGCACGGCGAACCACCTTTCTACTAATCAACCGCAATTGAGCATTGGTTTCGTCGAGCCGCCGCGGACGCCCAGGGCGAGGATGGGCCTTCATGTATATCTCCGCGTCGACCAATAACTGCTCGGTCAAAAATGGATACGCGGCCTGCAGCTCTGCGAGCCCTACGCCGCTTTCACGCGCGGCAAGCACGTTGGCGACGGGCACGCGCGTCCCTGCGAAGCAAGGAGCACCGCTCAATACCTCCGGGTCTTCCACGATGTGCAGCGAAGCCTCCGAGACTTGCGACGCGCGTCGCGATGCCTCCTCGACGAAGCGGGTCAAGAACACGGTAAACGTTTCGCTCGCGACACTCCAATCGAACCCGGCTCGTAGCACCCACTCGCTTAGCGCAAGAAAGTCATCGAAATCCGGCCGTTCCGATAGCCTCTCGATCAGCGTTTGGATGACCTTCACTCGCGCAGCGCGCGTCAAGTCTTCGCTCGCCCTGAAGTAGAAAAGGGCGATCGGCGCCGTAAGCGGCGCGAAGCGACGCCCCTCGCCACGAAAAAAGAGAACCGCCGGCAAAACGTTTTCATCGACCAGCCGGTTCACGTCCTTGTCCGTCAAGCCGGCTATGAAGGCGATCTCGGCAGCCGACACTCCGTTTTTAGCGCTCAGCATGGTAGTGCTCCAGGTTCTGGTCCAACGGCGCAAAATGTTTCCGGTCTATCGGAAACATTATAACCGATCTGCGAATCTTGACAACGGTAAGCCCAGTCCTAAGCGAGCCAGCCGCCACGGCTTCGCGGTTGATTGCTGCACCCGGCACGGATGTCTATCCTTCTTTGTGTCGGAGTCATATCTCGATGCATGGAGGTCGAATGGGCACGATATCCGCGACCGCGTTCAGATTGCCGCCGTCCGTCATCTCTGCACTATTTGGCTTGTTCGCCATGTGGGGCATCGCCGCCACGGCGGACGGCTCGAATGCTCCGGCTGCGCAAAGCATCGAGGTGTTGTCCGGCACCTATGGCTCGAATTGTGGCCTGCCACGCGGCAACGCAAGCCGTGACCTCACGCGCCGATGCAACGGGAACGAAACGTGTTCTTACGAATTGGGGGATCGGTTAGGGAGCGAGCCTATGAAACAGTGCCGCCCTGATTTCCTCGCCGAATGGCGCTGCGGAAATGCCGAGCTTCATACCGCCGCGCTGGCTCCTGAAGCAAAGTCTGGCGACACGCTCGTGCTGAGCTGTGCGCGGGTAACAGGCGCTGGCAAGTGACTGCCGTTGGCGCAGTCGAGGAGGACCGACTGTCCCCTATTGATCAAGACCCGCTGGAACGCCGGTCCCGCCGCGCATCTTGCTAATCGCCCATTTGCTCATGTCCTTGTGCTCGAACTTGATTTCATAATCAAGAGCAGAGTCGACGACGAGCAAGAAAAGGCCTTCGGGCTTATCGAGAATGGCCAATAGCGCTCGGCCTTGCGCCGTCACAGCGTGAAAAAAGTCCTTGTGCTTTAAGACATCGACAATGTCGACGCCCCTCTCATGCACGTACGAAGCTTTCGCCTCCGATACAGCATCACGCACACAAATTCGTAAAAATGCCTTTCGCCAGTCCGGAGCAACATCCCGGACCAGAGAAACGAGCCCTTTGGCAAGGTCAACGACAAGTGGTGTCGCCTCTTCTTTGATCATCAGCACCCCGTTACATTGATTCGACCGAACCGATCGTCGCCAACCAATCCCGAATTTGCCAATCAGTATAGGGCGCCACGATAACACCGAACGCCCGGCGCTCGCCATCGCAAACGGATGGCAATGCCCCAGGCGTTGCCCCGCGACTTAGAAATTGAAATTGTCGATATTCGACGCGTCGAACGTCGTCGGCGGCCCCAGGATGATTTCGCCGTCCTTGCCGATGGTCCGCTTGCCGAGCTTGCCCGCATCGAACGATTCGCCTTCCTTGCCCGTGATCGCGCCCGAAGCGAGATTTGCCGCGGCATAAGCAGCGAGGTAGCCGAGCTGGCCCGGATCCCAGAGCTGGAACGCCTTGACGGTGCCGTCCTTCACGAACGCGCGCATTTGATTCGGCGTACCGAGCCCCGTCACCGCCACCTTGCCTTTGTAGGGCGACGAAGCGATATAGCGGGCGGCGGCGGCAATGCCCACCGAGGTCGGCGCGACGATCGCCTTCAGATTCGGATACGCTTGCAGCAAGCCCTGGGTCTCGACGAAGGACTTCTGATCGTCGTCGTTGCCGTAGGCGATCTTCACGAGCTTCATCTTCGAGTACTCGGGCTTCTTGAGCTCCTCCTGCATCCACTTGATCCAGGTGTTCTGATTCGTCGCATTCGGCGTTGCGGACAGAATCGCGAATTCACCCTCGCCGCCCATCAGTTTCGAAACGAGCTGAATCTGCCCGCGGCCGATGCTCTCGGCATTAGCCTGGTTGACGAACAGTTGTCGACCCGTCGGCGCCGTATCGGAATCGAACGTCACCACCTTGATGCCTTGCGCCATCGCTCTCTTCAGGTAAGGAACGAGAGCGTTCGCATCGTTGGCGGCAATGACGATCGCATTCTGTCGTTGCGTGGTGAGTGTGTTGATGTACGAAACTTGCGACGACGCACCCGCATCCGAAGGGCCCACGACCTTGCCATCGCCCTTGAACTCCTTGATAGCCTCCATTCCTCCGTTGTCGGCGATGACTTCATAGGGATTGTTGATCTGCTTCGGAACGAAAGCAATCTTGAGCCCTTCCTTGATGCTGGCCGCGGATGCCGTCGTGCCGATCGCCAAAAGCATCGCACAAAGCACCGCGGATGCGGCACGACCTGATAGCTTCAACATGAATCGTCTCCTCTTCGAATAATCGGACGCGCGTCCGAGTCATTGCCACACAATCGAACTGCACGATGATGAAGACCCGCTTTCATCGAATGCCCGTCGCCGGCGATGCTTCACGCATCACTCGGCAACGAGCCGCTTGTCCCGCCCCGCGCGCCACCGGGCGGCCAGATTCGGAATCAGCACCGAGGCGAGCAGCAGCGCACCGGTGACGATCGTGAGCGTTTCGCTCGATACGTCGACGAGCGTCAGCGCGTTCTTCAGCACGCCGACGATCAGCAACGACAGCATCACGCCGTACATCGAGCCGCGGCCGCCGAAGATGCTGACTCCGCCGAACAGCACCGCCGCGATGACGGACAGCTCGAAGCCTTCGCCGTTATCGCCGCGCGCGCTCGTAAAGCGCAGCGTGTAGAGGATGCCGGCGAGCGCGCTCATCGCTCCCGACAGCACGAAGAGGCGCAGCTTGATCTTGCCGACTTCGATTCCCGAAAAAGCGGCTGCCGACGCATTGGCTCCGATCGCATAGAGACTCCGCCCGAACGCCGTTGCCTGAAGCAGCACCGTGAAGGCCACGGCCGCCACGATGACGATCGTGAACGGCAAAGGAATGAACGTGGAGCCGAGCGTGTTCATGCCGAAGAGCGTATAGCCGGGCGGAAAATCGGCCACGGCCTGATCGCCAAGCAGCACGTACGCAACGCCGCGAAAAAGCGCTAGCGTGCCGATCGTCACAGCAAGCGAAGGCAGCTCGAGCTTCACGACGATAAGCCCATTGAGAAGCCCGGCCAACGCGCCGGCCAGGAGCACGAGCAGCATGACGACAGGCATCGGCAATCCCGCATGCCAGAGCACGCCCATCAAGGCGCTAGAGGCACCGAGGACGGACGCCACGGAAAGATCGATCTCGGCCGCGACGATGATGAGCGTCATCGGCAACGCCATCAGCGCAATCTCGGTGAGCTCGGCAAGCGCGTTGGCGAGATTGGCCGAACTCAGAAAAACGGGCGACAGTACGCGCCCGAGAATGAGCGATGCGAGCAGGATGACGACGAGCAGCGCCTCCCACTGCAACGGGATGCCGGACGTGCGCGTGCGCGCCGCCGAATCGGGCTTAGCCATGTTCGCGTTTCCTCATCATGCGCTTGGCCACCGAGCGGGCAAGCAACGTATCGGTTGCGATCGCCGCGACGATGAGCGCGCCTTCGATCGCCTGTTCCCAAAACGGCGAGACATGCAGCACCACGAGCGCAATGCTGATCACGCCGAGCACGAGCGCGCCGAGCGTGGCACCGAGAATCGTGCCGACGCCGCCCGTGATCGCCACGCTGCCGACGACGGCCGCCGCGACGACTTGGAGCTCGATGCCCTTGGCCGTTCCCGCCTCGACGGTGCCGAAACGCGCGAGCCAGAGCGCGCCGGCAAGACCGGCTATCGCGCCGGAAATCAGAAAGCCCGCCATCACGCGCCGCTCGACGTCGATCCCCGCGAGCCGAGCCGCTTCGAGGTTCGATCCAATCGCGTAGTGCTCGCGGCCGGGGCGAAACTGTTTCAGATAAACCGAGAGCGCAACAAGCAGCGCGGCGGCGATGAGGACGAGCGTCGGTACGCCGAACACGGAGCCTGTCGCAAGGCGGGAAAACGCTTCGGGCAGGCTTGTCGCGTTGATCTGACCGCCGTGCACCCACGCATAGTCCGCCCCCCGGAATATGTAGAGCGTGGACAACGTCGCGACGAGCGATGGCACGCGGCCGACTGCGACGAGCAACCCGTTGATCGCGCCGGCAACGAGCCCGATCGCGATGCCCGAAGCCAACGCCACGACGACGGGCATCTGAGGGAACGTCACATAAAGACTGCCGACCGCATAAGCGCTGATGCCGACCGTCGACCCGATCGAAAGATCGATATGGCGCATCAGGATGACGATCGTCATTCCGGCCGTCAGCAGGCTGATGATCGAAACGTTGAGGAGGACGTCCCGCAAGTTCTGCAGATTGAGAAACTGCGGCTCGGCGAGGGCCGTTGTGCCGATCAGCAACAGCAAAACGACAAACAGTGTGCTTTCCCTGCTCTGCAAAAGCTTCTCGACGAAGCGCCGGCTGCCGTCGCGACGGCCGGCTGCGTCGGCCTTCTGGTGCCGCAAAGTCTCGGCGTCGTGAGTGGTTGAATGGCGCATCATGCCGCGTGCCCAAGATGAATGTTCGATTGCCCGAGCGCCGCCGCCATGATTCGCTCCTCCGTCGCGTCGGCGCGCGAAAGCTCGGCGCTGATTTTTCCCTCGTGCATGACGAGAACGCGATCGGCCATGCCGATCACTTCGGGCAATTCGCTCGAGATCATCAGCACCGCGAGGCCCTCGCGCACGAGGCCCGCGAGCGTGCCGTACACTTCCGCCTTTGCGCCGACGTCGATGCCGCGCGTCGGCTCATCGATGATCAATACCTTCGGGCCCGTGGCCAGCCACTTGCCGAGCACGACTTTTTGCTGATTGCCACCCGACAATGTGCCGACGGGCGCGAGCAAATCGCTCGCCTTCAGTTGCAATTGCTTGCCCCATCTTTTGGCGAGCGCGACTTCGCGCGCGGTCGATAGGAGTCCGAAGCGAGTCAGCCGGCCGAGGACCGTCATCGACGCATTGCGTGCGATGCTGAGCTCGAGCGCCAGGCCCTGTTGCCGGCGATCTTCGGGGACGAGCGCGAGGCCGGCACGGATCGATGCGGCCGGTTGCCCCATCGCGAGCCGCTTGCCCGCGATATGCACGTGTCCGCTGTCGCTTGGATCGATGCCGAAGATCGCGCGCGCCACCTCGCTGCGTCCCGCGCCGACGAGCCCCGCGAGCGCAACGATCTCGCCAGCGCGAACATCGAACGAAATATCGTGAAAAACGCCGGTACGCGTGAGCCCGCGCACGGAGAGCAACACTTCGCCGGGCTGCACGTCCGCTTTGGGATAGAACGTCTCCAAATCGCGGCCGACCATCTTCGCGACGATCGTTGCCGTGTTCAGCTCGCTCACGGGTGCGTCGGAAACCTTTGCACCGTCCCGCATGATCGTGACGTGCTGCGCGAGCGCAAAGACCTCCTCCAGACGATGCGTGATGAAGAGAATCGCGACGCCGCGCTCGCGCAGCTTGCGCACGATGGCGAAGAGCCGTTCGACCTCGGGCAGCGAGAGCGCCGCTGTCGGCTCGTCCATGATCAGCACGTTCGCGTTGAGCGAAAGCGCCTTTGCGATTTCGATCACCTGCTGATCGGCGATCGAGAGACCCCGCACGGGCTGCTCGGCTCGCAACTCGACGCCGAGCGAGACGAGCAACGCATCGACTTCGCGGCACATCGTGCCGTATTCGATGCGCCCAAGGCGATCGACAGGCTGACGACCCATATAGATGTTTTCGGCGATCGAGAGATCGAAGAACAGCGTCGGCTCTTGATAGATCACCGCGATTCCCGCATCGCGGGCCTGGGCCGGCGAGAAAAAATGCCGTTCGATGCCGTCGATGAGCAGCGTTCCACTATCGGGCTGGTGAACACCCGCCAGGATTTTGACGAGCGTCGATTTGCCCGCGCCATTTTCGCCCAGCAGCGCATGGACCTCGCCCGGCCAAAGCGTCAGGTTGCCCTCCGCGAGCGCAAGCACACGGCCGAACGATTTGCGCGCGTGGCGCAAATCGAGGCGTGGCACACGTGCGCCCTCCGTCTTCGTCTCCAAGCTCGTCTCCTTCATCGTCGGCGAACGACGCGAACCGCCGCGCCCGCCGATCACATTCTGTAAATACGTTCCGCGTTCGTCCGAAAAAGCGCCGCCTTCTCGTCGTCGCTGGCTCCGCTCACGATCTCCGCATACGCATGCCAAAGATCGGAATAGGAACCGAAGAGCCTGTCGACCGGAAAGTTCGACGCGAACATTGCGCGCTCGACGCCGAACGTATCGATCGTCTGCAATACGTATGGCCTGAAGCTCTCGATCGTCCACCTGTGATCGAACATGGCAAGCCCGCTGATTTTGACCGTGACGTTCGGCAACGCGGCGAGCGCACGGAGCCCGTCGCGCCACTCGCGATAACCGGCGACGCTATGCCGATCGACGAACATGCCCGCGTGATTGACGATGATTTGAATGCCCGGATGCGCGCGGGCGAGCGCCGCCGCCTCTTCCATCTGCGACGGATAGAGCTGCATGTCGAATGACAGCGCGAATCGCTCGAGCAGCGCGAAGTTCGCGCGCCAAGTTTCATCGCGCAGATAGCGACGCTGAACGTAGCTGTAGAGCGGATTCGGATGGACGTTCAGAATTTGCCGGATCCCTCGCATGTTGGCGAAAACGGCATGCGCCGCGAGCGTGTCCGCCGCGTCGGGGGCCGATAGGTCGGCCGCCGCCACGATGGCCTCGGGAAGACGGTGCTTTGCATTGCCTCGCTGCTGACCGGCATCCGCCAGCGACTGCAGCCAACGCGTCTCTTCCACTGGATCGGCCGGATCGTGATTCGCTTCGACGTGCACCACCTTCAACACGTCGATGTCGCCCGAATCGGCGAGGAAGTCGGCAGGCAGATAGTTATGCTTGAGACGGCTCGCGTCCCCCACGAACGACGTGCCGGGATTGTCGAGCCACGGGTAACGGTGGCTATCGAGATCCCAGAAGTGGACATGCGGATCGACGACTTGCATGACGCGTTACTCCTATGTCTCCATCGTTATCGTTTTCCCGCTGCTTGGCGGGACTTTGCTGCGACTATAATCCGTGCATCGATAGCAAACCAATCCGTAGTTGGGATCGGGCGATCGACAAACCGAATCGCAGGAGCCCACGAGACCATGAACCGTCAGGCCGCCACTGTTGCACTCGTCAACCGGCTCAAGTTCAAACATCTAGCACTCCTCGTCGCGCTCGACGACGCACGCAACGTTCATCAAGCCGCCGAAACGATCAACGTCGCGCAGCCGAGCGCGAGCCGCATGCTCAGCGATATCGAAGAAGCCTTCGGATTCCGTCTTTTCGAGCGCAACGCGCGCGGCATGCAGCCGACGGCGCTCGGCGTCGTCACGTTGGCCTACGCGCGCCGCGCGCTTGCCGAACTCACGCGCTTCGCGGAAGACCTCGACGTGAAGCGCAAGGGCGGGCACGGTCAGCTCACCGTCGGCGCCATCATGGGTGCCGCCCCCGACCTGCTCGCCACGGCCGTCGCGACGCTGAAGACCGAGCGCCCGCTGCTCAACGTCCGCGTGCTCGGCGAAACGAGCGATCAGGTCGTGCAGCTGCTGCATCGCCGCGAAGTCGACCTCGCGCTCGGCCGCTTGACCACCCCGCTGCAACACAATGATTTCGACTTCGAGCCGCTCGCGCGCGAAACGCTGATGCTCATCGTGCGGACGCGGCATCCGCTCGCCGGCACCGCGAGCATCACCTTGCGCGAGCTCATGGACTGGCCCTGGGTCGCGCAGCCTGTCACGAGTCCCGCCCGCGTGCTGTTCGAAGAGGAACTTGCGCGCGCGGGGCTTGCGACGCCCGTTAATCTGACCGAGTGCGCGTCGATCTTTGCCACGCTGCAATTGCTCGAGAAATACGACGCTATTGCGATGCTGCCCGAATCCGTCGTGCGCGATCACGTGCGCGGCAAGCTGCTCGTGCCTTTGCCACTGGAAATCGGCAAGAGCTTGCCGGGATTCGGCATTCTCACACGCAAGGAAGAGCCGCTCGCGGAGCCGGCCGAGCATTTTGTGGGGCTGTTGCGCCGCTTCTCGCAACCGCTCGCCACCGATCATGCGACGTCCGGCCGTCATGTCTCGTCCTCGCTGCCAATCTATTGAAGATTGACGAAAAGCCCGCCATCGACGAGCAGCGCGGCACCCGTCACATAGCGGGCACGATCCGACGCCAGAAAGACAACGCACTCGGCTACGTCCTCGGGGGCGCCGAGCCTGCCGAGCGGAATCCGCTTTTCGAAGTAGGCGCGCTTGCTTTCGTCGGCGAGGTCGTCGGCATTGAGATCGGTCGCGATCGTGCCCGGCATGACCGAATTGCAGCGAATGCCGTAGGGTCCCAATGCGATCGCGCACGACTGCATCAGCGAGTGGACGCCGGCTTTCGTCGGCGTGTAGTGCGCCTGCATGCCGCCGCCGACAAGTGCGCTGATCGAGCTCGTCGCCACGATCGCGCCACCCGTTCCCTGCTCTTTCATCTGGCGCGCCGCGGCTTGCGTCACGTAGAACGCGCCGTTCAAATTGACGCCGACCGTGCGCTCGAGCACCGAGGGCGGCATGTCGAGGAAGGCATGAAACGGGCAAATGCCCGCGTTGCTGGCCAGCACGTCGACCTTGCCGAACGCCTCGACTGTCTGCCGCACGAGATCGACGCCCGTTTGCGGCGCCGCGACATTGCCTTCGACAGCGATTGCGCGGCGGCCAAGGTTCTCGATTTCCGCGAGCACTTCCGATATCGCCGAGCGGCGTCCGTACGAGGCGTCGTTATCGCTCCAATAGTTGATCGCGACATCGGCGCCTTCGCGCGCGGATGCGATGGCAATCGCCCGGCCGATGCCGCGCGATCCGCCCGTGACGATCACAACTTTGTCCTTGAGCAGCACGTGTCTCTCCTTTCAGCCATGCTTCGTGATCGACGCGTCAATGCGAGTAAGGCCGCACGAGCGCGCATTCGGGATTGAGCCGCACGCCGAAGCCCGGCGTATCCGGCACCTTCATGCGCCCATTGACGGGAACGGGCTCGTCGAGCAAGAGCGGCGTGAACATCGGCACGACCTGATCGGCTTTCGGCGCCATCATCAGGAACTCCGCGAACGGCGAGTTATGCCGCGTCACGACGAAGTGATAGCTATAGACTGATGAACCGTGCGGCACGACCAGGACATTGTGGGCATCCGCGAGCGCCGAGATCTTGATGAGTTCGGTGATGCCGCCGCACCAGCCGACGTCGGGCTGAATCAAGTCGCAGCAGCCCATTTCGAGCAGCATCCGAAAGCCCCAACGCGTCGCCTCGTGCTCGCCCGTCGAAACCATCATGCCGCGCGGCACGTTGCGGCGCAGTTCCGCGTAGCCCCAATAGTCGTCGGGCGGCAGGCACTCCTCGACCCATTTGAGCCCATACTCGTGCGCCGCCTTGGCGAGCCGCGTCGCGTAGGGCAGATCGAGGCTCATCCAGCAATCGAACATGAGCCAGAAATCGTCACCGACGCGCTGGCGCATCTCGGCAAGCTGCTCGATGTTCTTTCTGAGCCCGTCTTCGCCTTCGGCGGGGCCATGCTGCAGCGGAAGCTTGCCGCCGATGAACCCCATTTGTTTTGCAAGGTCGGGGCGCGCGCCCGTGGCATAGAACGTGAGTTCGTCGCGCACCGGACCGCCGAGCAGTTGATAGACAGGCTCCTGCCGGACCTTTCCGAGCAGATCCCAAAGCGCGAGGTCGACGCCGGAGATCGTATTGAGCACGATGCCCTTGCGACCGTAGTAAAGCGTCGCATAGTACATCTGGTCCCACATCTTCTCGATGTCGGTCACGCGCTGGCCTTCGAGAAAGCGCGCAAGATGTTTTTCGACGATGAATGCACCGATCTCGCCGCCCGTCGTAACGGCGAACCCCACCGTCCCGTCGCTGGCCTCGATTTCGACGACGAGCGTGCCCAGCACGTTGATGCCGAACGACCGGCGGCTTTGCCGATACTCAGGGTAGCGTGCCATCGGCGTCGCGATATGGTCGTCGATCCAATGTCCGTCCGATTGATCGTGATAGTCCGCCCCGCCGCCGCGAACGACGAACGCGCGCACCGCTTTGATGGTTGGCATGGCCATGTAGGTAGCTCCGTTGTTTCGTAGAGTCTCGATCGATTACCGGGCGCGCGGAACCGAGCCGGCCGCAAGCGCATCCCGTGACGACAGGCGGGGAACGACGAGCGCGATCAGCAGCGCGGCGGCGATGCTCGCGGCGCCGAGCGCGATCAGTCCCGCCGCGCTCGATGCAAAAACACGCTCCGCCATGCCGCGCAATGATGGCGCGACGAAACCGCCAAGGCTGCCCAGCGAATTGATCAGCGCGATGCCGCCGGCCGCCGCCGCCCCTGCCAAACGACGCGTGGGGAACGTCCAGAAAAGCGGCTGAGCCGCGATGAAACCGCTCGCCGCGCAGCAAAGCGCGATCAGCGCAATCAGAGGACTATGCGTCAGGCCTGAAGCCGCAATGCCGAACCCGGCCAGCACGAGCAGCCGCATCGCCCAGGCACGGTGGCTATGCGATCGATCGGCGCGCCGCGGCACGATCCACGTCGTGGCGACCGCGCAAATCCAGGGCACCGCGGTGACGAGACCGACTTCGAGGCCGACCTTCTTGCCAAGCAACGAAGCCACCTGCTGAGGAAGAAAGAAGATGACGCCGTAGACGCTGATCTGGATGAGCGCATAAATGAGCGCGTAGGAGAGCACGCGCCGATCCATGAGTGCCGCCATGACATTGTGCGGACCGTCCGCCGCCGCGTCGCGCGCATCGTGCTCGATCGCGCGTGCCAGCGCGCTGCGCTCGTCGGCGCTCAGCCAACGCGCGTGAGCTGGCTTGTCATCGAGAAACCAGAAGGCCCAGACGCCGACGATCGATGCGAGCCCACCCTCGACGACAAAGAGCCAGCGCCAGCCGGCCACACCGAGGAGCCCGTCGAGATCGAGCAAGAGGCCCGACAGCGGACTGCCGAAGATGAATGCGAGCGGCGCACCGAAATAGAACACGCCGACGGCCCGTGCGCGGGCGGACTGCGGAAACCAATGCGTCAGGTAATAGATGACACCGGGAAAGAAGCCCGCCTCGGCCACGCCGAGCGCGAAACGCATCACATAAAACGATGTAGGCGTATTCGCTGCCGCCATCGCGGCGGAAACGAGCCCCCAGGTCACCATGATGCGGCACATCCAGATGCGTGCGCCGACGCGATGCAACAGTAAGTTGCTCGGCACCTCGAACAATGCGTAGCCGACGAAGAAGACGCCGGCGCCGAAAGCGAATGCGACGTTCGAAAGTCCGGTGTCTTGCTGCAGTGCCTTTTGCGCGAAGCCTATGTTCGCCCGATCGAGAAACGCGAGGACGTACATCAGTAAAAGGAACGGCAGCAGGCGGCGCATCGTCTTGTTGACCGCACCGTCGGCGGAAACAGCAAGCGTGTCGGGCATATCGATCGTCTCCTGAAACGGCCGGCTTCGTTCGCCGGCTTCCTATTTCGATGTTTCTTGTTCGTTCGCCGCCGCAAGTCCGGCTTCGATGCCGCTCGCGAAAAGGATCCTCGCTGATCCTTCCGCTGGCAGACATGTACCGATCGGGCCGGCTGGCGGCGGCCCCTCAGGTTCACTCAGGTTCAATATGTGGCGCGGCCGCCTGACAAATCGAATACGGCGCCTGTGCTGAAAGCGCAGTCTTCTGATGACAGCCAGACGATCAGCGATGCCGCCTCCTCGGGCAGGAGGAAGCGATTCATCGGGATCTTGGAGAGCATGTAGTCGATGTGCTGCTGCGACATCGAATCGAAAATCTCGGTTCGAGCCGCGGCGGGCGTCACCGCATTGACGAGAATGTTCTTGGTCGCCAGCTCCTTGCCGAGCGACTTCGTCAACCCGATCAACCCGGCCTTCGACGCGCTGTAGTGCGATGCGTTGGGGTTGCCCTCTTTGGCCGCGACGGAGGCGATATTGACGATCCGTCCGTAGCCTTGCCGAAGCATTTGCGGCACGATGGCCCGGCACGTCAGATACGGCCCGATGAGATTGACGTCGATGACGCGGCGCCAGACCTCGGGAGAGAGCTCCCACGTCGCGCCATTGCCGCCCGTGATGCCGGCGCAGTTGATCAGGATATGGATGGCACCGTGCACATCGATGGTTCGCTGCGTGGCGGCCGAGACAGATTGCTCGTCGGTGAGCTCGACGACATTCGTCGACACGGTGCCCAGCTCCGCGAGCTGCGTCCGGCTTTGCTCGAGCCTTTGCTCATCGATATCCCAAAGAGCGACTGCGGCGCCCGATCGCAACGCGCGCTCGGCAATCGCATAGCCGATCCCGCGCGCCCCTCCCGTGACAACCATCACGCGACCATTCAAGTCGATTTGATTCATGTCTCCTTTGTCTCCGTTTGTCTGCCCATAGCGGGCACTATAGGTCGCTGCGCGATAGCGGGACAATCCGGATGAAGCATGAGCCGATAGCAAAAGTGCATCGAGTCACGTGGCAAAGAGTGAATTGAAAGCTGTTTGTCAGATAACTTTCTGGTGTTACACCCCATTACAAAAGCGACGAGGACGTTTCACCTCGGCCGCCGGGCCGCGGCTAGTATCGGCGCAAGCTCGATGGGCAAAACGAAATCCTAAGAAACTCGCTGTGGGGTGAAACATGAAACGCGCTGTGATCCTGGCTGCCGCCGCGGCAGCCACCGCATTGGCCTCTGTCGGCGCGCAAGCGCATACTGATATCGGCGTCTACCTCGGTGTCCCGGGGCCGGTCGTCGAGGAGCCGCCCCCTGTCGTGTATCAGGCACCGCCCGTCGTCTACGCCCCGGCGCCCGTCTACGGATATCCGTATCAAGGCGGATACTGGGACGACCGCGAATGGCACGACAGAGGCTGGCATCGCGGATGGCATCACCATCATCATCACGATCGCGACGACGATTGATTCGGCCGGTCGCCAGGCTGCGCCTCGATGACTTCGACGGCTGTGGGTGCCGCAACCTCGAAAAAAATTCAAGCTTCGCTGCAAAAACGCCGATAGACGTTTGAGGCGCGGGCTGGCAACGGCGCCGGCCCGCGCCAACGCGGCCGCCGTGTGACACGGGCGTCCCAGAAACTCAGCCCCCCAGGAACAACGCGCTCATATTCTCGCGCCAACGAAGCGCGCGGCTTTTGCAACGAAGATGGGAATCAACGATTGAGCCTTGATGAGTACTACGAACGATTAGGCTTGCCGAGCGCAGCGTCGCCTGCCGAGGTCAAGCGAGCCTACCGCCGTCTCAGGGCGAAGTACCATCCGGACCGCAACAGGGGCGACGAGTCGTCTGTCGAACCGGCTTTCAAGCGTGTCCAGGAGGCGTTCGAGATTCTGACGGGCAAACGCGAGGCACCGCAATGGCCGCAGTCCGCATCGCATGGCGCGGGCAGCCGCGCTGCCGAGACGACACGGCAGAAGGGCCACGCTCGCGAAGACGCCTCGCGGCCAAAAAACCGCGCACACGGAGACGCCGCGCGCACCGATCGCGACCGCCCTGCTTCGGATCCCTGGCGCGGCTTCGCCTCGCCCGGTGGTCCTCTTCCCGTGCGTGGGGCGAATCGCCACACACAGCTCTACGTGCCGCTGGAAGTCGCCATGAACGGCGGCGACGTGCCCGCGAGCTATCAAGTGACGGCGACATGCCGGCAATGCAACGGCGCGAGCGCGCCGCATATGGCGAAACCGTGCCCGACGTGCGACGGGCGAGCCCGGCTGCATGACGGCACGGTGTGCGAGGCATGCTCCGGGCGTGGCCGTATTCGAACGAGCCTATGGTGCGCGGCCTGCCAGAACAAAGGCATCGAGTTGCTGCCGAAATCCGATGCGATCGCGGTGCCCCCCGGCGCATGGGACGGCCAGCGGCTCGTCGTGACCGGCGGCGGCGCCCCCGGCTTGCACGGCGGCCCGCCCGGCGACGCGATTTTCACGATCGCGATTCTCTGCGGCGCCGGCGTTCAGCGCGAGGGCCTCGACCTGACGGTGGACATCGAAATCGACTTCGTCACGGCAACAGTGGGAGGTCCTTTCGACGCCAACGTGCTCGGGCGCGACTTGTCGATCATGGTTGCGCCGAACGCACAGCATGGAAGCGTGATCCGGCTGCCGACTCAGGGGCTTTCGGACAGCAGCGGCAATCGTGGCGAACTGAAGCTGCGCGTCGTCCTCACGATGCCGCGGGCCGCCTCGCAACTGACGGACGAAGAGCGGCGCACGCTGCAGGACATGTTCGCTGATGCTGCGCGCCGCAGCTCGTCGAATTGAGGCGCGTCCAAAACTAGACGACGTTCTTCTCCACGATGGGACGATTTTCCAGAACGCGGTCCCAGCTCAGGGAGGACAGATCGAGCGTCGTGTACTTTCCATCGAGAATCAACTCGCTCACGCCCCGGCCCGTCGCGGGGCCTTGCTGCAAGCCGTGGCCGCTGTATCCGTTCGCAAACACGCAGTTCGCGATGTCGGGGTGGTAACCGATGATGGCGTTATGGTCGAACACGTTGTACTCGTAGTACCCGGACCAGCAGTTCTCGACGCGAAGGGCTTCGAACTCCGGGACGCGATGCGCGAGCGTCGGCCAAATGACCTCGTCGAAGAGATCGTGATCGACTTCGTCCAGCGGCAGATCGTCCGGATCGTTGTCCGCGCTCGGCGACGTACCGGTGATATAAGTCTTGCCTTCAGGACGGAAGTAGACGCCCGTCGGGTCGATCAACAACGGGCTGTTCGTCAGACGCACCGGTGACGAGACATTGAAAATGCTGCGACGTCGCGCATAGACGGGGATATCGATGCCCATCATCGCCGAGATCTTGCGCGCCCATGCGCCCGCCGCATTGACGAGCGTGTCGCATGAGTACCGTTCGCCGTTGCCGGCGGCGACATGGGTGACCTTTCGACCGTCAAGGACCAGACCCGTCACCTCCGCTGTGACATAGCGCGCGCCGAGCGATTGCGCTTTTTTGCGCAGCGCCTGAACCAGGCCATAGCCGTCGAACCAGCCCTCCCCGCTGACGCCGTATGCGCCGGCAGCGAGGTCTTCGACGTTGAGCCAGGGGAACTTTGCCTTTAGCGCGTCTTGCGATAGCAGATCGATATCGGCCCCGAGCCGCCTTTGCAGCGCGTGGTTCTCACGCAGCGTCTTTTCTCCCGTCGGCGTGGCCAGAAACAAGTAGCCGCCTTCGTGCAAGTCGATGGAGGGCTGGCTTCCGTCCACCTCGAGCAATTCGCCGATGTGACGGAGGAAGTCAATGCCAAAGAGCGACATCTGAATCGACAGCGGCGTGGAAAACTGCTGCCGGATCGATGCGGCCGATAGCGCAGACGACGACCTCGCATAGCTCGGATCACGCTCGATGACGGTCACGGACACCGTCGGATCCGACGCACGCAGAAAGTAAGCGATCGAGCTGCCGATTACGCCGCCGCCCACGATAACGACTTGAGAACTCACGAGTTGCTCCTGGTTGCAGAAGTTGCTCGAGCGCTCCATGAGAGCGCTCTCACGAACCGAGGTGCCGATATGCCCCTTCGCAGACGGACACAACGGCAAGTCCGGAAGACCCCGCGCTTATTCGATGTTGAAGTCGATACCTTGCGCCAGCGGCAACGCCGATGAGAAGTTGACCGTGTTCGTGGCGCGGCGCATATAAGCCTTCCAAGCATCCGAGCCCGACTCGCGTCCCCCGCCCGTCTCTTTCTCACCGCCGAACGCGCCGCCGATTTCCGCGCCGCTCGGGCCGATGTTGACGTTCGCGATGCCGCAATCGCTGCCCGAGGCCGACAGGAAGCGCTCGCTCTCGCGCATGTCCGTCGTGAACACGCAGGACGAGAGCCCATGCGCCGCGGCATTGTTCGCTTCGATCGCTTCGTTGAAGTCGCTGTACTTGAGAACGTACAGAATCGGCGCAAAGGTCTCCTTCAGCACGATTTCCGTCTGCGACGGCATTTCGACGATGGCCGGGCGCACGTAGAAGCCGTTTTCGTTGCCGGCAACGACATGCCGCTCACCGCCGAACACCTTGCCGCCTTCGCGCTTTGCCTGCTCCAAAGCCGCCTGCATGCGGTTGAACGCGGATTCGTCGATGAGCGGGCCCATCAGCGTGCCCTGCTCGAGCGGATTGCCGATCGCGACCTTGCCGTACAAGGTCTTCAGACGCTCGACCGCTTTGTCGTAGACGCTTTCATGAACGAACAGGCGCCGCAGGCTCGTACAGCGTTGACCGGCCGTGCCGACCGCCGAGAACAGGATGCCGCGCAGCGCCAGTTCCATGTCTGCCGTTTGCGAAACGATGCCGGCGTTGTTGCCGCCGAGCTCGAGAATCGAGCGGCCAAAGCGGCGCGCGACTTCGACACCGACCGCACGCCCCATCTCCGTGCTGCCCGTCGCGCTCACGATGCTCGAACGCCGGTCCGACACCAGCTTGGCGCCGACGTCGCGGCCCCCATTGACGACGCACGTCAGTCCTTCGGGGGCCTCGCCGAACTCCTTCAGCGCATCCTGCAGAATCCTGTCGACGGCCAGTGCCGTCAGCGGAGCCTTCTCCGACGGCTTCCAGATGACCGCATTGCCGCACACCAAAGCCAGCGCGGCGTTCCATGACCATACGGCCGCCGGGAAATTGAACGCCGAGATCACCGTGCAGACGCCCAACGGATGCCACGTTTCCGCCATGCGATGGCCCGGGCGCTCTGATGCGATCGTCAGGCCGTAGAGCTGGCGAGAGAGGCCGACCGCGAAGTCGCAGATGTCGATCATTTCCTGCACTTCGCCGAGGCCTTCCTGCAGAATCTTGCCCGTCTCGAGGGTGATGATGCTGCCGAGCGCACGCTTGCGCTCACGCAGCTTGTTGCCGAGGAGGCGCACCAGCTCTCCACGACGCGGCGCCGGAACGTTGCGCCAGACCTTGAAGGCATCCTGCGCTTTTGCGAGCGCTGCATCGACTTCAGCGACGGTCTTGCTTGCGACCCGGCCGATGAGCTCGCCGTTGATGGGCGAATGCACGGCGATGTCGCCAGCTTCCGCGAGATGGGAGATGCCGAGTTCGGAGAGGATGGTCGATGCTTTCATTTGATCCCTCTTAAAGTTTCCGATACGAAATTCAAGTACATCGGGGAACTATACACTCGTGCCGTCACCGCTACAACGTCTGCCTACGACGTTCCGCATGTGCGCCGACGCGGGCAAGCCGACGCTCTGCGTGGCCACTCAGTAACCAAGATCCGCCTCGATTAAACGGGTTTCACATCGGAAACGATACGTCTGCGGGCCCGTCCCGATCGCTAGCCGGCCCTACCCATTAGCAACTATGGCTTCTCCGCGGTCGCCATACGTTTCACAAAAGAAACTTTCGAAGCGAGGAGCTGCGCTCCGCCCCGACGGATCATTGGTTTCCCGGCGCCCGTCTTTGTTATGATAGGAAACTTGACATGCCGATCGTTAGGACTGCGATCCATCCCCGCATATGGAAAAAACTCTCCTGAAGCCAGCTGAGCAGGGCTCCTCCGAGCTTGGCAAGCGAGTGAAGGCCGCCCGGTTGCGGCACGACTACACACTCGAGGTCGCGAGCCGTGTATGCGGCGTATCGCGCTCGACCCTCTCGAAGATCGAAAACGGCATCATGTCGCCGACTTTCGACGTGCTTCAGAAGATCGTCCATGGCCTGAACATCGACCTCGGCGAACTGTTCGGCTCGAGTCCGAAACCCGCCGCGAGCGGGCGGCGTGCGTTGACGCGCAAGGGCGGCGGGCAAATGCACGCCGCGGGCTGTTATCTCATGGAGCTGCTCGCCACCGATCTCTCGCAAAAGGCAATGCATCCGTTCCGGATACGGATCACCGCGCATTCTCTCGACGACTTCACCGAATGGGGGCGTCATGAAGGCGAGGAGTTTCTCTATGTGCTGAGCGGCAGCGTTTGTCTGTACTCCGAACTGTATGCGCCGACGCATCTGGAAGCGGGCGACAGCATTTATTTCGACAGCCGCACCGGGCACGCGGCGGTTTCGACGAGCAAGGACGACGCCGAAGTGTTATGGATCATCGACGAAGGCCATATCGCGGCCTTCGATGCCGGCGCTCCGCCCCCTTCGCTGATCAAGCGCCCTGCCTGATTCCATCCCCATACGCCGCGCGACCTGAAACATGCCGACACTTCTCACGTTCGATGCCACCGCAACGGCGGCCCTTCTCGACTTCGAAGCACTTGTCGATTCGCTCTCCGTCGCCGCTCAGGAGCATGACGCCGGGCAGATCCGCTCGCCCGTGCGCACCGCATTGCCGCTCAACGAAGGCGGCGTGCTTCTCTCGATGCCGGCAAGCGCGCACGATATCGCCATTCACAAACTCGTCAGTGTCTGCCCGCGCAACGCGGCGCGCGACATGCCGACGATCTTCGGGGCGGTAACCGTCTGCGACGCCACGACGGGCCAGCCAGAGTTCATTCTCGACGGTCCGACGGTCACGGGACGCCGGACGGCGGCGCTCTCGATGCTCGGCGTCAAGCTGCTGCATCCTTCGGCTCCGCGCACCTTCCTTCTCATTGGCACGGGACAACAAGCGCGCTTCCATGCGGCCGCGATCGGCGCGCTGCATCAGGGCGCGAAGATCTTCGTCAAGGGCCGCACGCCCTCGTCCGAGCAAGCGTTCTGCGAGCAGATGGCGCGCGAAGGCGTCGCCGTTGCCGCTCTTGCGCAGGTGTCCGCGGACGGACCGATTCCTGACGACATCGATACGGTCATTGCGGCTACGACGAGCAAGATTCCCGTCTACACCGATGGCGCGAAAGCGAGCCGCCTCGTGATCGGTGTCGGCGCGTTCACGCCCGACGCGGCCGAGATCGCCGCCGAAACGGTCCGGGCGAGCCGCGTCTTCGTCGATGATTTCGCCGCGGCAAAAGAGGAAGCGGGCGATCTGCTGCAAGCGGGAGTCGACTGGAGTGCTGTCCGTTCGCTTGGTTCGATCGTCGGCGGCGAAGTTCGGAAAGATCAGCCGATTGTCTTCAAGACCGTCGGCAGCGGCGCCTGGGATCTCGCCGCGTGCCGGGTAGCACGCGCGGCCGCCGCCCGGACCTAAGGCTGATTGAGCCCCATTGGGGGGCGTGCATTGGCCGACGACCGAACGTCGGGCTGCCCAACGACGAAGCGCCCTTCTGCAGCGATACCCTTTTTGTAGTATTCTCTTACTTAGTGTGCTGCAATGCAGCACGGAAGTAATGGTTACGGAATCCTGCATCGTGTCCCGCCCCAAGTACCTTCCCGACAATTTCACGTTGGCCCTTGTCGGAACCGTCGTTTTCGCGAGCCTGCTGCCGTGCCGCGGTGAAACGGCGGTGGCAGTCGATTGGTCGACCGACTTCGCCATCGCCCTGCTCTTCTTTTTGCACGGCGCAAAGCTGCCGCGGGAAGCGATCGTGTCCGGCGCCACGAATTGGCGCCTGCACGGTCTCGTGCTGCTGAGCACCTTCGCGCTGTTTCCGCTGCTCGGCCTTGCGTTCAAGCCGGTCCTCTCACCGCTCGTCACACCGGCGATGTATGGCGGCATCCTGTTCCTCTGCACGCTGCCGTCGACCGTGCAATCGTCGATCGCGTTCACGTCGATGGCGAAAGGAAATGTGTCCGCAGCGGTTTGCAGTGCGTCGGCCTCGAGCCTGCTCGGCATCTTCATCACCCCCGCGCTGGCGGGCGTACTGATCTCGAGTCACGCGACGTCGGGCTCCGGGTGGCACACGGTCGGCAACATCGTGCTGCAGTTGCTCGTGCCGTTCGTATGCGGACAATTACTGCGGCCGGTGCTCGGAGGATGGATCGACCGCAATCGCGGCGTCGTCCGCTTCGTCGATCAAGGCTCGATTCTGCTCGTCGTCTACTCGGCGTTCAGCGAGGCCATCAACGAGGGGCTTTGGCATCGCGTGCCGGTCTCGGCGCTGGTCGGATTGCTCGTCGTGAGCGCCGTCTTACTGGCCGCCGCGCTGATCGTTACGGCGACGGCGAGCAAGTGGCTCGGCTTCGAGCGCGAGGACCGCGTCACGATCATTTTCTGCGGCTCCAAAAAGAGCCTCGCGTCGGGCATCCCAATGGCGAAGGTCATCTTCGCCTCCCATGCTGTCGGCGCGGCAGTGCTGCCGCTCATGCTGTTCCATCAAATACAGCTGATGGTCTGCGCCGCGCTCGCGCAACGATGGGGTGCCGCCGCCGCTCGTGCTGACGCGCGCCAAGCGAAAAGCGGAAACCAGCGGGCCTTCAACGAAATGGTTTGACCGCGCCCGCTCCGCGGAAAACTGAGAACAGGTGATGGCCTGCTCGTCGATCCGCCGCTCACTGCTGCGCGGGCGGTTGCGGATTATTCGCCGGGTTCGTATCGAATTTCAGCACGCGTTGGATGCCGTCATTAGCGACAAGAGCCGACAACCGCGCATGAAGCTGGTCCGCAATATCCCTCTCATAGACCGGCTCGCCGCCTACATAGACGGTGAATGACTTCAAATATTTCGCCTTCTTTTCGGGATTCCCGATCGTCTCCTTCGTCCATCGATAGAGCGGATAGCGCTCGGGGCCCGCGCGTTCGGCCTCCGCAACGTAATCCGTGAATGCGTCGAATTGGCACACGAGCGTTGCGTTGCACCGACGCAGGATCAATTCGATCGCATCACGGCACGGATGCAGCGCCCCGGCCCGCAAGGCCTCGGCAAGCTCCGGCGTAACGTCGATTCGCACTTGGTATTGCCATCGTTCTTCCATCGGATGCCTCGCGAAGTGAAATCCGTACTGCTTTCATGGAATCTCAATTGTTCGAGTTTCAGGAAATGTGATGTTGGACAAGGCCTCTTTGTCTGAGTGCTCGACATCCCTACACTGCAAGACATCAACACAGCTCACCGCAAAGGACTCGGTCCACGCGGTTCCCAGTCAGTTAAAACGTACCGGAGGTCATCATGAAGACGAAGTTTATCGCTGCTCTTGTTCTCGCTGCATCCGCGTCGATCGCCGCACCCGCTTTCGCGAGCGGTTATGGTCCCGCGCCGTTCTATCGTCCTGACGTCGGTGCCCCGTCGTCGCAACGTGGCATCAGCGCGCAAACGCTCGCGGCAGAGCAAGGCAATACCGCCGCTGCGCAAAGCGACGTTGGCGGCTCGGTCTCGGTAGCGCAGTCGGGCGGCGCCCGCGTTCAGGCAGGTGGTCATATCAACGACACGTTCTTCGGTCGTTGATTGCATCGCAATTGAGGGGCACCTCATCAAAGGTGTCTCTAAGCGACAACATCAGCCTTTCGCACTGCTCGAGCGCCATCGCGTGATGAACACGATGGCGCTTATCTATTGGTTGCCGCAGATGGAGCAAGAAGAAACGCTATCGCCCGCCCAACGCTTTTTTATGCCGCGGCAATCGACCGCACGTATCGCCGGGCGGTAACGGGTATGCCGGCCATCTCGTCCGATTCGGATCCCGCGAATTGCCAGCCTTGCTGCTCGTAGAACGTCATCGCACGATTGTTCCCTTCGAGCACGAAGAGATAGAGCCGACTCTCCCCGAGGTTGCGAGCCCATTCCTCGACTGCATTCATCAACAGCTTTCCAACGCCGCGCCCCTGGTAGTGCTTCGACACATGCAGATTGTCGAGCAGCACACCGTCGCGCGATCCGGGCTTGCGTTCGGCAAAGACGAAGCCGGCGGCGTCGCCATTGCATTCAGCGATGAGCGCGAGGCGATCGGCATCTGTCGGCGTGCTCATGCGAGCCGACCAATAGGCGATGCGTTCGCGCTCGACTTCCTCATCGAGGTAGGCATCGGGCAAAAGCCCTCGATACGTGGTCTGCCAACTCATCGCATGCAGCTTTGCGATCGCCAGTGAGTCCTCCGCATCGGCTTCGCGGAGTGAAATCCGTCCTGCTTCCATGGAATTCCAATTGTTCGAGTTTCAGGAAATGTGATGTTCGGCAAGCCCTCTTTGTCTGAGTGCTCGACATCTCTACACTGCAAGACATCAACACAGCGCACCGCAACGGACTCGGTCCAGGCGGTTCTCAGTCAGTTAAAACGTACCGGAGGTCATCATGAAGACAAAGTTTATCGCTGCTCTTGTTCTCGCTGCATCCGCGTCGATCGCCGCGCCCGCTTTCGCAAGCGGTTACGGTCCCGCGCCGTTCTATCGTCCTGACGTTGGCGCACCGTCGTCGCAACGCGGCATCAGCGCGCAAACGCTCGCGGCAGAGCAAGGCAATACCCCTGCTGCGCAAAGCGACGTTGGCGGCTCGGTCTCGGTAGCGCAGTCGGGCGGCGCCCGCGTTCAGGCGGATAGCCCTGTCAACGACACGTACTTCGGCCGTTGATTGCGAGGCGAAGGGCATGCTGCAGTGATGTGATGCCCCCTGAAGCACAGCACTAGCTTTACGCGCCGCTCGGGCGCCATCGCGTGTCGACGCGATGGCGCCCGATTCGTCTGGGCATCGAATAGCGCCAGCCTATCGCGCTGATTGATTCTGCGCATGACGCGCAAAACACAGACACGGATTGTTCGAATTTCGGGAAATGAGTTGTTCGATCAACCCTCTTTGTCCGATCGCGCCGCAGCCTTAAGCTAGGAACTGTCAACGTTGAATTGAGCGCGCCGCAAGCGAATCGATTCGCTCTTAGGCGCGATCCTGCATACATCGATTGAAATTCCCGGAGGACACCATGAAGACCAAATTCATCGCCGCGTTGTTGCTTGCAACGTCTGCCTCGATCGCTGCTCCCGCTTTTGCCAGCGGCTACGGTCCGGCGCCTTTCTATCGCCCTGACGTCGGTGCGCCGTCGTCGCAACGTGGCATCAGCACGCAAACGCTGGCAGCCGAACAGTACAACGCCACGACCGTTGCTCGTGACGACACGACCAGCGGCGTGGGCGGCACCGTCGAGTCGTCGCAGTCGCAATCGGGCGGTGCGCATTCGCGCTCGGACAGCATGCCAACGCAGTCGGGCACCCAGGGACTGTATTTCGGCCACTGATCGATACTTCGGGGCGTAGTAGTAGAAACGCTTCCGTATCGCCCGGCGTTCGACATCATGCGGGCGCCGTCACGTTGATAAGCGTGACGGCGCCCGATTTCATTGCTGCATTTTCGGCATCAAGAGGGACGGTGCCGGCGCAGCGCAAGGGTGCCGAGCACGCCGACGGCGAGCACCGCGGCGGCGATCGCGGCCTGCTCCGGCTTCACGCGCGCGGCCGGCTCGAGATAGCGCCGCTCGGCGAGTTCGATTGACCGATCGGCCTGCCGCTCGAGCGCAAGCGCGACCGCTTCGGCAGGATGCATCGGCCACCGCCCGGTGCCATCGCGGATCTGCTGCCGGCAACTGAAGCCGTCCGCGATGACGAGCGTATCGGGCGCCGCCGTGCGGACGGCTGGCAGCAACACTTGCTCAGCGATGGTCTGCGAAACGTCGTAATGCTCGCGTTCGTAGCCGAACGATCCGGCATGTCCACAGCAGCCGCTGCGCAGCGGCTGCAGCTCGATGCCCATCGAGACCAGCAGCTGCCGCTGCGCATCCGCGTTCAGCACCGCGCGCTGATGGCAGTGCGACTGCAGTAGCGCACGCGCCTCGAGTCGCGGCGGCGACCAGCCGTCCGTCTGCGCGAGCAACTCCGACAGTGTCTTCGTCTGTCGCGCGAGCCGTTCGGCGTCACGGTCGGTCGCGAGCAGGTTCGGCATTTCGTCGCGGAACACGGACGCGCAGCTGGGCTCGAGCACAACCATCGGAATGCCGGCGCGGATCGCGGGCCGCAGTTCGTCGAGTATCCGACGCAGCCGGCGCTTCGCCAGGTCGAGAAAGCCATAGTCGTAGAGCGGCCGACCGCAGCAAAGCGGCGCGTCCGGCACGGCCACTCGGTAGCCGGCCGCTTCGAGTACACGCACGGCTGCCTTTGCCGTGCCAGGCAAGAAGAAATTGTTGAACGTGTCAGGCCAAAGAATCACTTCGGGCAGCGTCGGATCTCCGCTGCGCACGTGCTCGCGTTCGCGCTCTCGCCACCACTGCTTGAACGTTTCGGCTGCATAGGCGGGCGTCTCGCGTTGACTAGTGAAGCCGGTGGCGGCCTTCAGCAGCGCGCCGATCCCCGGGCTTCGCAACAACGCGTTCACCCAGCCGGGCGCGAGCATCGCGACGCGCGACCAAACGTCGATGAGCCCCATCGAATAGGCAGCGCGTGGGCGCAACCGGCCCGCGTAATGGTGCGAGAGGAACTCCGCCTTGCAAGTCGCCATGTCGACCGAGACCGGGCAGTCATGCTTGCAGCCCTTGCATTGCAGACATAGGTCGAGCGCGTCGCGCACCGCGTCGCTGCGCCATCCGTCCGTGATGGCCTCGCCACGCATCATTTCGAACAGCAGCCGCGCCCTGCCGCGCGTCGAATACCTTTCCTCGCGCGTGGCCTGGAAGCTCGGACACATCATCTCACCGCCGAGCTCACGGCATTTGCCGACGCCGAAGCAGCGCTCGGTTGCGTCGGCGAACGAATGGCGATCTTCGGGAAAGTGGAAGTGCGTGACGACGTCGATCGGCTTGTAGTCGGGGCCGGTGCGCAGGTTCGTATCGAGCGGATATGGATCGATGATTTTGCCGGGATTCATCCGCCAGGTCGGATCCCAAATCGTCTTGAAGTCGCGAAATGCCTGAATCACCTCGGCGCCGAACATCTTCGGCAGGAGTTCGCCGCGCGCCTGACCGTCGCCGTGCTCGCCCGAGAGCGACCCGCCGTAAGAGACGCATAGATCCGCCGCTTCTTCCATGTAGGCGCGAAATTTCCGCACGCCTTCGGTCGTGCGCAGACCGAACGTCATTCGCGTATGAACGCAGCCGTCGCCGAAATGCCCATAGAGCGTATAGCGGTAGTCGTAGCGGCGATTGAGCGCGTCGAAATCGCGCAAATAGTCGCCGAGCCGCTCGGGCGGCACGGCCGCGTCTTCCCAGCTCGGCCACGCCTCTTCGTCTTCGGGCACACGGCTCGCGCCGACTCCCCCTTCACGGAGTGCCCAGATCTCTTCCTGCTCGTGCGGATCCTCGAACAGATGCATGGCCGATGCGCCCGTATTCATGTTGCGCAGCGCGGCGAACGTGTTCTCGACTTTGCCCTTCGCTTCCTCGGCGCTCATGCCGCCGAATTCGACGAGCAGGTAAGCGCCGTCGCTGTCGAGCATGTCCACTCCCGGCAGCCGTTTGCCCTTGCGAAGCATGTTGTCGATCATGTGCTGGTGAAAGCCCTCGATCGCAACCGGGCCGAATTCGCGGATCCTCACCACTTCGTCGGCCGCGGCGGCGGCGTTCGGATAGCTGAGCACCATCAGCGTACGGAACGCAGGGTAATCGATCAGCCGCACCGTTGCGCCGAGCACGAGCGCGCACGTGCTTTCGGAGCCGACCAATGAGCGCGCGACATGGAAGCCCTTCTCGGGCAGCAGGTCGTCCAGGTTGTAGCCCGAGACGCGGCGCGGGATCTGCGGATACGAGCGGCGGACCGCGTCGCCGTAGCGCCCGATCAGCGCCTTGAGATCGCGATAGATCTGCGCGCGTCGCCCGCCCTCGCGCACGATCAGCTCGAACGCATCGTCGGACGTCTCGCCGACGCGCATGCGCAGCCCGTCGTAGGTCAGCACGTCGAGCTCGAGGACGTTGTCGACGGTCTTGCCGCCCATCACCGTGTGTGCGCCGCACGAGTTGTTGCCGATGTTGCCGCCGAGCGTGCAGTAGCGGTGCGTGGCCGGGTCGGGAGCAAACGTCAGCCCGTGACGCTGGGCGGCGTCGCGCAACTGGTCATTGATGAGTCCGGGCTCAACGCGCGCCTGCCGCGATTCCGGGTCCAGCGCGACGAGCCGGTTCATGTACTTCGAAAAGTCGATCACGACGGCGACGTTGCAAGTCTGGCCGGCCAGGCTCGTTCCGCAGCCGCGGCCCAGCACCGGCACGCCGCGCTCGCGACATGCGGCGACGACCGCGATGACGTCGTCGTCAGTGCGTGGAATGACGACGCCGATCGGGACCTGCCGGTAAATCGAATGGTCGGTCGCGTAGAGCGCGCGCGATCCGCCGTCGAAACGGACCTCTCCGGCAATTTTCCCGCGTAGTGCGGCCGCCAGTTCGCGCGCCGCGTCGTTCTGCCTGCGAGCATCGCCGACGTGGCGCTGGCCGCGCGTCCTCGCGTGTGCATGCATATCGATGACGCTCATCGGCTACTCCTTCTTGCGCTCGTCGGATTCGTGCTTGGGCTCGCTCTCTTGCGCGCGCGGCGTTGCGGTGCAGAGGCGACGAATGCGAGCATCGGCAGGAGCCGCAGATAACGTGCCCGTTCGCGAAGACCATTGCGGAGGCAAGGCGGCCGCTCGATTTCTGGGATCTGAGTTGATGTGTCGCCGCCTGGCACAATCGATGCGCGAACCATTTAGATCACAATTGCGTTCCCGCCCCGCGATGTCGATGTTCGTCGTGCTGTCGGCCGTCGCCGGATTCGTCGATGCGGCCTGTTTTCTCGCCTTGTCGAAAGTTTTCACGGCGCATGTCACCGGCAATCTCGCAGCGCTGGCGAGCGCGCTCGTCAAGCCGGACGAGACGACGGCGTTGCGCGTTGCCGTCATCGTCGCGTTCGCCGGCGGCGGCGTGTGCGCCGTCGTTGCGGCACGCATCATCACGATCGATGGCCGCGCCGGGCCGATGCGAGCGCGGCGCGCGGTGATTCTCGTCGAGGCGGCGTGGCTCGCGCTGCTGCTGGTCTCACAGGCGGTGCTGAGCGACGAGACTTGGGCGCGGTACGCCGTGGCGCTCTGCGCCGGAGCTGCGATGGGTTGCCAGAGCGCGCTCTCGAAGCTGCCGGGCGAGCTCGGCATGGGCACACCCACCACCGTCATGACAAGCAACTTCAGCGCGTGGACGATCGCGCTCGTCGAGCGCATGACGCGTCGTCACGATGGCGACAGGCACGATCGGACGCTCGTTCAGCTCTCGCTCCAGCTGCTGCTGTTCGTGGCGGGCGCGGCAGCCGGCGCGCTCGGCTTGCATCGGTTCGGCATCGCCGTACTGGGCGTGCCGCTGGCCTTACTGCTGGGCGTGGTGCTGTTTTGCGGACGCAGGCACGATTAGCATGCAACCGCGTCCCTGAGCGGCGTGAGCCTCCATGATGACGATGTATGAAGATAGACTGCGCTGAGCCGCTCAGATTGTGTGGAGGTTTCCCCCTATCAAGTAGCGCCCCACGTTGCCGTTATACCGCCCGAATCGACAGGCAACCGCGGCATGTTTGCCGCATGACGACAGGGGGAAAAGTGGACCGTCTGAGTCTGAACGCGAAGTTGTGGTTGGCCTTGCTGGTGACATGGCTGGGTTTGCTGTTGTTCGGAGGCTGGGCGGCCATACAAACGCGCGACACGATGCTCGCGGAGCGCAAAGCCGCGATTCGGAACGTCGTCGAGGCGGCGCACGGCATCGTCGCGCAATACGCGCAGATGGCGGAGCGGCACGAGCTGGCCGAAGCCGATGCACAGCAGCAGGCGATGGCGCGTCTTTCCGCGATGCGTTTTCCCGGCAATGGATACATGATCATCACGACCGCGAAACCCGTCGTGATCATGCACCCCGTGCTCGCCGATCTGCGCAACAAAGATGTGAGCCACTACGCGGACAGCGAAGGCAAGCTTCTGTTCGTCGATCTCGTCAAAGTCGGACAGGCCAGCGGTCAAGGATTCGTCCAATACATGGGCCGTGTGGCAGGCAAGACCGAGCGCATGCCGAAGCTCGCTTTCGTGAAGCGGTTCGAGCCGTGGGACTGGTATCTGATTTCAGGCCTTTACATCGACGACATCGACGCGGCTTTCACGGGCGACCTCATTCGCTACCTCATCGCCATCGTCGTGATCGGCAGCTGCGCTTCTCTGGCACTCGTGGTCATCATTCGCAACGTCAAGCGCAGTCTCGGCGGCGAGCCGGCCTATGCGGCGACGGTCGCCCAGACGATCGCCGAAGGCGACCTGACGCACAAGGTCGCGATCGCATCGAACGACGGCAGCATGCTGTCCGCCATGCAGCGCATGCAGCAGAGGCTGGCCGATGCCATTCGTCGCATTCGAGGCAGCACCGAGACGATAACCGACGCGGCGCGGCAGATCGCGGCCGGCAATCTCGACCTGTCGGCGCGCACGGAGCAGCAGGCGTCGTCGCTCGGTGAAACGGCCGCGAGCATGGAACAGCTGACGGCGACCGTGAAGCAGAACGCCGACAACGCGCGACAGGCCAATCAAATGGCGGCCGAGACCTCGCGGATCGCTGGCGAGGGCGGTGAAGCCGTGCAGCAAGTCGTCTCGACGATGCAAACGATCGCCGACAGTTCGAGCCGCGTCGTCGACATCATTTCCGTCATCGAGGGCATCGCGTTCCAGACGAACATCCTGGCGCTCAACGCGGCCGTCGAGGCAGCCCGCGCGGGCGAGCAAGGACGCGGCTTCGCCGTCGTGGCGGGCGAAGTGCGCAATCTCGCGCAGCGCAGCTCGGAAGCGGCGAAGGAGATCAAGTCGCTCATCGAGGAATCGGTCGGCCGCGTCGAAAACGGCAGGACGCTCGTCGAGGCAGCCGGCGCGAAGATGCAATCCCTGGTTCAATCGGTGCGGCGCGTGACGGACATCATCAGCGAGATCTCGGCCGCCTCCGAGGAGCAGAGCCGCGGCATCGAGCAGGTCAACATCGCCATCGCGCAAATGGATCAGACGACGCAACAAAACGCGGCGATGGTCGAAGAAGCTGCCGCCGCGGCACAATCGATGGAAGAACAGGCCCGTCTGCTCTCGGAAGTCGTGGGCGTGTTCCGCGTGGCGGGGGCGTCGGCTTAGCGCCTCATTCGGTTCTCGTTAAGAACAAGGCGCGTGGCGCTTCCCCTATCGGTGACAGAATATCGAGCGTCGAACATCACCGATTCAAAGAGACGGGAGGCGCAGATGAGGAAGATCGCCAACGAACGAGTTGTCGGAGCATCAGGCAACGCTCTCGCAGCCCGGCTCAAGCAATTTTTTGCGCCGGGAGTGGCCGGCATGGCGCTGGCGCTCGCACTCAGCTCCGCGTTCGCGCAAGCGCAAGCGCCGGCATTCGATAGTTTCGCCGTTCCGCCCGGTAGCGCGCCTCACGATGTCGCGCCGGTGCCAGTCGCGGGCGGTGCCGTCTGGTTCACCGAGCAAGCGCAGGGCGCGGTGGGCCGGCTCGATCCGCGCACGGGGAAGATCGAGAAGATTCCGCTCGGTGAGGGATCGGCACCGCATGGGGTGATCGTCGGTCCCGATCGAGCCGCCTGGGTGACCGACGGCGGCGCGAACGCGATCGTGCGCATCGACGCCGAGACGCTCGCCGTCAAGCGTTTCCCATTGCCGAAAGACCGGCCCGAGGCCAATCTCAACACCGCCGTATTCGACAAGCAGGGCCATCTTTGGTTTACGGGGCAAAGCGGCCTCTACGGCGAGCTCGATCCGCAGACTGGAAGCATGCACGTCTTCGACGCGCCGCGAGGCCCAGGGCCCTATGGGATCTGCGTGACCCCCGACGGCAGTCTCTATTTCGCCTCACTGGCCGGCAGCTATCTGGGCCGCATCGATCCGAAGACGGGCGCGACGGAGGTGATCGAACCGCCCACGCCCAATCAAGGCGCGCGCCGCGTCTGGTCCGATTCGAAAGGGCGCGTCTGGATCAGCGAATGGAACGCCGGGAAAGTCGGCATGTACGATCCGGCCACGCGTGGATGGCGCGAATGGCGATTGCCTGGCGACAATCCGCACGATTACGCCATCTTCGTGGACGATCAGGATATCGTCTGGCTCAGTGAGTGGATCGCCAATGCACTCGTGCGCTTCGATCCGCGCACCGAACGGTTCGCCGTGTTCGCGCTGCCTCGCGCACACGCGAATGTGCGTCAGATGGCCGGCCGCCCGGGCGAGGTCTGGCTCTCGGAATCGGGCACGGATCACCTGCTGCGCTACCGGTCCGGGAACACCGGCTCGCGCGGCAATTGATTCGCCTGCCCGCACGGCCGCGAGGGCCCATCGCTGACGATGAGCCTGTTCGCACCGTCCGTTGTTGCCGTCGTTGTTACTTTTAAACCGCTGTCACCGTGACCGACTTCGTGACGAGATACGGCTCGAGCGACTCAGGACCACCTTCTGAGCCATAACCGGAATCCTTCACGCCGCCGAACGGCATTTCGGGCCACGGCGTGGCCGGCTGATTGATCCAGAGCATGCCGACCTCGAGCCGCTGCGTGAGCAGATGGACGTTGCTGAACGAGCGCGTGAACGCGTAGCCCGCAAGGCCGTACGGTAGCCGGTTGGCCTCGTTGATGGCCTCGTCGAGCGAGTCGAAGCCGCGTACCGCCGCAATCGGGCCGAACGGTTCGTTGTTGAAGACATCGGCATCGAGCGGGACGTCGGTCAGGACTGTCGGCGCAAAGAAGTTGCCCTCGCTGCCGATGCGCTCGCCGCCCGTCGCAATGGTTGCACCCTTCGCCCGTGCGTCGGACAGCACGCTGGTCATCGCGCTCAGCCGGCGCTCATTGGCAAGCGGCCCGAGCGTCGTGCCTGCGGCAAGGCCATCGCCGACCTTGATGCTCTGCGCGTGCTTGACGAGCGCTTGCTGGAACGCCTCGCGAATGCTGTTGTGGACGAGAAAGCGAGTCGGCGAGATACAAACCTGACCGGCATTGCGGAATTTCGCGCCGCCCGAGATTCGCGCCGCGAGCTCGAGGTCGGCATCTTCGGCAACGATCACGGGCGCGTGGCCGCCGAGCTCCATCGTCACGCGCTTCATGTGCTGACCGGCGAGCGCAGCGAGCTGTTTGCCCACGGGCGTCGAGCCCGTGAACGTGACCTTGCGGATGGCCGGGTGCGGAATCAAGTAGCCCGAGATCTCGGCCGGGTTGCCGTACACGAGCCCGATCACCCCTGCGGGCACGCCGGCATCCGCGAAGGCGCGCAACAGTTGCGCCGGCGAAGCGGGCGTCTCTTCAGGCGCCTTCACGATGAACGAGCAGCCGGTCGTGAGCGCCGCGCAGAGCTTGCGCACGACCTGGTTGACCGGAAAATTCCACGGCGTAAATGCCGCGACGGGGCCGACCGGCTCCTTGACGACGAGCTGCTGAACGGCAAGGCTGCGCGACGGCACGACGCGCCCATAGACGCGACGTCCTTCGTCCGCAAACCATTCGATGATGTCCGCCGCCGCCAATACTTCGATGCGGGATTCGGCGAGCGGCTTGCCCTGCTCCAGCGTCATCAGCCGCGCGATCGTCTGGCCACGCTCGCGCAGCAGCGCGGCGGCTTTGCGCATCGTGACCGCGCGCTCGTGCGCGGGCACCTTGCGCCAGATCTCGAAACCGCGTTGGGCAGCCGACACAGCTTGCTCGAGATCCGCGATGCCGGCGTGCGCCACGGTGCCGATCACCTTGCCCGTGGCCGGATTGACCACGTCGATGGTCTTGCCGCTCGCGGCGTCGCACCACTCGCCGTTGATGAGCAACTGCGTGTCCACGTACCCTTCGATTGCCATGCTGATCTCCTGTTTTCTGCCCGGAAAGACGTCCTACCGGAATCCTCTGCGCGCTCGCTCATTGGATGGTCGAGCTGCAAGGCGGCGGGAAAACCGTAACTTTCGCAGAATTTGCGGTTTTTAGCAGAGCAACGGACGGAAGGCGATCGAAACGCCAGATGCTTTCAGTTTGCCAACAACAGCCTCACCCAGTACGCTCGGGACAGCGGATGCGCGCAGCGGGCAAGTCGAGCGTCGAGCGCTTGACTTCAATCGACGGCGACAGTTCCCAGCAGATCGAGCAGCGCGCACAACCGTTGGCGCTCGAGCATCGATATGCTCGGAAGTTCCAGCAGGCTGTCGATTTGCGAGACCCAGTATTCGCGGCGAATCAGGCGCGGACGCGTGATCAACACGTTCACGGCCTTCTCCAGTTGTCCCACATCGGCTTTCAGCATATTCACATGCATCTCCTTCGCGACAACGTATCATCGCCATCGCCTCATGTCGGCGAGCAAACCCCATTGCCCCAGGCGGTGCGCGGTCAAACGTTTGCGCCCGGCTGCTTGGCTTCCATGACAGTTCGATGACTACTGCCTATAACGACGACGGCCCAAAGAATCTTGATTGGGGAAAACACTTACATGGAGATCCGTCATGCCGGATGTCACGACCGAAATCGCGCGATTCAACGCAGGCCGCGATCACGAACGCCTCGCCATGAAGTATCGGCTCATGCGGGCCTCCGCTTTCGCGTTTCTGCGAGGCACCTGTCATCTTTTCTATGCGCGCGTGCGCGGTCTGCATGACGGAGGCGTGCTTGCGCAAGGGCCGACGATTTGGGCCTGCGGCGACATGCACTTGCAGAACTTCGGCAGCTACAAGGGCGACAACGGGCTCGTCTATTTCGATATCAACGACTTCGACGAAGCTTGCCTCGCCCCTTGCCTTTATGAATTCATCCGCTTGCTCACGAGCGTGCTCGTCGCCGCGGAGGATCTGCGCATCAGCCGCGCCGAGGCGCTCGCCTTGTGCCACGTGGCCGTCGAATCGTATGGCACGGCCCTGGGCCTCGGCAAAGCGCGCTGGATCGAGCACGAGCTGGCCGAGGGCATGGTGCGCGAGCTTTTCGATTCGCTGGGTAAGCGCACAAGAGTCGATCTTCTGAATCGACGCACCGAGTCGAACGGCAAAAAGCGCGTCCTCAAGATCGACGGCAAGAAGGCACTGGCGATCGACGACGAAAGACGAGCTGCGGTGATGGCCTTCATGAGCGATTTCGCGAGCGGCCAGGACAATCCCGGTTTCTACCGGCCGCTCGACGTGGCGCGGCGGATCGCGGGAACGGGCAGCCTCGGCGTCGATCGGTATGTGATCCTCGTCGAAGGGAAAGGCTCGCCCGACGGCAACTACCTGCTCGATCTCAAGCAAGCGTTGCCGTCGTCGCTCGCCCCCAACCTCACGGTGGCGCAACCGCATTGGGATAGCGAAGCGCGCCGCGTGGTGGAAGTGCAAGCGCGCGCTCAAGCCGTACCGCAAGCGCTTTTGCACGCGGTAACGTTCGAGAAACGCCCATACGTGCTGCGCAGCCTGCAGCCCTCGGAAGACCGCGTCGACCTGGGCGCTTGGGACGGCAAGTTGCCGCGACTCGAATCGGTCGTCGACAACATGGCGCAGCTCTCGGCATGGGCGCAATTGCGCAGCGGCGGCCGCCAAGGGTCCGCGATCGCCGACGAACTGATCGCGTTCGGCGCGCGAAAAGATTGGCGGCTTCCGTTGATCGATCTTGCCGTCAAATGCGCCGAGCAGGTCGTCGGCGATTGGCGCGAGTACTGCGAAGGCTACGATCGCGGCGCGTTCAAGAACTGACTCGTCGCATCCAAAAGAATTAGGCAAGAAATTCGGAGGATTCGATAAGCGAAGGATGTGCAGTTTCATGCACACTCCCACATCGTCGCAGACCTCCGGAGCCGTCAATGTCCACCTCGTTCGTTCTCAACGGCAAGTCCACGACCCTCGATGCCGATCCCGACATGCCGTTGCTGTGGGCCATCCGCGAAGTCGCTGGGCTCCACGGAACCAAGTTCGGCTGCGGGATGGCGCAATGCGGCGCCTGCACCGTTCATCTCGAGGGCCAGGCCATACGTTCCTGCGTGACGCCGCTCTCAGCCGTCGCCGGCCGCCACATCACCACGATCGAAGGCCTGCAAGGAAAGCCCGCGAAGGCCGTGCAAGCCGCGTGGGTCAAGCTTCAGGTTCCCCAGTGCGGCTATTGCCAATCCGGTCAGATCATGTCGGCCGCGGCGCTGCTCGAACACAATCCGGCGCCCACCGATGCCGACATCGATGCCGCGATGAGCGGGAACATCTGCCGATGCGCGACCTATGCGCGCATTCGCGCCGCCATTCATGAAGCCGCTCAAGAGATCAAGGGGTAACGACTCATGACGACCGATATCGCTGAAGTATCGCGGCCGGCACGGCGCGAGTTTCTCAAGGGCGTCGGCAGCGCGGCGGCGCTCGCGCTCACCATCGGCTTCGAATGGGGCGTCTCGGCGCCGCGCGCGCTCGCCGCGACGTCCGCATCGGGCGGCCCAGGCGGCCCGGCGGGCGGCACCTTCATGCCTAACGCATTCCTGCGAATCGGCACGGACAATCGCGTGACCGTCATCGCGAAGCATGTCGAGCTGGGTCAGGGAGCCTATACGGGCATCGCGACGATTGTCGCCGAGGAGCTCGACGCCGACTGGTCGCAGATCGGCGTCGAAAGCGCGCCGGCCGACGCAACGCGCTACGCGAACCTCGCATTCGGCAAGATCCAGGGCACGGGCGGAAGCTCGGCGATGTCGAACTCGTGGATGCAGCTTCGCGAAGCGGGCGCCAAGGCGCGCGCCATGCTGATCGCGGCGGCGGCGCAACAATGGAACGTGCCCGCGACCGAGCTTCGCGCCGAACGCGGCACCGTCCATCATTCGGCAAGCGGCAAGCAGGCGACTTACGGCTCGCTGGTCCCCGTCGCGGCAAAACTTCCCGTACCCGAGACCGTCGCGCTCAAAGACCCGAAGACGTTCAAGCTCGTCGGCGCGAAACCGCTGCCGCGCGTGGACGTTCCCCCGAAGACGAACGGGACGGCGCAATTCACGATCGACGTTGCATTGCCCGGCATGCTCGTCGCCGTCATGCAGCGCCCGCCGCTCTTCGGCGGCACGGTGAAGTCGTTCGACGCGTCGGCGGCGAAGGCGGTGCCCGGCGTCGTCGACGTCGTGCAGGTTCCGCGCGGCGTCGCCGTCGTCGCGAAAAGCTTTTGGGCCGCGAAGAAAGGACGCGACGCGCTCAAGGTCGAATGGGACGATAGCCGCGCCGAAAAGCGCAGCTCGGCCGATATCATGGCCGAGTACCGCCGCCTTGCCGACAAGCCTGGCCTGCCCGCTCGCGTAGTCGGCGACGCGCCGAAGGCGATCGCCGGCGCCGCGCGAAAAGTTTCGGCCTCCTATGAATTCCCCTATCTCGCTCATGCTCCGATGGAGCCGCTCGACGCCGTCGTCAAGCTCACGGCCGACAGCTGCGAGATATGGGCGGGCGATCAGTTCCAGACCGTCGATCAGGGCAATGCCGCGCGCGTCGCGGGCCTTCAGCCGGAGCAAGTGCGGATTCATACGCTCTATGCGGGCGGCAGCTTTGGACGGCGCGCCAACGCGGAATCGGACTACATCGTCGAAGCGGTGTCGATCGCCAAGGCACTCGGCGCCAATGGCACGCCGGTCAAGCTGCAATGGACGCGCGAAGACGACATTCACGGCGGCCGCTATCGCCCGATGTATTTCCACAAGCTCGAGGCTGGCCTCTCCGCCGACGGCCAGTTGACCGGCTGGCGGCACGTGATCGTCGGGCAGTCGATCCTCGCGGGCACGCCGTTCGAGGCGGTGATGGTCAAGAACGGCGTCGATGCGACCTCGGTCGAAGGCGCGGCGAACATCGGCTATGCGATTCCGAACATCGCCGTCGAGCTCTCGACGACGCAATCGGCCGTACCGGTGCTCTGGTGGCGCGTCGTCGGCAGTTCGCACACGGCCTTCGCCGTCGAGGCGTTCATCGATGAAGTCGCTCACTCGGCGGGCCAGGACCCCTACACTTTCCGGCGCAATTTGCTCGCGCACGAGCCGCGCATGCGAGCGGTGCTCGATCTCGCCGCCGAGCGAGCCGGCTGGAGCAATACGCCGCTACCGCCGGGCAAGGGCCGTGGCATCGCCGTCGCCGAAGCCTTCCATTCGTTCGTCGCGCAGGTGGCCGAAGTCACCGTCGACAAGGACGGCAAGGTCAAGGTCGACCGTGTCGTCTGCGCCGTCGATTGCGGCACGCCGATCAATCCGGACATCATCGCGGCGCAGATGGAAGGCGGCATCGGCTTCGGGCTCGGCGCGGCGCTCTCGAGCGCGATCACGCTCAAGGACGGGCACGTCGAGCAAAACAACTTCGACGGCTATCAAGTCTTGCGCATCGACGCCATGCCGAAAGTGGAGGTCCATATCGTGCCCTCGAACGAAGCGCCCACGGGCGTCGGCGAGCCGGGCGTGGCGCCGATCGGCCCCGCCGTCGCGAATGCCATCTTCGCCGCGACGGGCAAGCGCGTCCATGTCTTGCCATTCGCCGCCGCCAACGTCCAAGCGTGAGAAACAATCTCAACGCGAGGGCTCAGCCATAGCGAGGAACAATTGTTGCGGCGACCTACATTGCTCTATCGTAGTAGCAGGGCGGCGTTGCGACGCCCGGGGGCGTGACTGCGCTCGCGCGATGAAGCGGGGGGCCGCCGCGCTTCTCGCCCTGCTCAAATGATTTTCTTGCAGTTGAGGAGGCTCAAATGGCAACAAGTCGAGATGAAAAGGAGAAGGCGACCGGCGCTGAAAACACGCAGGCAACGCAGGGAGCTGACCAATCGCCCTCGGGCGACGGCAAAGGCCGTGGCGCGAGATATGGACTGCGCGGCCCGGCCCGGGTCGCTTCAGAAGAATTCGGTGGCCCGATCATCGGGTTCGTCTGCGACACGGTGACGGGGACACTACGTATGACCGGCACCGTTGCAAACGACGCAGTGGAAATCGTGCGCGACGTGTTGACCGGCGCGGTGCACGCGACCGAGGAGGTCGGCACGGAAACGCTCGGCGCTGTCGGAACGCTCGGCAATGGGGTCGTGACGACCGCACGCGAGATTCTCGTGGGCGGCGTCGGCGGTGTCCGGGAGATACTCGGGTCCGCGGTACCGCTGCGTGGATCGGCGCGGGAGGAAGGCGTCGGTACGCGCGAGCGCGAGTCGGCGGGTAAAGCCTAAGTACTGGCTGGCGCGGTCGATTGCGCTTCGCCGGGGTGGGTGGCCGTGGTTCACGAGAGCGGCGGCGCCCCCCCCGGAAAATCAGAAAAGCGTTCCAAGCGCGTGCAGCACCAGACCCACCATGCCCCCGATCAACGTTCCGTTGACTCGGACGAATTGCAGATCGCGCCCCACCTCCACCTCGAGTTTTTCCGTCACGGTCGCGGTATCCCAACGCCGCACCGTGTCGGCAATCAGTCGCGCGAGCTCGTGCCGCTGAGCGGGCATCATATCGAGGATCGCCTCTCGCGCCCGCTCGTTCATCCGCGAGCGTAACGCTTCATCGCGCAACGCTTCGCGCGTCCATTGCGTAATGAGCGTCTGCAGTCGCGCCTTCACGACCGAATCGGGTGCCTGCGCGTCCATGCGCGTTTGTTCGACGAGCTCGCTCCAAAGGCTGCCGACCCAAGTTGCGAACGCAGGATGCTCGAGCAACTGCTCGCGCCATGCCTCGCATTTCGCCAGATAGGCCGGCGACGCGGCGAGCCCGGCGATCAGCTCATGCGCGAACTCGCCGAAGCGGCGCCGCCATGGATGATCGCGATTGTCGCGCACGTCGGTCATCGCTTCGTCGATGACGCGAATGACCGCGTCGGCGACCTTATCGTCGAGCGCGATGCGCTGCCATATCCATCCAGTGCCTTCGCGCACGCGGCGGCGGATCAGGTCGTGGTTCTCGTGAAAGAGCAACGCCAGCTCTTCGAGCGCAGGCGTAATGAGCGCATCGTAGTCGATGGTTTGCGCCACTTGCGTGAGCACGCCGCCCACGAGCGGCGCAAGCTCGATCTCGCGGATGCGTGCCGCGAGCGCGCTGCGCGTGAATTGCTCGACATCCTCGGTGCCGACACTGGCCAACAAGTCCGGCATCAGCCCAGCCAGATAGTCGGCGATCTGCCCCGTCTGCTCGGGCTTGCCGATCCATCGCACGAATGCGCCCGAAAGATCGACGTCGGCAAGCTTCGCCGCGATGTCTTCCTGCGATAGAAAATTCTGCTCGAAGAAATTGCCAAGGTTCTCGCCGATACGGTCTTTGTTGCGCGGGATGATCGCCGTATGCGGCAACGGCAGACGCAGCGGGTGCCGAAACAAGGCCGTGACGGCGAACCAATCCGCGATGCCGCCGGCCATGCCCGCCTCGGCGAACGCGCGGACGAAACCGAGCACAGGATATGCTCGCTCGAAAAACGCCGAAACGGCGAAGAGCGCGATCATCGCAATCAGCAGCCCTGTCGCGGCCGCTTTCATACGCCGCAGGTCGCGCGCTTTGTCGGGTCGTTGCTGTCGTTTGTCTCGTTTCATTTGCGGTCGATCGCGAGAACCTCGTGGACTGGCCGTCATTCTAGGCGACCCTTGGGGCTATCCCTAAACGGCTGGCATTCGCATCAGATTGACCTATGCTTGGTCTCTCAACCGCTGACGACGAAGAACACTCATGAACGGGCGCTCCGATGCGGCTCTCGCCACCGCGCTTGCGCGCGCGCCGGGCGAGCCTGCCCCGATGCCTGATGCAGCGAACGCGGCCGTCGTCCTGCACTCGGCCGTGCCAGGGCGCGCAAGATTGCATGTACCGCGACTCTACCGCGACGAAGCGACGTGCAACGCCTTCACGCAGAGTTTGACTGCCCGCGGCCCCGTCCGCCGCGTCCAAGCCAGCTCGATGACGGGAAACGCGCTGATATGGTTCGATCCGGCGATCCCGGTCGCCGAGATCGCCGCGCTGGCCAACGAGCCGCCAAACGGTTTCACTCCGAATCATTCGCCACTGTCTGCCAGCGCAAGTGAAAGCGCAACGGCACGCGTTCTTCATCCTCCGTTTGCCGCGCGCGAACAGGACCGCAAAGAGCGTGCGCGCGCAAGTGCCGGTCAGCTCGGCCAGGCCGCGCGGCCGTGGCACGTGCTCGATGCGAAGGAAGTGTTGCTCGCGCTCGGCTCGTCGAGGCTTCGCGGTCTGTCCGAGCACGCAGCGCGGCGGCGGCGGCTCGCCAACGGGCCGAATCGCTTGCAGCGGCCGCAGCGTCGCTCGCCGCTCGCCATGTTCGTGTCGCAATTCAAGAGCTTGCCCGTTGCGCTCCTGGCGAGTTCGGCCGTCGTCTCGATCGCCACCGGGGGGCTCGCCGATGCCGTGCTGATCACCGGAGTCGTGATCGTGAATGCGGTGATCGGCTATGCGACCGAGGCGCAGACCGAACGTGCGATCGACGCGCTCAGCGAGGACACGGAACGGCATGCGCTCGTGCTGCGCAACGGGGCCTTGCGCCGGATCGACGCCAGCGATCTCGTCGTCGGCGACATACTCGTGCTGTCGGGCGGTGCCTACGTGCCCGCGGATGCACGCGTGATCGAAGCCCGGCAACTGTCCGCCGACGAGTCCGCGCTGACAGGCGAAAGCGTGGCAGCAAATAAGTCGTCGAATCGCACCGACAGCGAGGACGTCGCGCTCGCGGATCGGACCTGCATGGTCTATATGGGCACGACGATCGTCACGGGCAACGGCCTCGCGGTAGTCGTCGCCATCGGACGCGCCACCGAGATCGGTCTCATTCAAACGCTCGTCGGCACCACGCGCCCGCCGGCCACGCCGATGCAGCGGCAGATGGAACGCCTCGGCAATCAGACAGTGCGAATCGCGGCCGCGATCTGCGGCCTGGTCTTCGTTCTAGGCCTGCTGCGCGGGCGCGGCTTGCTCGAGATGTTCAAGGCGTCGGTATCGCTCGCCGTCGCCGCGGTGCCCGAAGGACTCCCGACCGTCGCGACGACGACGCTCGCTCTCGGCATCCGCCGCATGCGCCGGCAAAACGTGCTCGTGCGCCGGCTCGACGCCGTCGAAACGCTCGGTGCCGTCCATACCGTTTGCTTCGATAAGACCGGCACACTGACGGTCAACCGCATGCGCGTGCTCGCCATGCATGCGAACGGCGAGCGCAGCGCCGTGATGGACGGTCTCCTGTATTCGCCGCAAGGTCGAATCGATCTCTTCGCGCGCGAGGACGTGCTGAGGCTCATGCACGTCGCTGTGCTCTGCAATGAAGTGCAGTTGCGAGGCACGGCGCCGCGCTATCGTCTCGACGGTTCTTCGACCGAAATCGCGCTCGTCGAGCTGGCGCTCGCCGCCGGCATCGACGTCAATGCCGTGCGCATGCGTCATCCGCAGCTGAAGATCGCGTATCGCGCCGAAGATCGAAACTACATGTGCACGCTGCATCGGCATGCGGAATCGGGAGGGCATATCCTCGCCGTCAAAGGCAACCCGGTCGAGGTGCTTGCGCTTTGCGACGAGCAGATGAAAGACGGTCAACGCCTTCCACTGGACGACGAAAATCGCCGCCGCATTACGGAGGCGAACGTCGAGATGGGCGGCAGCGGGCTGCGTTTGCTCGGGTTCGCCTATGCGTCAGGCGACGAAACGCTGGGCGTGGATTCGCGCGGCCTTTGCTGGCTCGGCATGCTGGGACTCGCCGACCCGATCCGCGAGGGAGCGAAGGAGCTGATCGCCCTCTTCGAAAGAGCCGGCATCAAGACCGTCATCATCACCGGCGACCAGAGCGTCACGGCGCGGGCGATCGGCAAGACGCTCGGCATCGGAACCAACGGCGGCGCGATCGTCGTCGACTCGACGCAGATCAACGGCATCGACGAAGCCGCCTTCGCCGAGCTTGCCGCGGACGCCGACATTTTCGCGCGTGCGAGCGCCGCGCAAAAGCTCAGTATCGTGCGCAGGCTGCAACGCCAGAACCAGGTCATTGCGATGGTCGGTGACGGGGTCAACGATGGTCCCGCGCTCAAAGCCGCGGACATCAGCGTGGCGATGGGGCGCCACAGCACGGATCTGGCACGCGAAGTGGCGGACGTCGTCCTGGAAGACGACGATCTCCAGACGCTCACGATCGCGATGAGTCAGGGTCGGACCATTTACAACAACATCCGAAAATCGGTGCACTTTCTCGTCTCGACGAACATGAGCGAAATCATCGTGACGCTGTCGGCTTTCGGCCTCGGTATCGGCCAGCCGCTCACGCCGATGCAGCTGCTCTGGATCAATCTTCTGAGCGACGTCTTCCCTGCCCTCGCGCTCGCCGTGGAGCCTCCCGAACCCGACGTGCTGCAAAGACCGCCGCGCGATCCCGGTGAAGCGATCGTGCAGCGCGCGGACATGCTCCGGTACGGCAAGGAAGCGCTCGCGATCAGCGGCGGGGCGCTCGCGAGTCATACCTTCGCGGCGATGCGCCACGGTGTCGGCGCGGCGGCTGGGACCGTTTCGTTCATGACGCTCACGCTCGCTCAGCTCTTGCATGCGTATAGCTGCCGTTCGTCGACGCGCGGCGCGCTCAGCATCGTCAAGCGGCCACGCAACCGGCAACTCGATCTCGCGATCGGCGGCTCGGTGGCGCTGCAACTGCTTGCCAGTGCGATCCCGGGGTTGAATGGAATGCTCGGACTGTCGCGCATCGATGTGCTCGATGCGCTGGCCATCGCCGCCGGTGCGACGGCGCCCTATCTGCTGAACGAATCGACGAAGCCGGCGCTGGCCGTGCGCAACGGGCCGCACCAGCCGCGCTGATCGCTTGTTGTCGGATTCGTTAGATCAATGCCGCGACGAGCGCGATCGCGCAGCGCTCGACCAGCGCTTCGATCGTCTTGTCGACGAGCGCATCCGCGAGCGACCGGGAAGGCATTGCCCGTGCAATACCGCCGATCTGCGGCATCGTCGCCGCCGGGGCAGTCACATAGGGAATCGCTCGCGCTTCGAGCAAGCCGCACGCCTTGAGTTCGGCGAAGATCCGCTCGGCGCTGACGAACTGGGGGTCGAAACGCACGACGAGGCTGCCGGTAAGCGAGTTACCGATCGCGCTGCGCACTCCATCGAGCACGCATAGTTGCTGCTCGGCAAGGCGCGCGCGCGCGTCGTTCCGTTTGATCGCCGAAAGCTTCAGTCGAAGCCGGCCGGGCACGTGATGAACGTGATCCGCGAAATACTCTGACTCTGCCATCCTTGCAAGCGCCCCGTTACACATCCATGCCGATAGCTCGGCGTCATGCGTTATTGCAACGCGTCGATGTGACGGCTTGATTAAAGAGCGCTGTTTTTCGCGGAAGGCATGCGATTTTTTCGCCCCGGGCGACGCAAGCTTATCGCCGATTCGGATCCGCGTCGTCGCCCGCTGCTGGCGGTACGGGTACGGGCGGCAGGGGCGCAGGAGAATCAGTACGCGCGCGAGGACGAGCACGCCACGCGTCATAGGCGTACCAGAACAGCGTGACGGCGGGGGCCATGATCTGCCCCCTGACCGTTTGCAGCGTACCGAGGCCGGCAAGCGTCGCACTGAGCCTGCGCGCCTGCGCTCGCTCGCGCTCCTCGTGAGGCTCGCCGGGTTTGCGGCGGGCGATCGCCGGCTCGCGGCGCATCACCGCATGGGCGCGCGCAGGCGCGCTTTCCTCCGACGAGACGCGCGGGGGCCGAAGCGAGAACAACCCATGCCGATCCGCATAGGTCGCAATCGCGTCGACTGTCGTCGTATGCCGGATCAGTATGCTGCCCGTCAGCGGACTCGCATGCACATCCGTCACGCCGTCGCATTGCGCGAGACGCCGCGACAGGTCGGAAAAGTACGCGGCGTCGCGACGCCGCGAGCGCAGTTTGATGCGCAGCCTCCCCGCGATCCGATGCGTGAGCTGCGCTTCGTCAAGAGGCACCGGGATGATCCTGTGAAGAAGAAGATGTGGCCGCTTCGCCGCCGTTCGCCCCGTGCGCCGCACCCGCCGCGGACATTCCTTCGACGATTGCGCCTTCGCGCGGATGCTGATGCTCGAGCTCGGCGCGCGCCTCGGCCACGAGGTCTTCGAACACCTCGGCCATTTCCGCGGCGGCCTCTCTGCCTTTGTCGAAAAGAATGACGCCTGTCTTGATCACCGATTTCGCAAGCGGCTTCGAGACGGCGGCAACGACGGGCAATACGACCGGTGCAAGCACTACTGCACCGACGCCAACCGCGAGCCCCGCCAAGAGGTTGCCCCTGAAGAAGTCGTCCAGTCCGGCCATGACGCGCCCTCCGCAAAGAAATCCATTATAGACGCGCGGTTTCGCGCTGCCGGTGGGTGATCCACCGATTGCGAAATCACATTCAGCGACGGCTAGCGAAATCGGGCGCGGGATGAGGCGCCGGCCCGCGTTCGGGATGCAGCTTCACGAAAGTATCGAATGCGAGCCACAGAAAGACCCAGCCGGGCACGGTTTCGATCATGAGCCCGCGCCTCGCGATGGACCACGCGCCGGCGGCCAAGAGCGCGAGCGGCAGCACGAGCCGCAAATTCATTGGCATGCCGATCGCGCGGCGCACATAGGCGTCGAGATCGTCGATCGCTTCTGTGAAGCCCGGATGGCGGCCAGACTCCAGTCCGGCCTCGTCGGCGGCCGGCGGATGCAGCGTGGACTCGACTACGACGTCGAGGTCCTCTAAGAACTGAAAGATCCCCTTCCCGTCGACTTTCGCATGATCGTAGGGAATCGTCATGCTGCCGGTCGCCGCATTGACGACGACATCGCCGATGCCGTGCTTCGACTCGAGGTATTGCTCGATGCGCTCGAGCTGCGCCTTGCTGCGCGATCGATGGTCGAACTTGACGCGCAGGCGGCCGCGCACCTGGCTGGCCACCCGCGCGTGGGAATGCGGCTTCTCGCTCGAAGGTTTCATTTGGCTGTCTGACTCGCCCGAAGGAAGAAGAACAACCGAACGCCGCGAGAAGCGTGCCAGCCTGGGGCTATCTACAGCAACTGCCAGCCCCTAATACTGCGCGACAATCGTCACGCGTCGGTTCGCGGCGCGCGCCACGGCATCGTCGCCAAGCGCGAGCGGATCGTTGTCGGCCCGCCCGATTGCGGCCAGGCGGCCCGGCTCGATCCCCCGCTCGACGAGGAAGCGCACGACGGCCCCCGCTCGCGCAGCCGAAAGCTCCCAGTTCGAGGCGTATTGAGCCGTGGCGATCGGCGCGCTGTCGGTATGGCCTTCGACGAGGATGCTCCTCGGCGAGCCTTTCTTCAATACCTCAGCGACGCGCGTGAGATCGTCGAGGCCGTCGGGCAACAGTCGCGCCTCGCCGGAATTGAAAAGAACCCTCGCATTGATCGCGATTTCGATCCCCTGCGGCGTCTCCTTCACGGTCACTTCGCGCCGGTCGACGAGCGGCGCGAGCAGCGCGACGAGCCGAGCCCTGCGTGCAAGATCGGGCTGCGCGACGGATGGCGCCACGGCCACGGGCACCGCCTGAGCGGCCGCGGCTTTCATTTCGGACTCCTTCGTTTTCGCGAGCTGCAGAATGTACATTGCGAGGAAGAAGACCATCAAGGTCGTGACGAGGTCGGCATAGGAAAGAAGCCAGCGCTCGGAGCGGGCTTCGTCCTCATGCTCCTGATCGCGCGGCGAAGTGCCGGGCGGCTTGGTGATCGATGAAAATTCCATGTCCTCGGAGGTTCCGTTCGACTGCCGTATCGGAAGGGATGGGCACCGGCTGCACCTGTAAGTCAGCCGAGCAATTCAGCCGATCGTTCGCGGATATCTCCGGCGAGACGCGTTTCGATCGTTTGCGGCGATTCCTTGCGCGAGATGGCGAGCAAGCCGTCGAAATAGAGCCTTCGGAAGCGCAGCTCCGAATCGACCTGCGCCTTGATCTTGCCGTACAGCGGCAAGAACACGAGATTCGCGAGACCGAGACCATAGAGCGTCGCCGTGAACGCCGCGGCAATGCCGCGTCCGAGCGAAGCGGGCTCGAGGATATGACCCGTCACGTGAATGAGGCCGAGCACGGCGCCGAGGATCCCGAACGTCGGCGCGTAGCCGCCGGCCTGCTGCCAGATCTTCGCCGCGGCCATGCGATTGCGCTCGTACGCGTCGAGCTCCCTGCGCAACGCATCTTCGAGCACCGGCGTCGGCACGCCGTTCGCCAGCAAGTCGAGGCCGCGTTTGGCGAAAGCGTCGATGCCGTTCGAATCGATCGATTCGAACGCGAGCAGACCGTTGACCTTGGCCTGATCTCCCCATTCGAGCAGCAATGCCAGATTCGCGCGATCGACCTGCTTCGGCTTCGAAAACGCGAGCGTGAGTTGCTTCACGCCGTCAAAAAAACGCGCCCAGGTGTTCTGTATCATCACCGCGCCAAGTGTGCCGCCGAGCACGACGACGAGCGCCTCGGCCTGCAGCAGCGACGTGAAGTCGCCGCCTTCGAGCCAGAAGCCGGTGGCGATTGCGGCGGTACCGAAAATGGCACCGAATAACGTAAGCAGATCCATAGCCGATCTATTCCAGTTTGGTGAGGCTGTCGTGCAATCAGGCCGCGCCGGCCGTCGGGGCCGATTTGAGCGCCTTCACCGTTTCGAGGAAGCGCACCTCGATGTCGCCCACCTCGACCGGGTCGATCTTGATGTCGCGACGCATAACCCACGCAATTTCGTTCCTGCGCGTTTCCGTCATCACGGCCAACAGGCGGTCCACGACCGATTGGTCCGTCATCGACGCGAAGAGCTTCGCGAGATCGTAGGTATCGGTCTGGCTGATGGCTTCGAAGAGCGTGCGCTGATCGACGTACGCCAGGTCCTCGAGCGACTTCACCTCGGTCACCCTCCGCGGATTGCGGCGCGAGAAGTAGGCGACGCCCTTCTCCTCGACGTAGTTGAGCACCTTGGTCTTGCGGAACGCGAACACGTCCTCGGCGATCTCGGCGTGGGAGAGCTTGTTGAGTATCACGGATTTGTCGACGCCGATCAGCGCCTCGAGATCGGTCAGATCGATCAGCTCGAGCTCGCTGTTGATCGCGATATCGAGATCCTCGTCGGCCACCTGTTGCGCACGCTCCGTGATCCGCGCCGGGTCGAACGTCACGAGCTGGCGTGCCGTGGCGCCGTCGTTCGCCGCATAGCGCGCGGCGTTGTTGCTGAAGTGCTCCGTGGTGCCCGACTGCAGCGTGATGAGATTGAGCTTTTCCATCCGCTTCAACATCGTCATGACGTGTGGGCGCGAATGCCCCGCGATGGCCCGGCATTTCTTGATGACGTCGACGAGCGGCACCGAGACTTCCTCTGACTGGCCGCGACGCGCCCAGCCATCTCCCGCGTCGGCGTTCTCGGATCCTGCCATCAACGAAAGGACATGCGCGTACGAGAGCACGCCCGGCAGGAAATCGGCATGCGTATAGGTCGCGAGCAGATCGTCGCGCTTTCGCAGTCGGCGGATCGTCGAGCGCACGATATGCCGCAACAGCGGCGACGCGCGCTCGAGCTCCTGCTCGACCATTCCCGCCTGGATGACCGTCAGTTGGCAGAACGTCAACGCCTTCGCCGTATGCGCTTTCGGTTCGGGCGGCAGCAACGCGGCTTCGCCGAAAAACTCGCCCTTGCCGAGGGTGGCGAGCACGACCTTCTTGTCGTCGCAATTGGTCGAGATCTCGACCTTGCCGTCCGCGATCACATAGATGACCGGCTCTCCGGCGTAACCTTCGGAATAGATGACCTCACCTGGCGCGGCCGCCCGCGACCAGGAAGTGCGTTGTTGGCTCACTGTCGATCCCCCGTCAAGCTTGGATGTTGTGCTTTCCCCGTATGGACCGGATAACGGCAGCTTGTCAGGAAATCTTTATCGATGTTTTCCCGTAACGAACCTCATGCCTCGGTAAGAATGACCTATCTCTCGACGAGCGGCGGAAGCTCGACGGCTTGAAACGTCGCGACTCGCTAAGCGGCCTTCCACAACCGGGTTAACGGACCGCCCGCACCCGTCAACGGGTCGCTTTCCGGAAAGTCGACGGCAAGCATCGCTTCGTGCTCTGCCTCGCTCAACGCCTCGCGACTGATGGCGGTGTCCTGATTGGGTGGATAGGCGCCGACCACGAGAAAATCGGAGCTCGCCTCGATCCTGCAGTGCGCCGTGCCCGCGGGCAGAACGACGACGTCGCCCGCCTCGACTTCGACTTCACGCCCGACCGGCGGCGGGCCACCGAGAATGACACGCGCCCTGCCTCGCGCGAAACCGAGCACTTCGTGCGTCGACGGGTGGAAATGATGGAAATCGTAGACACCGTCTCGCCAGTGCGGCGGCCAACCGTTCTGACTGAAGAGCTGCTCGAAGCGCGCAGCGGGATCGGACCCGACGAGCGGCACTGCGCGTCGATACACGAGCACGGGCAAACGCGGGTTGTTCGGAATCCAATCGTTAGATGGCAAGTGAAATGCGTCAGGCTGCGGAAGCGCGGCCGTCGAATCGGTCGCCCCGAGCGTGGCGAATGCCGATAGCAATCCGCGAAGTCCGGGCCCCACATTGAAGCATCGTTGTTCCTGCTTGGTCATCGAGGTTCTCCTTGAGCGACATCATCGATCAAGCAAACCTCGTGCGAGCGCCAGCCGTTCTTGACCGGCGCCCTCCTCACCGAGACGAACGCCTTACTGACCTCCCCCATAAAGCGCGTTCAAGCGATCCAACGTCCCGTCTTTTTGCGCGCGGAGCAGCTCTTGATACACCTCGGCCCGCGTCTTGCCCATGGGAGCACCGCTCTCCATGCCAGCTGCCGGTTGCGCGCCCACGGCGTTCTGCGTCATCACCGTGGCGTCGTTCGATGTCGTGTTTGGCGTGTCTTCGTTTCCTGCCGCCATTGCCTGCGTGGTACAAACCGCGAATGCGGCAATTGAAATCACCATCAGCGTCTTCATGGACTTTCTCCAGCGAGATACGGGCGAGGCCCGGCACGGATCGCTCAATGCGGTGCGCGCCGGTTGCGAATGGCGCTCGTGCTCGATGCAGGAACGCCACGCCGGAGGTACCGGACGACACGACGGTTTATTCCTGGTTTTTCGTTGATGCGGGAGCGCCAGCATCTAAACGCTGCGCCAGGTGCTTCAACGCATCGGATACCGCAACGGGATACGGATCGGCAGGCTCCAGGCTTTGCAACGCGGGTGGCAGCGCCTTCAATTGGCGGCGCGCGTGGTCGCGGCTGGCCGCGAGGTTCGGCAGGCCTTTGCGGCGCGCGCCCGCCACCATGACCGGCTCCAGCAGTGCAATGCCGTCTCGCCTTTCGTCCGCGAGCGCGAGGCAATCGCGAGTCATCACACCGTGCCGGTCCACCTGCCGAAAGACGGCCTTGCGCGCCGGCCAGGTCGCCTTGCCCTCGGAGCGCTTGCGCCGCGGCTGGTGCGCATATTCGACGAGCTTGTAGGCAAAGTCCAGGTAAGGCGCATCGGCGGAGGTATTCATGCGCGTGCCCACGCCGAAGCCGTCGATCGGAGCATGGGCCGCGACGAGGTCGCGCAAACGGTATTCGTCCAGATTGCCGCTCGCGAATATCGTGACGTACGGCAATCCACCCTCGTCGAGGATGCGCCGCACGCGGCGCGCATGCTCGCCCAGATCGCCGCTGTCGATCCGGACCGCCTTGATCGCGATGCCGTATCGCGCGACGCGCCGAGCGAGGTCGACTATTTTGCGCGCGGCCGCTTCGGTATCGTACGTGTCGATCAGCAACGTGGTATTGGCCGGCTGAGAATGAGCGAAGTCCTCGAAGGCCTGGGTTTCGTTCACGTGTGCCTGCACATACGAGTGCGCCATCGTGCCGTGGACCGATATTCCGAAGCGCACGCCGGCGGCAAGCGTCGCCGTTCCCGTGAAGCCCGCGAGATAGCTCGCGCGCGCGGAAAGCAGCGCGGCCTCCGAGCCGTGCGCGCGGCGCAGCCCAAAGTCGATGAGCTGCGCATCGGGCGCCGCGAGCACGATGCGCGCGGCTTTGCTCGCCACGACCGTCTGATAGTGAATCAGGTTCATCACGCGGCTTTCGACGAGCTGGGCCTCGCGCATGGGGGCCGTGATCCGCAAGACGGGCTCGTCCGGAAAGAAGACGGTCCCTTCACGGATCGCATCGACGTCCCCCGTGAAGTGCAGTGACCCGAGCGAACGGAGGAACCCCGGCTTGAACCGGCCGGTTCGAGCAAGCAGCGTGAGGTCGTCTTCAGTGAACCGCAGCTTCTCGAGGTAGTCGAGCACCTGCTCGAGCCCCGCCGCCATCAGGAAGTTGCGCTGAGGCGGCAACGATCGGACGAATAACTCGAAGCTCGCCGAGTCGTTCATGCCGCCGTCGAAGTACGCCTGCAGCATCGTCAATTCGTACAGATCGGTAAGAAGCGGGCTATCGAGCGATACCTTCATGATGGCGTCCCCCCAACGGCGTCCGTGCCGGCGGCAGGCGCAACGCGTCGAGATCACTGTAGAAGCTGCTCGCACTTTTTGCGCCAGCCGGGCGCGGTGAGCCCGTCGGCAGGTCGAAGCCGTCCGCCGAAAAGCGTCAACGGGGCATACGTCAGGCTGCTACATGGCCGCTTTCCTCTGGGCGCTTCTTGCCGCTGGCGGCACGTGCGCCGCTCGGCGAGCCGCCGCGCCAGTCATCGCCGCCTTCGAGCGCCGGCGTCGACTCGAACAGCTCGGCGACCCATTCGGCGAACACGCGGACTTTCGCGGACAAATGGCGGTTGTGCGGATAGACGATCGAAATGGGCTTCGGCTTCGGATTGAAATCCGGCAACACCTCTTGCAGCGATCCGTCGAGCAGATGCGGCAACACCATGAAGAGCGTCGGCTGAATCAACCCGAAGCCCTCCACGCCGCAAGTGACGTAGGCGTCGGAATCATTGACCATGAGGGCGCCCTTCACCCTTACTTCGACAGGCTTCCGGTCGATCATGAATACCCACGGATGGGGACGGCCGTCATGGCTCATCCGAAAATTCACGGCGCGATGACCCTCGAGGTCGGCAATCGTCCTCGGCTCGCCGTATCGCTTCAGATACTCGGGCGATGCGCAGGTAACGCGCTTCAACGTGCCGATCCGGCGGGCGACGAGAGACGAGTCCTCGAGCGGCCCGACCCGAATCATGCAGTCGACCCCTTCCTCGATCGGATCGACGGGCCGATCCGACAGCCCCAGATCGAGCGTGATATCCGGATAGCGCTGATGAAAGATCGAGAGCGCCGGAATTACGAGCCGGCGCCCGATGGCGCCCGGCATGTGCACCCTGAGCGAACCGCTCGGCTTGCGGTTGCCCTGCTGGAAGCTGGCGTCGGCTTCCGCGATCTCCGAGAGAATCTTCATGCAGTGCTCGTAGTACGCGGCGCCGTCGGGCGTCAGCGAGAGCCGCCGCGTCGTCCGGTGCATCAGTCGCACGCCCAGCAACGCCTCGAGGTTCTGGATCGTCGTCGTCACCGTCGCCCGCGGCATGCTGAGCGTCTCAGCGGCCCGCGTGAAGCTGTTCGCGTCCACCACGCGGGTAAAAACCTCCATTGCCTGAATGCGGTCCATATGCTAACCCTCCGGTCGCCAACGCGTCAGGATAGGACAGCCGACATGGCCGGCACAAGCCGATTCCTATTTGATTCTTGACTATTCGTCTTGGCGGAACAGTGAGACTTCTTTGGGCGCGGACGAGCCGATCCACGCTCGAGAAGCGACAATTCGATCAGCGTTATTGATAAGACGAATAATTTACGCTGATGACGCCCCTCCCTGCATAAAGTTATCGCCCCCGCGCGCCGTAGATGATCGGTGATTGCAACCACCATGGCGCGCATGCGCACGCCGCCGTATCGACAGATGACAAAACTATCGCTGAGTCAGCGCCTCTGCATCGTGACCATCGCCGTCTGGCTGGGCCTGTTGTCGCTTGGTGTATTCGACGCCTTCAAAGCCCGCTCGCTGATGATCGCTGAGCGGGAAGCCTCGCTGAAGGGCGTAATCGACATCGCCACCAACGTCGCCAATGCCTACTATCAGCAAGCCCAGAACGGAACGCTGCCGCTCGAGCAGGCCAAGCGCGAAGCGTTGGCACGCATCAAGGAGATGAGATACGGCAGCAACGGCTACGTCCTCGTCGACAACTCCGAGGGGATCGTGCTCATGCATCCGGCCGTGCCCTCACAGATTGGCAAAGTGACGCTCGACGCGCGGGACGGCACGGGCAAGCTCTACATCCGCGAGATCATCGATGTGGCATCGAAGGGCGGAGGCTTCGTCAACTACGTCTACGTGAAGCCCGAAACGGGAAAGCCGACGCCGAAACTGAGCTACGTTCGCCGGTTCGAACCGTGGGACTGGAACCTGATCACCGGCGTCTATAGCGACGATATCGACGCGATGTTTCGCGGCATCCTGCTGCGCGCGCTCGTGCTCATGCTCACCATCGGCGGGGCCGTCACGCTGGTGACCACCCGCATCACGCGCGGCATCCGGCGTCAGTTGGGCGGCGAGCCGGACTACGCCGCTCAGATTGCGAGCCGTGTCGCCGATGGCGACTTGACGGCTTCCGTCGCCGCGCGCGCGGCGGACGATCGCAGCCTGCTCGCCGCCATGGCTCGCATGCAGCGCAATCTGTCGTCGATCGTCGGCCGCATACGCGGCAGCGCCGAAAATCTCACGACCGCCGCGCAGCAGATCGCCGCGGGCAATACCGATCTTTCGGCGCGCACGGAAGAACAGGCTGCGTCGCTCGAGCAAACGGCGGCATCGATCGAGCAACTGACCGCCACGGTCAAACAGAATGCGGAAAGCGCGGGACACGCGAACGGCCTCGCGACGAACGCGTCCGAGATCGCGGCGCGAGGCGGCGACGTCGTCGACCGTGTCATCGATACGATGCAAGGGATTTCGTCGAGCTCGAGCAAGATCGGCGACATCATCGGCGTCATTGACGGGATCGCGTTTCAGACGAACATCCTTGCATTGAACGCGGCCGTCGAAGCCGCGCGCGCCGGCGAGCAAGGCCGCGGATTCGCCGTCGTCGCCGGCGAAGTGCGCACGCTCGCCCAGCGCAGCGCTGCCGCGGCGAAGGAAATCAAGGAGCTCATCGTCGAGTCCACCACGCGCGTTCAGGACGGCTCGGCACTCGTGGAGCAAGCGGGCAGTGCGATGCGCGAGATCGTCGAAGCGATCGAGCGCGTCAGAAGGATCATCGGCGAGATCGCCGCGGCCTCGACGGAACAGAGCACAGGGATCGAGCAGGTCAATCGCGCGATCGCGCAGATCGACGAGGTGACGCAGCAGAATGCGGCGCTCGTGGAGCAGGCGTCGGCCGCCGCCAGCCTCATGGCCGATCAGACGCAACAGTTGATCGCCGCCGTCGCCGTGTTTCAGACGGCCGAGCACGAAGCCGCGATGTGTTAGCGGGTATCCGTGCCCGATACCTGGCGCAGTTCGTCGGCGATGATCGCGATCAGTGCATCCGTCGCCGCACCGGGCGGGCGCCGCGGATGACTGATGCGCACGATGTGGCGCACGATGCGCGGCGCGAGAATCGGATGGGCCCGCATCGTGCCTCGCTGAACCGATCGCTCGACGACGATGCGCGGCAGGATCGTCGCAAAGCGCGTGGTCTCGACGAGCTTCACGATCGCGCTGAGGACGTCGATCTCGAAGCGCGGCGCGAGCAACACATCGGCGGCTTGCGCCGCCGCATCGAGCACGCCGCGCAATCCGTGACGCTTCGTGGGCAGCACGAGATCGAGGTCCTGCAGCTGACCGAACTCGATCACCGAAGGCAGCGTCGGGCCGGCGGCGACGCCGGTTGCGAGCACCATTTCTTCGTCGAGAAGCGGCTCGGAGTCGAGCGACAGACGCGCACGTGGTCGGTTGATCAGCGCGGCGTCGAGTTGGCCGCCGGTGACGAGATCGATGAACGTCGCGCTATAGCCGTCCACAACCGTCACTTCGACGTGCGGATACTGCGCGTGAAACCGCGAGAGTGCATCCGCCAACACCGTCTCGGTGACGGATGCGATGAGTCCCAGCGATACATGCCCCGTCACGATCTCGTCGCGCTGCATCAGTTGCATGCGCGCGTGCTGAAGGTCGCGCATGATCGGCAGAAACAGTCGATACATGAGCCGGCCCGCGGCAGTCGGCGTCATGCCATGCGCTCCGCGCTCGAACAATGTCTGGTGGAGCTCGTCCTCGAGCTTGGCGATCTGCATGCTGAGCGCGGGCTGAACGATGTTGAGCCGCTTGGCGGCGCGCGTGACCGAGCCATCCTCGAAGAGCGCAATGAAGTATTGGATTTGCTTGAGGTCCATGTCGTTTCGTCGTGGGCGGAAATCGCCGCCTTCATCATCATCGTCGCTGATCGAACGATCGCCCGGTCATCAATCGTCGTCGACCGATTCAATGCTCGCGATACATATCCATGTCTACGACGAGCCAGTGCGCCGACATCAGTGACAACACCGATATCACGCTGACTGATTTGATCGATCAGAAAACAATATTAGCCGTTATAGGTCCGACTCGCTATGCTGCGTCAAATGCCGATTGAGTTGCCGCGCGACGGCCGTTCACGACGATCGGCGGCCATGGCCAGAGAGGATCCCCCTTAAATGAATTCACGAAAGTTGACGGCGCCCCCAACCGCCAGAGTCCGCGAAAGCGGCGCGGCGCCCGGACGTACGCTGCGTGACTGGCTCACGCATCTGGACCGGACAGGTCGGCTCGCCACCATCGAGCGCACAGTCGATCTGAAGCATGAGCTCGCCGCTGTCGCGAAGCGTCTCGACGGGCGGCAGGCCGCCTGCTTCATGCGCCCCGGCTCCCATTCGATCGCCGTGGTCAGCGGCTTCATGTCACGCCGCGCGTGGATCGCGGAGGCGATGGGTGTCAGTGAAGACGCCCTGCTGCGGCGCTTTTCCGATGCGGCCGCGCATCCGTTGCCATGGCGCGAAGTCGACGCGGACGAAGCCGCGTGCCAACAAATCGTGCACACCGCGGGCATCGATCTCTACGCGCTGCTGCCGATACCGACGCACAGCGAGCATGACAACGGTCCGTACATTACGGCGGGCCTCGTCATCGCGCGCAACCCGCGCACCGGTATCCAGAACGTCTCGATCAATCGCATCCAGGTCCACGGCCCCGACCGAATGGGGATCCTGATGCTGCCGCGGCATCTCCACGAGTTTTACAGCGCGGCAGAAGCCAATGGCGAACCGCTGGACGTCGCCATCGCGATCGGCGTCGATCCGCTCACGCTGCTTGCCTCGCAAGCCATCACGCCGATCGATCATGACGAGCTCGAAATCGCTGGCGCGCTGCACGGCGAGCCCCTGCCCGTCGTCAAATGCAAGACGAGCGAAGTGCGTGTGCCGGCCAATGCGGAGATCGTCATCGAGGGGCGCATCCTGCCGGGCGCGCGTGAAATGGAAGGACCGTTCGGCGAGTTTCCGAAGTACTACAGCGCGCGTGAGGCGCGCGAAGTCATTGAAGTCCGCGCGCTCACGCATCGTCGCCATCCGATCTATCACACGATCGTGCCCGCCGAGATGGAGCATTTGCTGCTCGGCGCGATTCCGCGCGAAGCGACGTTGCTCGGTCATCTCCAACGCAGCCACCCGAACGTGAAGGACGTGGAGTTGTCCGTCGGCGGCGTCTGCCGCTATCACCTCTGGGTCCAGCTCGACAAGAAGCGCGAAGGGGAAGCCAAGAACGTGATCCTCTGCGCATTCGGCGCGCACTACGACATCAAGCAGGTGGTCGTCGTCGATACCGATGTCGACGTCCATGATCCGGCCGAAGTCGAATGGGCGATCGCCACGCGCTTCCAGGCCGATCGCGATCTCGTCGTCATCGAGGGCGCGCAAGGGTCCGTGCTCGATCCTTCGACGACGGTCGGCCTGCCCGACGATGCGCCGCCGCACATGCAGGGCATCAGCGCGAAGATGGGCCTCGACGCGACGCGCCCGTTGGTTTATTCCGGACACGTCTTCACGCGCGTGCGCATTCCAGGCTTCGAGACCGCGGACCTCGCGGCGCTCGTCGCGCCCGACAACGCCGCGTTCGGCACGTACATGAGCCGTGCCAATGGCTAGGCCGCGCCTCGTCGTCGGCATCACCGGCGCCAGCGGTGCGATGATCGGCGTGCGCTTGCTCGCGGCGCTGCGGCGCCTGGGCACGCACGAGACGCATCTCGTGGTTTCGCCGTCGGGCGCCGTGACGGCCGCCCAGGAACTCGGCGTCGGCCGCGCCGATCTCGACCGTCTTGCCGATGTCGTACACAACGTGCGCGACATCGGCGCGTCGATCGCGAGCGGATCGTTCGTCACCGCCGGCATGGTGATCGCTCCCTGCTCGATGAAGACGCTCGCCGCGGTCGCGCATGGCTTCGCCGACAATCTGCTCACGCGCGCGGCCGATGTGACGCTCAAGGAGCGGCGGCGCCTCGTGCTCGTCGTTCGTGAAACGCCGCTCAATCTCGCGCATCTTCGCAACCTGACGCTCGCAACCGAAATGGGTGCCATCGCTATGCCGCCGGTACCCGCCTTCTACGCGCATCCGAAAACGATCGAGGACGTCGTCGACCACACGGTCGGGCGCATCCTCGATCTCTTCGACGTCGAGCATGGCGAGATCCCGCAGCGATGGAGCGGCCTTGCCGACTCGTTCAGGAACGGCGGATCGGACGAGCTCGAGTGTTGAGTGCGTGCAAGCGGCCCGCGCCAACCGTCGCCCGCACGCGAGCAGGGCTGCCGGCGCCGCCTGATTGCGGGAGACGATCGCCTTGCCTTCCCCGTATGAAAAAAGCGTTGGAGACCCTTCACGGAGCACAAGGAAATGAATACGACCGTTGGCGGCGTTAGCAGCACCACGACACAGAGCAATCGCAGCATCGTCATTGCCGCGGCCTCTTCCTGTTTCGGCTGGGCACTGGATCTCTTCGATCTCTTCGTGCTCCTCTATGTGGCGCCCGTAGTCGGCAAGCTCTTTTTTCCTTCGGAACATCCGACGCTCTCGCTGGCCGGCGTCTATGCATCGTTCGCCGTGACGCTGCTGATGCGCCCGCTCGGTTCGGCTCTTTTCGGGTCTTATGCGGACCGCCACGGCCGCAAGCGTGCGATGAAGATTGCCGTGCTCGGCGTGGGCGTCAGCACCGCGGTGTTCGGCACGTTGCCGACGGTCCACCAGGTAGGCATCGCCGCGCCCGTCATCTTCGTGCTGCTGCGACTCGTGCAGGGCGTGTTCGTCGGCGGCGTGGTGGCGTCTTCCCACACGATCGGCACGGAGTCGGTGCCGCGGCATTGGCGCGGCGCGGTCTCGGGCTTGATCGGCGGCGGCGGCGCGGGTATCGGCGGGCTCATCGCCTCGTTCGTTTTCTATGTCGCGTCCGAACTGTTTCCCGGGCCGCAGTTCGAGGTTTGGGGCTGGCGCACGATGTTTTTCGCCGGACTGCTGACCTCGCTGATCGGTGCACTCCTATTCACGAAGCTGGAAGAGTCCCCGTTCTGGAAAGCGCAACAGGCGCAGCGCGCCGCGCGACGCGCGGCAGGCGTGGCGCAGAAGTCGCCGCTGCGCGTCCTGGTTTCCCCGCCGCATCGCCGCGTCATGCTCGTCAACGTGATTCTGACCGGCACGAGCGGCGCGGGCTACTACCTCTGTTCCGGCTATATGCCGACGTTTTTCAAGGTCATCAAGCACTTGCCGAACAGCGCAACGTCGACGATCCTGATGACGACCGGACTGCTTTCCATGATCGCCGCCGTCGCGATCGGCGCACTCTCCGAGCGTTTGGGCCGCAAGACCGTCTTCATCGGCGCGGGGATGCTGCGCCTCGCCCTGCTGCCGGTGCTCTATCTGCTGATGACGCGAACGACGAGTGTGCCCGTGCTCGGCGCCTATGCGCTGCTGCTCGCGATTCTCGGCGGCGCGACCTACGCTCCGCTACTGATCTTCCTCAACGAGCGCTTTCCCACGGCGATTCGCGCGAGTGGCACGGGTCTCTCCTGGAATATCGGCTTCGCCATCGGCGGCATGATGCCGACGGTCGTCTCGCTGTTCGCGCGCGACGTGCAGCGGTTGCCCGCGACTCTGTCATGGTTCCTCTTCGGCATTTCGGCGCTGTTTCTGGTCGGCGCCTTGATCGTGCCCGAAACACGGGGCAACCTCGACATCGAAAGAGAAGCGGAAGACCAACGATGACCCTTGAAACCGAATTTCTCACAGGCGCGCGTCTGCTCGTCGATTCGTTGCGCGCACAACAAACCGATACGATCTTCACGGTGCCGGGCGAGAGCTTTCTCGCGGTACTCGATGCGCTCTACGACGTGCGCGATGAGATTCGCCTCATCGTCTGCCGGCATGAGAGCGGCGCGTCGAATATGGCGGAAGCGCACGGCAAGCTCACGAATCGGCCGGGCATCTGCTTCGTCACGCGCGGCCCCGGCGCATCGAACGCGTGCATCGGCGTACACACGGCACGGCAGGACTCGACGCCGATGATCGTTTTCGTCGGTCAAGTGTCGCGCGATGCGCTCGAGCGAGAAGCCTGGCAGGAGATCGATTACCGTCAGATGTACGGCCACGTCGCGAAGTGGGTCACGCAGATCGAGTCCGCCGCGCGCATTCCCGAGATCGTGAGCCGCGCATTCCATGTGGCGACGTCGGGACGACCTGGCCCGGTCGTCATCGCGCTGCCCGAGGATATGCTCGTCGAGCTCGTTCCCGCTGAGAAGGTGCCGCCGCTGCTGCCCTCTCAGTCGATCGTCATGGAGCCGGCCAGTGCGCGGATCGACGAACTGCGCATGCTGCTCGACGAGGCGCAGCGGCCGGTAGTCCTGCTCGGCGGCGGCGCATGGACTCCCGCCGCGTGCGCCGACTTGCAGGCCTTCGTCACGCGCTTCGATTTGCCCGTGGTTTGCGCGTTCCGGCGGCAGGACCTCTTTGACAATCGCGACCCGCACTATGCGGGCGAAGCCGGGCTCGGTATGGATCCGGCCCTCGCCGAACGACTGCGCGCAGCGGATCTCGTTGTTGCGATCGGACCGCGCCTCGGCGAGACGAGCACGCGCGGATACGAACTGTTTTCCGTTCCGGTGCCCGCGACAAAGCTCGTCCATGTCCATCGCGACGCCGCTGAACTCGGGCGGGTCTACCGTCCGCATCTCGCGATCAATGCCGGCATGGCCGAGTTCGCGCAAGCGCTGTCACGATTGCCCACGCCCGCCCACTCGAGGTGGAGCGAATGGACTCGCGCCGCGCACGCCGACTACGAAGCTCGGCGAACGCCGCCCGCGAGCAAGGGCGCGATCGATCTTGCGGCGATCGTCGCGCATATCGACGAGGCCCTGCCTGAGAACGCGATCGTCAGCAATGGCGCCGGCAACTATACGTTGTGGGTGCAACGCTTCTTTCGTTATCGCGGCTGGCGCACGCAGCTTGCCCCGACGAGCGGGGCGATGGGCTACGGATTGCCCGCCGCGATCGCGGCAGCATTGCACGAACCGACGCGGCCGGCGGTCTGCTTCGCGGGCGACGGTTGCTTCCTGATGACGGGTCAAGAACTCGCGACGGCGGTGCAATACGGCGCTCGCGTCATCGTGATCGTCGTCGACAACGGCATGTACGGCAGCATCCGCATGCATCAACACCGCCACTACCCGGGGCGCGTGATCGGCACTGAGCTCAAAAGCCCCGACTTCGTCGCGCTCGCGCGCGCGTATGGCGCCTATGCCGAGCAAGTCGAGCGCACTGAAGATTTTCCTTCGGCCTTCGAGCGCGCACGCGCTGCGCGGACAGCGTCTGTGCTCGTCTTGCGCACCGAACCCCACGTCCTTACGCCAAATTTAGTCATCGATGCCGGAGCGGAGGCGAACGCTCGATGAAACTCGCGCGTCATTTGTCCATCGGCGACCTCGAGCGCAGTGCGCGCCGCAGGTTGCCGGCCAGCATCTATGGTTACGTGAGCGGCGCGGCCGAAGACCAATGCGCGCTCGCGGGCAATCGTGCCGCATTCGCTCGCTGGGCACTCGTGCCACGGATGTTGACCGGCGTTGCCGAGCGCTCGCAGGAGGTCGAACTGCTCGGCGCGCGCTATGCATCGCCGATCGGCATTGCGCCAATGGGGCTTGCCGGACTGTGCGCGCATGACGGCGACCTCCAACTCGCCCGTGTCGCGCACAGCGAGCGCGTGCCGTTCGTGCTGAGCGCGGCGTCGACGGTGCCGCTCGAAGCGATCTCGAACGCCGCGCCCGGCAGCTGGTATCAGGCCTACTTGAGCGCCGATCGCGCCGCGATCGCCGCTCTACTCGCGCGCGTCGAAGCCGCGGGCTTCCCCGTACTGGTGGTGACTGTCGATGTCCCGCTCGCTTCCCTACGAGAAAACGAGCTGCGCAACGGCTTCAGCGTGCCGCTGCGCTTGAGCACTCGGCTCGTGCTCGGCGGGCTCGCCAGGCCGCGCTGGATGTGGTCCACTTTCGCGCGGACACTGGCCACGCGGGGGATCCCGCACTTCGAGAATTTCACCGCAACGCGCGGCGGGCCTATCGTCACTGGCGCCACCGGCGACCACCGCAGCGGACGTGCGGCGCTTAACTGGGGCGATATCGACTGGATACGGACGCAGTGGAAGGGCAAGCTGCTGATCAAAGGCATCCTTCATCCGGGTGATGCACGGCGCGCGAAAGAGGCCGGCGCCGATGGGGTGATCGTGTCGAACCATGGCGGCCGGCAACTCGACGGTGCGCTCGCCACGCTTGATGCGCTGCCCGAGATCGCCGCGGTTGCGGGCGACATGGCCGTCATTCTCGATGGCGGGGTGCGCCGCGGCACCGACGTGCTGAAAGCGCTCGCACTGGGTGCACGGTTTGTTCTCGTCGGCCGGCCCGCGATGTATGGGCTCGCGGTCGGCGGCGAGGCTGGCGTCCGGCATGCGCTGCGACTGCTGCGGCGGGAGATCGACGTGGATCTCGCGTTGATCGGATGTGCGTGGATCGACAACATCGATCGGAAGTTCGTGGCGCGGATCGCGTGATCAGATGCCGCGGCTTCCCAACGCTCGCTCGATTTTCTTATCCGTCTTGTACTGGCTCAACGCATAAACGGACCAGATAGCGGCGGGCACCCATCCGATAACCGTGAGTTGGAGAAGGAGACAGATGATTCCAGCGAACGGACGGCCGATCGTGAAAAACTGGAACCACGGCAAAACCAAAGCGAGCAAAAGACGCATTGCGATCCCCATCTAGTGAGCGTCGTTATCGATACCGGCTAACGGCCGGGCGGCGCGCTTGCGCGCCGGTCATTGTCTCATTGTTCCCCCTTTCCTCAGGCAGCGCAAAAAAAACGCCCGCGCGCGAATCCGCGTGCGGGCAGCATGACGCTTCCGTAATCGGGCGTCGACGTGCCTTTATTGCCGTTGACGCTGCTGCAGGTACTGCCTGACGTCGCTCATCGTGACGCGCCCGCTATGCGTCGTGTCGATCTGATCGAAGTGCTTGGCGATATAGCCGAGCCCATTCGCTTGGGCTTGCGTCTTGGTTATCGCGGCGCCGTTGCTGAGCACCGTGTTAGCGCCAAGGCGTGCGTCGAGCCGCTGCTGCGCCTGTTGGGCCAGATCGTTGCCCGTCGTCGGCATCGCCGCCGTCGCCCGCGTTCGCGGGAAGTACGGGCCATCGACCCCGCCGCCGCGATGCGGCAGTTGGACAGGCGCAACCGATTGAAGCGTGGCCGCATCGGCACCACCGGCCAGCACGCTCAATAGCATCAAGAGAGAAAGTCTTCGCAGCATATCGATTGGTGACATGATCCGCTCTCTATAAAGGGTAGCTGAAGAAACCGGCAAGCGCCGGTTACTGCGTCGAGGACTGCGCCGCCAGCGTCGGCGTGGCCGCCGGGCTTTCGTCTCTCCACGGCGGCGGCAGCATCCAAAGTCCAAGCGCACCAGGCGCTGGCTGTGCTGCATAAAAATCACGCAGGTCCGATTTCATCTTCGGGCGCGCATTGTCGTCGAGATAGATCATGTGACCGCCGGGATAGAACGTCACCTGCAGGTTCGGATTGAACCCTTGCACCGTCTGCAAGCGTGCAAGCTGCTTCTCCGTGTTGAAGAACGGCGTGGCGAGATCGTGGTAACCGTTCAACGCAAGCACCTGCAACTGCGGGTTGAGCTCGATCGCCGCCAGCAGATCGGGAATCGTATCGGGCAGCGGCTGGCCGTCGTGCGAAAAGTCCCAGACGTTGATGATGTTGTCGTTCAACGGCATGTAGGTCGCGTTCGGCGCCGTATAGCCGAGATACGTCGGCATCTGCGTCGCGAGAGCCGTCGTGAACGGCTGCGAAATCAGGATATCCGAAGGATCGCCATCGGTTTGCAGACGCGGATCGCTATCCGGCAGTGACACGCGTCCGTCGTAGCGGCCGATCGTCGTGCCCGGCAGCAGTTCGTTGTTGAATGGATTGATGTTGAAATAGCCATTCAACGCCTGGAACGACAAGCCCGACGACCACGTCCACGAAGCCAGCGTAGGCGCGCTCGGGAAAACCGGCGTGCCCAGGAACGTCGGTACGCCGAGTTGGCTCAGTACCCACGACTGCGCATACTTCCTGAAGTCGCGATAGTGGGTTGTCGCGAACAACTCCGACTGGAACGCAAACAGCGCCGGGTCGACCTGAACCGGCAGCGACAGTTGGTTGAAGTAGGCCGCCACCGCCGCGTATCCGGGGTAATAGCCGCTCAACGTATCGGTGTCGAGCTTGAGCGCATTCATGTCGATCGTGTTGCCGCTGAGGATCGCGACCGCTTCGATCGCATCGGCGAAGTAGTTCAGGATCGACGACTGCAGCATGATGCCCGTCAGATGAACGCCGGCGGATTCGAGCGCGAGCGCCAGCATGTCCGTGCGCGGCGTGCCATACGATTCGCCATAGAGGTACAGCGGCGAATTGCTCCGATTGTTCGCCGCGATATAGCGACGAATGAAGTCGCGCATCACATTGACATCGGGATCGCTACCCCAGAACTTCTGGTTCGTGTTGGGCGCAATGGCCTCCGAGAGCCCCGTGCCCGGCGGGTCGATGAAGACCATGTCGGTCGTATCGATAAGGCTCTGCGCATTGTCCACGAGCGGGAAATTCGGCCAATTCGTCATCAGTGGATCAGGCGTGGCCACGCGCGTAGGGGCGAACGAGCCAAGCCGCAGCCAGATCGATGAGGAGCCGGGGCCACCGTTGTAGAAGAACGTGACCGGGCGAGGCGTCCCGTCCTTGCTCGGCGCCGTATAGGCTACGTACGACATCGTCGCTTCCGGCTTGCCGCCAAGATCGAAGGCCGTCAGATGGCCCGTTGTCGTCGTGTAGTGAATCGTCGTATTGCCCGACGTCCAAACGTGATGCATGACGGCCGCCTTCTCCGTCACTTGCGTCGGATCGAGACTGTCGCCCGCGTTCGTCGAATAGGCTATCTGATCCACGAAAGGCGCATCGGCCATCGCCTGCTGGTCACCGGCTAACTGCGCCGCCGTGGGTTGCTGCGCATTCGCGCTCGCCGCCACCGGCGAGCCGCCGTCGCCACCGCCGCACCCGGCAAGCGCAAGCGCTGCCGCCGCAATCGCACCGAGCCAGAGCCCGCCGCCATGACAACGCTCGAGGCTGGGTGCACCACTCCTATCTCGCTTCTTCATTATTCGTCCTTGGAAGTTGAGTTGCCTTGTCTCGATGACCGCCGCCTCCTATACGCGTCGTTTCTTCGCGGCGCGCAATAGCAGACGACGGTCGACCTTCAGCCCTCTTCTCGACACAACCAAGAGCCTGACTATCGAACCGCATAAATGAATACTGCGTGATGCGAAACGTCTGTTAAGCGATTTTGATAAATAATTTCGGAGGGTAATGCATAGATACCGATAAGATCGGCGTTATGAAATTAGGCGGGAACGCGCGGCTTGTCAAGGCGCGGCTTCGTCTGCCGCTTGAGCGTAGGCACTAGGCTGGCGCTCTGCGAACAACACGGGAGCGGAAGCTTTTCTATCGCTGGAGCTTTACGTGCTTAATCGCCCGCACCGGAAATAGTAAGGTATTTGTCAATAAAAGGTATAAAGGCCGTTCTTTCTGCATTTAAAGCAGATAAACAATCTATCGATAAATCGTTGAATTGGGAAAATAATTGAGCGCAGATCCCGCTTCGCTATGCAATGCGGCACGAAGATTGCGAACCGGTTCGTTGCGAGCTTTTGTCGACGCCGCCGTTTGCGAAGAACGACGGACTAGTGAATGAGCTTGACGAGTCCGACGACCAGGGCGGTCATGGCGAACATTGTGCCGATATACCACTTGATCAGCTCGGCTTTCGTCTCGGACAGCCTTGCCGAAACGCTCGCATCCAGCGCGGCGATCCTAGTAGAGACACTTGCATCGAGCGCGGCCAAGTCTTGCTTTGTGGCTATCTGGTCATCGATGATTTCACGCAATGCGTGCGCCTGGCCCTTGGCCTGCTCGTGCGTAAAGCCAGCGGCCTCGAGCTTTTCAGCGTAAGCAAGCGTGTCAAAAACGATAGCCGTCATCGCGCGTCGAGGAAGTTCGTTGAGGGGATCCATGGTAGCGCGTCCAGACGTCAAATGCAATTTCTATGTTGCATTACGCTGCACGGTAAGCACCAAGCCTCGATACGCGTCGGCCTCCTTTGGCGGAACTGTCTGTCCGGTCTTTTCGTAGCGACCGATTTGCTGTCGCGTGAGGCCCCAGCGCTCCGCGAGCTGCGTCTGCGTGAGCCCGGCCTTCTTGCGCAGCGCCTGCGCGTCCTCGCCGTAAAGCACGTCGGTATCCCTCATGGGAGGTCCATCAAATGGAACATACATGTTCCACCATCATACCTCATCCGGGGTTCCTATCTCGAATATGCCCGCCTCCGACAGTAACCCTCGCGACGCTGAAAAGGCAAATCGCCGCGAGGCGTCAGGCCAGCAAGCCGGCATGCATGATCAGGCCCAGTCCCATCGCGACGACAACGGCACCAATGGCCCGTGCGATACGCTCGCCGCCCGGCGCGAGCCGTTCGGCGGTAATGGCAACCGTCACGACAGTCATCATGCGCAAGTCCATCATCCCAACGACGAGCAAAGACACCGTCAAGCCGAGCGAGCAATAGCAGCAGTGCAGACCAAGACGCAAACCGTGGAGCCATGCCGTGCCGACGTCGGGGTGCAGTTTGCGATCGCGCCCCGGCGCCTCGCGGCAGCAGACGAGGTGACGCATTTTCCACTCGGTGAACTGAGACACTCCGGCAGCTGCCACGGCCATGCCGCTCGCGATCGGAACCGCGCGCGCCAGTGCCGGCCACGCCATCTCGGCTGCGGCAAGCGTGACCCCAATCGCAAAAACCGCCATGCCGAAAAGCGTCCAAACGAAGAAATAGCCCGCACCGACGATCGATGTCAGCCATGCTAGCCGTCTCGCGCTGCCCCGCCCATCGATCGCCCGGCGGTAGCGCACGAGCATCGGCACCAGAGACGGCATCATCATTGCCGTCATCATGGCGAGCCACATGCCGACAAACGATGCCGCGAAGCCGAGCCACGTCTGATCGGGCATGCGCATCCAGGTCATCGACATCGACCAGCCGCCCGCCATCGGCATGCCGTCCATTGCCGACATCGATGCGGACCAGACGACCGTGACCGCCGCGCCGATGACGAAAAGCAGCGCCGAGGTGCCGAACAGGGCTCGCTGGGAGGCGATTTCCGGGGCGATGCGCCGCGGAATCGCCCGCTCCGCGGGATGGTCTTCCGTCATGCTCATTTCGAAAGCTGCCTCAACGGGTTTCGTACTCGTCATGGCGAAGCCACCAGAGGCCGTCCGCTTCGTTGCGTCCTTTCGGCGCGCGATCGAGCCATTGGTACATGCCCCAGAGGCCGTCCAGTCCTCGCGCATAAGTCGAGTAGGTGTGATAGACCACACCGTCCTCGAGGATGAACGCGCTCATGCCGGGCCGATCGCGCGTGTAGGTCGCCGCGTCGGTGCCGCAGGAACTCGCAAACCGTACGACCGGTTCCGGCGGCTCCTTCATATCCATGGCATGACCGCCGCGCTCGTAGTTGTATTCGACGTCGCCCTTGCGCTGCTGCTCCTCGGTCACCGACACGTTGAAGTCGAAATTGAACTCGCTGCCGAGCGACGACGCCCAAGGAAACGTCCAGCCCATCCGCTGCTTGTACGCCTGCAGCTTCGCGAAGGGCGCTCGCGATACCGCCATCAGCATGACGTCGTGGTTCGCGAGGTGAATGGCAAAGCCGTTGAATCCATCCGCGATCGTCGAGCATGCCGGGCACCCCGCTTGGTAATCGGGCCCAAACATGAAGTGGTAGACGAGTAGTTGCGATCGCCCTTTGAACAGATCCGCCAGCGAAACGTTGCCTTCCTCGGTGTCGAACCGGTAGTCCTTCTCGACGCGGACCCACGGCAGTGCCTGCCGCTGCATCGCCAGTTCGTCGCCGCGTCGCGTCAGCTCCTTCTCGGCCTCGAGCAGCTTGATCCGCGCCGCGAGCCACTCGTCACGTGTGCCGGTTGCATGTGTCGTTGCCATTCCTTCCTCCTAAGGGGTTTAGTCGGGTTTCGTCGTTCGGTCGGTCCCCGATTCGACGTGCTCGTTGGTGAGCGTGGTGATAGATTAGGGCCGGGCGTCTGACGAGGGGGAGTGACAACTGTGGCGCGATTCGGATGGACTCGCTGATCGAGGCCGCGGCGCGCGCGCTGGCGGCCGGGGATGCGCTCGGTGCGCTGAATCGCGTCGCGCTGCGCGCAGACGCGCCCGCGCTCGCGCTTCGAGGCATTGCCATGGCTCAGCTCGGAGATCTGGCGCGAGCAAAAGCGCTGATGCGCAGCGCGGCGCGCGCCTTCGGTCCTAAAGAAGCGTTGGCCCGCGCAAGGTGTGTCGTCGCCGAGGCCGAGATCGCGCTCGCCTCGCGCGAGCTCAATTGGCCGGCGAAGATGCTGCACGCGGCACGCGCGACGCTCGAAGCGCATGGCGATCGGCTGAACGCGGCCCACGCGCGGTACCTCGAAGTCCGGCGCCTCTTGCTGATCGGCCGCCTCGAGGATGCCGAGCGCTTGCTCGTCGGACTCGACCCCGCACCGTTCCCGCCCGCGTTGAAAGCGGCGCATGAGCTGATCGTCGCGGGCATGGCGATGCGGCGCCTTCAGGCAAAGGCCGCACGTGCCGCACTCGTCCGCGCCCGACACGCCGCGGCCCGTTCAGGCATTCCTGCGCTAAAAGCGGAAGTCGAGACCGCGGCCCTGCTGCTGTCGACGCCGGCGGCGCGGCTGATCGCGCACGGGCAGGCGCATCCGCTACTGCTCGAAGAAGTCGAAGCGCTGATGATGTCGGGCGCGCTCGTCGTTGACGCTTGCCGGCATATCGTCGCCTGCAACGCAGCCCCCGCGATCCGTCTTGCACGGCGACCGGTGTTGTTCGCGATCGCCCGCGCCCTCGCCGAGGCGTGGCCCGAAGACGTGCCCCGAAACGCACTGATCGCCGATGCATTCCGGACGAAGCTCCCCGATGAATCGCATCGCGCGCGGCTGCGGGTGGAGATGGCACGGCTGCGCGCCACAATTCGGCCGCTAGCAGAGGTGATCGCGACAAAAAGGGGATTTGCGCTGGTCCCACAGCATGCTCGCGAGATCGTCGTGTTGGCACGGCCCGTCGACGAGAAGCACGCGGCTGTGCTCGCTTTGTTGGCGGACGGCGAATCGTGGTCGAGTTCCGCCGTCGCGCTTGCGCTCGGCGCCAGTCAGCGGACGGTGCAGCGGGCACTCGATTCGCTCGCGGAGAGCGGCAAGGTGCAATCGGTCGGCCGCGGGCGGGCCCGTCGTTGGATGACACCGCCCATGCCGGCTTTGGCGACCACATTGTTGCTCCCCGCTCGGCTAGTCTAGTGAATGGAAAATACATCAGGAGACATGCATGAAACGATCGGCAGCCGAAATCATCCGCGAGTACGGCCCGTTTCCCGGCGCCGACGGTGTGCACGGCGTCAGCTACGACGGCCAGCATGTCTGGTTCGCGACCGGCGACAAGCTGCAGGCGTTGGACCCGTCGAGCGGGGAAACGCTACGCTCGATCGACGTCCCGTCGCGTGCGGGAACGGCGTTCGACGGGGAGCATCTCTTTCAAATCGCCGACGACCGCATCCAGAAGATCGATCGCAAGACGGGGCGTGTGACCGCCACGATTCCCGCGCCGGGCGGAGGCGGCAACTCGGGGCTCGCATGGGCGGAAGGAACGCTTTGGGTCGGGCGCTATCGCGAGCGCAAGATTCACCAGGTCGACCCCGAAACAGGCGCCATTCTTCGAACCATCGAGTCGAACCGCTTCGTAACGGGCGTGACATGGGTCGACGGCGAGCTCTGGCACGGAACTTGGGAAGACGACGCAAGTGAGTTGCGACGAATCGACCCGCAAACGGGCGAAGTGTTCGAATCCATCGAAATGCCGGAAGGCGTCAATGTCTCGGGGCTCGAGTCCGATGGCGGCGAGCAATTCTTCTGCGGGGGCGGTGGCAGCGGGAAGTTGCGGGCGGTGCGCCGACCGAAGCGTGACGACACGGCCGGTAGCGGCGCGGACCAACCTGGCGACGCCATGCGCACCTGACCGAATCGAATGGAGTGAAGCCGCTAAAATACTCGGACGTTTTTTAGCCATCGTCCCGTCGTCTTCCCGAGCAGCCCCATCGTCCCACACCCCATGCGCGACATCACGACCGAGACCGCGATCGAGCCAGACAAAGCGCACGAGCGCAAATTGACGATCACGCTATGGCTCGTCGCCACGGGGTTCTTCATGCAGACGCTCGATACCACGATCGTCAACACGGCCCTGCCCGCAATGGCGCGCAGTCTCGGCGAGTTGCCGTTGCGTATGCAATCGGTCGTCGTCGCCTACTCGCTGACGATGGCGCTGATGATCCCCGTCTCGGGCTTTCTCGCCGATCGCCTTGGTATGCGGCGCGTGTTCTTCGCCGCGATCCTCGTTTTCACGGTGGGGTCGCTCTTTTGCGCGAGCTCGCGCGCGCTTTGGCAGTTGGTCGCGTCGCGCGTGTTGCAAGGCGTCGGCGGCGCAATGCTGCTGCCTGTCGGGCGCCTCGCGATTCTGCGCACGTTTCCGCGCGAGCGATACCTGGCGGCGCTCAGCTTCGTTGCCATCCCGGGTCTCGTCGGCCCGCTGATCGGCCCGACGCTCGGCGGCTGGCTGACCGACGTCGCTTCGTGGCATTGGGTCTTTCTGATCAATGTGCCGGTCGGCGTCGTCGGCTGCGCGGCCACGGCGCTCTTCATGCTCGGCGAGCCATTGCCTTCGGCCGGCGGCTTCGACATCAAAGGCTACGCGATGCTCGCGCTGGCGATGCTGGCGCTCACGCTCGCGCTCGATGGTCTCGCGGAGCTCGGGCTCCAGCATGCCATCGTCCTCGTGCTGCTGATTTTCGCGTTCGCTTGCCTGACGGGGTACGCATTGCACGCCGCGCGCAGCGAGGAGCCGCTCTTCTCGCTCGACTTGTTCCAGATCCCGACTTTTCGGGTCGGCCTCCTCGGAAACCTCTTTGCTCGCATCGGCAGCGGGGCGATGCCATACCTGCTGCCGCTCCTGCTCCAAGTGAGCCTCGGCTATTCGCCGTTTCACGCCGGCCTGATGATGTTGCCGGCCGCCGCTGCCGGCATGGCGTCGAAGCGCATCGTCGTCGAACTTATCACCCGGTATGGGTACCGCTCGGTGCTGCTCGTCAACACGGTGATCGTCGGCCTGACGATGGCGAGCTTCGCGCTCGTCGCGCCAAACCAGCCCATTTGGGTGCATATCGTGCAGTTTGCGATCTTCGGCGGTTTCAATTCGATGCAGTTCACCGCCATGAACACGCTCACGCTGAAGGACCTCGGCACCGGCGGGGCCAGCAGCGGCAACAGCTTATTTTCGCTGGCGCAGATGCTCTCGATGAGCCTCGGCGTCACCGTGGCCGGCGCGCTGCTCGGCACCTTTACGTCGTTGTTCGGCCATCAATCGTCCAATCAAACGCTCGTGGCGTTTCATGCGACGTACGCATGCGTCGGCGTCATCACCGCGTCTTCGGCCTGGATCTTCGCGCAGCTCGCACCCGATACGCGCGGGGTCAGCGGCCACGGCGAAGCGCATATCGGAGAGGATTGAGCCGCACGGTACGCACGTTGCTGCGCAGTCCCGACATCACGACTCGACGCCCGAAGGCGTTGAGCGAACCTGAGCAAGAGGATCACCCACCTATGCGCATCGAGACATCGTTTCTTTTCGACCTCGACGGTACGCTCGTCGACAGCGTCTATCAGCATGTGCTCGCCTGGAAGGAGGCGCTCGACTCGGAGGGCATCGATCTTTCCGTCTGGCGCATTCACCGCAAGATTGGCATGAGCGGAGGTCTGTTCGTCAACCAGCTCCTGCGCGAAACGCACGATCAATTCAACGAGGATCGAGTGGAGCGTCTGCGCGTCGCCCATACTGCGGCCTATCAACGCCTGCGTAGCGAGGTGAAGCCGCTGCCGGGCGCGATCGCGCTGCTCGAAGCGCTGACGCGGGCAAACATTCGATGGGCGATCGCAACGAGCGGGCGGATGGAAACGGCGAAGTTCAACCTCGAAGCGCTCGGCGTCGACCCGCAAACCGCCGTCGTCGTCACGCGCGATCAAGTCAAGCATGCGAAGCCCGACCCCGATCTCTTTCTCGCGGCTGCCGATCGGTTAGGTGTGCCGATCGAGCATACGGTCGTGGTCGGTGACAGCGTCTGGGATATGCTGGCGGCGCGTCGATGCCGGGCGCTCGGCGTGGGATTGCTCTCGGGAGGCTACGGAACCGACGAGCTCGAGAAAGCGGGCGCGCTGCGCGTCTATGAAGACCCCGCCGACCTCCTCTCTCATCTCGACGAAGTCGCGGCTAGGCCGTAGCGGATCGCGCTCCGCTTTCGCGAGCGAAGTACGAAGTCAGCCGCCGATCAGCTTCAAACCGGCGGGCAGCGTCTCGCCGAAAACGCGCACCGAGTCGGCGTCGTCGAGCTCCACGACCTCGCTGACCATCTGCACCCACCGCGGCGGCGCGCTCGCCGCCTGCAACCGGCGCGCGACGGTCTCACGGACTTCAAGCGGCAGGTCTCGGGCCCGGTCGCCCGTCACGCGAGCGATCTGAAGCGCGGCAAAGACGGCCGATTCGACCTTCTTCCAATCGAGCGCCAAAATCGCGTCCAGCCATCGCGTCGCGACTTCCGGCGGCACGACGCCATGCGCACTGCCATAGAACGGTCGACGCGTGCCGATCCGTCCGATCGCCCACCACTGCTGCTGATTCTCCGAGGGCTTTCGAAGTCGGTCGAGCAGCCGCTCCGCCATGTCGATCTTGCGCTCCACCGGTATTCGCTCGAGCGATGCGGAAACGAGGACCATGTCGGCATGGCCGACCTTCGCGGGATCGAACGGCAGCTTGCGTCGCTTCATGTTGGCCGGATCGAGATAAGCCATCGCATCGAGCAACTGCAGTTGCGCCTCTTCGCCGAGGCCGCCCGCCGCGCGGCGCCAGAGCGTCCACCATTCGGACCAGACGCGGCCGTCGTTGACGTATTGAATGCCGTCGTCGAAGAGCGACCAGAGTTGATCGACGCGCCAATCGTCGAGCGGATAACCGAAACCGGGGCGAATGCAGTACCCGGCCAGATTGAGCCATATCCGCTCATGGTCCGCGGAGCGCCGCCGCCGGCGCGCGCGCTCCCAAAGCGCACCGAACATCTCGCGAAGCAACGCGCTGTCCCAACTTTCGCGCGGCCCGAGCAGTTCCTCGAGGCGCGAGCGCAACCGCTTCGTTTCCTTTGGATCGACGCCGGCCGCGCGCGCGCCGAATGCACGGTCGATAGGCGCGATCGCCGCTTCGAGCGACGAATGCGCCGCTGTTTCAGACGCGGACGCGGACGCGGCATCGACTTCACCCTGCCGCAATTGAAACTCGAGCAACCATCGTTGCGCGGGGTCGTCGGCGCCGACGCAATGCATCTCGAGGGTGCCCACCTCGGTGAGCGAAGTCGCGAGCTTGACGGGCGTTTCGCGCGCCTCGCCCGTCCCCTTCGGCTGCACGACGGTCGCGATCGGCGGCAATCGCACGAAATCGCCCGTCGAGAGATCGACGAGCTCGCCATGCCGATAGGCCGTATCGGCCGCGGTCGAAACCAGATGGAAACGCACGGGGTGCCCGAGCCGCAGCGCAAAGAGCCGATCCTCGAGACGCACCTCGTGCCCCTCCTCGGTCCCCCTTGGCAAAAGGCAGACACCGCGCTTCACGTCGCCGTCCTCATCCAGCACGAGCATGTAGCTGCGCGGCGACCCACCGCCGATCCTTGGCGCAAATCCTTTGCGTGCGAGGCTATAGGCAACGGCGCCGCGCGCGACGGCCACATCGGGATGATCGTTGCGCAGGACGTGCAACGGCCGTTGGCGCCATGCGCCGATGGTGTCGGCGAGACGGTCCGACAGCAGCCGGCTTCGAAAGACGCCGCCATTGAGCAACAACGTATCCGGCATGGCTGCGGCCGCGCCCGCGTGCTCCGGCACATTCAACGCTTCGCGCGAAGGTCCGTCGAAGCGACTCAAGAACGCAGCGATGTGTCGCGTGATGGCCGGGTCAGCGGCATAAGGCAACCCGAACTCGACGATCGCGCCTCGCGCGCGACGAGGCGTTTCGCCTGGCTCGACGACGGGGAAAAATCCGTCGACGACGACGCGCTCCGCTTCCTCTCGGTCAAGCTCGGCCGTTCGTGCTCCGCCGACGAGTCTCGCTCCGGCGGAAAGCAGCGTGACGGCGACCGAGTCGCGCGCGTCGTCCGACAGGAGCTGCTCCTTTGCCGCTCGACACCGCTCGACGAGCTGCGAGAGGCTCGCCGCCGACAAGCGCGTATCGCCCGAGGCAATGCGCGTTTCGACGAGCCGCGCGAGCGCGAGATCCATGTTGTCGCCGCCGAGCATCAGATGGTTGCCCACGCCGATGCGCGTCAATTGCGGCTCGCCGTTGTCGAACTGCACTTTGATCAGCGTGAGATCGGTTGTGCCGCCGCCGACATCGCAAATCAGCACCAGTCGCGTCTCGGCAAGCTCCTCCGTAAGCGTCGCGCGATGACGGAACAGCCAGTCGTAGAACGCGGCCTGAGGCTCTTCGAGCAGGCGCAGGTCAGGCAGCTTCGCGATCCGCGCCGCCTCGAGCGTCAACGCGCGTGCGCCGTCGTCGAACGACGCTGGCACCGTGAGCACGACATCCTGCTGCTCGAGCGGAGCGTGTGCAAAGCGGTGATTCCAGGCGCGGCGCAGATGAGCCAGGTAGCTGGCGCTCGCCGTGACGGGCGATACCTTGCCGACTTCGTCGCCGGCACCCCAAGGCAGAATCGGCGCGAGACGATCGACCGAAGCATGCGAGAGCCAGCTTTTCGCGCTCGCGACGATGCGGCCCGGCACCTGCGCGCCGAGCGCCCGGGCGAGCTGGCCGATGACGGCCGGCGGCTCGGCGCCGATCCCGTCGTCTTGCCCGGCGCGCGTCCATGGCAATTGCAGGTCGCCCTCATGGAGCTCGCCGGGGGCCGGGTGATATCGCACCGACGGCAGAAGCGGCCGCGCGCCGACTTCACCGAGACTTACGAGCTGGTCGACGTCGAAGACACGAATGTTTTCCGATCCCGCCTCGACATAGGCGAGGACCGTGTTGCTCGTGCCGAGGTCGATGCCGACCGTGTATTGCTTCATCGAATTCAGCCGACGGCCCCTCCGCGCACATCGAACTCGACCTTCCACCGCTCGTCGGTCCCGCGCGGGATCGCTTCGAGCTCCAGCGTCCCCGATTCGGTGACGCGCGCATGAAGCTTGACCGGGACGACTTCGCCGGCCGTGCGCCCTTGCGCCGGCAGCGTCGCCTCGATCGCGTCGAGCTCCTGCAACTCGTCCGCCGACCACGCTTCGAGCATCGTGCCGACCTGATCCTGGCGGCGCACCGACGAGCCCAAAAACCGGAAATGAACCGGCTCGCCGACGACGAGACCCAACTCTTGCGCCGGCAGGTCGGCGTCCGTGCCTTCTTCCATGCCGAACGGCGCCACGCAAAGCGCTTGGATCGGCGGCTCGATGCCAGGAACGGCCGGCATCGCCGATTCGACGCCGACATAGTACGAACGCGCGGTGCCGCCGCGGATCCGTACGCCTTTGCCGCGCTTCACATAGCCGTAATAAGCCGCGCCGCGCGCCACCGCAAGGTCGAAATCCGCACCCGAGAGGAGACGCGCAGGCGCGGAGCCTTCGGCCGCGAGCCAACCGTTCAGCGCCTGCATGATCCGCTCGACCAACAGCGGCGACTTGAATACGCCGCCATTGAAGAGAACGGCGGTCGGATGCAGGAAGCTCACCCCTTCTACGCGCGCCTCGTTCGCGCCGTCGAGTTCCGTGAGCGCGCCGACCTGACGGCTAAGAAAGGCGGCGAGATGCCTCGTGATGCCCGCGTCCTGCGCATAGGGCAGGCCGAGCCGTGTCAAGCCGGCCCTCGGCCGATTGATCGGTCGCGCCGAAACGTCGACTTGCGGGAAAAAGCCTTCGAGAATCGTTTGCGTCAGTTCGTCGCGCGTGAGCTCGGTCCGGATCGAGCCGCCGATCAGCTTCGAGCCGCGGCTCGGCACGACGAGCGGCGCGACGTCCGTATCCGTCGCCGTCAGCAGCATCTCCTTCGCCGAGCGGCACGCGTAGGTCAGTGCGCGCAATTGCCACGCGTCGGCCTGCGTGCCTTGCGCGGCCAGCTTGCGCGCTACGACGTGCGCGAGCGCAAGGTCCATGTTGTCGCCGCCGAGCAGAATATGGTCGCCGACCGCGACGCGATGCAGCTCGAGATTGCCTTCGCGCTCGACGACGGCGATCAGCGACAAATCCGTTGTGCCGCCGCCGACATCGACGACGAGGATGATGTCGCCTACTCGCACCTCTTTACGCCACGCCCCCGCGCTTTTTTGGATCCAGCTATAGAGCGCCGCTTGCGGTTCTTCCAGCAGCGTCGCGCGGCTGTAACCGGCCGCCTCGGCGGCCTCCGCCGTCAACTCTCTCGCGGCCGGGTCGAACGACGCGGGAATCGTCACGGTGATGGCCTGCTCGGCGAATGGCGCGTCGGGGTGCGCATAGTCCCAAGCCTCGCGCAGATGCGTGAGATAGCGGACGGAACTCTCGAGCGGCGACGTGCGCGCGACCTCGGGCGGCGCGTCGCTCGGCAAAATGGCGGCGCGGCGGTCCACGCCGGGATGGCATAACCAGCTCTTCGCGCTGGAAACGAGCCGAATCGGCGTGCCGGCTCCCCGGCTGCGTGCCATTTCGCCGACGATGAAATCCCGCGCCGACGTCCACGGCAGTGCGAGATCGCCCGGCGTCAATTCGCTTTCGTGCGGGAGATAGAGGAAGGACGGCAGCAAATCGAGGGCTTCGAGCGCCCCGGGGCCGACCAGTTGCATGACGGGCATGACGTCCTGGCTCGTCTTCTCGCCGTCGCTCGCGGAGAGATCGACGTAAGAAAGCGCGCAATGCGTCGTGCCGAGATCGATGCCGATTGAATAGCGCGGCTCGCTCATAGCTCGATCTCCGCGGGCGCGATCACGGTCGCGTCGTGACTACCCGTGAGCTTCGGCAGCCGGACATCCTCTACGCGCCATCCACGATGGCTGATGCTGCCGCTGAACGGCGGCTTGCCGACAACGTTGCCCGTGAGCCGGATTGCCTTGGCATCGAAGTTCTCGGCCAACGTCACGCGACTGCCCTCGGCCTCTTCGCGCACTGGGCGAATCGTGAAATGCTCGCGCAGCGCCTTGCGGCAGCCTTCGTGCACGAGCCTCGCCGCCGCGCCGATGTCCGCATCCGCGTAGCTGCCGATGTCCTCCTCGACGAAATCGATGAAGCGCGCCTCGCGCTGGAGCAGTCCCAATAGCTGAAGCGCCGCGTCCGGGCCCGTATCCTTGATCACGGGCGCGGCAGGGGTCGGGGCTTGGGGCGCCGCGGCGACGGGCGCAGCGCCTTCCCGCAGGCGGAGCACGCCGGCCGCGAACTCACGATCGGCGAGGATGGTAAAAAACGTGCCGATCGCGAGAGACAATCGACTGAAAAACGAAACGTTCGTTTCGGGCATGAGCAGTGGCTCCTTTGAGCTCGCTTGAACGACGAATTGACTTTCCCCTACTCGGCATCGATGGCCGGAAGGGAACAAAAAGGGTCGGAAGCCGATAAATGATCGGCGCTCAGCCGACCTGCGCAGACGACATTTTGCTTCAGGTGCGCCTTCTGAGCCCAGTTGCGCTCATTGGCGATCGATTGGCGCTACACGCCGGCCTTGGCCAGGATGACGATCGAAATGCCCAGCGCCGCCTGCTCCGCATCCTCGTTGCGATAGGAGTGCGCGACATGGCCGGGGAACGCGAGCACGTCCCCGGCTACGAGCGAGTGCCGTTCACCCGCGACGAACACGGTCACCGTGCCCGACAAGCAGGTGAAATATTCGCGCGTGCCAGGAAGATGTGGCGTACCGCGCATCGACGCACCAGGCGCGAACGCCATCGTATCGAGTATGCCGTCCGGCACGGGCTCTGGCACGAGCGGCCGGACCGTCAGGCCGGTGCCGCGATTCGATGCCGGCACTTCGCTGGCCGCCCATTTGCGCACCTTCGCGCGCGGCGATGCCAGTAACTCGTCTATCGGCGCCGCAAGCGCCCCCGCGACCTTCATCAGTACGGCGAGCGATGGATTGCCCTCGCCCGACTCCAGGTTCGCTATCGTCGATCGAGGCAACCCTGAAACTTTCGCGAGGGCGTCCTGCGTCAGCGAACGCGCATGTCGCAAGGCCACGAGATTGCGGGCGAGATGGTGAGCAGCCTGTTCTACTTCGTCCATCGTATCGAGTTTCCGACAAAGTTTTGGACATCACGCTGGAGCGCGTACGGCAGTGTGGCCATTATCGGTCATACGGAAACCGCCGGTTATGCACCGGCAGAACCTGGACGAGGAGAACATCATGGATCAACCGTTCAGCCTTGAAGGCATACGCGCCGCGATCACCGGGGGCACCTCCGGACTCGGCCTTGCCCTGGTCGATGAGCTTCTAGCGCGCGGCGCGCGAGTGGCCTTCATCGCGCGGGACGCCGGGCGCGTCGCATCCGTGGCTGGCGAGCGCCCGTACGCGACGGGCTTCGCGGCCGACGTCTCGCGCAAAGACGACATCTATCCGCTCGCGATGCAAATCACCGGCGTGCTCGGCGGCGTCGATGTACTCGTGAACAATGCTTCGTCGCTGGGTCCCGTGCCGCTCGCGTTGCTCGGCGATACCGATTGCGAGGACCTCGAAGCGGCGATTGCCACAAATCTGCTTGGACCATTCCGTCTGACCAAGGCGCTTTTAGGCGCTCTCGCCGCCGCAGCGCGCGAGCGAGGCGGCGCAATGGTGCTGAATGTATCGAGCGACGCGGCCGTCGAGCCGTACCCGACTTGGGGCGCCTATGGCGCGACGAAGGCCGCGCTTCGCCACATGAGCCGCATCTGGGACGAGGAACTGCGTGCCGACCGCATTCGCGTGCTTTCGCTCGATCCCGGCGATATGAATACGCCGTTCCACGCACTTGCGGTGCCTGACGCGGACATCGCGACGCTCAAGCGCCCAGCCGACGCGGCGCGCGAATTTTCCGACGCGATCGCATCGACGCTCGACGAAATGCGTCATCTGCCAGTCAGAGGAGAAATGTGAGCATGGAAGCGGCAACGACACCGGTCCAGCGACCGAAGAATGCACGACTACTGGTCGTCGATCGCTGGGGGAAGATCGAGCATCGGGCTCGTAGTGCGATGGTGGGTCTGCTGCGCCGCGGCGATTGCGTGATCGCCAATGATGCCGCAACGCTGCCCGCGAGCCTGTCCGGCGTCCTCGAACGCACGGGCGCGTGCGTCGAATTGCGGCTCGCCGGCCGTTCTTCGCTCGAACCCGACGACGTTCGAGACTTTCGTTGCGTCGTTTTCGGCGACGGCGACTTTCGCACGCCGACCGAAGCTCGCGCGGCCCCGCCTGCGTTGACACTCGGCGAGCGTATCGTATTCGGAGCGCTAATCGCTACCGTCGTCCGACTCCTCGACCATCCGCGTTTGGTCGAGATCCGATTCGAAGGCGAGCCCGTACGGATCTGGCACGAACTCGCAGTGCATGGCAAGCCAATTCAGTACTCCTACATGGTCGATCCGCTTGCGATGTGGGATGTCTGGACGCCCATCGCCGCACACCCCGTCGCGTTCGAACCTCCATCGGCGGGATTTGCCCTCGACTGGCATCTGTTGCACGCATTGCGTGAGAAGGGGGTGGCATTCGCAACGTTGACGCATGCGGCGGGATTGTCAACGACAGGCGATCCGGCGCTCGATGCAAAGTTGCCGTTCGACGAGTGCTACAGGATCCCCGCGGCGACTGCAGCGTTGGTCGAAGCCACACGCAAGCGCCGTGGGCGCATCGTCGCCATCGGGACCACTGTCGTGCGCGCGCTGGAAGCCGCGGCAAGTGCCGACGGCACGGTACAAGCAGGCGACGGTATCGCGCGTCAACACATTGGTCCGCGAACGGAGCTCAAGGTCGTCGATGCAATCGTGACAGGCACACATGAACCCGATTCCAGCCACTACGCGCTGCTCGGAGCGTTCACCGATGAGCTGACGCTGCAACGCGCGGAGGCCGCACTCGAGGCGTCGCAGTATCGGACGCATGAGTTCGGCGATTCAATGTGGGTCGAGCGCCACTGCTCACGCCGATCCACGCCTTGCATCGCTTCGCGCCTCGATGGCACGCACGACCGCCGCCATATCCTCGTTGCCGTACCCTAGCGACACGCTTTCCGAATACAGCTGGAAACAGACATCCAGCAGCGGCGATGCAAGATTTGCGTTGCGCGCGGCCTCAGTCGCCAGCCGATTGTTCTTCAGCACGTCGACGATCGATGCCTGGACCTCGAAATTTTCGTTCACGAGCTTGTCGACCTTCACGCGCGATATGCTGCTCGCCATTTGACCCGCGTCGAGCACGGCCTGGAACTGCTTCATGTCGAGCCCGAAACGTCGCGCGAGATGCGCGGCCTCGGCAAGCGAAGTCACCATCGGAATCAGAAAGCTATTGACCGACAGCTTCATCAAGAGCGCGGACGGCACGGCTCCACAAACGACCGTTTCATGACACATCGGCTTCAGCAGCGGCCGAACTTCCTCGACAGCCGCCGGGTCGCCCGCCATCATCGCCACGAGCTGCCCCGCCTCGGCCGGCTTGCGCGAGCCCGAGACCGGTGCTTCGACATAGCGGCCGCCCGCCGCGCGAACATCGGCCTCGAGCCCGCGCGAATAGTCGGCCGACGTCGTGCCCATATGCACGATCGTATGGCCCGCGACGTTCGCGGCGAATGCATCGGTGCCGCGGCCGAGCACCGCGTCCAACGCGGTATCGGTTGCCATCATCGCGATCACGATGCGAGCCTCCCGGCAAACTTCCGCGACGCTCTCGGCAACCTGCGCACCCGCTTCGCGCAATGCGTCGCCTCGCTCCGGCGTGCGATTCCAGACGATGAGCTCAGTACCGGCGCGCGCGAGGTTGAGCGCCATTGGCTGGCCCATGACACCGAGGCCGATGAACCCGATCTTCATAAGCGTCTCCCGTGTGTCTCACACCTTACCGCGGCTTGCGACCGGGGCGGCCGAAATCGCGCTATAGACCGCCATTCACATGAGCAGGCGGCTCGACCCCTACAACGGCAAGCGCCTCGTGGAGCGTTTCGAAAATGTTCGATGTGCCCACGATCGTGGTTACGCCGTGCCGGTCCATATCCGAACGCAAGTAACTGTTGACTCGCCCGAAAATCACGCGGATGTTGCGCGCGCGCAGATCTTGTATGAAGTCGATCAATGTACGCGCCGCGGAGTAGTCGAGGTCGGTGATGGCGCCGGCATCGACGACGAAACAGTGCAACTCCTCGTTCGCCGCTTCGATGAGCCCGGCGACTTCCGAGCAAAAAAAGTGATCGTTAGCATAAAACAGATCCGCGCCGAACCGGTAGACGATGAGGCCCGGCGCGGTGACGACGCCAAGCCTTGCGGGCACGGGAACCCACCGTCCGCTCGGCGCGACGGGCGCCAGTACCATCGTGTGCGGATGATAGCTGTGCCGCACGTGCCGCATCATCGATAAGGCAACGGCGAGCAGAATGCCATGCTCGACCCCTACCAGCACGACGGCGGCGGCCGTCGCCAAAGCCAGCGCGAATTCGCCGGGGCTTTCCCCTCGAATCGCTTTCAGCGCCCGAACGTTGATGAGTCCCAGCGCGATCGTGAAAACGATGCCCGCCAGCACGCAACGCGGCAGATATTGGAGAAACGAGCTAAAAAAAAGCAGCACGATGACGACGACAACCGCGAACGCGAGTTGCCCAATTTGGCTGCGCGTGCCCGCGCGCTCGGCCATGGCCGTTTGCGTCGGACTGCCGTTGACGACGAAAGTCCCGCTGAGCGCGGCCGCCGCATTGGCCGCGGCGAGCCCGAGGATGTCAGCGTTCGCGTCGACCTCCTCGTGGTGCGCCTGCGCGAACACCCGGGCGGCTGCGGCGCTCTGCGCGATGATCATCACGAAGCACGACGCGGCGACCGGCACGAGATCGAGAAACTGCTGCCATGTCACGACGGGAAAACGCAGCGGCGGCAGCCCGCCCGCAACCGGACCGAGTACCGATATGCCGTGACCGGCGAAATCGAAAACCTTGCTGGCCGCTATGCTGCCCACCACGGCGATGAGCGACAAGGGCACACTCGGCAAAAAGCGCTTTCCGCCGAGGATGGCGACGACGACGAGCGCAGTGAGCGCAACGGTCGGCGGATTGACCTGCATAAGATGGCCGGCGACATAGACGAGTTGCGCAAAGCTTCGCGATGAAGGAATCGGCACGGTCATGCCGAACATATCGCCGAACATGGCGATCGATACTTGCACGCCCACGCCGGCGAGAAAGCCGATGAGCACGGTGCGGGAAAGAAAATCGGCAAGAAAGCCGAGCTTGAAAATGCGGGCAAGGAGCAACAGCGCCGCCGTCAGCAGCGCGACCGCGCTCGCGAGCGTGATGTACTCGGCAGTCCCCATCGGCGCCATCGACGAAACGCGGCTCGCGAGGATCGTGGCGGTCGCCGAGTCGGCCGCCACCACGAGATGGCGCGACGCGCCGAAGAAGGCGAATGCGACGAGCGGAAGAAAGACCGTGTAGAGCCCCGTCACCGCAGGCATGCCGGCAATGCGGGCATAGCCGAGAACCTGTGGAATATCCATTGACGCGAGTGATATTCCGGCGAGCGCGTCGCGTAACGCCGCGGCGCGGTTGATCGGGAAAACGCCTTTTAGAAGACTGAAACCCGCGGATGAATTTCCGTTCGATTTGGGCATGCGCTAACCGTGACTTGATTTAAACGATCCGCGCATCGTGCCCCGAATAGGTCAGCTATGACAAGGCCCTGCCTGGCGCCTCGATCAGCCGGTGCACCCAACGTCGGTCTGCTGCGGGAAAACGACCATCACGGCGTTCAAGGACGGCTCGAATTTCCGGATCTGCACGCAAAAGTGGAACGTTACAGCGCCGGTTCTTTCGATACCCCTCTCATGCGCGCTCGGCCGGCACCGAGGAAACCGGCGCTGATTCCGATGTGGATGCCGTGTCGGGGCTGCTCGGCTCACGTGCGACGCCGGTGCTTTCACGCAGGCGAAGGTCCGCGCGCATGCGCAGATGCACGATTTCGGAAGTCTCGCCGTCCAACTGCTTATGCAGCAGATTCCAGATCGCTCGGCCGACCGCCTCCACCGGTTGATGGATGGAGCTGATACCCGGGCGCAGCACCGACATCCAAGGCGCGTCGTCGAACGAGAGCAGCGAAACGTCGTCGGGCAGGCGCAGCTCGGCATCGCGGATCGCGCGCAGGGCGCCCAGCGTTGCGACGCTCGCACCCGTGAACACGGCTGTCGGCCGCTCGCGCTCGGATAAAAGGCTTAGTGTCGCGGCGTAGCTCTCCGCGTCGGTCATGCCGCAAACGACCACGCGTGCGAACCGCTCGAGGCCGGCCCGCCGCATCGCATCGAGGTATCCGTCGACGCGCTCGCGGCTGTTGACGATATCGAGCGCATTGACGATGAACGCGATGCGCCTGTGGCCGAGCGCAATGAGGTGCCGAGTGCCGTCGACCGCTGCCCGCCGGCTGTCCGTCGTCACTGTATTGGCGGGAAAAGTGTTGTCCACGCGGTCCGCCATGACGAGCGGGACGTCGCATTCGCGCAGTTCGTCGATGGCGTGCTGGTATCCATGGCATGGAATCAGAATCATGCCGGCGACCTGGCGCGACAACACGAAGCGGATTCGCTCCACTTCGCGCTCCGGGTCTTCCTGCGCATGCGCGAGGAGGAGCCGGTAGCCGGCCTTCTCAGCATGGTCTTCGAGCGCGCAGACCAGCTCGATGAAAAACGAGTTCGTGAGATCGGGCACGACGAGGCCGATGGATGTCGGCCGGTTGCTGCGCAATTCTGCCGCAAGCGCGTTGCGCCGATAGCCGAGCCGCCGCGCAGCTTCCCATACGAGCCTGCGACGCGCCTCGCTGACGTTGGCGGCGCCGGCAAGAACCTTCGAAGCCGTGCCGAGCGAAACGCCTGCGGCAATCGCCACGTCCTTCAACGTGCTCGTCGTCTTTTTGCGTTCGTCCACGTCGCGCTTCGCCGAATCTTTAGGGGCGGAAATGAAACGTTTCACAGCTTAAGTATCCGGATTCCGCGGCTCAAGTAAGGATTTATACGGAGACGCTGACATGGACCGCCACAGCACATCTCGCTGGCTTTGACCTGGAAGGGCCGCCGGACAACTCGATAAGGCTCTGTCCGGCGGTGTCGGTCATTACTGGCCTGTCGCGGATCTGGCTACCGATCGCGCACTCAGAAGGCGGTTGGGGGATCGAGACGGAATTGTCTAAAGCCCGCACGCGCGGGCCGACGATCCCGAACATTCAAGCGAGGTTCGCTTTGTCCAGGCCGTACGCCTTGTCGGACGAACCCGGCACGACTCTGAACGCGATGCTCGCGCGGTTCCATCCGTTGATCATCATTACCGCGAATGTCAGGTCGGACAGCTCTTTTTCCGAGAACTCGGTCCGCACGTGCTCGTAGACGTCGTCGGGCACGCCATGCTCGGGAAGCTTCGTCAGCACTTCCGTCCACGTGAGCGCGGCGCGTTCGCGTGCCGAGAAGAGGGTCGATTCGCGCCAGATCGCGACATGGTGCAGACGCAACTCACGTTCACCGTGAATACGCGCTTCTTTGACGTGCATGTCGACGCAAAAGGCGCAGCCATTGATCTGCGATGCGCGCAGCGAGACAAGGTCGAGGATCGATTCTTCGACTGCGCTTTCCTTCAACTGGTTGTTGACCTCCAGAAACTTCCTGAAGAGTTCCGGCGATTGCTTAACGTAGTTGATACGCTGCGTCATGATTTCTCCTGGCGACGATGAGCAAACATCCGCCACGTTGGCGGACTCACTTGGCGGCAGTGCGCCGCCTGCATGAACTCATCATAGGAGGACGCGGCGACGTGCGGTAGACATGCGAACGGACTCACGGTGTTGCACTTCGGGCACCAATCGGTGACTTGAGTCGCGCAAGCACCGGAAAAGCGCTTATGTAGGCCGCTCGGCTTACGCTCCATCGCCTTGACGGTCGCTATTGCCGCGAATCATCTCGTAGAGCGCCTCCGCCGCGGGCGACAGATGCGCGGCCTTACGTTTCACGAGCACGAGCGTTCGCGAGATGATCGGATGCGTAAGCTCCACGACGCGGACCGTAGGATAGGCGCCCTTCTGAATCGCGAGCCGGGGCACGATGGCCGCCCCTACGCCTTCGGCGACGAGACCGACCGCCGTCGAGCTGCGCTGCACCTCATAGAACGACCGCAACGCTACCTGGCTTGCCTCGAGCGCTACGTCGAGCAACGCGCGGTTGCCGCTTACTTCGCCCGCGAAGATCAACGGATACGCTTGTAATTGCCGCCAACCGATGCGTCGACGCTCGGCCAGAGGATGGTCTTCCCGACAAATCAACACGAACCGATCGACCGTCAACGGAAGACTTGTAAGCTCGGGGTAATGTTCGCCGCCAATGTTGATGCCGAACTCGACTTCGCGCCGCAACACCGCTTGGGCGACGGCCGACGAAGCATGGTCGAGAATCCGGATGCGATTGTGCGGATGACGCGCCGAGTACGCTTGCAGGATGCGCGGCAAATACTGAATGCCCACCGTCGGCACGCACGCGATGGAAACGTCGCCGCGCCGAGCGACACCCGTCTCGCGGATTTCGGCGAGCGCGTCCGAGAGCTCGGCGAGTAAGCGCCGCGCTTGGGGCAGAAAATTGCGGCCGATTTCCGTTAGCGCCAACGAGCGGGTCGTACGCTCGATCAGCGTGACCCCGAGAAAGTCCTCGAGCTTGCGCAAGCGCTGAGTGATCGCTGTCTGTGTGACATGGAGCGCGTCCGCCGCGCCCTGAAAGCTGCCTTCATCGGCAATGGCGACGAACGCCTGCACGCCAAGGGTGTCGATTTTCATCGGCTTACACTCATCAGAAAAATCAATCAATGTCAGTTATAAATTCATTTTACTCGGTGCGCCCGCGCATACAGAATCGGTCCATCGTCGACGAAGCCAATATCGCGGCGATAGAAGTAGCGCGCCCTCGCGGGGCGTTCGATTCGGATCAATGAATGAGGAGGCACGAAGCGTGGAAACCAAGACCGATTGGAGTGCACGGCAATACATGCTGTTCGAGAAGGAGCGTACGCGGCCGGTGAAGGACCTGCTGGCCACCGTACCGATGGAGCAGATTCGCGTCGCGATCGATATCGGCTGCGGGCCCGGCAACTCGACGGAAGTGCTGCGCGAGCTCGCGCCGGCGGCGACGATCAGCGGAATCGACAGCTCACCCGATATGATCGATGCGGCTCGCAAGCGCCTGCCGGACCTGAGCTTCGCTGTTGCCGATATTGCGACGTGGGAGGACACCGGGCCATACGACCTGATCCTTGCGAATGCCGTGCTGCAGTGGGTGCCTAGCCACGAAACGCTGCTTCCCAAACTGCTCGGCAAACTCGCCGCGGGCGGCACGTTGGCCTTCCAGGTGCCCGACAATCTTGACGAGCCGACGCACCGCCTGATGCGGGAAGTCGCGGCGTCGGGTCCGTGGGCGGCGAAGCTCGAAGACGTGCGACTCGGCATTCGGCATACGGCGCAGTGGTATTACGCGTTGTTGAAGCCGCTTGGTGTCCGCGTCGATGCCTGGCGAACTATCTACTATCATCCGCTCGCGGGTGGCGCCGACGCCGTAGTCGAATGGCTCAAGGGCACAGGACTACGCCCTTTTCTTTCGCCACTCGATCAAACCGAGCAGGCCGGGTTCCTTGCGCGCTATCGCGACGCGATCGCCGAGGCGTATCCCGCCTTCAACGACGGCAGCGTTTTACTGCCGTTTCCACGGTTATTCATCGTTGCAACGCGCGTATGAGGCCCGCGATTATCGAATAGCCATTCCGGTTGATGGCGCGATCTAGCTCGCTATCTCGTCGTAGCCGGCTCCGAGGAACTGGATGAAGCAAAAGCCATGACCGAACGGGTCGGCCATTAAAGTCAGCCTGCCCCAATTTTGCGTGGAGATCGCGTTCTCGATCCGGGCACCCGCTTCAACAGCGCGCTTGACGGCCGACTCGATGTCATCGACGACCCAGTCCAAATGGACGGGTGTCCAATGGCGGTCATATCTGCGAGCGTCGAACGCCGTACTCGAGGATGGCGTCCCGGCTTCTTTGACGAGCAGGTAGATCGGCGCGGAACTGCCGATCAGTTCGACACCGCCATCACCGAAACGACGGCCGACTTCGAGACTGAATGCTGTGCTGTAAAAGCGAATCGCTTTGCTCAGGTCGTCCACGTCGATATTGATCAAGACGTTCATCGTTTAGCCCCGTTTGGCGCTGACCGGCCCTGCCCCTGCGGAACGCAGATTGCTCGCTTCGTCCGACGATACGCGAATCCAAGGAGAAGCCTATGCTTCAGGCTTTGCGGCGGCAAGCGACGCTCGAACAACGCCCATCGCTCATCGTAAGCGCCGCCGTGCTCGGCGTGCTTTATGCAGGCAGTCCGTTAGTCACGCCACTTTATCCGCTGTATCAGCGTAGTTTCGGCCTTTCCGAGCTGACGATCACGCTCGTCTATGCCTCCTACGTGATCGGCAACCTTAGCGCGCTGTTCGTTTTCGGCCGGGTGTCCGACGGGGCTGGCCGGCGGCCCGTCAGTCTCGCCGTGCTCGCCGTGGCGATCGTCAGCACGCTGCTCTTCCTGTTCGCCACGCACCCCGCGTGGCTTTTTGTCGCCCGCGCGGCGAGCGGCCTTGCCATCGGAGTGGGCGCCGCCACGGCAACGGCATGGATCGCGGAACTCCACCCGGCGGCCGACAAAGCGGCCGCAAGCCGCCTGGCCGCGGCGGTCAATCTCGCCGGCCTCGCTGGCGGCGCAGTGGTCGCGGGCTTGCTTGCGCAATTCGTTCCGTGGCCGCTGCGCACGGTGTTCGTCGTCTATCTAGCGGTGCTCATCGCCACCGCGGTGCTGACTGCGTTGTCGCGCGAAACCGTCGAGCAACGAGTTCATTCGGCCGCCGAACTTTCGATCGAGCCGCGCATCGGCGTTCCGCCGGAGCTGCGCACGGCGTTCATCGCCCCCGCCGTAACGGCATTCGCGACTTTCGCGTTGCTCGGGTTCTACGCCGCTCTTTTGCCGAATCTGCTCGGAGACAGCATGCATATGCATAGCCCCGCACTCAGTGGGGCGATCGTCGCCGAGCTTTTCGCCGCGAGCGCGATCACGGTCATCGTGACACCGATGCTCGCGGCGCATGTCGCCATGTTCGCGGGCTTGTGGCTGCTTCCCCCAAGCCTCGCGCTCTTGCTATGGGCACAGATCGCCGGCTCGGTTGCGCTGCTGGTCGTCGCAACCGTGCTCTGCGGGATTTCGACCGCGCTCGGCTTTCGCGGAAGCCTGCAGGAAGCCAACCGAATGGCGCCCGCCGAGCGGCGTGCCGAATTGTTGTCGGCGTACCTGCTCTGTTGCTATACGGGCAATTCGCTGCCGGCTGTCGGCGTCGCCTTGCTCTCACGCAGCGTCGGGCATCTTTGGGCCAACGTTACGTTCGCCGCCGTATCGGTAGTGCTCGCGTTCATCGCTCTGGCAGTCGGTGCCCGCCACGTCCACCGGACGATGTGACGGGTCCTGAACGCGGGCCGGCCCGCGCGCGGCAATCCGGCTAGTCGCGAGACCGCCACAACAGGACATCGCCCTCCCCACGCCGGCTTCCTCGCACCCGCGATTCATCCCGCGATGCGACGTTCCGCGGCACCTCAACGCCCCCGCAGTTGCGGTCGACGCCATTTGCCCGTCACGTAAACCCGTACCCCATTCCGCTTGCCACCACCGTTTCGAAGGCATATATTGGAATGCACCATTCAACTATTTCCATGCAATAACTCATGAGCGACGACATCCTGCTGTCGAATCACGGCCGCGTTGCGGTGATCACATTGAACCGTCCCGACCGCCTCAATGCGTGGACCACGCCTATGCGTGAACGGATCATCGAAGCGCTTCATCGCTTCGATGGCGATGAAGAGGTCCGGGCAATCGTCATGACGGGCGCCGGCGATCGCGCGTTCTCGGCCGGCCAGGACCTGGCCGAAGCGCATGACTTCGATGGCGAGCGTGCAGTGGCCTGGGTACGCGAGTGGGAGCGCTATTACGATGCATTGCGCAGCCTGAGCAAGCCGCTCGTGATGGCACTGAACGGCACGGCGGCGGGATCCGCGTTCCAGGTCGCGCTGCTGGGCGACATTCGAGTGGGCCACCCGGGCGTGCGCATGGGACAGCCCGAGATCAACGCGGGCATCGCGAGCACGACGGGCCCGTGGATCATGAACGCGATGCTCGGCATGTCGCGCACGATCGAGTTGACACTGACGGGTCGACTGATGGAAGCGTCCGAATGTGAGCGCATCGGCCTGATCCATCACCTGGTACCCGCCGATCAAGTGTTCACCAAGGCGCTCGAAATCGCCAACGAGCTGGCTGCGAAGCCGCCAGTGGCGATGCGACTGGACAAGCAACGCTTCCGAGAAATGACCGAAGCCGGCTTTCGCGATTGCATCGCAGCCGGTCAGCGCATTCAAAGGGAAGCCTATGACTCCGGTGAGCCGGCACGCATGATGGAAGAGTTTTTCCGTCGCCGCGCCAAGTAGGTGCAGGTGCAACGAACGCTTGCATTCCTTTCGATAATCAGGCGGGAGACCGAAGATGACGCATGAATTCAATCCGACACGCCGCCGCGTCTTGCAGCGGGCGGGAGCATTGGCCGCCGCGGCCGCATTGCCCCGCTGGGCTGGCGCGGAATCGAAGCAGATCGTCGTATCGGATCCCGGAGGCCCCTATACGACCGCGTATAGAGCGGCTTTCTACGATCCTTTCGAGAAGGCCACCGGCATCAAGGTCGTCAGCGTGGCGCGCGAATCGCAACCCGTCGCGCAGTTCGCGGCGATGGTGCAGACGAAGAACTTCATCTGGGACGTGACCACGTTGACGTTGTCGCAAGACATCCCCTATCTCGAGTCGAAAGGATTCCTGGAGCCGATCGGGCTCAAGGCGTCCGATTTTCCCGCGCTGATGCCCGAGGCAGTCACGCCGGATTGGCTGGGCGTCGACGTCTATTCGACGGTGCTCGCTTACCGGACCGACAAGTTCGCTCAGAGCGGTCCGCAATCGTGGGCAGACTTCTGGGACGTCAAGCGCTTCCCTGGGCGCCGCTCTTTGCGACGCAACCCCATCGATACCCTCGAGCAGGCGCTGCTCGCGGACGGTGTGTCGCTCGACAAGCTCTATCCGCTCGACGTAGATCGCGCGTTCAAAAGCCTGGACCGTATCAAACCTCACGTGAACCTGTGGTGGACATCGGGCGCGCAGGCGATGCAGGCGATCCAGAGCGGCGAAGTCGACATGATGTCGACGTGGAACGGCCGCGCGCAAGCCGCGATCGATGCCGGAGCACCGGTCAAGATTGTCTGGAATCAGGGGCTTTATTCAATCGAGGGATGGGCCATTCCGAAAGGAACGCCGCACGCTGAATACGCCAAGCAGTTCGTGCGCTTTTGCGCCAACGCGAAAGATCAGGCGACGCTCACGCAAACGCTCGCGTACGGACCAACAAACCGCGATTCGTTCGCCAGCATACCGCCGGCACGCGCGGCGATGCTGCCAACCGCACCGGCCAACGTGCGCGATATGCGCCTGCCGAGCCCGCAATGGTGGGCCGACAACCGGGCGCGGGTGACGGAGCGCTTCAACAGCTGGATCATCGGTTGAAGGCGCGGAGGAGTCGAGGATGATTGCGAAAGTCCAGACCATCGGTATCGCAAAGCGCTACGGCGGCACGACCGCTTTGGAGCCGACGGAGCTCAGCGTTCAGGCCGGCGAGTTTCTCACGCTGCTGGGCCCGTCCGGCTCGGGCAAGACCACGATGCTGCAAATGATCAGCGGGCTTATCGAACCGACCGAAGGGCGCATCGAGATCGACGGCCGCGACGTCACGAACGTCGCTCCGGGTAAGCGAGACATCGGTCTGGTGTTTCAGAGCTATGCGCTCTTTCCGCACATGACGGTCTGGGACAACGTCGCTTACGGGCTCAGAATGCGCCGTATGCCGCGACGCGACCTGCGCGTCGCTGTCGACGCGGCCCTGACGATGGTTCGCATGAACGAGTATGCGAGGCGTTATCCGCGTGAACTGTCGGGCGGTCAGCAACAGCGCGTCGCGCTCGCGCGTTGCTTCGCCTATCGCCCGTCCGTCATCTTGCTCGACGAGCCGCTCGGAGCGCTCGACAAGAAACTGCGCGAGCACATGCAAGGCGAGATACGGCGGCTGCACCAGGAGCTGGGGGCGACGTTCATCTACGTCACGCACGATCAGGACGAAGCGCTCACGTTGTCGGACAGGATCTGCCTCATGAACCAGGCGCGTGTCGAGCAGATCGGAACGCCGGCCGATCTGTACGATCGACCCGCGACGCGTTTCGTTGCCGGTTTCATCGGTCACTCGAACCTGCTCGATGGCACTTTCGAGGCCGAGACCGACATCGGCACTGCCGCAACGTCCGCCGCGCTGCGGCTTGCCGCCGGCGGCCGTGCGCCGCTGCCGCACGATGCATATGCGGCGATGAGCGGCACGCGCGGTTGTCTGCTCGTGCGGCCGGAGACAATACGGCTCGTCGACCCCGATGCCGGGTTCGCGGCCGGTGTCATCTCCGACATCGTCTTCTTCGGCAGCGATACGCGCGTGCAATTGACGATGAACGACGGCTCGCTCTTCAGCGTTCGATGCGCGCGCAGCGAGAAGCCGCGCATCGGCGAGCGCGTCGGATTACTGTGGGATCCGCAGCGTACGACGCTGCTCGATGCGTAGGTGCGAGAAATGACAACGCTCTCCTACGCGTCCCGCGTGAGCGGGAAGGAACGTCCCCGCCGTTCGTTGATTGCGCGCGCGCTGCGCTTCTGGCCCATCGTCCCGGCACTGGTGTTCCTCGCGGTCTTTTTTCTCGTGCCGGTAGGCGAGATTCTGCAGGGCGGACTCTTCGATGCGAATGGCCGGTTCGGACTCGCCCAGTTCGGGCGGATCGCGGAAACGCCGGTCTACGCGAAGGTCCTCTGGACGACATTCTCGATCGCCCTGACGACGGCGGTGCTATCGGTGATGCTCGGCTATCCGGTCGCTTATCTGCTGAGCCGGATGCCTGGACGATCGCGCGAACGATGGTTGCTCTGGATCGTGCTTCCGTTCTGGACCAGCTATCTCGTGAAGACTTACGCATGGATGCTCCTGCTCTCGCGCACGGGCGTCCTCGCCACCCTCGGCAACTCGCTCGGGCTCGGCTCGCATCCTGGCGTCGCGGTTCCTTCGCTGACGGGCGTATTGATCGGCATGGTCCATGCGATGCTGCCGCTCGCGGTCATGACGATGCTGCCCGTCATGCGCGGCATCGATACGCGTTACGCACAGGCGGCCGAGACGCTCGGCGCCGATCGCGGCGTGAGCTTCCTGACGGTGTTCGTGCCGTTGTCGGCTCCCGGCGTCGCGGCCGCGGGATTGCTCGTGTTCATCACCAGCCTCGGCTTCTTTATCGTGCCCGCGTTGCTCGGCACCCCGGCGCAGACGATGATCGCGCAGCTCGTGATCTCGTCCGTGCTCGAAACGTTCGACATGCGATTCGCCGGAGCGCTCTCGACTGTACTGCTCCTTTGTTCGATCGTCATCTTCTTCGCGTATGACCGTATCGTCGGCCTTTCGTCTTTGACAGGCGAAATCGCCGAGCGCGCTCGCGGCTCGCTCCTGCGCAGCTGGGCATTCGGTGCGCTGTTCACGATTGGGCGGCTGATTCCGCAGCGAAAGCGAGGTAAGGCATCCGGCATACGAGGGCCGCGCTTCGGCGCGCTGCACGCCTACACGCTCCTGGTGCTCGCGGCTCTCGTCGCACCCGTGCTGTCTGTCATCCCCTATGCGTTCACGCGGGCGGACTACATCGCCTTTCCGCCGCGGCTTTTCAGCGTGCGCTGGTTCTCGACATTTGCGGCGTCCCCCGTCTGGCGCAGCGCGGTCTTGCGTTCGTTCGAGGTCGGAATCGGCACCGCCGTGCTGTCCCTCGCGCTCGGCTTCGGTGCGACGCTGGCGCTGACCAAAATGCGGCAGCGCGCGAGCAAGCCGCTCTTCGCATTGCTCGTCGCGCCGCTGATCGTGCCGCGCATCGTGATCGCGATCGGACTCCTCTACCTGCTTGCGCGTCTCGGACTGACGGGCACAAACGCGGGGCTGATCGTGGGACACACAGTGCTTGCCATTCCCTACGTCGTGGTAACGCTGGCGGCCGGCCTCCGGCAGTTCGACTGGCGCCTCGACGATGCCGCACGCGTCATGGGGGCATCGGCGCCACAGCGAGTCGCAACCATTCTCATCCCGCTCATTGCACCGAGCGTGACCGCCGCCCTGTTGTTTGCATTCCTGGTCTCTTTCGACGATCTGACCATCGCGATTTTCGTGAGCGGCGGCATCAACACGACATTGCCCAAGCAGATGTGGGACGACATCCAGCTCGCCGTCACGCCGACGCTCGCCGCCGTCTCGACGACGCTCGTCGCGCTGATTGCGCTGATCGTCTGGGTTTCGTCATTCCTGAAGCGCGAGCCGCGCTGAACGACATCGACATCGACTAGCAGTAACAAATCCTCATGCACGCCTACCCCGACTGGTTCCCACAACGTCATCCCGAAGACAAGCTCGACTGTGCGCCGCTGATCGTGAGAAGCCTCGTCAACGCGCAAGCTGGCCCGCGTCTTTTCATCGAAGGCGTGCCCGTCAGCGGCGGCGAGAGCGCGCAGCGCATTGCGCAGCTTCGTCGCTGGCTTTACGACATGGGCCTGCAAGCGGGCGACCATGTTGCAGTGATGTGCGGCAATCACGTCGATCATATCCATCTCATCTATGCATTGATCGTCAGCGGGATCGTCTGGGTCCCGGTCAACACACGACTGCGCGGTGCGGGACTCGCCTATCTGATCGAGCATTCGAGGCCAGCGCTACTCGTCGCGGACGAGGAATTCGCCGGCGCCGTCGATGCGGCAGGCCTACGCGGCATACGCCGCGAACGGCTGCCTTCATTCCACGCGTCGGACGAAGACATTACGCTCGATGCACCCTACCTCGAACCCGATCACACGCTATGCATCATTTATACATCGGGAACGACCGGTGCACCGAAGGGCGTCGTATTCACACACAGGATGATGCGCATTGCCGGCGAGGCCGTGCTACAGGTCGCCGACGTGCGCGGCGGCGACCGCCTGCTGCTGTGGGAGCCGTTGTGTCACATCGGCGGCGCGCAGATATTGCTGCTGCCTTTTCTCGAAGACATCGAGCTTCACGTGGTGCCACGCTTTTCGGCGTCGCGGTTCTGGGACGACGTCGCGCGTGCGCGCGCAACCCACTTGCATTACCTCGGCGGCGTGCTCGACATTCTGATGCAGCTGCCCGAGGAGGCGCAGCCGCGCAACCATACGCTGCGTGTTGCGTGGGGCGCCGGCGTTGGCGCAACGAACTGGCGCGCCATCGAAGAGCGGCTGCACGTGCGACTGCGCGAGTGCTATGGAATGACGGAATGCTCGAGCTTCGCGACACTCAACCGCACGGACAAGCCCGGTTCGATCGGCCGACCTTTGCCGTGGCTCGACGTCGACCTGCTCGACGACCACGGCAACCCCGTAGCGCCGGGTGAGCCGGGCGAAATCGTATTGACGAGCCGCGTCGAAGGTGCGTTGCTGCCCTGCTATCTCGACAACGAGGAAGCCACGCGCTCCGCTTTGCGAGAAGGCCGGCTGCATACAGGAGATTGGGCGCGGCGCGATGGCGAAGGCGATCTGTTTTTCGTTGGGCGCCGTACCGATAGCATGCGGGTGCGCGGCGAAAACGTGTCTGCTTGGGAAATCGAACGCATCTTCGCGTCGCACCCGGCAATCCGCGCAAGCGCCGCGATCGGCGTGCCGTCACCGATCGGAGAACAGGATATTCTGCTCAACGTCCAGTTCAAGGACCAACCCGTCGACTGGCCCTCTCTTCATGCATGGGCCCGCAAGCAGCTCGCGAGCTATCAGCTGCCGCGCTATTACCGCGCCATCGCGCAGTTCGATATGACACCGAGCGAGCGAGTGAGGAAACACATGCTGTCGCGCGATCTGCGCGACGTCTGGGATTCGGGAACACTCAAATAGCGCTGGAGGCTGCGCTTTTACCGCTGAGGGAAGAACCGGCCCATGGTCGCAACGACGCATCCGATAGATGGATCGACTTATTGATTGCGATAATGTGCGTATTTCAAGCTTTTCAGGACGAACGTGGCTACCGCTTCCAACAAAGACCCATCAAGAAGGAAGGCAGCGAAGGGACAGCCGGCGCAGGTTGCCGCCGATCCCAACTCATCGCCGCTCTTCGTGCAGTCCGTCGAGAAGGCGATGTCCGTATTGACCGCATTCGACGGCAGCAAGCGGCAACTCTCGTTGTCCGAAATCGCCGCGTTGACTGGCTTCGATATGAGCGCCACGCAGCGCTTCACGTACACGCTCGCCGTGCTCGGCTACCTGCGCAAGGATCCCGATAGCCGCAAGTACGAGCTCTCGCCGAAGTTACTCGATTTCACCTACCACTATCTGACGTCGAACGAGCTCGTCAGCCGGGCGACGCCGTACCTGCAGCAACTCGGCGCGGAAACGGAGGAAGCCACCAATCTGACCGTGCTCGACGATACGGATATTGTCTTTGTCCTGCGCATCGTGAGCCGAAACGTGTTCAACGCGCATGTGATCACGGGCTCCCGGTTGCCGGCGTACTGCACGGCACCGGGCCTGGCGATGCTTGCAACGTTCAATGACGGCGAAATAGATGACATCCTTTCGCGCTCGCATCTCATCCCCCATACCTCGTCCACGGTGTACGAACCGCAGCGGATCAAAAAGCGGATCGTGCAGATTCGCAAACAAGGCTACGCGCATGCGGAGGACGAGTACTTCGTCAGCGACATCTCGACCGCTGCAGCGATCGTCAATGCCCATGGCCGTGCAATTGGTGCGGTGAATATCGCCGTCGCTCGGCCGAGGTGGGATGCGACGCGGGACGAGAAGCGCTTTGCGGATCTCGTGATTTCGACGGCGTCGGCAATCTCGTCGAGGCGGGTGTCCGCGCAGGTGGTGCCGTGAGGTTCGATATAAGGATGGGTTTCGTAGCCGATCGGATTTCCTGAGGCTAAATCGTACCTGCTCAGGTAAGAGTGATGTGACGAGCCCCAACTGGCGGATCACTGGGCTTCGAGCAATTCCTTAAGTCTCTTCAAGTCGCGCATGACCCATTCCGCGTCGGCCGCAAACTTTTCGTCAGTCATCCCTGGGACGCGGAAAAGCGTGAATTGCACATCGGTGCCCGTGCCATTCGAAATCACGCGCATTGGTACATAGATCTCGGTGCCATCGGGCAGTTCGACGTAGTGATCCAGCACACCGTATGCATTGCGTCCGGTGAAGCGAATCTTCACCAGGCCACTCTCTCCTTCGAATCGCCACACGGATCCATCGTTGCCGACAGGTTTGCCGAGGCCCGATGCCCATTGTGCGAAGGAGGCAGGCCGCGACGTGAAGTCGTACACGTCTTGCTGGCTTCGTTCGATCGATACACAGATTGTTTTCGATTCAGCCATTGGCATGTAGTGAGACTCCCAGGTTGGATATCGAGCGACGGACTTAGTGTTACCCACCACAGATTGTCGACGATTCAAGGCTCGACGTCGAATGGCTCCTTTTTTGTGGCTGAGTGCCGCCCACATAGGAAAGCCGTGCACAATACCGCTATGCGAATCCCCGACCTTGAACGCCTTGTCACCCTCAGTATGCCCTTCGGCAAATATAAAGGCCGAATCATCGCTGACCTCCCCGGGTATTACCTCAATTGGCTGGCGCGTGAAGGGTTCCCGCGGGGCGAGCTGGGGCGGTTGCTCGCGCTGATGCACGAAATGGATCATAACGGCCTGAGGGGCTTGCTGGAGCCGCTGCGCAAACGCGGATAGCGCCGATCACGTGGCATTGACACCGTTGGCGTGCACGCAAGATCGGATCTCCGAGACGCTGTCTCGGACATTGCCACCGAATAACGGAACCGTCATCCAATCTGGAAAGTTACCGATCAGTTTCGACACGTCACCGCTCCGCTGCAGGCGTTGATATGCAGGCAGGGTCTTGTAGGCTGCCTCGCATTCGCTGTAAACGCTCGCCAGTTCGAAGTCGTCGCTTGCCCAGATAAAGTTGCAATAATCCGCGCCGACGATCTCTCGCACCGCGCCGAGGATCGAAGGCACGACCGTCGTACTTTCAAGACCGAGCGAACATAAGTGCCGGACATAGGCAGCAAGCCGCGGCGCACGCAAGATGCTGCGGCGGAACCCGCTACTGTAGCGAACCGCCGCCATGTCGCCGTTGACGCTTTTTCAAGCATCCACTCGCCAACGCGACACCGACGAAGACGAGGCTGTTGAGCAGCCCGAGCGCACCTCCCAGCCGATGCGCCGGCACAAGTAGGCGTGCCTAATTGCAGAACTTCGCGTTGGCCACGGCCATCCGGTTACCGGCTCGGGTTATGCAACACAGACGCCTGGTACCGCCACCTTCTGGAACAAGTGCGGCGACGCGATCGCCGATGACGGATAAGAGGAGAGCTTCGCTCTGAATTCTGGATGGTTGAATGCAGCGCGGAACTGCTCGGTCGACTCCCAGACAGCGTAGTTAAGGTAAGTCGGGCTTTCGCCGATGGCGCGGTGAAGCTGCGTCGAGATGAAACCGGGCTGCTGTTTCATGAATGCTGCATCGTCCTGCCACACGTCGAGGAAGGTCTGCTCGTCGGCTTTATCGAGCGTAAATACGTTCACGAGCACGACCGGCTTGGCGTCGAGCGCAATTTGACGTTCAATCGGAAAGGCCGGGTCCAACGGGCGCATATGTGGCATGATAACCTCTATACAAAACGGTTGTATGATGTCAAATCGAAACGATGGTTGATACTCGCGTATTGACATGATGATGTCAATACCAATATATGGTGACGGATGCGCAAGACGAGACGAACGCCTGCGGGCGAGACCCTGACCAGTTTCCTCACTGACCTGTTCAGGTTGAACAGTTTGCTTTTAACTTCGGGCGACCGGCTGGTTGCGCCACTTGGTCTTACGAGCGCTCGCTGGCAGATCCTCGGTGCAATCGTTAGCGCCGGGCGCTCACAGCCCGTGGCGTGGCTCGCCAGGGACTTGGGTAGTAACCGCCAAAACGTGCAACGGATCGTCAATGACCTCGAAAAGGAAGGGCTCGTTGCATTTGAGGCCAACCCGCATCACCGCCGGGCGCAGCTTGTTGTTCTAACCGACAGAGGAAGGCAGACCTTCGACGCGGCCATGAGGCTGCAGGCGCCCTGGGTCAATAGCCTTTCGGACGGCATCCAGCCTATGGACCTGGAGGCAACCCGCCGCGTCGTGATCGCACTGCGAAATAAACTGCAGGGAAATGACGAACTTGAACAGCGAGATTGACCGTGGAAGAGATAGAACGCTGTTCCAAAGCCTGTGCCGACAAGCAGCACCGAGGAAATGATATGTATCGCCTTGATGGTGAAATAGACGCTCATCGGCGCGCCTCCTCGCTAATCAGAATAACCAGAATGGCCAAGATCGGCAGGTTCTTGAGAATCGCGCCGAACGGGAATGCAACGTCGCCGCAGCCCAGTTTCCGGAAGCTTCAACGGCAGCTTCTGGCCGGTGAGCTTGCCCTTGTCCACGGCACGCACGAGTCGGCGAGAGCAGGACGCGTTTTCATGACGATCTCCTTTCAATCGAAGGGGATCTAGTGTGCCCGCCAGCCAGCGGTCGCTGAACGACCCCATTGCTGCCATCCGCCGTCGGCAATATTGTGTCCGCTTTTGCTGGGAAACCTGCCAGCCGTTCGATATGGGACAGTCGTGTTGACGATGACTATGACGCGTCTGGTATAGGCTGTTTCGGGCGGGTATTCATTCGTAACGCGCTCAGCGCCACGGCCTCCGAATTGATTTTGGAGATCGCGCGAAGCAGCTGGCACTGCCTGCCAGCAGTGCGCGTGGTGCCGCGGGACGGGTGGCGACTGGCGGAGAGCGCCGAGGACGACGACGCCTGTCTTTGACGGCGGGGATCAGCCGTTCAGTTGCGACTCGACGTTGAGGATGATCTGTGCGACCGGGTTGTTGTCTGCGGACTGGGGCGCGAACTTGATCTGGGCGAACGTGACAACAGCGAAAGCAACGACGACGAGGGCGGCAGATGCGGCGATGCGGGGAATGTATTTCACAGGGACTTCCTTTCGAGGTGTAGGCAGAAACTGGCGAAGCCGACCGGGGGCCGAATACTTCGGCGCCATGGCTGTCGACAGCCGGCAAGGCCGCACACGGGGTGCGATCGCGCCTGGCGATCTGGACCGCACTGCAAAAAGAGGGGCGACCCAAACCCTGCCACTATAAAGGTTTTACCCGGGTGTGCAGTGCGACACCAAGTCGCCAGTGGCTGCTTAATTCTTGAGCAGCGCTTCGTGATTGAAGGTCTATGTAGGCCGTAAGCACCGGGGCGGCACTGGACACATCGCGACTGCGGCGCCGTTCACAACGGGCGCGCGCTCCATGGATCGGCTGGCAAGCTCCGCCTGCGCAATGCCTTGCCGGACGCCGCCACAAACGCTCCCGATGCCTCATTGATAAATCGGCGCAATGGCCACAACGACACGACCTGAATACGATGGACGACCCAGAATCGCTTTCCCTGGCGCTGCCCGACGGCACTAAGGTCTCTGCGCTCCTCCGAGTGCCGGAGGACGCGCGAGCCCTGTATGTCTTCGCGCACGGTGCCGGGGCGGGCATGCAGCACGCCGGCATGTCGTCATTGGCCGACGCGCTTGCGGCGACCAATGTCGCCACATTGCGCTACCAGTTTCCGTACATGGAGCGGGGCTCCAAGCGGGTGGACTCGCCGGCCGTGGCACACGCTGCCGTGCAGGCAGCCGTCGCAGAGGCCCGCCGGCGGCTGCCTGCCCTGCCGCTCTTCGCGGGCGGCAGGTCGTTCGGCGGCCGCATGACGTCCCAGACCCAAGCCATCTCCCCGCTCGACGGCGTGCGTGGCCTCGCTTTCGTCGCGTTCCCGCTGCACCCGGCGGGCGCGCCCGGCGTGGAGCGGGCACGGCACCTGGCGGACGTCACGGTGCCGATGCTCTTCCTGCAGGGCACGCGCGACAAGCTGGCCGAGCTTCACCTGCTGAGGTCGGTCGTCGAGACGCTGGGGCCACGCGCCACGCTGCATGTGGTGGACGACGCAGATCATTCGTTCCACGTGCGCGCGTCTTCCGGCCGGACCGACGCGGAGGTCGTGCTCGAACTGGCACGGACGATGTCAGCGTGGTTTTTCGCCGAAGGAAAGTTCGTGCCTGTTACCTGAGCAAGCGCAGGAATGCTTGTAGCAGAGTCGGGACGGCGAGCCGGCGAATTCGCAGTGCTGCACTCGCCCGCTCAATCCCTTCGCTATCCGCAGATGGTCTGTCGCATAGCCACGCTAAGCGACGCCTGTCGCGTCAGCGACATTTTCCCAGTGCCGAGTGAGTGAATTTGCCAGATCCGCTTGCGGTGATCCGCCCCGGAAATCGGGCGAGACAGTTTTGTTGTTCACGGCTAATCGAAAAGCGCTCGTCGTCGGCCAGCCAGGTCTCGTCACATTCGAACGTGACCGTCTCTTCTCGACGTGAGGCATGGCGCCTGAGCAGCCCCACGGGTCTCGGCGAACCGTCGAGATCGATATGCACCTCGACATCAGCCATGATCACCCGCTCCTCTGCCACGCGGCAGCCGGACACGTTTAGGCAACGCCGCGGCAGCCAACGACTGCCCCACCGTATCGTGGGCAGCGTCGGCAACGTCCTGAAGTCCGCCTAGAAGGCCAAGCGCCAGCAGCACCGCTGCATAGATGCCCATGCTCACTCCCGGATCTCCAGCCTCAACGCGCTGCAAAGTCGCTCTCGATGTGAAAGCTCGATCGGCCACCACCGCCATGGTCAACCGGCGGCGACGACGCGCATCGTGAATATCGGCACCCAATTTTCGCAGCGCCCGCCGGACACCGGCAGAAGGGGCGTGAGGGGTTGGCATTTTGTCACCTTCGTGAGCCGCTACGCCATTTAATGTAACACGAAGATAACATCGCTATCCAGTTCCCGAACCGACTGGACAATAGATCGCTGCCAGCAGCGAGGCCGCATCGATCTTTCGAGCTCTAGGAAGTCACGGGTACGCCGATGCCATTCGCTCCCGCCCGTAGCGCAAGCAGTGCTATGCAAGGGCGGCAGGCGAAGCGGTCCGCCCATACGAATGGCGAATGAGTCTTGTCGACCCACCACAATCGAGATGCACCGTGCGAACGCCGCAATCGGACCTGGAACCGGTCGACCGCCTGCCGGACGCATCCGACCGAAAGTGGCCGAACCCGGTCAGATGATGAGCCGACGGAGCGCTCACTCGTTGATGTTCCCACGTCGGGCAGCAGCCGACCCTCTTCCGCCGTTCGTTCTAGCGCAATCCCGATGCCGGCTTCCGAGGTGGAGCAGCCATCGAGTTGTGTGACAGCCAACGCCGGCGCACTCGCTCAGTCCCTCTCAGGAGTGCCGCCCCCGCTAAGCACGGCCCGAACTTCGTCCACCGTCTGTTTAGGCGCTTGCAAATGCGGAAAATGGCCGACGTTACGGAGAATCATAAGCTTCACACTGTTACGGTTCGCGTACTCAACGCCCATTTCCTTGTTGATGTAGATATCCTGCTCGCCCCACACCACTTTCACGGGGACCTTCAGCTTTGCCATATTGGCTTCGAAGTAGTCCTGGTCGCGGGTGAAATAGGAATAGTAGTGGTAGAAGGCGTCTGCCGATGCGATATCACTGCCCCAACCTTTCGCCATATTTCCACTGCGGGGAAGGCCGTCGCCTTCGTTAAACGTTTGGACATGATCGTGATTCTCGTCTAGTGCTCGCGTGACGGATGCAGTGCGTTTGCAATAAGAGGCAATGTAGTGTAGATACACCATATGCTCTAGAGAAATTGCGTTAACCAAATTGCACGTCAATGTTTCAGGATTGCGGACGCTCTGCTGTATTCGACCGTACCCGCCAGTGCTTGCTACTGGGGTGAAGCCGGATTCACAAGCTTGCTCAACGGCTTAAGTGGGCCTATCGGGATGAGCGAGAATGTCATCAAGTTCGCTTTCCCCAAGGGAAGTGCCTCAAGCATTTCATGCGCTTGACCCACATCCGTAACGTTCAGGACGAACGCCACCCCAGCCTGGTCTTGCAGTGAATACCACTGATCAATCTTGCCCTCGAGGTAGAGCTGCGCTGTCTCGCGAGCTTCGGTCGGAAGGATGTGCTGGACAAGCTGCATGTCCGTGCCCGGAGGAAAAGTGCCAATCGCCAATATCTTCGTGGTTGGCGTGGTTGGCATGGGAGTGGTGTGTGCCATGGAGACTCCAGTGGAAGCGGCCATCACGGACGCTATTGTCAAATTAAGAAGAAGGCGTTTCATAGCGCCGCGGATTCGGGTCCCGTCAGATAGCAATCGCGGAAGCGCTCATCGACGCGTTCCCCCATTAATTTCGAAAACAGCAGCGCTGCGTTGAGCGGACGATGATTGATGACCACGGAATCCGTCTCGCCCCGTTCGTTAAGGTGCGCGACGACCACCGTCTCGATCGGCACGCCCTGAATCTGAGAACGATACGACTCCATATACAAACCGTCGCCAATCACGCCCTTGTAGCTGTGATGCTGGAATTCGTAGAGCGAGACCGCGTGTTTGATCACCGAGAGAATATCGGCCCGTCCCTCGATCGGACGCTTCAGGACAGTCGCTTCGAGCGTCGCGTTTTCAGTGAGGCTCGCCAGCCAGAGGGGCAGACCGCCAGTGGGTGCCATCACGGGGGCTGTATCGTTGAATTTCATGCTGGGTGCTCCTTTCCTGTTCGTTCGTGATGCCCGCGCTAGCGGCACCGAGCGCTGCTTCTCGATCATTGGCACGGTGCTGCTCCTGCTCTCGGTTCATCGGATGCGGCCATGATCGGGGTTTACTGCCGCGATAAGAAGTGGCAGGATCGCCATTAATCGTGGTATTTCAGACACGCAAATGGCTATCGTCCGCATCTGGGTTTATGACGGAATCCTCGCGTCCGGCGTCGCGGGTCCTGTTGACGTGTTCAGCGCAGCCAATCAGTTCCATGCGCGCAAGGCTGCGCCAGGCTCGAGCCAGGCAGCAACGGCGGCTGAGGCTTTGCGACATCACGTCACCGAACTCGTCATTTCCCTCCCTCACGCCCCGCACCTTCCCTTTGAATCTTGTATCCCAACGTATCTGCAAACAGATGGGATACGCGCGCTTGCACACGACCAACTTTTGGACACGAGCGGGATACGTTCGTCCGCTCAAATACGCCCATCGCGAGCAGGACGCCGCACCGTAAGAACTGGACTTGCCGAGGTAGTGCATATGCAACACGAGCCGGATGGTCGCAGCCGTTCTCTTTCGCTCACGCATGAAGGCGAGTTGCTGCTCAAAAGCGCCGCCAGCGCGTGGTCGGCTGCACAGAGCTATGTGACGCGACTTCTGGGAGAAACCGGTGCCCATGACCTCATGAATATCGCGCGCGATTTGCCTGCACGCTCAAGGCCGATTCGATCGCATGACGAACGACCTCTTCAAACTCACGGGCCGTAAGCCCATGAGCATGTAAGACTTCATGAAGTTGCACATCGTCGACTTCGCCCGCAACGCAACGCGCTGATCAAGGCAGGAGACCGATCCCATGTCAAAAGACACGCCCCAATCCTCATCGCGCCGGCACTTCGTCGGTATGGCCGCCGCGGCGCTCGCGGCAGGCTCGCTGAGCCGGCTCGCTTTGGCGGACACGAGCCCGGCAATTGCCAAGATCACGCAACCCGCAAACGGCGACAAGTCCGCGCTTCGCCCGTTCCGCGTTCACGTTCCCGACTCGCAGCTCGTCGACATGCGACGCCGCATTAAGGCGACGCGCTGGCCGGATCGCGAGACGGTGCCCGATGAATCGCAGGGCATTCAGCTCGCCTCCATCCAAGGGCTCGCGCAATATTGGGCGAGCGGCTACAGCTGGCGCAAATGCGAAGCGCGACTGAATTCGTATCCGCAATTCATGACTGAGATCGATGGACTCGATATCCATTTCATCCATGTGCGCTCGACGCACGAAAACGCGATGCCGTTGATCGTGACGCACGGCTGGCCCGGCTCGGTCATCGAACAGTTCAAGATCATCGACCCGCTCGTCAATCCGACCGCGTACGGCGCACCGGCTTCCGATGCGTTCCATCTCGTGATTCCGTCGTTGCCCGGCTATGGCTTTTCGGCGAGACCTACGACAACGGGCTGGGGTCCCGAGCGCACGGCCCGCGCGTGGGTCACGTTGATGAAACGGCTCGGCTATGAACGTTTTGCTTCGCAGGGCGGCGATCTGGGCGGCATTGTCACGAACATCATGGCCAAACAGGCACCGCCCGAGCTGATCGGCATTCACGTGAATTTCCCTGCCTCAGTTCCGGCACAGATACTCAAGTCGCTGACTGCGGGCGACCCGATGCCTGCCGGCTTATCGGACGAGGAGAGCCACGCGTACGAGCAATTGAGCGCCAACTTCAAGAAGAAGCGCGGCTACGCGTTCGAAATGGGCACGCGTCCGCAGACCCTCTATGGACTCGCCGACTCGCCCGTCGCGTTGGCGTCCTGGCTGCTCGATCATGGCGATGGCTACGGCCAGCCTGCCGCGGCGCTGAGCGCGGCCGTGCTCGGTCATCCCGTTAATGGTCATTCGGCAGGCGCGCTGACGCGAGACGACATACTCGACGACATCACGCTTTACTGGCTGACCAACACGGGCATTTCGGCGGCGCGCTTCTATTGGGAATCGCACGCGAACTTCTTCCTCGCGGCCGACGTGAATGTGCCCGCCGCTGTGAGCGCGTTTCCGGGAGAAAATTACCAGGCGCCGAAGAGCTGGACCGAAAAGGCGTATCACAACCTGATTTACTTCAACAAGCCCGAAACGGGCGGCCACTTCGCGGCATGGGAAGAACCGATGATCTTCGCGAATGAAGTGCGCGCCGGGTTGAGACCTTTGCGTGCGTAAAGTGCGAAGCGCTCCGATGCGCATGCGTCGGTCGGCTGCGCGAGGTACAAATGCGGCCAATCGTGTCGCCGGCAGACAACCGGTGTATGCGTTGACCAATAGCTCACGACCACCGCCGCAAAGTGCGGAAGTTCTGGTACGCTCGATGCGCGAACTTGGCGTTTTATCTCAGGCCTTGATTTCGAGCGTTCGGACCCATTCACGGTACTATGTAAAATCATTCCGCTGATGCAAAATGGAACTGCGTCATCTGCGCTATTTCATCGCTGTCGCCGAAAATCGCAGTTTCCGCGTAGCTGCCGAGCGGATACACGTGACGCAACCGGCGATCACGCGCCAGATTCAGGACCTGGAGGCCGAGGTCGGGGTTGCACTTTTCCAGCGCACAACCGTTGGGGTGATGCTAACGCCGGCTGGAGAACTTTTCCTACGGGAAGTCCGGGTTGCCCTCTCGATCCTCACGGCCGCGACTCTCTCCGCCAAGCGAGTTTCGGCAGGCCTTGAGGGCAGCCTTCGAATTGGATTTGTCGAGAACAGTAGTTGGGAAGGGCTCGTGCCAGATGCATTCGCCCGCTACCAGGCACAGGCGCCGGACGTCCATCTGGAGCTGCTGCCCCTGAATTCACCGGAACAGGTTGAATCACTCCTCGCGGATCGCATCGACGGCGGCTTCATTTATCGGTTCGAGGAACTCCCAGCTGAAATTAATACTATCCCGCTCCTGCACAAAGGTGCGCTTCTCGCGGTACCAAGGCAATGGGGTTGGCCGGACGATCGACCGGTTCGTGCCAGCGAGCTGAACGACAAGCCGGTTATTGCATTTCCGCGGGACACTTATCCCTCCTACCACGACTATCTGATTCAAGCCTGCCGGGAGGCGGGCCTTACGCTCAACGTCGTGCAGGAAGTCACCACTGAAGCTGCCATCCTGTCTCTAGTCTCGGCTGGTATTGGCGCTGCTATCGTGAACGCTGGCAATCTTAGCCGGCGGCCGGCACGGGTGCAGTTCCTGGAGTTGGCCGATCTGCCTCTCGCGATGCCGCTTACCTTCGCCTACACAAGACAGAACCAGAACCCGGCGTTGGCCCGATTCATCGTGATGCTGGAAGCCCTCCGCGCAGAAATGACCCGCTGAACGAGTTTCCTGCGTCCTTACGTCGCCACGTCCGCGCCATCAAAGCGCCGGACGGCGACATCCCGGTCGCTTCGGTCGCGTCAGAGGACGCGCCGTATCCCCTCGCTTGCACGTCAGCGTTTACCCGCAATCCAGCTAGCGCAAGCCCCGAATATCTCCCGCGATCGCCCGCTGGTTGCGGCGATGTCCTCTGAGCATCACCTTGCGCAGCAAACGGCATTGGAATGGTGCGTTTTGGTTGCCGATCATTTTCACAGCACGGCGACGACACCGGCTTTCATTCAACGATCAAACGATCAAGGCAATCCATCATGGACGCGCAAAAACCCCGCATTACCGCTGACATTGAGTTCGACCAGGACGGCTTCCATACCGGCATGCTCCGCGTGCCGCATTCAGTCGATCGTTCAGCCTATGGTCATATCCCAATTCCGATCGCCGTATTGAAGAATGGCGACGGCCCGACCCTGCTGCTGACTGGCGGCAACCATGGCGACGAGTACGAAGGTCCTATCGCGCTGATGAAGCTTCTGCAACACCTCTCGCAGACCGCAATCAACGGCCGCATTATCGTCGTCCCCGGTCTCAACTTTCCAGCTTTTCTCGCTGGAAAGCGTACGTCACCAATCGACCACGCGAACATGAACCGAGTCTTTCCGGGCAAGCGCGATGGCACGATTACCGAGATGATCGCCCACTACGTCGACACCGAATTGTTCCCGCGTGCTGACATCATCTTCGACATCCATGCGGGCGGTCAGTCATTCAACCATATGCCGACGCTGCTTATTTACCCGCCGCAGGATGGCGTGACGCGCGAAGAATATCTGCGCCTCGTGAAATCGTTCGCCGCGCCACATGCCATGGTGATGGATCTGCTGGGTGAGGATCGCACCTACGGCGCTGCGGTCGAGCGCCAGGGCAAGCTCTTCCTTTGCGGTGAATTCGGTGGCTATGGCACGTGCAATCCGGATGGTCTGGCCATTGTCGAAGAAGGCCTTGCGAGACTTCTGAGAGCTACCGGGATTGTGCGAGATGACGCCGCTCCGGCTCCGCGCTTCGATACACGGTATCTTCAGGTGGAAGGAAAAAAGCACTATGTCTTCTCCCCAGCGATGGGCGTATTTGAGCCGACGGTCAAACTCGGCGATCGCGTCGTGAAGGGGCAGCTTGCCGGCCGTGTCTTCAACCCGCATGCGCCGTGGTCTGCACCACTCGAGCTGAATTTCTCGGGCGATGGCATTGCAGTTTGCATTCGGTCGTTTGCCGGCGTTGAACCTGGCGACTGTCTGGTGCTCCTCGCGTCCGACACGACGCTCAGATAATTAGGAGAACAGAATGTCAGCGCCAATCTCTTCGGATCCGCAATTCCTTGACGGCATCTATCGCAAGGTTTCTCTGCGTTTGCTACCGTTCCTCACGCTGTGCTACATGCTAGCGTTTCTAGACCGCATCAACATCGGTTTTGCCAAGTTGCAGATGCAGAGCAACCTCGGTCTGTCCGACGCGGTCTATGGGCTTGGCGCTGGCGTCTTCTTCATTGGGTACGTGCTGTTCGAGATTCCAAGCAACCTGCTCCTGCCTCGAATAGGTGCACGGCGCACCATCGCTCGAATTATGGTGTTATGGGGACTTGTCTCCGCCTCCATGATGTTCGTCTATGACGCACGCTCGTTCTACGCGCTACGCTTTCTGCTGGGTGTATTCGAAGCCGGGTTCGCGCCTGGCATGATTCTATACCTTACGTATTGGTATCCCCCAGCACGGATGGCCCGGACAATGGCGATCGTAATGGCTGCCGGTCCAATCGGCGGTATCGTGGGCGGACCGGTGTCGAGTTGGGCAATGACGGCACTCGCCGGCGCGCATGGCCTCGCCGGCTGGCAATGGATGTTCCTCGTCGAGGGGCTGCCTTGTACCGCTTTGGGCGTGGTGGCCTGGTATTTCCTTACTGACCGCATCGATGACGCGCATTGGCTGACTTCCAGTGAAAGGGCAGCGCTCAATAACGAACTGGCTGCCTCGCCCGAAGTGTCAGGTGCGCATCGTGCATTGCTCAAGGCAGTGGCCGACCCCCGCGTACTGGGTATTGCGTTCAGCAACTTCTGCGTCATTTGTGGAATCTACACTGTGAGCTTCTGGTTGCCGACGATCATCAAAGCAGCGGGTATCTCGGGTACGCTCGAAATTGGCATGTGGTCGGCGGTGCCATACATAGCGTCGCTTGTTGCTATGTATGCAGTCTCGCGCAGTTCGGATCGTCGTAGCGAGCGACGCTTGCATAGCGCGATTTGCAGTGTTGTCGCCGCAGCCACGCTACTAGTCGCCACGGCGTACACCAGCAGTGTCTTGGTCTCGATAGCTTCCATTGCCATCGCCACTGCAATGATCTGGGCTTCTTATACCGTGCTTTGGGCGATCCCCGCTGACTATCTGAAAGGGGCATCCGCGCCTGGCGGGATCGCGTTCATCAACGTGGTAGGCGTGCTCGGAGGCTTTTTCAGTCCCGTCATCATCGGTACTGTGAAGTCTGCCACTGGTAGCTTGCAGGCCGGCATGTATGTGATGGCCTTGCTGCTAATCGCCGGTGCCGCCATTACGTTGATTAACCGACTACCCCGTCCTCTACCGCTTGCAAGCGGTTACGAAGCCGCTTAGAGCGACTGGGCGGTGCTCACCCCAACGTCATTACGTAACAGACATCGCCTCACCGCTCGAGCGATGCCTGCGCGGCATCGCTTGAGCGGTCAATCGGCATTGGAGTATTCCGCAATTTTCGGCAATAGTGGATACATGCCGGCACGACGGCGGCTTCATCGAACGTGAAAGCCGCCCTGACAGAGCCGGCGCCATCATCAACCAGCGGGCGCGTTGCGCGGCACGCAAGAGTGGTCGAAATCGCCCGCCAAACCCCTCTTTCGGAGTCGGATCATGAACGACACGCATCCAATTTATCGCGTCGGCGACGCAACCGTTACGAAAGTCACGGAACAACTATTTTCGCTCAAGACTGGCCTGCTATTTCCGGACTTCGACCCGGCCACAATTGACGAGCATCGAAGCTGGCTTGCTGGCGATCATCTCGATGCTGCCGAGGAGAATTTCCTGTTGAGCGTTCACACGTGGGTCGTGCGAAGCGGTGGGCGAATCATCCTCGTGGACACGGCCAGTGGAAACCATAAGGACCGCCCATTTAGCGCCATTTTCCATCAGCTGAACACCCCGTACCTTGAGCGCCTCGCACTTGCCGGTGTGAAACCCGAAGATGTCGATCTGGTTCTGCTCACTCACCTACATGTCGATCATGTCGGCTGGAACACGCACCTTGTGGACGGCAAATGGGTGCCGACGTTCCCGAACGCGCGCTACGTGTTTGCGACACGCGAACGAGAATTTTTCGCGACACCCGCGGGGGAAAAGCGCAGAATGGTTTTTGAGGACAGTGTGCTTCCCGTGATCGAAGCGGGGTTGGCCGAAGAAATCGGTGCGGAAGGTGGAGAATATTTGCCGGGCATTCGATTTCATCCGACACCGGGCCACAGTGTTGGACACATGTCGATTGAAATCGAGTCGGCAGGCGAACGCGCGCTGTTCACCGGTGACGTCTGGCACCACCCGATTCAGGCCTACCACCCGGACTGGAGCTCCATGTTCTGTGCCGATCGGGACGGTGCAAACCGATCACGTCGATGGGTGCTTGAACGTGCAGCACAAACCGGTGCCTCAGTGTTCACACCACACTTCGCTGGCCCCTCCGCAGGCACCGTTGATTACGATGGCGATCGCTTCGCCTGGAATTTCAAATAAGCGCGCCATAAAGAGATAGTCGGCGAACGCCATCCCTCGTTGCGATGCTAATAAAGCATCACTAGCGTGACAATTTACGATTGGAAATTCAGTGACCGATTGTCCAGAATTGATTCAAGAAGCACCTTTCTTCTGAAACCAACTGGAGGTCGAAATGTTTAACACAGAAAACAAAGCCACGGCCGACGCAACGGCCGATGGATCAAGAGGCACTCCCACCAGCGGTACGATGCGCTCGGGCGCTGTCTATGGCGTGTTGGCGGTTTTGGGTTGGGCCATTTTCAACGTGAGTTCAAAGGCCGCCCTCAATCATGGCTTTATGCCCACTGACCTCACTATGATGCGGTACGGCGTCTCTGGCCTCTTCTGCATTCCGTTGCTCTTGCGCGCCGGGCTCAGGAACGCGGGAGGTCTTGGCTGGCCGCGAGCGATCCTTCTCGCGTTTGCAGCAGGACCTGTTTTTGGACAGCTTGTTAACGTGGCAATGCCTTTTGCGCCGCTCTCGCACACTGCCATTATGGTGCCCGCTGTGGCAATGCTCGGCGGCCTGATGGTTGGCCACTTCGTATTGAAAGAGCGTGTTGCCGCTCAACGTTGGGTCGGCGCAGCGGTTATGGGTGCTGGCTTGCTATGGCTGATGCTTCAAGGTGGCGGCGACCACCCGATGCCGAAGGCATGGATCGGAGATCTGCTGTTTGTCGCGGCTGGCTTTCTCTGGACCGCGTACACATTCATGCTCAAGCGTTGGAATGCGGATCCTCTTTCGTCGGTAGCCGCGGTGAATGTGATATCTGGCTTCGCGTATCTTCCGGTGTATCTCATCGCCGGGCACGGACAACTTCCCCATGTCAGTCTTGGTTGGTTTACCGCGACCGCGGCATTACAGGGTATTGTCGCCGCGCTATTGACGGTGTACGCATATGCCAAGTCGGTAAGCATGTTGGGGGCCTCGCGTGCGGCGGTACTGCCGGCCATGGTTCCCCCTGTCGCGCTGATCATCGGCGCAGTTTCGATTCACGATATTCCGACTTCTCTCCAGGTCGCTGCTGTTGCCATTGCAATGAATGGGTTTACGGGAGCTGTGGGCGCCTGGCCTGCCATTCGGATGAACAAGAGACAGTCGACGCGTCCTCGCAATCCCCTGCTGGCACACGCAACCATCAAGGCTACGCAAGGTCGCGCTCAATGCCCGCTCGGTAGCCGTTGACGACGGCGCGGAAAGACGTGACGTTGCACGGCTCATACGGGGGATCTGGGCGGCAAAAAACTCAGTTCAATCGCCTTAGCCGGATGGCGGCAGTGGAAGATCGCCGCGGGGTCGACGTTTGGGGTGTTCTGCTATTGGTGATCATCGCTGGCCGTCCGGCGCAGGGTGAAGAAAAACGTAGTGCCCGCGCCGGGCTCGGACTCGACCCACATGCGGCCGCCATGGTGTTCGACGATGCGCTTGCATAGCGCGAGTCCGATGCCCGTGCCCGGATAGTCGCGACGGGTATGCAGACGCTGGAAGATCAGGAAGATGCGTTCGAAATGCTGCGGGTCGATTCCGATACCGTTGTCTGCTACCCGGAACAGCCACGTCTCATCGCGCGTTTCGGCACCCACATGGATTTGCACGGGGCGCTCCTTGCTGCGGAACTTGATCGCGTTGCCCACCAGATTCTGGAACAGCAGCGTGAGCTGCCCGGATAGCGCGCGTACCGTCGGCAGCTCCTGATGGGTGATCTGCGCGCCGCTTTCCTCGATCGCCACGCTCAGGTTCCGCAGTGCTTTATCCAGCTCGCGCGCGCAGTCTATGCGCTGCCAGGACTCCTCGGACCTTCCGACACGCGAAAACGCAAGTAAATCGTCAATCAGCGCCTGCATTCTACCGGCGCCATCGACCGCGTGCCCGATGTACTCGTCGGCCCGCGCGTCGAGCTGTCCCTGGAAGCGCCGCCGCAACAACTGCAACGGTCCGGCGATCGCCCGCAATGGCTCCTGCAGGTCATGCGATGCGACGTAGGCGAATTGCTCGAGATCCCGATTGGAGCGGCCCAGCTCCTCCGTTCGCTGGCGCAGTGCCTCTTCTGCGCGCCTGCGTTCCGTAATGTCCACGATAGCCGCGAGGACAAACATGCCCTCGGCCATCTCGATCGGATTCAGGCCGATCTCCACGGGCACCTCCGTGCCATCGCGACGCCGACCATAGAGATGGCGCCCCGCCCCCATAAGGCGACTTTTCGGGTCCCCAAAGAACGCGGCGCGGTAGTCGGAATGGCCGTGCCGCAAGCGCTCCGGCACGAGTACGTCGATGCGTTGCCCGACCAGTTCATCGCGCGGGTAACCGAACACCTTCTCCGTCTGCAAGTTCACCAGCACGATCCGGCCGTCACGGTTCACCATGATCATCGCGTTGGGCGCGGCTTCGACGACCAGACGGAAGCGCTCCTCGGCCCGCTTGCGCTCGGTGATGTCCGCGACCACGGAAATGAAATAGTCCGGGCTGTTGGCGTCGTCACGCATCAACGCAACGGTCAGCGCGATCCACACCTCGCTGCCGTCTTTCTTGAAGTAGCGCTTTTCCATCGTGTACGTATCGATCTGTCCGTCGAGCATCTGATGCAGGTGCGCGAGGTCGGCGTCCAGGTCGTCGGGGTGCGTGATGTCCTGGAAAGTCATCGTGAGCAGCTCTTCGCGTGTGTAGCCGACGATGTCGCACAGCTTCTGGTTCACGCGCAGCCAGCGGCCATCCGGTCCGACATGCGCAATGCCGACGGCCGCCTGCTCGAACGTAGCCCGGAAGCGCTTTTCGCTCTCCTGGAGTTCGGCGCCCCTTTGACGCAACTCGTCGTTTGCTCGCGTGAGCGAGCGGGACAAGTTGCTGGTATTAAGCCCCAGGAAGACCAGCGTTCCGATCAGCACGGTGAATGAACTCGTTGAAACCAGCAGTGCCAACCAGTTCGCATCGAGCTTGTTCGCAGCGAGACAGATACTTCCCGCCTGAAAATTCGCCGCGTCCATGCCGGTATAGTGCATGCCGGTGATTGCCAGTCCCATGATCATCGCCGAGCCGAGACGCTTGAAGGTGAGGTTTTGCTGCTCGGGCGTCCGCAGCGTGAAGGCAATCCACAGCGCGGCGATCGACGCTGCTATTGCAATGGCAACCGACGCCATCAGGATCGAGAACGTGTAGTGAATCGGCGGAGACATCTCCATCGCCGACATGCCCGTGTAGTGCATGCCGGCGATCCCCAGCCCCATGAGAGTGCCCGCGGCACCGAGGCGGGCGCGGGAGAGCGTTCCCCGAGTGACCGTGATCAACGCCACCAATGAAGCCAACACCGCGATCAGGAGCGAAGCCGCCGTGGTGGAAAGATCGTATCCAACTGGGATTGGTAGCGCGAAAGCCAGCATGCCAATGAAGTGCATTGACCAGATGCCGATTCCCATTGCAATGGCGCCACCCACTAGCCAGCTTGTCCGTCCCCGTGCCTGTGGTAACAACGAGATTCGGCTGGACAGTTCGATGGCGGTATACGAAGCAAGGAATGCGACAACGAAGGAGACAAAAACCAGTAAGGGGTTGTAGGTGCCGCTCATGTCTGTGGCTCCCTCCACGGATTGCTGCACAACGATGGCCTCGATCGAACAGCGTCTTGCGGATTTGGCTTCGAAAGGCGTTGCAACGACGCGCGCAAGACACGCAAAGTGGCTTGCTGCTGAAAAAGCCATTCAGCATTCATCCTGCCATATGAGTATAGGCAGGTAGCGCGGAGTGCGATGGCAGCGTTGCGGGAAACGTAAAAACTACCGATTCCTGCATCGCACTCACCCGGCGCAGCGCAGCCATGCCGAGCGAATGCCGAACGCGAGTTCAACTGTGCGAGGAACTGCTCGATCCGATGGTCGGCAAGCCGCGCAGTATCAGGTTTTGGCGACCGATTTTCCGTGCCGCGTTCAAGGCGCCGCTGCGACCGGCCGATAACGCACTTACGCGTTATTGGACAATCACGATGAGCCACGAAGACAAAGATTTGGCCGGCAGTTCACTTCAGGCCGTATTCCTGCGCCACCAGGACAGCCTTGTACCGTCTGAGCGCGTGCCAGGGGAGGACAACCCTGCCGTTTATCGCACGCTGCTCGAATCCACCCGAGCGATCCCCTGGAAGATCGACTGGGCGACGATGCAGTTCGCCTATATCGGCCCGCAGATCGAAGCGCTGCTCGGCTATGCGCCGTCCACTTGGAAAACGGTCGAGGACTGGGCCGCGCGCATGCACCCGGACGATCGAGAATCCGTGGTTAATTTTTGCGTCGCGCAGTCGCAGGCGGGCACTGACCACGAAGCGGACTATCGCGCACTGACGGCCGACGGCGGCTACGTATGGATTCGCGACGTTGTCCACGTCGTGCGCAAAGAGAACGGCGACGTCGAGGCACTGATCGGTTTCATGTTCGACATTAGCGAACGCAAGCGCACAGAGGAACGGCTCGCGGAGCTCCAGCGCGAACTGGAACGCCTGTCGCTGTCTGACAGTTTGACGGGCGTCGGCAACCGCCGCATGCTCGATACGCTCATCGAGCGCGAATGGGCGAGCGCGGCGGCATCAGGCAAGCCGCTTTCGCTCGTCATGATCGACATCGATTTCTTCAAGTCGTACAACGACTATTACGGTCACGTGCAGGGCGACGAATGTCTTAAGCGCATCGCACGCGTGCTCGGCGAAGCTGCGGGTCCAAACGCGTTCCTGGGCCGCTATGGCGGCGAGGAATTCCTGCTCGTACTCGCGGAGACCGATGCCGATGAGGCCATGCGCGTCGCGGAGCGTTGCCGCAAGCTGATTGGGGATGAAGCCATCGCCCATCTGCGCTCGCCGCACGGTCAGCGAGTCACAGCGAGCTTCGGAGTGGGCACCGTTGCGCCGAATGAAGGTATCGACCTCACTGCGTTCATCAATCTCACCGATGCGCAGCTCTATCAGGCCAAGGAGCACGGGCGCAACCGCATTGCGGCGGTGGACCGGGCAGGTATCGGCGGCGAAGGATTCAAGTTGCAGTCACGCTGATCCTTTGATATGAGAATGAGATCGAAGCAGTCCTGTACTTAGTACCGTTCGGTCTGAGCGACGACAACAACCGAGACGATCATGGGGTTGATGGCCATTCTCACCGCCCTTTTGGGCCTGATTGCCGCGCCTGTCTTCGCAGCCGATGTCGGCTTTGCGGAGGTCAAAATACCGAACGGTGCCGAGCCACCGCTCACGGCCGGCATCTGGTTTCCGACTAATGCGCCGGCGACTTTGCACTCGTCGGACACTTTCACCCAGACCGTAGCGCTGGACGCGCCGATCGCGGGCAATCACCTGCCCCTGGTGGTGATGTCACACGGCGGCGGAGGCTGGTACAGCGGCCATTACGACACGGCTCTCGCGTTGGCTCACGCGGGCTTCGTCGCGGCAGCGGTCAGTCACGCCGGTGACACTTTCGACGACCAGAGCCGGGTCTTGCAACTTTGGCGCCGTCCCGCCCAGCTTCGCCGGCTGGTTGACTATATGCTCGACGAGTGGCGTTGGCACAAGCGGCTGGATGCCGCCCGCATCGGCGCGTTTGGCTTTTCCAACGGCGGCTTCACCGTGCTCGTGGCCGCGGGCGGTATCCCGGACGTTTCGAAAATCGCCCCGTTTTGTGAGGTGCACCCGGATCACGATCTGTGTGGGGCCCTGCAGCAGGCTCGCGTCGACCTCCATTTCGCCGCGAATGTTCCCGCCGGCGCCTGGGTTCACGATCCGCGCATCAAGGCCCTCGTCATCGCTGCACCTTCGTTCGGATTTACTTTCGGCCGCGCAGGGCTAAGCGGCGTTCGCGCCCCCGTCCAGCTCTGGAGCGCGGCCGACGATCGGCATCAGCCGCATCCCTACTATGACGAGCCGGTACGCGCTGATTTGCCCCATGCACCCGAATATCACGTGGTTGCCAACGCGGGTCACTATGACTTCCTGCCACCGTGCGATGCGCGTCTTTCCCGGATGCGGCCGGAAATCTGCAACAGCCTGCCGGGCTTCGACCGGGCGGCGTTTCATAAACAATTCAACGCCGATGTGGTGCGGTCTTTCCAGGCCATGCTGCCATAGGAAACTTTTCGTCTTGAGTGCGCTGGCACCGCGGGTCACGAGGCCGTTGACCGCAGCCTTTGGGGAATCACGGCCGAACGCTGGCCGGTACAGTCGGTTGCAAGGTCTGATAGGGTTTTCCGCTGGGCCGGTCAGCGGGACGCCTTTTGACGCTTTTCGATGAGCGAGCGGACCACGTCGGTGTCCGCGGGCGTCGCAGGGGAATAGATGACCATGCTGAGGTCGGGACGGCCATCGATGACGAAAGACGAATGCTCGAACACGAGCGGTCCGCCCTGTGGATGCAACAGTTGTTTAGTGCCTTCACCGAAAGAGCGAACGTCATGGGTCTTCCATAGCATCGCGAACTCTGGACTGGCTCGGCTAAGCTCCTCTACCAGCGCCGCCACGCTCGCAGCCGCGTCGGTCGCTGCCGCGCGTGCCGCATCGGCCCGGAAGACCGACACCAGCAGCCGAGCAACGCTGTCCCAGTCGGATTGAAAGTCTCGGACCCGCGGATCGCAGAAGATGCGCCGCAGGATATTGCGCTGTGACGGGTCCAGCTCGTCGTAGTTGAAAACAACCCCTGCGGCGTGATTCCAGGCAACGAGATCCCACGTCAGCGTCTTCACGTAGGCCGGGCTATAGACCAGCGCGTCGAGGACACGCTGAATGCGTGGGGAAATGCTTTCGGTTTCCTGATAACGGACTTCCGGCGGTCGCCCCAAGGCAAGCAGGAAAAGATGCTCGCGCTCGGCATCCGTCAGCATCAGCGCGCTCGCGATCCGGTCCAGCACCGCGGCGGACGGCGGTCCGCCGCGCCCGCGTTCGAGCCAGGTGTACCACGTCACGCTGATGTTGGCCCGCTGGGCCACTTCCTCACGACGCAAACCGGGCGTGCGTCGCCGACCGCCGGCAATCCCGAAGGCAGCAGGATCGAGCCTCGTGCGGCGATCCTTCAAATAGGCCCCAAGGGCGTTGTCGTTCGTGGCTGGTCCGCTCATCCGGTTAGGAACTACACCCGTATAAGTTAACTTCTTTACCCGGATCGATTATGAGCCGAGAGTTAGCCCCGGTCTACTTTCGATCGGTTGCTTTCCATCTTTCGAACCTGTTCCCATCGCTGTTTATCGCCATTTTCAGCGTGGGCAACTTATTTCCGCAATTCCAGAAGGAGATTTTGATCATGCGTGTGTTTGTTACCGGTGCAACCGGCTGGGTTGGCTCGGCCGTCGTGAACGACCTCATCGCCGCTGGCCATCAGGTGATCGGCCTTTGCCGTTCGGAAGAGAAGGCGGCAGCCCTGGCCGCCACAGGCGCCGAAGTCCTGCGCGGCACGCTGGAAGACCTCGACATCCTGCGTCGCGGCGCCGCGGCTGCGGACGGCGTGATCCACACGGGCTTCAATCACGATTTCTCGAAGTTCGCGGAGAACTGCTTGGTCGACAAGCTCGCCATCGAGACGATCGGCGGCGTGCTCGAAGGTTCGGACCGTCCGTTGCTCGTGACGAGCGGCACCGGGCTGCTGGCGCCGGGTCGTCTCGTGACCGAGGACATGGTGCAGGGTATCGATCCCGCATGGCCTCGCGCCTCCGAAGAGGCCGCCATCGCACTGGCGGCGCGCGGGGTGCGCGCGTCGGCGGTGCGCCTCCCCCCGTCGGTGCATGGTCATGGCGATCACGGCTTCGTGCCGAGGCTGATCGACCTCGCACGGGAAAAAGGCGTCTCCGTCTATGTCGGCGATGGTTCTAATCGCTGGGCCGCGGTGCATCGCCTCGACGCGGCGCGAGTCTTCCGGCTGTCGCTCGAACGCGGCGCGCAAGCGGGCCCCTTCCATGCCATCGCCGAAGAGGGCGTACCGTTCAAGGCAATCGCCGAAGTGATCGGCCGACGCCTGAACGTCCCCGTCGTTTCGAAGTCGCCTGAAGAGGCAGCAGAGCATTTCGGCTGGTTCAGGTTCGCAACGATGGACATGCCGGCGTCGAGCGAGCGAACCCGGTCCCTGCTTCGCTGGAAGCCGCAACAACCCGGGCTAATCGCCGATCTTGACCACCCGGCCTATTTTTCGTAGCAGCGCACTCGAATGGTGGCGCCATCAGCGTCTATTTCCATCTCGGCAAGCCGGGACTAGCCCCCTCATCATCCCCTGGTCCTACCGCTTGCCGGTGCAATGACATGTCCGCGCGCTGCTGGGTAGCCGTTAAGCTCGCGCCCCGAGGCGCTATCAACGAATGGGCTCCGGCGCGTGTGCCGGAATCAGCCCGTCAGTCTTCAGCATCCGCCAGAGGTCGGCTGGAATCTGCGCTGACATCTCTTTCACGTTTTCGCAAACCTCGTCCGGGTTCCGTGCGCCGGCGATGACAGCGCAAACTGCCTCCGGGGCGCTGCAAAACTGCAACGCTGCGGCCTTTAGGCTTACGCCGAACTGAGCACAGCGCGCTCCGATCAGAGCAGCCTTTTCGACCATTTCAACGGGCGCCGTCGAATATTCGAACGTCGTACCCCCTGCGAGAAGTCCCGAGTTGTAGGGGCCGCCGACTACCAGTTTTGCTCCGCGCTGTTCGCATGCGGGAATCAAGCTGTCCAGCGCCGATGTATCGAGCAACGTATATCGACCAGCAAGCAGGAACACATCCGGGTCCGAATCAATCAGCGCCCTGATGCAGGGTTCCACTCGGTTGACGCCCAAACCCCATGATCCGATCACGCCCTGCGCGCGCAGGTCGGAGAGCGCTCGCGCCGCGCCGTCCATTGCGGTGCGATACTGCGTTTCCCAATCGGGGCCATGCGTGTCTTCCGCGACATCGTGGATATAGACAACATCGATCCGATCCATACCGAGGCGCTCGAGGCTGTCCTCGATGGAGCGATATGCGCCGTCCGATGAATAGTCGTACTCGACGCGGAAAGGCAGACCGAAGACATAGCCATTCTGGGCAGACGGCACTGAATCGTCCGGAACGAGGATTCGGCCAACCTTAGTGGACAGCACGAACTCCTGCCTCGGCAATTCGCGGAGTATTTGGCCCAGGCGTCGTTCCGAGAGCCCCGTGCCGTAAAACGGCGCGGTGTCGAAATACCGGACGCCGCTTTTCCATGCCGCGGATATCGTCTGCGCCGCGAGCTCTTCGGATACGGGCGAAAACAAATTGCCCAGAGGCGCACCCCCAAACCCGATCGGTCCGGGAATCGTGACGCCGCTTGTGGGCTGCACCGCTTCTATTTGGCTTTCCACTATGTATTCCTTTCCGCGAGCAACTGCTCGGCGGCGCTGGCATTTTTAGAGCGCGACTTTTTCCGCGATTACTGGCCCGCGGTTACAGAGACCATCGGGCTTGCCGAACCGGCCACCGAATCGCCCCTCGAGGGTGGACTTTTACATGACTGACGGACGACGAGCTCTGGCGAAAAGACCATGTGTCGGGGGCTGCGGTCGTCTCCATTGATGCGCTCGATCAGCATCCGGAGAGCGGCTTGGGCCATCGAGTCGACCGGCTGGCGTACGGTCGTCAGCGCAGGGGAAAACGCGCTTGCCCATGGAAAATCGTCAATTGCGGTAACCGATACGTCCTCAGGACAAGCAACGCGCTTTTCAGCCAGTGCTCGCATTGTGCCGATCAGCATCTGGTTGTTGGCAACAAAAATAGCGGACGGCGGCTCCGGCAGATCCATGAGCTCAAGCGCGGCTTGGTAGGCTTCCGGCTCGCCGAATGCGCCTTGACGAACATACTCGGGCACGACCGGCACGTTTGCGGCTGCCAGCGCATGCTCGAAGCCGCGCAAGCGGTCGCGACCGGGCACGAGATAAGTAGGCCCGGCGATGATGGCAATGCGCTTGTGACCGAATTTCAGAATATGTTCGACAGCAAGGCGTGCGGCGCCCATGTTGTCGAGCGCGACCGAGTCCCACTCATTGGAGAGCACCACATGGTCGACTACCACGATCGGCATAAAGCCGGAGTCGGAGCGGAGCTCGTCATACGACCGTTCAGGTGCCGAAGCACAAAGGATTGTGCCGACGGCCAGATGCGCGCGCAGCATGCGCAAGTAGGCACGCTCCTGTTCGAAATCCCGATCGCTGTCGAACAAGAGGACTGAGTAGCCCAGCGCATGCGCGCGTTTCTGGATACAGTGGACCAACTCGGTGAAGAACGGGTTCGTGATATCCGGCACGACAAGGCCTAGAAGCTTGGTTGTGCCTTTCTTCAGGCTGCTCGCGATCGTATTCGGGGCATATCCCAACGTCTTGACTGCGGAGCGAACACGCGCCGTCAGATCCGGGCTCACATATGTCGAGCCGGACAAGACCGCCGAGACGGTCGCCACGCTAACTTCCGCGAGGCGTGCCACATCCTTCATTGTTGCCATGATTCTTGTTCCACGAAGTGGTGCGCTGGGCTTCTCACTCGTTCAGTTCCACCATCCGGCGTGCTCGCGCTTCGGCTGCCGAAGAACGCCATCCGGGGTACGGGTTGGCTCAATCTCGAGCAGGAACCGATGCGCCGGCGGCATGCGCTCATAGAGCTGAGACGTCAGGTGGTCAATCTGGACGAGTTGTTGGGGAAGATCCCGTCGAGTGTACGTCAGATGCAGCACGCGGCGGTTCGCATCGTTCTTTTTCAGCGTGCCGCTGTGCCAGCCTGACGCGTTCATGACGAACACGCTGCCTGCGCGACCAGTCAGATGAACTTCACCCGGATAGGGCGCGTCGAGGTCCGCGGGAATTCGCTCGCGGTCCTCTTCCGAAATGGGCCCCGGCTCCCAGTCGCCTTGGTTGACGACGGGCACATTGATCGGCGCCCATTTATGGGAACCCGGCACGACTCGGGTCGGTCCGTTTTCCAGCGTCATGTCGTCAAAGAGAACGATGGCGTTGACCACCCACCAGTCGTCAGCGAAATACTTGGGCACGTCAACGTGCAGCTGTTGATGGCCGAACCCTTTTATCGGATCCCGCAAGTTGGCTCCATGCACCTTGATCTCGCCGAGTAGGTGGTGCGCCGCGGCCAACACCGGCTGAAGCTCCAGGCATTGATCGAACGCCGGGCTCTTATTGAAGATATTCGATATGCGACGTGCACCGGGCTCAACGTGCACTTCATGCCCCCCTGTCAGGCGCTCGATTTGATGGAGTCGCTCGAATTCCCTGGCCATCGAGCGACATTCGTCCGGGCTCAGAAGATCCTCGACGAGGAAGTAGCCTTTTTCGTCCAGGTCTCGCAACTGGTCACTCGTGAGCGCGTCGCTGACTCCGAGCTCCCGTATCGCTTGTTTCGTGTACATGAGGTCGCGTCTCCATTCGGCGTTGCGTTGCGTTGTCGGCGAAACGTTTAGCGAAACGTTTCGATGGGCCTTTTATAGCAAGTGAGCGGGTCCATAGACATCCGGGTTTTTACCGAAAACTCGCGAAAACCACGTGCGAACAGGGGTCGATTAGAGCAACAGTCTCCATGTTTACCCGACGGTTGATTGACATGTACTGCAACGCTTCCTACAGTGGGCGAAACGTTTCGCTAAACGTTTAGCTGCGACCCCTAGCACGCAGCACCTCTTCGGAAACGCATTCACAGGAGACAGTGATGGCCAAAAAGCCTTCGATTCCAGTTCGTTTTTTGCGTATGCGCCGTCGCGCGCTGGGCGCCGTATTCGGCGCCCTCATGCTTTCGGTCATCGCCTCTCCTTCCGCGTATGCGACGAAGGACCACCCCGTTGTCGCCCTGTTGCCGGGCGTGGTTGACCCCTTCTACTTCACGATGTACCACGGCGCGCAAAAGGCAGCGGCCGAAGACGGTGTTCAACTGCTGTTTCAGTTGCCGAAAAGTTGGAATACGACCGAGCAGGTGCCCATCCTCAAGGCGTTCATCGCCAAGCACCCCGATGCGATCCTGATTTCGCCTGTCGACGCGCAGCAACTGATCGAACCGCTGACAGAGGCGAAGAATGCGGGAATCAAGGTCATCACTGTGGACACCTTCATCGGTACCGGCCGGTATCAGACCGGTAGCGGAAACGCGGATTTTCCGCGCTCATTCATCGCGTCTGACAACGAGGAAGGCGGACGCATCGCGGCCCGAACGCTGGCAAAGGCGATCGGCGAGAAAGGCGTCGTCTTCTGCGAAAGCCTGAAGCCGGGCGTGTCGAGTACCGATGCACGCGTGCGGGGCTTCCAGGAGGAAATGAAAAAGTACCCGAAGATCAAGGTTCTGCCGACGCTCTACAGCGAAGACGACGCGAACAAGGCGGTCTCCGATGTGTCGGGGGTGTTGGCACGGGAGCCTGGACTTTCAGGCGTGTTTGGAACGAATACCTTCTCAGGCAAGGGCGTTTCGCAGGCATTGCAGATGGCGGGAAAAAGCGGCAAGGTGAAGCTCATCGTGTTCGACGCCGTGCCGGGCATCGACAAAGACTTGAAGAGTGGCCTTGTCGACTATGCCATCGCGCAACGGCCAGCCGACATGGGTTACTACGGCGTCAAGTACGCGGTCGACGCGATCCGTGGCAAACCGATCCCGAAGGAAAAAGACACGGGCTTCGTCGTTATGGATAAGTCGAACATCGACAATCCCAACGTCAAGCAATTCATCTATTCCAACTGATATTCGCCGGCGGCGGCCCGAAACCGCTGTCCGGTGTTTGCACTGAGGCATTCGGAGACATTGCAATGCAAAAGTCCCCTTCACTTCCGGGCCTGCAATCCGTAACGCGCTTACCGTGGACGGCGAGGGTCGATTATGCAGATCTTGTCGGGCGCTTCTGGCCTTGGCTCTTTCTCGCGGCGCTCTGTCTCTTCTTTGAAGTCTGGTCACAAGTCACCCAGCACAGATCGTTTCTCGTCAATGCCTACAACTTGCAGTCGATCGCGCTCGCCGCGAGCGCACCGATGCTTCTCGCAATTGGGCAGACGTTCGTGATCGTCACCGCCGGCATCGATCTGTCGGTCGGCTTCGTGATGGGCCTCGCCGCCGTGTGCGCGGCACAGTTCACGCTGCTTGGCGGGGCATCGGCTTGGTCGCTTTGCCTTTCGGTTCCGCTAACGATTGCCGTCTCCGTCATTCCCGGTGCGATTAACGGCGTTCTTGTTGCACGCTATCGGGTACCCGCGTTTATCGGAACACTGGGCATGTATGGCATCGCCCGCGGCGTTGGGTTTCTCGCCGCCGGCAGCGGTATGACGGTATCGGTTGATAACCCGGGACTGCAATGGCTTGGCTCGGGCTGGAACCCGGTGATCGTCACAGGCGTGTTGTTGGGTTTGATGCACTTCATTCTGTCTCGTACCCGCTTCGGCCAATACACCTATGCGGTCGGCGGCAACGAACAGTCGGCCGCTCGCGCAGGCATCAATGTGCGTCGGCATCTGATTGTGATTTACATGCTTTCAGCGGCCTTCGCTGCGGTCGGGGGCATCGTCTACACGGCGAGATTCTCCGCAGGCTCGGCCACCGCCGGGGAACCGATGTTGCTTAACTCCATCGCCGCTGTGGTGATCGGCGGTGCAAGCTTGTTCGGCGGCACCGGCAATCTGATCGGTACGTTAATCGGCGCGCTCATCATCGCCGTGATCGAGTTCGGGCTCGTATTCATCAACGTCGACGCGTTCTGGCAATTCATTGCGGTGGGCGTCGTCATCATTGTCTCGGTGCTGATCGACCAGTATAAGGAACGTCTCGGAGTTTAATCATGAGCCAACCGCTACTTGAAGTACGGAATGTGTCGATTCGCTTCGGCGGCGTCGAGGCGCTCAAGAAGGTGTCGATGGAGGTCTATCCGGGTGAGGTGGTCGCACTGTGCGGGGACAACGGTGCGGGCAAGTCGACATTGATCAAGATCATCTCAGGCGTTTATCAGCCCAGCGAAGGCCAAGTCTATTTTGATGGCGAACCACTCGATATGCACGATCCGCATGACGCGCGTGCGAAGGGCATCGAGACGATCTACCAGGATCTTGCGCTTGCCGACAATCTCGACGTCGGCAGCAACATCTTCCTGGGGCGTGAGCCGTTGAACCGACGGTTTGGCGTAAGCACGATCGATCGGCCGCGCATGGCCGCAGTGGCGCGCGAGGTGCTGGACCAGCTCGACATCGTGATACCGGAAAAGAAGATCTACGGGCCCGTCAAGATGCTCTCGGGCGGACAGCGCCAAGCCATCGCCATCGGACGCGCGATTTACTGGAACGCACGAGTCTTGATCATGGACGAGCCCACGGCCGCTCTGGGCGTGCCCGAGCAGAGAAAAGTGATGGAACTGATCCTTGGGCTCAAGAAGAAAGGCGTCTCCGTCATCCTGATTTCGCATAATTTGCACGATATTTTCAGTGTGTCGGACCGGATCGTCGTGCTACGGCGCGGTGAGGCGGTCGGAGAAAAACGTGTTTCCGAAACCGATGGCGAATCGGTGGTCAAGATGATGGTCGGCGACGAGTACGCCGCAACGAAGTCGGCTGCTTGAGAAAATCGGCGACGTTGCCGTCTCGGGCCGCGTCTATGCGGTCCACCAGCTTGTCGAACTCGGCTTTGAAGTCATCGCAAGGACCGAGCGCAGTCACGCATCACGCCTGGCAGAAGGGGTCGCGCAGCATTCTGAATTGGTGCTTCACTGCTACGCGGGCAAGAGGCCCGCTTTTCGATAGTTGTCGATCAGTGCGTCATAGAGGGAGAGATCGGAACGGCTCCTTGCGATGAGCTGAGCGCCGGCGATCGCGGCAAAGATCGCTCGAGCCCGGTGTTTGCTCTCCCGCGAGCCGACTACTGCCGCCGCGGATAGAACCTTGCTGAGCCACGCCACATTGACGTCGGCGAAGGTCCGGACTTCTTTCATCACCACTTCCGGGAGGTCGTCGGTTTCGGCGGCCATGAAGCTGCAAAGGCATATGCGATTGCCGGTCTCGAGCGCCTTGCGGAATGTATCTGGATAGTGACGCAGGCAGTGCAGCGGATCGTGCGATTTAGCCAGCATGTCATCCAGAGCCGCCGCTGACTCTTCCCAGTAACGCCTCGCTACCGCTGCGCCGAGATCGGCCTTGCTCTCGAAGTGATGGTAGATGCTCGCGGCCTTGATACCCACCTCGTCCGCGAGATCACGATAATTCAACCCGCCGTAGCCGTGTGTCTGCGCGAGCCTCGTCGCGGCTACCAGGATTCTCTCTCTCGAGTTCGAGCTCGCGTCATTCCTCACTGCTTCAGCCTCCGCAAACAGGAAACGGGTGTTGACACCGCGCATTGTACCTTATATGGTTAACCTAACGAACGTTAGGTAGATGCGGGTGACGTGTCTTCGCGTTGCCCGATCCGATGCAACCAACTGACTCTACTGAGCGCCCGCATGACTTCCCATACCGCCAATTTCAATGCAGCGTCACTGCCAGTGATGAAGGTCTATGACTTCCCGACAGGGCCCTATCCAACGCGCGTGCGTATCGCCCTGGCCGAAAAAGGGCTGCAATCGCGCGTCGAGTTCGCGATGGTTGACCTTTACAAGGGAGAGCATAAAAGGCCCGAGTTCATCGCAGGCAAAAACTATTCGGGCACGCTGCCGGTGCTTGAACTCGATGACGGGACCTGTATTGCCGAGTGCACTGCCATTACCGAATACCTCGACGCGCTCGATGGCGTACCTACGCTCACGGGAAGCACACCGCGCGAAAAAGGCATCGTCCACATGATGAGCAAGCGCGCCGAGTTGGAGCTGCTCGATGCCATCAGCGTCTATTTCCATCACGGCACGCCGGGGTTAGGCCCCACTGTGGAAACATATCAAAACCCCGAGTGGGGGTTCCGTCAACGCGACAAAGCGCTGAGGGGCATGCGCTACTTTGATGCTGTTCTGCAAGGGCAACCGTATGTCGCGGGCGAGGCTTTCTCGATGGCCGATATCACTGTCATCGGTGGTTTGATCTTTGCGATGCTGGTGGAGCTGCCGGTGCCTGAGGAGTATGAGGCACTTCACGCCTGGTACGGGAGAATGCTGCAGCGTGAGAGCGTCAGGAATCAGCCGGTGTTCGCCAACCGCTGATCCGAGCACACCGAACAGTCGGCTCGATGGCGACCTCAAACCTTACCGAGTTCGCAATGAAGCAATGGCGATGCGCGAGTTGATGTAGCTCGTGCGCCTTCGCGGCGTCGACCTCGTCGTGGCATGCGTCGAGCTCGACCTGCGGCCTCAATGTGACGTTCGTGAATGCACCCGCGCCATCGGGCCGTACCTCGAGCGTGCCTGATGCGTCGTCGCGATAGCCCGTCACGATCAATCCCTGCTGCGAGCACACATGCAGATACCAAAGCATATGGCAGGCCGAGAGGCTCGCGACGAGCAAATCTTCGGGATTGTGGCGTGACGCATCGCCCCGAAAAGCCGCGTCGCTCGAGCCGTCGATAGTCGGCTTATCGGCTACGGTGATCACGTGGTCGCGGCCGTAGGACGTATAGCTTCGCGTCCCGACTCCACGCGCGCCGGTCCAATCGACCGTAACCGCATATCTATGGCGCGTCATATGCCCGCCGCGGTGACAACCTGAGTGGCGGCCGCGCGCTCGCGCTCCCAAGCTTCGGAGACGGCCAGCCCCTTCGCATAGTCGTCGACCACGAGGACCAATCGATGATCGTGATCGCTGTACATCACCTCGATATTAACTTCCGCGTCGGCCATCTGTCGTGCGATTTTTCCGAGCTGTCCCGGCACGTCCTGGCGCAACCGCTGCACAAGAACATCGTTGACGGCGCGCACTGCAATGCCCGCGCTCTCGAGTGCAAGCTGCGCAGCCTTCCCGTCCGAAAACAGGAAATGCGCAACACCTACGCCATCCACGATCCACACGCCGCCTCCTTCGATGCTGATGTCCGCCTGCCCCAAAATTTCGCCCATCCTCGCCAACGCGCCCGGCTGATCATCGAGTTCGATTGCAACGTCTTGCATCATTTTTTCTCCACTTGGTTGTCTTCGGTAGCGGGCTCGGTCCCGTTGCGTCTTTCAGGCTAAGTCCGGTGTGGAGACGACTTTAGCGGTGCCGCATCGATCGACGTTTCAGTGCAACACGAAATGTCGATCCATTCGAACAATGTGGGGAGAGCAGAAAACAAGTCGCCGGTGCCCTATCGGCTTTGGTCAGATTCGGCGCGACACAGCTCGCCCAGAACCGCCTCAAGTTCGACCTGGCCGCACAAAACTTCATCAGAATGGCCTTCGAAATCGATCCAGCCTTCGTTGAAGCCGTCCAGCATCCGCATGCGGGGTAGAGGATGCTTCATCCCCTGCCTGCGGAACAGCGTTTCCCACGTCCGCCTTTCGACAACTTCCGCACGTACCGGACGACCCAACGTGCGGGCGAACGCCAATGCGAGATCGTTAGGACTCACCCGGCGTGGACCTTCAAGTTCGACGACGCGCACACCACGCCACGTCTGCTGAAGCAGTTCGGCTGCAACGCGGCCTACATCCGCGGTAGCGACCATCGGCACGGGCTTGTCGAGCGGCTGCAGGTAACTTGCAATCACGCCATCGTCGCTTGCAGACGCAACATCCCATTCGGCGTTCTCCATGAACCAGCCCGGCCGCAGGAACGTCACCGGCATCGGCATCTCGCGCAGTGCATGCTCCATCAGCGTGCGTTGAGTAAGCAGATTGAGTTCCTCAGCCTGGGCACCGATCGTCGACAGGCAAACGACCTTTTCGGGCCGCGCCTTCAGGAGCGCAGTGGACACCGCCTCGATCACCTTCCGCGCTTCAGGAAACCCTGGCTGAGGATCGAACTCCGAAGGCGGGAGGATGAAAACGCCCGTCGCGCCTTCGAACGCGGCGGCGAGCGACGAAGCATCTTCCATGAAAGCCGTGGCGATCGCGCAACCTCGCTCTGCCCACGCCTCTGCGCGCGTCGCATCGCGCACGACCGCTCGCACCGGCCTACCCTTGGCCAACAGTTCGCGAGCCAGTGCGCCGCCGACCTTGCCGGTGATTCCTGTTATTGCATACATTGCTCGTTCTCCAAGTATGGATACAAAGGGTGACGCAGCGCCGACCCTCGGTGAGACGCATTCTGGACAAACACCGGGCCAAACAAAATGACATGGATGGAATTAGATAAGTGACAACACGTCACTAATCCGGCATGCTGAAGGAGATGCCCGGCACCGCCGCACGGCACAGCGTTGGCCTTCGGTTGATCGGCCGCGATCTGTCACCCTGTATTGACTCGAACAACGATGAGACCCAGTAGCGAGAAGCTTTCCGGCAGCATCAGCGTGTTCGCCGCCGTAGTGGATGCAGGTACGTTTGCGGCCGCGTCGGAAGTAATCGGAATGACGCCACCAGGTGTCAGCCGGGCGATTGCGAGGCTCGAGAAAAGATTGAACATCCGGCTCTTCAATCGCACAACGCGCTCCGTCTCCCTGACCGAAGAGGGTCGCCGCTTTTACGAGCAGGTCATGCCCCATCTGGCCGGGCTGGAGGAAGCCGCCGCTGTCGCAGCAGGTGGCGCCTCCGCCGTTCGTGGAAAGCTCAGAGTCAATCTGGACCCGGTGGTCTACCGGGCCATTCTCGGGCAACAACTCGATGCGTTCATGGATGCGCACCCCGAACTCGAAATCGAGTTCATCGCGCGAGATAGCCTAGGCGACCTCGTCATGGACGGCTTCGACCTCGCCGTGCGATTCGGCGAGCCCAAAGCGTCGACCCTGATCGCGAGAAAGCTGCTCGATACCCGCATCGTGACGGTCGCGTCGCCCTCGTACGTTGCTCGCTGGGGGCGCCCAGCCAAACCTGAGGACCTTGAAAGTCGAAGCCACAGGTGCCTTGAATTTCGCAATCCGGAGACAGGCAAGCCGTTCCCGTGGGAATTCCATCGCAAGCGAAAACGCATTGTGGTTGACACTCGGGGACGTCTCACGGTCAATGATCCGGGTGCCCTGCTCAACGCCTGCCTTGCCGGTTCCGGAATTGCGCAGATGTTGCTGCTCAGTGCCGCGCCACTGATTACTGACGGCCGATTGATCAATCTCTTGCCCGAATGGGCGGACGAACGGTATCCGCTATACGTCTACTACCCATCCCGGCACCATGTGCCGGCAAAGACCCGAGCTTTTGTCGACTTCATGGTCCAACTGACGGGCAATCACTAGAGCCTCGGCACGCTAGCGCTGTCGCGGCGGACTGGCGCGGCAATACCCTCGCGCTCGAGCCAAGAACGGAAAATCACGACGAGTTGATCGCCAGCCTTCGCGTCGGCGACGTAAGTGCAATAGCTGCGCGACGTGAGCCGAGGACCGCAATCCTCCGTGAAGGCGCGTTCAGCTGGCCCTGGTCAGTTTGATCGCGCCCTCGGGGCAGGCCGTCACGCACAGTCCGCACGAACGGCATGCGTCGGCGTTCGGCGTGTAGGCGACCTGCATGCCGTGCACGCGCAGCTTGAAACGATGCAGCGCGCCGAGGCCGCGGTAATCGGCCTCGTCGATACGCCGGATCTCGAATACCTTCTCGGGGCAGACTGCGAGGCAATCTCCCTTACCCTCGCAGCGGCGCAGATCGACAGTCGGCACGATCACGCCCGGCGGCTGCTTGCAGGCAGTAGTCGACGTATCGCTCATGTCATTCCCCTTTCGACGCTTCGCGCCGCGCATGCCATGCCGAGCGGAAACGCTCGCGCTCCTCGGGCGTCATCGCTTCCCACTTGCGCCAATGGTGCTTGTGGCGCCAGCCGCCGCCGTGGCCGCGAAACCCGCCGAAGAGGATTCGGCTCAGCACGAGCAAGCCGAGCGCATGCGCGAAATCGATCGTACGCGCGCCGACGAAGAGCGCGGGCATAACCCAGTTCCACAAGAGCGTGACCCCCCATCCAAGCGCGCCGATCGCCACGAGTACAAGCGCGGCCTTGCCGGCACATCTGATATTGCGGTAATTCATCGATCGGCTCCGTTAGAAATCGAGTTCCTCATAGGTGTCCTGTAATCGCGCGCGCAGGTGCAGCACCGCGTAGCGCTTGCGTGCGAGCAGCGTGTTGATCGCCACGCCGGTTTGCGCCGCCATGTCCTTAAAACTTCGCCCTTCCAGTTCATGCGCGAAAAACACCTCGCGCTGATTTGCGGGCAATTCGTCGAGCGCTGCTTGCAGCGCCTCCAGCAAGACGCTCCGTGCGTAGAGCGCTTCGGGGCCGGCATCGTGAGCAGGCAGCGCCAGATCCAGCCTGTAGTCGTCCTCGTCCGAGGTGGCGTCGCCTTCGAACAGCTCGACGAGCGGCTGTTCTTTCTTCTTGCGGAAGCGGTCGATGATGCGATTGCGGGCGACGCGAAAGAGCCACGCGCTTGCCTGCTCGATCGGCGCGGGCAGACGGTAGGCTTGCACGAATTCGTGGAACACGTCCTGCAGGATGTCTTCGGCGTCGCTCGGGTCACGCACACGGCGCCGGATGAAATTCCCGAGCCTGGTGCGCTCGCGCATGAACGTCGCGGTCATGTCGCGGTCTCGTTCGTTCATCGGGTCCAAAGTGAATGGAGGGTCCATGCGCTTGAAGACGAATGGGATGGGTGGATATTGTGGACGGCGGGAGGAATTTTTTCGGGAAATGTCGTGGCCATTGGGACCGCCGCAAAAACATCAGCGAGATAGCATGGTCCTTGCGTCCTTTGCCTTACGCCACTAGGCCGCCGTCCACGGTGGCTTCCGCTTCGGCGCGCTCTCGGCTTGGCGTCAGCGTATGCTTTGACGAGCGATCACGGGGCCAATATGGCAGGAGGGAGGCAATAATGGATCTTTTGAAGGAACAGGCGGCACTCGCCAAGGCTGATGCTGATCTGGTGGATGCAAACGAGCGGATCCGTAGACAAGCGTCGTTGATCGCAGACCTTCAGCGCGATGGTCACGACACGGCCGCTGCAGCGGAACTCCTCAGAACTTTACAGTCGACCCGGGAGGCCATGATCGCGCATCGGACGCTGATCGTTCAAACCATCGAAGACATCAAAGCGGGGAAGTTTCGTGATTTCTAGCGGGGCCACGCGCCCCCGGTCGCGAGCGAGAATGGGCCGGGCGCTTCGGGATCGGGCGGCGCCGTCGGCGGGACGATGTCCTTAATCGCGCCCATCGGCAAGCGCCGCCAATCGTTCTCGGCCATGCCGCGCCAGCAGACGAAAGGGACCCGCGCGCCCGGCTTGTTCTAATCCGTCCTTAACTAGACTATCCGTCCGCGTCGTCGTTGCCACCGTGCGCGGCGATGAACATGGCGACGGCCGACCGGCAATAGGATTCGATTTCGTTGTCGTCCTCCGCTCTCGCCTGATCGAAGCGAGCGATCATCAGGAGATCGGATCCTTTGAAAAGCGCGGCAAACAAGCGGGCGGACCGGAGAGGATCGGGCACGTTCAGAAGCGCCTTCGCGTGCAACTGACGCAACAGGGCCTCGATTTGGGCGATGACATGGGCGGGGCCGGCTTCGTAATGGAGCTTACTTAACGACTTTTGATTCGTCTTGTCGGCCATGACCATGGCTTCCACACTGCGGACGTCTGATCTCAACAGCGTGCGAAGCAGTAATGATCCCACCGCCATGAGCTGATCTTCGACCGAACCGTCGACGCCTTCAAGAAGGGTCTGTGGTGCAAACAGCTGATGGCAGCCGGCCGCGATGGCCGCGCTGAACAGCGCCTCCTTGTTCTCGAAGTGCCGATAGATGCTGAGCTTGGATATCTTCGCCCGCTGGGCGACCTTGTCCAATGTCGTCGCTTGAAAACCCAATTCCACAAAGAGTTCGCCCGCGGCGTCGATGATCGTTTGGCGAAGCGCCTCGTTGACGGGTCGGCCACGCCGGGCCTGACTATTTTCGGTCACGGCAATTACAGTCCTTGACGGTATCCTAATTCATGGAATAGGATACCACAAAGTATCTAAAACATGCAGGCTAGCCCGAACCCAACCCATCATCCACACACGGAGCCCATCACCATGGATGACGTCATCGGCGGCAGCTTTGCGGGTCTCGCCGCCGCGCTGCCCTCGGTCACCCTGGCAACACCGCAGGGCGCGATGGCGGGTATCTTCGCCCAGCAATCGATGCTGGTTTGAGAGCACAGTTCAGAAAGGAGCGCTCCCCGATGTCGCCGGTTCAAGTTACAGAGAACACTTTCCACAGTTCACGCAACAGCACTTTCTATTTTGCAAGCGGCCCGAGCCAAGGCACGCCGGTCATCTTCGTCCATGGCTGGCCAGAACTTGCATTGAGCTGGCGGCACCAGCTTCCAATCTTCGGTGCCCTCGGCTTCCGGGCGATCGCACCGGACTTGCGGGGGCATGGAAGGTCCTCGCTCTACAGCACGCACGACGCCTACGCCCAGCGTGAAATCGTCGCCGACATGATCGAGCTGCTCGACTCCCTCGGTAAGGAAAAGGCGATCTGGGTGGGGCACGATTGGGGAGCGGTGGTCGTCTGGAACATTGCCAGCCACCATCCTGACCGTTGCCTCGCGGTCGCCAACCTGTGCATACCCTATGCCACGTTCGAGCGGGGACTTGATGTGCTCGTCGGGCTGGTCAACCGCGATCTGTACCCGCAAAGCGAATATCCGTTCGGCAACTGGGAGTACCAGCGCTTCTACGAAGAGCATTTCGAGAAGGCCACCAGCGCCATGGAGGCGAACGTCGCAGCAACCTTCAAGACGCTTTTTCGCGCGGGCGATCCCGATGGGAAAGGCAAGCCGGGGGTGTCGTCCCAGATTCGACGTGATGGAGGCTGGTTCGGCGGAATGGGCGCTGCTCCGAACCTTCCTCGTGATGAGCGGATCATCACCGAGACCGACCTGCATGCCTATGTCTCCGCCTACGAGCGAACGAGCTTTTATGGCACGGCGTCCCTGTACATGAATCATGCAGCCAACGCTCGCTATGCACTCGAGGCATTGAATGACGGCCATCTCGACATGCCCATTCTATTTTTGGAGGCGGAATATGACTACACGTGCGACTGCGTGAACTCGCCTTTGACCGAACCGATGAAGACGCTTTGTCGCGATCTCACGATCGAGCGCATCTCCTCAGGGCACTGGATGGCACAAGAAAAGCCCGTCGAGGTTAATGCAAGCCTCGCGCAGTGGCTGGGTGCGAAGGTTCCGCAAGCCTGGCGCGGTTAAGGTCCCGGGCGGCCTCGCGCCGTCGCCAAACTCACGCACAAAGAAAATGGGTGTGCCTCTTTCAAAGCTAGCCCATTGCCCCCTCCATCCACAACACGGAGCCCATTACCATGGATGACGTCATTATCATCGGCGGCAGCTTTGCCGGCCTCGCCGCCGCCCTCCAGTTGGGCCGTGCTCGCCGCAAGGTCACCGTTCTCGATACCGGCCTGCCGCGCAATCGCTTCGCCGGCCACTCGCATGGCTTGCTCGGCCACGATCACAAGCCGCCGCTGGCCATCCTGGCCGAGGCGCGGCAGCAGCTGGCGCGCTATCCCACGATCAGGCTGGTCGATGCCCGGGCCGAGAGCGTGTCCGGCGCCATCGACGATTTCTCCGTCCTCACGGCCGATGGCGAAAGCCTTGAGGCGCACCGCCTGATCCTGAGCTATGGCGTCGCCGACCAGATGCCCGCTGTTCCGGGCTTTGCCGAAAGCTGGGGCACGTCCATCGTGCCCTGCCCCTATTGCGACGGCTTTGAAGCCGCCGGCCAGCATTGGGGCCTCGTCTGGTCCGGCCCGCAGTCGCACCAGTCTGTCAGGCTTTTCCACGATTGGACCGACAAGTTGACGGTTTTCTCCGATAGTCACGACATTCCCCCCGATATCCAGGCCGATCTGGCGCGCCGCCAGATACCTGTCGTCGATGGCCGGATCGTCGAGATCGCCCATCACACGGGCCATATCGCCACCGTCAACCTCGATACCGGCCGCAATGTCGCGGTCGACATCCTGTTCGCCCATCCGCGCAACAAGCCGTCCGCAAGCCTGCACGAATCACTGGGCCTCGACACGGTCGATACGCCCACCGGCATCGTTCTCAAGGTCGACGAGCGCCGCCAAACCACCATGCCCGGCATCTACGCCGCCGGCGACCTCGCCACGCCCTTCTTGCCCTCGGTCACCCAGGCATCATCGCAGGGCGCGATGGCGGGCATATTCGCCCAGCAGTCGATGCTGGTTTGAGAGCACAGATTCTCCCGAAGTCAGGATCTCCGATGACGGCCGACCTTCCCATTGTGCTGCTCCATGGCTCCGCCACCGGCTCCCACTCCTGGGCTGCGGTCCGCACGAGTCTGGAGGCGCACGGCGCCAGGGTGTTGGCACCCGACATGCTCGGCTACGGACGGTCGCCGACACCGAGCGAGGCGTGGCAGCTAAAGGACGAGGTGGCCCACCTACGCGGCTGGCTCGACATGCAGGGTGCCGGCGCGTTCCACCTCGTCACCCACTCGGTCGGGGCATTTTTCGGACTTCACCTGCGGCTGGCCGTCGTGTCTCGCGTGGCGCGGCTCACGTTGGTCGATCCGGTGGTCGTCAGCGTGCTGCGCGTGCCCGGGGAGGAAGACGCCCTGCGCGAGGTGCAGACCCTCTGCGATCGGTTCATGCGCGTGTTCCCGGATCACAATGCGGCCGCCTGCCTGTTGGTGGAGCACTGGAGCGGCACCGGCGCGTGGAGCGCGCTAGGCGAGAAGGGGCGTGCGCTGGTCGCAGGGCTCGCACCGCGGCTACAGCTCGAGATGACCGCCAGCGCAGCCGATCGGACCACGCTCGTCGAGCTCACCTCGACCGCGGTGCCGACCTCAGTGCTCGTCGGCGAGCGAACGTCGACCGCTCCGCGGTCGGTGAGCCGTCTGCTCGCGGGGGCGTTCGACGCCCGCACGATCGTTGTCCCCGGGGCTGCACACATGATCCCACTGACCCACCCCGCCGCGGTCGTCGAGGCGATTCGCGCCGACATGGTGGCATCGTGAACCGCGCCGAGCGCTCGCTTCAGGCGATCGGCCTCGAACAGACCCGTCAACCCGTTCAATACCAATTCCAGGAGTCGCAGTGAAATTGTTCAGTCACACCATTCTCGTCACCGGCGGGAGCGCCGGTATCGCTCTCGCGGAAATCTCGACATGAAACACGTCCATCCCATCCTTGTCACCGGTGCCGCTGGCCAAGTTGGCGCGATCGGACCGAGCGTGACGAAGTCTCTGCTGGAGCGCGGGCTGAAGGTGCGCGCCATGGTCCGCCAGGATGACGGCCGGGCGGAATCGCTGAGGGCTCTTGGTGCCGAGGTGATCGTCGGAGATTTGCTCGACCTGGACGCGGTGCACCGCGCCGTGGAGGGCTGCAAGCGCCTGTACTTCAGCATGTCGGTCAACGACAGGTATCTCGAGGCTACGACGAACGTGGCGGCGGTTGCCCGGCACCATGGCGTCGAAGCGTTCGTCAACATGTCGCAGATGACGGTCTCGGAGATGAGCATCCGTGAGACCGCGCGCAGCCCGCAGCACAAGCAGCACTGGCTGGCCGAGCAGGTCTTGCAGTGGAGCGGCTTGCCGGTAGTCACGATGCGTCCGACCGCCTTTATGGACGCGTTCTTTTGGCGATTTGCCGTTCCGACGGTCACTGCACAGGACGCGCTAATGCTGCCCTTCGGAGAAGGAAAGACGTCGCCAATCGCCGCTCACGATGTTGCGCGGTGCGTGACAGAGGTGTTGGCGAATCCCGACCCTCATCTTGGAAAGGTTTACGAGCTGACCGGTCCCCGTGCGGAGACTCTCCGCGAAGTGGCCGAAGATTTCACAAGAGTCTTGGGGCGTCCAATCACCTACATGAACATTCCGATGCAACCGTGGCTGGATAGCCTGCGATCCATTGGCGCATCCGCACACGTGGTTGCGCACTTGGAGTCGATGGCACTGCTGCACCAGGAGGGCCGATATGACCGATCCTCGAGCGATGTGAACCTGCTGACCGGCGTGTCGCCGATGTCGATCGAGGACTTCGTGCGTGCGCATCGGAACGACTTTCTGAAGGCAGACGCGCGCAAGCCGTAATCTTTTCGCTTGCAGGCCGGATGAACTGGAAGGATTAGGTCCGTTCAATGCGGTCGTCGAAGCTACGGTGCAGCCTGCATAGCCCGTGATATCGACGGCCCCGTCACTATCCTGGCCTTTATCCCCCGGCCATGTGCTCCATCTGGTTCAAGGTCAGGCCCACTTCCTTGCAAGGCTGGTGGGCCGCCCCCCATTCATCCATACGGAGAAGCTGCCATGCCGAATTCCAAAGTCGTCCTTGTCACCGGCGTGTCGTCGGGCATCGGGCGTGCCACCGCAGTGAAGTTTACCGAGCAGGGCTGCCGGGTATTCGGCACCGTGCGTGATACCGCCAAAGCGCAGCATATAAACGGTGTCGAGCTCGTCCAGATGGATATCCGTGACGAAGCGTCGGTGCAACTGGGAGTTCAGGAAGTCATCTCCCGGGCCGATCACATCGACGTGCTCGTCAATAGCGCGGGCGTGATGCTGCTTGGCTCGGTGGAGGAAACTTCGATCGCCGAGGCGCAATCGCTGCTCGACACTAATGTTCTCGGCGTCTTACGCACGGCACAGGCAGTGCTGCCGCACATGCGCAAGCAAGGTTCGGGAAGGATCGTCAATGTCAGCTCGGTGGTGGGCTTTTTGCCGGCTCCCTATATGGGGCTCTACTCGGCGTCCAAGCATGCGGTCGAAGGCATGTCCGAGACTCTGGATCATGAGGCTCGCCAATTCGGAATCCGCGTGACGCTCGTCGAACCGTCCTTCACCCGAACCAACCTGGACCTCAATGCACCTCACGCGGCGTCCAGAATTTCGGCCTACGACGACGAGCGAGATCTCGCCCTCCGGGCTGTTCAGAAGAGTGTCCAGAACGGGCCAGAACCCGACGGCGTGGCCCGCACGATCATAGAGGCGGCACTCGGCCGCTGGCGGATGCGCCACACGCCAGCCGGACAGGCTTCGATTCTGAGCAAGTTGCGTCGCTTCATGCCTGCGGGTCCTGTCGACGCCAGTCTGAGGAAGTCATTCGGGCTGGCCCGATAACCGCGCCGGATCATGCACATGGGATACCGCATCCGCTTATCGCAGGTGGAGGCGAGTTCGTTCGAGACGATACGCACCTTGGCAGGTTCGGCTGCCCCTTGCCTCGAACAAAGGGCAGCTAGTTAAGAGCAAAGCAGAACACGGAGATATCATGGCAAAGCAAAGTGCCGATCATGTCGGCGACTGGAATGGCCAAAGCGGGGAGCGCTGGGTCGCTAACCAGGCCCGGCTCGACGCCATGGTGGCGGCCTTCGGCCAGGCCGCAATAGAAGCCGCCGCGCCCGCGGCGGGCGAGCGCGTGCTGGACATTGGCTGCGGCGCGGGTGCATCGAGCCTGGCTCTGGCTGCCCGCGTCGGCGCAGGGGGCCAAGTGCTGGGCGTAGACATATCCGCACCGCTGATCGACCGAGCGCGCGCGCTTGCGCCACAGGATACGCCGGTCCTTTACCAGGTGGCCGACGCCAGCAGCGCCGAGATGCCCGAGGGCGCGTTCGACATCCTGTTCTCGCGTTTCGGCGTGATGTTCTTCGACGATCCAATAGCGGCGTTCGCCCATATGCGACGCGCGCTGCGGCCGGGCGGGCGGGTCGCTTTCGTCTGCTGGCGCGGCACGGCGGAAAACGATTGGGTGCGCCTGCCCATGGGCGCGCTCAAGGGCATACTCCCGCCGAGCGCGCCGCCCGATCCCGAAGCGCCCGGCCCATTTTCGTTCGGCGACCGGGGGCGGGTGTCGCGCATCCTGACGGCAGCCGGCTTCACCGATATCGCTATCGCGCCCTTCGATGCTTCCGTCCCGTTTGGCGAGGGCGGGACGCGGGACGCTGCGATCGACGAAGCGGTGAAGATGACGCTCGAGGTCGGCCCGCTGTCGCGCGCGCTCGCTGATCAGCCCGACGACATCCGCGCCCACGCGTCGGCCGCGGTTCGCGCCGCCTTCGCGGGCCTTCCCGGCGAGCGGTCGGTGATGATCGACGGCGCGGCGTGGATCGTCATGGCACGCAATCCGGCAAGCTGACAGGGATTAACTGGGGAGACGCCCCCGTTGGGTGGAGTTGGGCGTCTCAGATTGATGTCCCTTCTGGCCGACACCCGCGCGTTGAGCATCGGGCGCACTCTCAGTCCGTGAAGGACTTCCATTTTTTCGCGCGGTAGCCCACCTGCGCAACTGTGCAGAAGCAAATCGGCTTTGTGATGTCCCTTTCGATGCTCGCGTTTAGCTTATAGCCAGTGCCATTACAATCCCCTACTTCGTCTCCACAACCCACCACGCATCGTGAAACTTCCCCTTGCGGCAACACTCGCAGTCGCCATCGCAGCCACAAGCACGGCGGCGATAGCCCAGACATCCGGCGCCAGCGATACATCCGAGCAGCAGTGCGCCATCGGCTACGTCACAGGCATCGGCGGATCCGCGGAGAGCGTTCGCGAATATCTCGCGACGCCGGACAACAGCAAATATCGCTATCTCGCGGATAACCCGATCCAATGCCGGATTTCCGACGAGGGCCGCGCTTCCGCCTGCACCGGACTCACAAACCTTCGCAATGAAAGAGTCAGCGTGTATGACGACCCCGGCGGCGCAACAATGGCCGTCGTCGCCCGTGTCGAGCTCGACCAGGGAACATACCCTGTCATTATCGTTGTGCGAAAGCAGGACGTGCGGTGCGAGCACTGAATGTGCGCACTCCAGGGGTCCTCTGCCCACCAACTGAAGCCGTCGTGCCGATAGCCGCCGCATAGGCAAACGTCTGAATGCGCCTAAATCCGCTGCAGCGTCTTAGTATCAGCCTCGCCCGCGAAGTACTTACGCAGCGCTTCTAGAAAGATTTGGTTGTCTTCCGTCGCGCGCGAAAACAGCGTCATCGACGAGCGAAACTTCATGTAGTCCGGATAGCCAAAAATCTCCTCGATCGAACGACGCTCCACGTCGTTCACGAGCCGCGTTGCCTCTCGCAGGCGCTCGCTCAACACCGGATGCTTCAAATAAGCCTGCGCTTCGGCAAGCGACGAAATCGCGAACCGCTCCGCCGTCGCGCTGCTCCCAAGGCCCTCGATCTGCGGAAACACGAACCAGATCCAATGACTGCGCTTGCGGCCCTCGCGCAGTTCCTCGAATACCTGCGTGATCACCGGATTTTGCGCATCGACAAAGCGCTGAAGGTCGTAAGGGTCGTCCATCTCGCTCTCCTGCGTGCCGGGCGGGCGGCGAATGCTCTCAGCCCATTCTCGTCCTGCCGACGGAGGCGTGGCAAGTCAACTTTGTTACACCTCTTACTGAAGCCGAACCGGCGTGTTACAGGAGCCTTTCGACTCTCCGCTATACTCCGCGCTGCCTCAAACAAGTACACGTCAGGCCTCTAACATGTCGAAGAAAATCATTCAGATCGTTGCTGCAGCGGCGCTGAGCGCCGCAGTGTCGTTGCCCGCGCTCGCGAGCGACTTGAACAATGCGCTCGGTGGGGCGCTCGGCGGCGCCGCCGGTGCGGCTGTCGGCGGCGCGTTAGGCGGGAGCACGGGCTCCGTCATCGGCGGCGCCGTAGGCGGCGGTGCCGGCGGCGCACTCACCTCGAATCGCAGGGAGCGCACAGGCGCCATCATCGGCGGTGCGCTCGGCGGCGGCGCCGGCACCGCCGCCGGCAATGCGATGGGCGGACGCAGCGGCGGCATCATCGGTGCCGCGGTAGGCGGCGGCGCAGGTGCGGCGGTGGGCGGCAACATCTCGCGATCGAACTCGTACTCCAACGACTACCACCGCGGTTATCGGAGAGGCAAACACCATCGCCGCCATCACGACGACGATTGATAAGCCACCCGCTTCTCCCGCGCATTTGTCGCAAGCGCGGCATCCGCGGGAAGCGTGCAAGCAGTCACCGTCTGGCGCCATGCACGCTTCACCGCGCCCGGTTGCATCGATTCGCCTGCGGCACCTTCGCCGCAGTGATGATGTCGACCCCGCCTCATCGGCTGCCCCACTTCGGCCATCATGGCCTCGAATTATTCCGCCTGCCCTCAGCGCATCTCGACGAATCGGCCAGGACATCGCGTCGGCGTGTAAACTGCTGCCTTTTTCGACTTAGATGGTGCAGTGGTAGTGAAAGCCCCGCAGCACACGGCTTTTAGCAGCCAGACCCTTATTCGCTTGCTCGCTCGCCTGGCGGACGCCCGTATTCCCGAATCGACTCAATCGCTGTCGGAACGGCTGAGCCAATGGCTCGACTGGACCGACGCCATTGCGATGTCCACGGCGTTGGCCGCGACGCCGGCCCCTGTCTCGGATACGCAAGCCGCCATCGCCAGCGACGAGAACGAGTGTTCGCGCGTGCGCGCATCGCTAGCCGACGCGATCGCTCGCGACGGCGTGCTCGCGATCGAGAAACGCGGCACGTCGACGCACGGGGCTCGCCGGGAAGGCCTCGTCGAGGCCGACGAGGTGGTCGACTACACCGTCTTTCGCCATTGCTATCTGTCGATGCAGCAGGCGATGGACGCGAGCATCGGCAAGCTGCGTGAACGCCTGCGCCGATCGCTGGCGGGAAAACGGCCCGCGCTGGCCCAGCTCGCGGCTGTCGATGCGGTCATGGAGCGCGCGCTGAGTGCGCGCGAGCACAACCTGCTGACGGCGATCCCCGACTTGCTCAATGTTCGTTTCGAGCGTCTGCGTCAGGCCAGTCAGGATGCGGCCGCCGCACAAGACCACGACCGCGAGGGCCATGCTGAAAGAGGCAACCCGCCGGCCCCGCACCATGCGTGGCTCGACGCTTTTCGTCACGAGATGCGCAGCGTGTTGCTCGCCGAGCTGAGCCTCCGTTTTCAACCGGTCGAGGGGTTGCTCGCGGCCCTTCGCACGAGCTGACCGAGACGTTATGTCCAGAAATTTGATCAATCTTGTTGTGTTCCTGGCGGGACTCTGCGTTGCATGCTGGATCGGCTTCGGCTATATCGGCACGAATCCGCTCGCCTTCGCTGTCACGACCTTGATCGTCGCTTGTTATCTTGTTGGCGCATGGGAACTGCAGCGCTATCAGCAGGCGACGGCCACGCTCGTGCGTGCCGTCACGGAGCTCTCCGGCCCACCGCCGAGCCTCGCTGCATGGCTCGAACGATTGCATCCGAGCCTCGGCAACGCGGTGCGTCAACGCATCGAGAACGAACGCACAGCGTTGCCGGGACCGACGCTCGCGCCGTATATCGTCGGCTTGTTGGTGTTGCTCGGCATGCTCGGTACGCTGCTCGGCATGGTCAGCACGCTGCACGGAACCGGAACCGCACTCGAAAGCGCAATGGACATCGAAACGGTCCGCGCAACCCTCGCCGCACCGGTCAAAGGGTTGGGGTTCGCGTTCGGCACTTCGATCGCGGGCGTGGCTACATCGGCCATGCTGGGGCTGGTTTCGGCGCTCTGCCGGCGCGAGCGCATTCTCGCCGCACAGATGCTCGATCAGAGGATCGCGACGACATTGCGGACCTATTCGCAAACGCATCAGCGAGAGGAAACACTGCGGCTGCTGCAACGGCAGGCTGAAGCCATGCCGGTTCTCGTCGATCGGCTACAGGCCATGATGGCCACGATCGAGCGGCAAAACGAAACATTGAGCGAGCGACAGGCCGCCCATCAAGAAGCGTTCTACAACAGAGTCGAGGCCGCTTACGATCGCCTGGCTTCCTCTGTGGCGCAATCGCTCAAGGCGAGCGTCGCCGAGAGCGCGCGCGTGGCCAGCACGACGCTACAACCAATCGTCGACACGACGATGCAGAGCCTCGCGCGCGAGACCATTTCATTGCACGACACCATCCGGCATGCCGTCGAGCAGCAATTGCAGGGTCTAGCGGCCGGCTTCGAAGCTTCCACCGCCGCCGTCGCGAACGTATGGAGCCAGGCGCTCGCGGAGCATCAGAAGTCGAGCGAGGCGCTTGCCGCGCGCCTCAGCCTGTCGCTCGATCAGTTCAACGAAACGCTCACGCAGCGCACGGGTAGTCTGCTCGAGGGCGTCTCGGCTCGCCTCGAAGCGGCAGCGGATAGCGTGTCGGGCACGTGGAATCAGTCGCTGTCGCAACAAGAACGAATCAACGAGCGGTTGGCGGACCGCAACGAACGGGCGCTCGCCGTCGCGGCCGCCACGTTCGAGCAGAATGCGGCATCGCTGATTGGCGGCGTGGATCAGTCGCATCGGAAGTTGCAAGAGGACCTGGCATCGCAGGATCGGCAACGACTCGCGGATTGGACGCAAACGTTGCGCTCGATGGTCACGACGCTGAGCGCGCAATGGGAGCAGATCAACGCACTGACGGCAAGTCGGCAAAAGGAGATCTGCGATACGCTCGCGCGCACCGCGCAGGACATTTCGGCTGAAACCAAGGCGCACGCGAGCGACACCATCGCTGAAATCTCCGGGCTCGTGCAGGCGGCCTCGGAAGCGCCGAAGGCAGCGGCGGAAATCATCGGCGAGCTGCGCGAGAAGCTTTCGGAGAGCATGGCCCGCGACACGGCGATGCTCGAAGAACGCACCCGCTTACTCGAAACGCTTCAGACGCTGCTCGATTCCGTCAATCATGCCTCCTCGCAACAGCGGGAGGCGGTCGACTCGTTGATTGCGACGTCTGCCGGCCTGCTCGATCGCGTGGGCGCTCAGTTCTCTGACAACGTGCAGGCCCACGCCGAAAAGCTAGGTGCGGTGACGGCGCAAGTCACGGCGAGCGCAGTGGAAGTGGCGAGCCTCGGCGAAGCGTTCGGCGCGGCCGTGCAGTCGTTCGGCGAATCCAACGATAAGCTGCTGACGCATCTAAGCCGAATTGAAACGACGCTCGACAAATCCCTCTCGCGCAGCGACGAGCAGCTCGCCTACTACGTCGCGCAGGCAAAGGAGGTCATCGAGCTCAGCATGCTGTCGCAGCAGCGGATCGTCGAAGAGATGCAACAGCTCTCCGGGCGGGAGACGGCGGCATGATCGACGAAATCGACGCAGGCGTGGAGTCGACGACGCCCGTCTGGGCCGCCTTCGGCGATCTGATGTCGGTGCTGCTCGGCATTTTCGTGCTGATCCTCGTCTGCGTCATCGGCGTTCAATTGCAGCTTTCGGCGAAGCTGCAACAAGCGGTGACGGAGCGACAGCTTGAAGCGGCGCGTCGCCATGCGTTGGAGCAAGCGCTGGCCGGGCCGCTCGCGGCCGGCCGCGTCACGCTCGTCAATGGCCATATCGGCATCAGCGGCAGCCTGCTCTTCGCGCTGAACTCCGATCAATTGCAGCCGCAGGGCCGCGACATTCTGAAAAGCCTGGCCGGCCCGCTCTCCGCGTATCTGCACGATCACGACGAGATGCTGATGGTCAGCGGCTTTGCCGACGACCGACAGGTGCGCGAGGGCAATCGGCGCTTCGCGGATAACTGGGAGCTGTCGGCGAAACGGGCATTGACGGTGACACGCGCGTTGATCGACGAGGGCATCCCCGCATCGTCCGTCTTCGCGGCTGCGTTCGGCTCCGAACAACCCGTGAGCTCGAATTCCGACAACGTGGGGCGGGCCAAGAACCGCCGCGTGGAAATTGCGCCTGTTCCCAAGCCCTCGAAGGCAACGTCGACGTCCCATGAATAGCGCCGCAACCGAGGCACGCGCGAGGCTCGGGCGATGGAAAGCGTGCGGCGCCGATCGCCATGACCCCATTCGCTTCAGATTCATCGAGGCATTGGAGAGACGCACCGCTGAGCTATGCGGGGAGGCGCGGCGCCTCCTTGAAGAGAGGCTATCCCTATTGATCCAGGCTTACGCGGACGAAGTCGAGAGCGCCGCGTCGCAGACAACCCCTACCGAGGCCGCAATGACGCCGCGCGAGCCTGCTCGTGGGCTACTCGCCGAGCTCGTCGATTCGATTGCCAATCGGTCGTCGGCAAGCGGCATGAGCTTGCGCACAGGCGACCCCGCGCACTGGCGCCACCCCGGAGCGGAGTTCGAGGCACTCGGGTACTTCAGAGAAGTCTGGTCCAAGGTCAACGTCGAAAGTCAATTGAGGCAGTCGCTCGAGCAGGTGCCCGACAATGCCGGCCCACTCAATTCGGAGAGCCTCGTTCACCGGGCGCTCGCGCTGATGCAAAAAGCATCGCCGGGCTATCTGAGGCAGTTTTTGTCGTACGTCGAAGCATTGACGTCTATGGAACGGATGAACCTCGGCGGCGTCTCCGCAGGCAAAGAACCATCTCGTTCGGGGAGCACGAGGAGCGCGACGAAGAGCACAAGGAGCAAGCCGCGCTAGGCGGTTTCCTGTCTGCCAAGCTACTTCCGGGGGGCTTCCTCGAGCAACGACTGCTCGCTTTGATAGGTCGTCCTTACCGCCGTCGATGAACCAAATGGCTACTTGCTGCCCAATAACCCGAACACCGCCACACCGTTCGTCGCCCCTACGTACACCTTCCCGTTCGCGATCATCGGCGTAATGAACTTGTTGCCCGCGCCGAACTGATCGCGTCCATTCGGAGCTTGATTGCTGTTATAAAGCTCGTTCGCGAGATTCGTCGCATCGTACGCGTAGAGCCCCGCGATGTTGCCGTTCTGCGCGGCCCAGACAATCGCATTCGACGAGCCGTTTGCCGATATGCTCGGCGTCGTACCCGGCGCGCCGAACGTTTCCGGTGACTGGCTCGTCGGCGTTGCGGAAAAACGCGCATTCGACGCGGTGAATGCTTTGACGTGATCGTCGACCGAGCCGTAGTAAACCGTGCCGCCAAAATACGCCGGCATGCCGAATTCCCGGCCGATTAGTTGCCCGCTGATCTGCTGATAGATGTTGTTTGCGCCCGCATTGAACTTGCCCATCGAATCGCGATCGACGATGTAGATGTTCCCATCTTTCCCGGCCCCTATCGCGAGATGGTGAACGACGCCCGATGCGTCAGTGAAGTCCGGCAGCACGAGCGCCCCGCCCGAGCCGAGATCGACGTCCGCTTGCGATGCGGTAACGGTGTCGAACTGATTGAAGTAGTCGGCGACCGCCAGCCCATTCGTCGTGCTGAGCTTCAGGAAAGCATTGCCAAAATCTCCGAGCGCCGGAAAGCCGTTCGCATTGAGCGTTGTGTCAAACGTGCCATTCGCATCGAGGAAATAGATCGATTGTCCGTCCGACGCCATGCCGGCACCGCTCATCCATATCGACCCTTCGGTGCCGTTCGGCGTGAGGTTCAGGACGCTGGTCTGCTTCAACGTATCGGCGCTATAAGCGATCACCCACCCGTTGTATGGGTCGTGGTCGCAATGCGAAGTCCAGCCCGTGTAGATGTTGCCGTTCAGCTCCAGCAACGACTGACGCTCCGCGTATTGCTTCGGGTCGAAAGTCAGAACCCCGCCGGCGCTGTTTGGACCGTTGCCCGGGAACGATGCGGCGATTTCGGTCGGGCCGCCGAACAGCTCGGCCCCGGTTGTCACGTCGAGCGCGTGAATGCGCTGGTGATAGTTGCCCGATGCATCCTTCGACATGCCGACCACATAGATTGCACCGTGCGGTCCGCGAGAACGGTCGATCACCGGCGTAGAGGTGATGCCGATTTCTGGAGAGATCTGGAAGCAGCCGAAGTCGTCGCTCGGCGTTTCGTTGGCACCGAGCGTCGAGACGTGCCATAGGGGCGTGCCGCTATCGGCATCGAACGCGTAGACGCTCGCGTGCTCTGTCTCGACGTAGAGCACGTTGTGGGATCCGCCCGCGATCGGCACTGAAGCAAGGTAGAGAGGTTCCGCGTCGACCTTTCCGTCCGTGGCAAAAAAACCGATCTTGCCGAACGTCGTCGCATTCACGTTGGCAAGCGTCAGTGTCTTCTCGGCCAACTGCTGGCCCGTGCGGGCGATATCGTTGTGATAAGTCGCGACATCGACGGCCATCGCACTCGACGGCCCCGAGGAACCGCCACCCGGCGAAGCCGCTCCTGGCGAAGCCCCTCCCGACGAGCCTCCTCCCGAGCCCGCCCCGGAGCCTGTGCTCGAAGTCGAGCTCGAACTGCCTCCGCCGCCACAACTGGCGAAAAGCACGGCAAACAGCAGCGCATAGATGCGGCTCAGGCAAGCTGAGAGTCTCATTTGCCCACTCCCCCAACGCGGCTGACCGGGCGGGTGAAGTCGATCGCGGTAGCGCGATTATCGCGCGACGCCACGCGATCGCGCGCATTGACAGTCAGGTTGGCGGGAAAAGCGGATGCTTTGGCGGAGCCGACGCGCCGGCGTTGCTTCGCTGCTGCGCGGCATCGTGATCGGATGGCTCGCTGTATTGCCCGAGTCGACGGGGTGAGCCGTGTACAGTGACGTTGAGTCAGTACGAATGCACGGCCGGTTAAGGGCGACCATGATGGCTCCGCCGATGGCGATGTTTGGCGCGCTCGGTCAGCAGTAGCGGCATCAGCTCCTCGATGTATTGCTTTGCGTGGCCACGCGTAGCCAATTGGCGGAAACGCGCATGCGCCCGCTCGCGCCCCACCAGAGCGATGTGCGCCTTCCTCAGCACATGGAGGTAGGCCATCAGGCTGGTACCATCGCGCAAGGGCTCGTCGTCGCGCCTATCCGGGGCGGAATTTTGGCTCATGATCCTATCCTTTCGGGGCAGTCCGTGCGGCAAGTCGTCGTGACGAGCGACAGCAGATCGTTCGCGTTTTTGTCCCGATCAGTCAACGGGGCGAGGCCGAACAGACGCTCGACGGTTGCAAGAACGGAACTATGGTCATAAACGGTGTGCTCCACGTGGCCGCGAGCAACCCATGGCGAGACGACGATTGCAGGCACACGCACGCCATAGACGTTGAACGTGAAGCCACTCGCGTTCAGCGTGTCAGGCGCGCCGTCGTTCGGCGGTGCCGCAGTGCCGGGCGCGACGGAATCGTAGAAGCCGCCATGCTCATCGTAGAGGATGACGAGCAAACTGTTCTGCCAAATCGGTGAATTGCGAATTGCGTTATAAACGCGGGCCGCGAGTTGATCGCCACCGGCCAAACCATCCATGGGATGCTGCGACGTACCGCCCTCGTACGTATCGTGGACGATGTCGCCATACGCGGGCTCGATAAACGTGTAGCGGGCCGTATAGCCAGCCGCGAGATCGTCAGCGAAGTGCGACAGGTTATCGACATCGAAAAAGCTGACGCCTCTGAGCGATGCAACTTGCGGCACGCGTCCCAGGAGCGTGCCCGTTTCGTCCTGATAGAGGCGGTAGCTATCCCCACCGGTCTTGCGGAGCGCGTCGAAAATCGAACCCTTCGGATAGCCGAAGCCGTCCACGGTCTCCCATTCGGCCAGCTCAGCGCGAGTCGGCGAATGGTCCAGTCCGGCCGATGACGCACCGTGCAAGAAGAATCGATTCGGCCACGTCGGGCCCGGCATCGACGAGTGCCAGCCATCGCAGAGTACGAACTCCGTCGCCAGTCGATAGAGAGACGGCGCCTGCTTCTCGATGTCGGCGCCGAGCATGATCTTGCCGACGTCGGCCGGCTGCGGCGGCGAGCCTTCCGTCTGCGTCGTCGCGTAGTTCGCGACAAAGCCGGAGTTGTTGATCGCGGGGTACGCCTGGCCCCTTTGAAATCGCGCACCGGCGCCGCATAGTTGTTCGACGACGTCCGCAAATTCATGCCCGGGATCGGTGGGCATCCGGTCGGGCGCACCTCCGCCGAACGCGTATGTCGTGTTCGCGTACGGGTTGGAATCGTTGGAAGTCGCCGCGACGATGCCGGGCATGCCCGACAACGCGAACATGTGGTCGAACGATCGGTTTTCGAGCATCAGCACAAATACGTGCTTGATACGCTCCGGGAGCGGCGGCGCGGATTCGGCCGTTGCTTCGTCGGTCATGTTCCCCCCTTTTCATCCGATGGCAACCGGCCGATTCTAGCTACCTTTTCGCGCAAGCCATAGCGAATCGCGGGTCACTACGTCGAACGGACAAGGCCTACGCAAAGTCGGTCGTCGCGTGACTCGGCGCTGCCGAACAAATGCTACGATCGATGGCATGCATATTTGATCCAGGCGAACGATGGCGACGTTGTACGAGACGTTGGGTGTGCGCGAAGACGCCACTGATGATGAAATCAAGCGCGCCTATCGAAGGGCCGCGATGAAAGCGCATCCGGACCGCAATGTCGGGCGCGAAGCGTCAGCACACGCACGATTTCAGGAAATCAAGGAAGCTTACGCGATCCTGTCGGACCCGGTGCAGCGCCGCGTCTACGATTCGGTCTATGCCGAGGAGGTGAGCCGTCTCGCTCGCCGCCGCGAAGAAGAAGAGCGCTTAAAGGCCAAGCGTGAGGCGGCGCGCCAGGCCGAGTACGCGCGCTTCGTGACGCTCGCGATGCGCTTCGCCGAACGCGGCTATAACCGCGACGTCCTGTTTGGTGTGCTATTGGGGCGCGATTGCGAAGTCGAGCTCGCCGGACGCATCGCTGATAGCGTTGCCGCGCTGCATGCCTCGCGACAATCGGCCCCATCTCGGGATGCGAACGAGGATGATCGAGCGCCCCTAGACGAGGAAGCTGTGACGCAGGCGGCGGCACCCGAGAATCCAGACCCGCAATCGGAACCACAATCGAAACCGGACACCTCGCGGCGGGACCCGGAGCCAACGCCGAGCGAGGACGCCGATACGCGGGGTGAACACGCGCATGCCAACTTGTTCAGTACGTTGTGGCATGGCGTTTTCGGGCTGCGCCAGTAAGAAACACCATTGGCGATCGCGCAACGCGAAGACACCGATTCGGCAATCGCATTGCGCTTGCACCACCGCCTAGGGCTCGTTGCGCAGGTACCCCTCCTTCGAAGGATCGCGCATGCGTAGCGCGACGATGCCGGCGAATGCGCACATCGCCGTCACGTACCAGTAGAACATCGACTCGCTACCCGCCTGTTTCAGCCATAGTGCAACGTACTCGGCCGAACCGCCGAAGATCGCGTTGGCAACCGCATACGAGAGGCCGACTCCGATTGCGCGAACCTCGGGTGGGAACATTTCCGCCTTGATAAGGCCGCTAATCGACGTATAGAAGCTCACGATCGCGAGCGCGGTCACGACCAGGGCAAACGCCGCATAAGGGCTCGCTACGCCAGCGAGTGCATGAAGTAAAGGCACCGTACCGATAACCGCGAAAGAAGCAAAGAACAGCATCGATCGGCGCCGGCCGATGCGATCGGACAGCGCACCGAAAAGCGGCTGCATCAGCATATAGATAAAGAGCGCGCCGGTCATCACCGTACTCGCGGTCTTTGCATGCATGCCCGCGGTATTCACGAGGTACTTTTGCATGTAAGTCGTGAACGTGTAGAAGACGAGCGATCCGCCTGCCGTGAAACCCACGACAGTCAGAAACGCACCGCGATGCTGCCACAATCCGCGGATCGTACCGGCCTCCCGGCGCGAGCGGGTTTCCGTGGTGGCGGTTTCGTCGAGGGACTTGCGCAGATAGAGTGCGACCAGCGCTGCAACGGCCCCCATGACGAACGGAATTCGCCACCCCCAGGCCTTCAAGTCCTCGGTGCTCAGCGTCTGCTGCAAGACAACGAGCGCGAGCACGGCGCAAAGTTGACCGCCGATGAGCGTCACATATTGAAATGAAGCAAAGAAACCGCGCCGCCCTTGCATCGCGACTTCGCTCATGTAAGTCGCGCTAGTCCCGTACTCGCCGCCAACGGACAGCCCCTGGAAAAGCCTTGCGACCAGCAGCAACGTGGGGGCAAGCACACCAATTTGAGCGTAGGTGGGCAGTACGGCGATCACGAGCGAGCCGCCGCACATCATGAACACGGACACCATCATCGCCGTGCGTCGGCCGTGCCTGTCCGCCAGCCGCCCGAAGAACCAGCCCCCGATTGGACGCATGAGAAAGCCGGCCGCGAACACGCCGGCAGTGTTGAGCAGTTGCGTTGTGGTATTGCCGCCCGGGAAAAAAGCGGGGGCGAAATACAATGCGCAGAACGAATAGATGTAGAAGTCGAACCACTCGACCAAGTTGCCCGATGATGCCGCCACAATGGCAAAGATGCGCCGCCGCGTATTGCTTTCGGCGATGAGAAGCTGAGTCGACTGGTCCGTCATAGAGATTTCGCTATTGCCTTTTTCAAGAAATGGAGAATTCCGCGCCGTGCTCGCACGCCGGGAAGAAAGACCGCCCCTCGCGAGTTTGATGTCGCGATAATGTAATTATCTTGAAAGATTTATGCAATGTAGGGGCATCCCTCATTGCGCGGCAAGGTGCTGCGGCTGCACCGCAACTGCGAGCCGGACCGGCTAGGCCAGATTCGGTGCGGCGAATAGACACCGGAGCGAAATATTGAAAGGAGCTGCGAGGAATAGCCGGCTCCAGGCATGCTCGATGCCCGTCAGCAGCGCCCGCCAAATTTCGGATGCTTATCCTTCGAAGTCCAGATTGCCGAGCAGGATGGCGGGCTCCGCTTGCGAGCGTGACGCAAAATCGATGTCACGTGCGGCCTCCCATGCCGACAGCTTGCGCGGCAAGGCTTCGAGGTAATGCGCGAAGCGTGCGCGGCCATGCGGACCGACAAGCGTTTTGATTTCGTCAGGGTCCCACGTGAACCGGATGTTGAGCGGATGTTCATAGCCGCGTATGTGCTCGTGCGGCGCACTGCGCAACACGATGGCGGTGGGATGCTCAGCATCGCCACACGGAACCACCTCCGCGCGTGCTCTTCCTTCGAAGATCCGAGCCAGCGTCTGTGCGATACGCGGCGCGAATTCGATATCGAATCGGCGGGCCAGGTCGGCATCCATCAAATGTCTCCAGACGAAGGCCAATCGTAGCACGCGGGTCCATTGAGTCGCAGGAGCGCTCGAGCGAGGCGATGACCGGCACAAGAGCACGGCGCCTTTCCGTCCAGGAAAGCCTGCTTGATGATCCGTCGATTTTCGCGCGCGTCGAATTCCCGCAACATGTCTCCACGATGTCAATCCAATCAACGGAGACAACTGCCATGAAGCGTCCTTTGGAAGGCGTTCGGATAATCGAAATGGGACAGCTCATCGCCGGACCCTTCGCCGCAAAAATGTTGGCCGAGTTCGGTGCCGACGTCATCAAGATCGAGCCGCCGGGAACCGGCGATCCCTTGCGCAAATGGCGCCTGCTTCACGAGGGAACCTCCGTCTGGTGGGCAGCGCAGTCCCGCAACAAGAAGTCGGTGACGCTCAACCTGCGCTCGCCCGAAGGCCAGCAGGTCGTTCGCGAGCTGATCGCTCAGAACGACGTATTGATCGAGAACTTCCGCCCCGGCACGCTCGAATCCTGGGGACTCGGCTGGGAAGAACTGCAACGGATCAACCCCCGCCTCGTCATGTTGCGCGTTTCCGGATATGGGCAGTCCGGCCCCTATCGGGATCGGCCCGGCTTCGGCGCGATTGGCGAAGCGATGGGCGGTTTGCGGCATCTTTCGGGCGAGCCAGGCCGTACGCCGGTCAGAGTCGGTATATCGATCGGCGATTCGCTCGCGGCGCTGCACGGCGTCATCGGCATCCTGCTCGCGCTTCGGCACCGGGACCAGCACGACGGGCAGGGCCAGGTGGTCGACGTTGCCCTCTACGAGTCGGTCTTCAACATGATGGAAAGCTTGCTTCCCGAATATTCGGTGTTCGGAGCAGTCCGACAGCCCGCGGGCAGCAGCCTGCCCGGCATCGCGCCATCCAACGCGTATCCATGCCGCGACGGCCGATATGCCCTCATCGCCGGTAACGGCGACAGCATCTTTCGAAGGCTCATGGGATTGATCGGCCGGCCCGATCTCGCCGACGATCCGGCGCTCGCGCAGAACGACGGCCGAGTGAACGACGTCGAGCGCATCGACGCGGCAATCGGCGAGTGGACCGCTCGACATTCGCTCGAAGACGTGCTCGCCGCGCTGAACGAAGCGAAGATTCCGGCCGGCCGCATCTACGACGCCGCCGATATCGCCGCCGACCCGCACTACCAGGCGCGCGGAATGATCGTCGACGCGGAGCTCCCTGACGGCACGCCCGTGCAAGTCCCCGGCATCGTGCCGAAGCTCAGCAAAACGCCCGGCGCCATCGTTCACCGTGCGCCTGCGCTGGGCGAGCACACCGATGAGGTGCTCGACAACCTGGGCGTCGATGCAGCCACCCGCAACGACTGGCGTGGACGCGGTGTGATCTGAAACGTTTGTCAGGGGATCAAGAGATGCCTGCATCAGGAAAGAGACTGTACATCCATGAAGTCGCCACGCGAGACGGCTTTCAAAACGAAACGCGATTCATCGATACCGACCATAAGGTCGCGCTCGTGAACCGTCTCAGTCAGTGCGGCTTCGCCAAGATCGAGGTCACGTCGTTCACGTCGCCCAAAGCCATCCCGGCGCTGCGTGATGCCGAAGCCGTCATGCAGCGGATCGCGCGGGTTCCCGGTGTCGTTTACACAGTCCTCGTACCGAACGTGCGCGGCGCGGAGCGCGCCTTGTCCTGCGGCGTCGATGAAGTCAATCTCGTCATGTCGGTCAGCGAAAGCCACAACCGCGGCAATCTGCGAATGACGCGGGAGCAGTCGTTTACGCAGCTTCGCGACGTCGTTTCAGTCGTGCGCGACACGAACGTTGCCATCAATGTCTCGCTCTCCACCGCGATGGGCTGCCCAATGGAAGGCGACGTATCCATTGCCGAAGTCCTCCGCTGGATGCAGCGCTTCGCCGATCTCGACGTGCATGGCATGACGCTCTGCGACACCACGGGCATGGCCTATCCGTCGCAGGTCGGGAATCTATGCCGTCATGTCGTTGAAGCCTTTCCAGATCTCGAACTCACGCTGCACTTTCATAACACGCGCGGGATGGGGCTCGCCAATACGCTCGCGGCAATCGAAGCAGGCATCGACCGCTTCGACTCCTCGCTCGGCGGCCTCGGTGGTTGCCCCTATGCGCCGGGCGCCACGGGGAACGTCTGCACGGAAGAGCTCGTTCACATGCTCGAGCTCGACGGTTACGAGACGGGCGTGAATCTCGCAGGCGTAATCGATGCCGCGGCGATTCTGCCCGATCTAGTCGGGCATGCCGTTCCGAGCCAGATCCTCAAAGCCGGCCGCCGCCTCGATCTTCATCCAATGCCTGCCACCGCGGGCGACGCCATTCCCGATCAGGACGCGTTCGCGCACCGAGGACCGTAACGTCGCGTTCTCGATTGCTGCTTTCGCACCGGGGCAAAGACTCCGGGCATCACCTTCAAAATCGGATCAATCAAGGAGACATCCATGGGAAGTAACCCGCTCGATCTGCGCGGCAACGCGACGGCCCACAATCATCCTCCCCTCGCCGGCGATCACGCTGCGACGGACTTGCAACGCCAGCCCAGCCACGCCGCGACACTCGGCACCTTGATGGACGAGATGCCAGTAACGGCCTTGCACCGGTTCGTGGTATGGGTCGTCGGCATCGGCCTTTTTTTCGACATGTACGAGATCTTCCTGGTCAGCTCGATCGGCTCGGCCTTGCAAAATCAATTCGGGATCGACAGGCATAGCGCCGACTTCAAGCTGCTGCTGGCGTCGGCGTTCATCGGCATGTTTTTCGGCTCGTTGTGTCTCGGCAGCCTGGCCGATCGCATCGGTCGACGCAAGGCATTCGTGTTCAATCTTCTCTGGTACAGCGCCTTTTCTTTGATCGGTGCGTTTTCGGTCAACGCCGAAATGCTCGTGATCTGCCGGTTTCTCACTGGAATCGGCGTCGGTGCCATTTACCCGGTCGCCGACAGCTATCTATCCGAGATTCTGCCCAAGGAACGCAGAGGCCGGCTGGCCGCTTGGGCATACACCGCGTCCTACCTTGCCGTGCCGCTCGTCGGCTTTCTCGCGGTCTGGCTCAATCCCCAGCACATCGCTGGTATAGCGGGCTGGCGCATCATCCTGGCCGTCGGCAGCATCGGCGCGGTGTTCGTCCTGTTCGTTCAGCACAGGCTGCCGGAAAGCCCGCGCTGGCTGCTCGCACGCGGCCGCATCGACGAAGCACACGCGACGCTGCGTCGCTTCGCGGACAGTGCAGGCGTAACGTTGCCGGCAATCGTCTCCGAAGGGCCCGCGGCGCGACGCGCGACGATGATCGGCGAGCGCATCGCCGTGTTGCGGCATGCACCCTATGGCAAACGCTATCTGATGCTGACCGTCTTCCACTTGTTCCAGGCGTTCGGCTACTACGGCTTCGGCACACTGGCCAGTCTCGTCGTGAAAAGCAGAGGCTTCAACGTCACCGACAGCACACTATTCATGGCCCTTTCGTTCCTCGGCTACCCGGTCGGCTCACTGCTGTCGATTCCGTTGCTCAACTGGATCGAACGCCGCACCCTCGTCATCGCGGCCATCTTGTCGATCGCGGCGTTCGGTCTCGGCTTCGCCTACTCCGGCAACGCGGCGCTGATCCTTGCGTTCGGGGTGTTGACGACGTGCGCGTCGAACGTGTTCAGCAACGCCTACCACGTCTATCAGGCCGAAATCTTCCCCTCGCGTGTGCGCTCCACGGCAATCGGCAGCACCTATGCGTTGTCGCGCATCATGAGCGGCCTGCTGCCTTTCATTCTGCTTCCGGTGCTGAACGAACACGGTGCCGGGGCAATGTTCGGCGTCATCTCCGTCGCATTGCTGATCGTGGCGATCGCCGTGCGCACGCTTGGACCGCTCACGACGCGACGTAGCCAGGATGAAATCAATCCGGTGTAGAGCCGGACAGGAACGTGAAGAGGCGGGCGACGTCCGGTGACGACAGGGCCGAATCGTTTGCGCCGATCCAGAGCGTTCTCGTCGCCCACCGATCGGTCAGCCTGACGATGCGCAAGCGCGTGACGACGAGCTCGGGCCTCACCGCCGCGCGCGGCAGAATGCCGATCCCGAGTCCCGCTTCGATCATTCGGCAAATGCCGTCGAAAGCCGATACCTGAATCCTGAGCTTCAGCGGCCGGCCGGCTTGGAATGCCGCGTCGGTCATCAGGGCGAGCAATGAGGCGCCCGAACTTAGGCCGACGTAGTCCTCGTCCAGCGTTTGCTCGAACGCGATGCTTTCCATGCGCGCCATTCGATGAGATTGAGGAACGAGCAGCACGAGCTCGTCCTGCCGATACAAGCGCCGCTCGATGCCGTGCGCGGGCGTGTTGTCGGCGAAGACGCCAAGGTCCGCCTTTCCCGTTTTCAGCGCATCGACCACATCGTCGCTCAACCGTTCCTCGAGGCTCACCTTGATGGCCCTGTTCGCGTTGAGGAAGCGCGCGAGGTCGACTGGAAGGAACTCGACGATGGCCGATGTATTGGCCCACAACCTCACATGCCCGCGCACGCCCATGGCGTAGTCGCTCATGACATAGGCCATGCTGTTGACGTGGTCCAACACGCGCGTTGCATGCTCGAGCAAGCCCCGGCCCGCCGCCGTGAGCTCAACTCCGCGCGGCCGGCGAACGAAGAGCACGCAGTCGGTCACGCTTTCGAGTTCCGCGATGCGCTTGCTGATCGCCGATAGGGTCAGTTGGCCATGTTCGGCCGCTTTCGTGAAGCTGCCGTGTTCGGCGACAAGTAGAAAAACGCGCAGCGATTGCAGGTCGAAGTGCGTGGGGTTCACCATGGGAGGCATTGCAGCGGAGGCGCATCAGAAAACGAGGCAGAGAGAGTCTACCGCTGAAGTCTATAAAGATCCTGCGTGTTTTCCCGTGCTTTTCGACGATGCGGCACACGCGATGCTAGAAGCCAGTGACCGATCGGCATCGGTCTGCCCGTGATGACGGCGCTCCATACCCCGCCCAACGTATCGGAGGTCCATGCATGAACACGCCTTCCTCGCCACGACGCTTCGCAACGTGGCTGACTGTCCTGTTTGCCGGGATATCTGGTCTCTACCTCGTTGTGGGCGGTATCTGGCTGATCGCGGTCGGCGGGTCGCCTTACTACCTGATCGCCGGCATCGTCATGCTCGTGGTCGCGGCTCTCGTGTACCTTCGTCACGGATTGGCGTTGGGGCTCTATGCGCTGCTGCTCATCGGTACCTTGATCTGGGGGATCGCGGAAATCGGATTCGACTTTTGGGCGCTCGTGCCACGCATCGACGTCCTCGTCATTTTCGGCATCTGGTTATTGCTGCCGTTCGTCTATCGCTTTTCCACGACTCCGTCCGCGCGCCCTGGCGCGATTGCATTAGCGATCTGCCTCGTGCTGACCGGCGCCGCACTCGCGTACGCATCGTTCAACGATCCGCAGGTGATCAACGGCACAATCGCGGCGAGTGCGACAGCCTCGGGCGGCGGACAAGCTCCGGCGCATCCCGACGACTGGCGGGCCTACGGCCGCACACAGGCCGGCACGCGCTATTCCCCGCTCGCGCAAATCAATCAGCAAAACGTGAAAGATCTGCAACCCGCGTGGACCTTCGAAACCGGCGACAAAAAGGGGCCTCACGACCCCGTCGAAATCACGGACGAAGTCACACCGCTCAAGGTTGGCGACATGCTTTATCTCTGCTCGCCTCACCAGATACTTTTTGCGCTCGACGCGGCAACGGGTAAGGAAAAATGGAAGTTCAATCCCGGTCTCAAGCCCGACCCGAGCTTTCAGCACGTGACGTGCCGGGGGGTGTCCTATCACGAAACGACCGCGGCAGCGTCAGCCGCGAACGGCAAGGACCAAGCCACCTCGGCTCCGTGCGCGCGCCGCGTCATCCTGCCCGTCAATGATGGTCATCTCTTCGAGCTCGACGCCGAAACCGGTCAGCGTTGCGCCGGCTTCGCCGATAACGGCGACCTCGATCTTCAGCATCTGCAGCCCGTCACGACGCCGGGGCAGTTCGAGCCGACGTCTCCCCCCATCGTGACGAACAAGATCATCGTCGTCGCCGGTTCGGTGACGGACAACTATTCGACGCGCGAGCCGTCGGGCGTCATACGCGGCTTCGATGTCGACACCGGCAAGCTCGTCTGGGCGTTCGATCCGGGCTCCGATACGCCCAACGCGATCCCCGACGATCAGCACACCTTCGTGCACAATTCGCCGAACGCATGGGCACCCGCCGCTTACGACCCGAAACTCGATCTTGTCTACCTGCCGATGGGCGTCACGACGCCCGACATCTGGGGGGGCGATCGCACGCCCGAAGACGAACGCTATGCGAGCGGGCTGCTGGCCCTCAACGCATCGACGGGCAAGCTCGCCTGGTTCTATCAGACCGTCCATCACGACCTGTGGGACATGGATCTGCCTGCTCAGCCGACACTCGCCGACATCACCGACAGCAACGGCAAAGTGACTCCGGTCGTCTATGCGCCCGCCAAGACGGGCAATATCTTCGTCCTCGATCGTCGCACCGGCGCGCTGGTCGTGCCCGCTCCAGAGCGGCCGGTTCCACAAGGCGCGGCGAAAGGCGATCATCTCTCGCCGACGCAGCCGTACTCCGAGCTGACGTTTCGCCCCACCAAGAATCTGACGGGAGCCGACATGTGGGGCGCGACTATGTACGATCAGCTCGCATGCCGCGTCATTTTTCACCGCCTGCGCTATCAGGGTCCGTTCACGCCGCCGTCGGAACAGGGCACGCTCGTCTTCCCCGGCAATCTCGGCATGTTCGAGTGGGGCGGACTCGCCGTCGATACGGATCGGCAGATCGCGATTGCCAATCCCATCGCGCTGCCATTCGTTTCGCGCTTGATCCCGCGCGGCCCTGGCAACCCGATCGAACCTCCCGCGGCCGGGCAAAGCGGTACCGGCGCCGAGGTCGGCATTCAGCCGCAGTACGGCACGCCGTTTGGCGTGACGCTCAATCCGTTCATGTCCCCGATCAATCTGCCGTGTAAAGAACCGGCATGGGGTTACGTCGCGGCGATCGACCTGAAGACGAACAAGATCGTCTGGAAAAAGAGGATCGGAACGACACGCGATACCGCGCCCGTGCCGCTGCCGTTGAAGATGGGGATGCCGATGCTCGGCGGTCCCGTCACGACCGCGGGGCATGTCTTCTTCATCGGCGCCACGGCGGACAACTACATCCGTGCATACAGCACCGATACGGGAGAGGAACTCTGGCGCGCGCGGCTTCCCGCGGGAGGCCAGGCCACGCCGATGACCTACGAGGTCAACGGCCGGCAGTTCGTCGTCATCGCGGCGGGCGGCCATGGCTCGTTCGGTACGAAGCTCGGCGATTATGTGGTGGCCTATGCGCTGCCCGCTCACCAGTGAATGAGCGGGCACAGTAGATGCCCGCCAAGTATTCTGCAGAGGATCCCGGCTTGCGCCAGCGTTTGCGCGACCAGGCACGCGCGATGTTTAACTAGTTGTAACCAGCGCAACGCTCTCATTTTCGTCGGCTTTGGGGCACGACTAGCCTGCTATGGCAGCGGCGGTCGCCGCCGAGCCGGCCAGGGAAACCGTAATGATACGCAATCGCGGCGAATCATATGATCTGACGGTGGCCGACAAGCATATCGAACGATGCCTCCAATTGATACGCGCCCAGGAAGGCCGTGTGCAGCGCGCGAAGAGCCGCGGCATGCATGGCGTCACATCGGAACGCCTATTGACTCTCCTTCGAGAGACCGCCGACGTGATGGCGTTTCATCGCGCGGTAATGGAGGGGAAACCCGCCGATGGTAGTGGCTCGATGCGGCGACCTGAAGCCGAGACGTTCGATGTTGGATCGTCGCAGCCGCATCCGCCCCTTTCGACGCTTGAACCGGTCATCGTGTTACTCGTCGATGACGACCCGAACGTGCTCGCCGCGCTCGAAGCGATCGTCGCGGCGGGCGGATACGAGGTTGTTACCGCGGAGAATGGCAAGGATGCCCTCGAAAAAGCGCGCGGCCAGCCTCCCGACGTAGTCGTTTCGGACGTCATGATGCCCGTCATGGATGGCCCCGGACTCGTCGGCGAGATGGCAGCCGATGGCCGACTGTCCGACATCCCCGTCGTGCTCAATTCCGCGCAGGCGCCTCCGCCGCCGGTGCACGTCGATGCCTTCCTGAAAAAGCCTTACGCGCCGGGGCAGTTGCTCGATCTGATACGGCATCTCGTCGAGGAGCATCGTTGCGGCGTCACCGGAGCGATGGGCAGGCGATGAGAAGACGAACGGCATACCGGACATTCGCTTACAAATGTCACTTTTTCAAGGGAGCTTCGGCCAACGATGGTGGTTATATTCAACCTCAGAGAAACAACAGAAAGAGGAGGTCGCCATCATGAGTGCCTTGATGAGGGCGCGGAAATCGACATCGATGCGGACTTGGTCGATCGTTGTAGCCGCCACCATTTTGCTCACCGTCGCGTGCGGCACCGGAGCCGCCGCGTTCGCCGGGTTGCTGCCGTCGTCGAAAGGCGTCGCCGTGGCTGTCACCGCTATACCGTTGATCGACGTTCAATTCGAAACCGCCGCAAGAGCGGACCATCATCGAGCAGTCAACCTCCAAGGTCGCGCCCTGCTTCACGCTTGATGTGACGGGGATCGGCGTTCGCGCATGTCAGGTGTCGCGCCGTGACGTCAAAGCACTGGCTCTGCCCGTCTCGCTCGGTAGCCCGCGCCAGGATGAGGCTCCGATAACCGCGCGCCGCGTCGGTGCAACTTCTCGCGCAACGTACCCGGCGCATAGTCAGTCTTGTAGACGCCGCGCCGCTGCAGTTCCGGCACGACGAGCTCGACAAAGTCGCGGAACGTCTCGTGCGTCAGCGCATAAGCCAGGTTGAAGCCATCCACGTCGGTTTCCTCGACCCACGACTGCAGCTCGTCCGCCACCTGTACCGGATCGCCGACAGTGAGCGGCCCTAGCCCGCCTATGCCGCCCCACTTCGCGATCTCTCGCACGGTCCACGCACGTGTCGGGTCCGCGCTCGACAACGCTTCGACGGCCGACTGTACCGCGTTGCTCTCGACGTACCGGAGCGGTTCGTCGAGGTCGTACTTCGATAGGTCGATGCCGGTCCAGCCGGACATCAGCGCGAGCGCACCCTCGTCGCTCGCATAGCGCCGATAGTCGGCATGCTTGGCGTGCGCCTCGGCCTCGGTTGCACCCGTGATCACGGTGTGCAGGTTGAAGATCAACACGTCGTGCGGGTCGCGGCCGAAGCGCTTCACGCGCGCGCGGATGTCCGCGACGAACGCCTTCAGGATGACGCGCGATGGCGCAGCAATGAAGATGCATTCGGCGTGCTGCGCAGCGAAATCCTTGCCGCGCTTCGATGCGCCCGCCTGGTACAGCACCGGCGTGCGTTGCGGCGACGGCTCGCTGAGATGAATGCCGGGCACGTCGAAATAGCGGCCGCGATGGCCGATCGGATGCACTTTCGACGGTTCGGTGAACACGTGCCGCGCCGCATCGCGCACGACGGCGTCGTCTTCCCACGATGCTTCCCACAGCTTGTAGCAGACCTCGAGGTATTCGTCGGCGAGCGCATATCGTTCGTCGTGGTTCGCCTGCGCGGGCAGGCCGACGTTGCGCGCGGCGCTGTCGAGATACGACGTGACGATGTTCCAGCCGATCCGGCCGCTGGTCAGGTGATCGAGCGTCGACATTCGGCGCGCGAACGGATAGGGATGCTCGTACGAGAGCGAACACGTCACGCCAAAGCCGAGATGCTCGGTGACGTGCGCCATCGCCGAGACGAGCAGGATGGGATCGTTGACGGGCACCTGTGCGGCCTGGCGGATCGCCGCTTCACCGCTGCCCTGATAGACGTCGTAGATGCCGAGTACATCGGCAATGAATAGCCCGTCGAACTTGCCGCGCTCGAGCAGCTTGGCGAGATCGGTCCAATAGCCGAGCTCGCGGTAGCGCCATGAGCTATCGCGCGGATGGGCCCACAACCCGGGCGACTGGTGCCCGACGCAGTTCATGTCGAACGCGTTGAGGCGGATCTGTCTCGTCATGACGCGTGCCTCAATTCCAGGGATGGCGCGCGGGCTTCACGCCGTTCAAGTAGTAGTTGCCGACGAGGTGGTATTTCCAGCGCACGGGATCGTGCAGCGTATGCGTACGTGCATTGCGCCAGTGGCGGTCGAGATTGTGCTCGGAAAGCGTCGCCTGTGTGCCGGCAAGCTCGAACAGCTTCTCCCCCGCGAGGAGCGCGATTTCGGTGGTCAGCACTTTCGCCTCGCCGACCGCAACCGACGCCCGCGCGATGTCGTCCTCGCTCGTTTCCGGCTTGGCCGCAATCTCGTCGAGCACGCGTGCGGCGCGTTCGAGCAGCGCATCCGCCGCGTGCAATTGGATATGCAGGCGACCGATCTCTCGCACGGTGAGCGGATCGTCGGCGGCGCGCTCGACGTTGCTGTCGATCCACGGACGCGCGCGCTCACGCACGAAACGCAGTGTGTCCGCGAGCGCCGCGTGCGCAATGCCCGCATCGACCGCCGCCTGGATGATCTGCGAGATCGGCCCATTCAGCGTCGGCAGATCCGATACCCGATGAGCGGGAAATACGTGCGACGCAGGCACGCGCACCTTTTCGAGCACCACGGTGCCGCTTGCGGTGGTGCGCTGACCAAAGCCCGACCAGTCGTCGATCACCGACAGCCCCGGCGTGCCCTTGGGGACATAAGCAAGCCAGCCCTTGCTGGCTTCATCGAGGCCGAGCACCGGAACGTAATGCGCGAACAGCGCTCCCGTCGAATAGAACTTTGTCCCTTCGACCAAGTAGCCGTCACCATCGCGCGTCACGCGTGTCTTCAGATCTAGCACATGCTTCGTGCCCTTCTCGGAGAAGCCGTTGCCGAAGCGTTTGCCCGCGAGCACTTCCGCGAAAAAAAATCGCTTCTGGTCGGCTGTCCCCGTCAAAGCGATCACGTCGACGAGGCCGAAGTGATTCTGCGGCAGCTGTCCGAGCGATGGATCCGCCGCGGCAACGATCTTTACCACCTCGGTCAATGTGACGAACGATACGCCCGCGCCCCCATAGGCTTTCGGCACGGTGATGGCCCAGAGACCCGACTGCGAGAACCACTCGACCTCCTTGCGCGGCAACCGCCGCTCGCGATCGCGCAGCCCGGCCTCTTCAGCGAGGCGCTTCGCAAGGTCGTGCGCGACGGCGACCGCCTCTTCGTCGCTTGCAATGATGCGCGTGGCGTTCGCCGCCGGCGCATCGTCATGCGGGGAAATGAGTTCGTCGATTACTGCCATGCAAAACTCCGCCTCGGTGATGATTTGCACAAACTATCAGCGATCCTTGGCGAGGCCAAATGAGGCTTCGGAAGATGGTTATTCATTCGGACAACGAATCGATTTCAGCCCCGCGGTAATTTGCTAATTGCGTCGCAAGCAATATCGATAGCGAAAATCCATTGTTTCGGTCGGCGGGCATTGTTGAGTAAAGTCACAGCGGAATGACCCTTCTTTCACAACCACAGCGTCTTTACTTTCACCACATCATGGTCCACCGAATGCTCGCCTCGGTTCCGCGCATGCGCGGACACATTTTTTCGCCGCTCGTCGCAGTCGCAGCGCTGGCAATCGCACTAGCCGGTTTTGCTACGGCCGGTCACGCGCAAGGACCTGACGACGCGAACGGCAGCGACAGCAACATTCCCTCGCTCAAAGGTAAGCGAATCGGCATTACCGCCGCCGGCACCGACCATTACTGGGACCTCAAGGCATACCAAGGCGCGATCGATGAAGTCAAGCGACTCGGAGGCACACCGATCGCGCTCGACGCGGGCCGCAACGACAACCGCCAGATCGCGCAGATCCAGACGCTGATCGCTCAAAAGCCGGATGCGATCGTCGAGCAGCTCGGCACGGCATCGGTGCTGGAACCGTGGCTGCAGAAAATCCGTCAGGCAGGCATCCCGCTCTTCACGATCGATACCGCGTCACCGTCCAGCCTCAACGACACGACATCCGATAACTTCTTCATCGGCGAGCAACTGGCTCTCAAGCTCGTCAACGATATCCACGGCGAAGGCAACATCCTCGTCTTCAACGGCTTTTATGGCGTGCCTGTCTGCGCGATCCGTTACGATCAGTTGAAAGCCGTGCTCAAGTACTACCCGAAGGTCCATATCATCGAGCCTGAGTTGCGAGACGTGATCCCGAATACCGTGCAAAGCGCTTATGCGCAGGTGAGTCAGCTTCTCGCCAAGTATCCGAAGGGACAGGTCGCCGCGATTTGGGCGGCGTGGGACGTGCCGCAGGTCGGCGCCACGCAGGCCGTCGACGCCGCGCATCGCAGCGAAATCAAGACCTATGCCGTGGACGGCAGCCCCGACGTCGTGACGCTCGTCAAAGACCCGAAATCAAGCGCGGCCGCCGTCGTCGCGCAGCAACCCGCGCTGATCGGCAAGACCGCCGTCGACAACGTCGCGCGCTATCTCGCCGGCAAGCGCGATCTGCCGCCGTACACCTACGTGCCGTCGATTCTCGTCACGAAGGACAACGCGGCATCGCTGCAGCAAACGCTCGGGCAGATCGCGTCGCAATGAGTGCAGTCGCCACCCCGGCAGCGCTCGCGCTCTCCGGCATCGTCAAGCATTTCGACGGCGTGCCGGCACTGCGCGGAGCGTCGCTCGAGATCGCACCGGGCACGGTCCATGGTCTCATCGGCCAAAACGGCGCAGGCAAGTCGACGCTGATCAAGATCCTCGCGGGCATCCACGCCGCCGATGCGGGAACGGTCATGGTGCATGGCGTGCCTCAGCCCGGTGGCGTTGCGCCGGCCGAGATCGCGTTCATTCATCAAGAACGCCTGCTGTCACCGACATCCACGGTCGCCGAAGCGCTCGCGCTCGGCAACGAACCGGCGCTCGGACCGCGTGTCGTCGGGCCTCTGCGGCTGATCGACGCGCGCCGCCTGAAGCAGCAGGCACGCGATGCGCTGCGCGAGCACTTCGGGATCGAGCTTGCGCCGAACCGGCTCATCGGCGAGCTCAGCGTGGCCGAACAACAGATCGTCCAGATCACGCGTGCGCTGGCGCGCGCGCCGCGCATCCTCGTGTTCGATGAGCCGACGGCCGCGCTCGTCGCACGCGAAGTGGATCGCCTGCTCGCCACGATCGACACGCTGCGCGCTCGGGGTATGACGGTCGTCTATGTGTCGCACTACCTGAACGAGATCGCGCAGATTTGCGACAAGGTGAGCGTGTTGCGCGACGGTCTCGATGTTGCGCACCTCGATGCGCGCGCGACACCGATCGAGGCACTCGTCGAGGCGATGATCGGCGCGCCCGTCGTCACGCACACGCGGAGCTCGACGCGCACACCCGGCGACCTGGCGCTCACCGTGCGCGATCTCACCGCGCCGGGCCGTTTCGAAAACGTCTCGTTCGACGTGCGGCGCGGCGAAGTAGTCGGCATCACCGGCTTGCTCGGCTCCGGCGGCAAGGCCGTGCTGCGCGCGCTATTCGGCCTCGAGCGCGGCGCCGCGGGCGCGATCGGCATCGCCGGCCGCCCGGTGCGATTGCGCCGGCCGCTCGACGCGGTGCGCAACGGCATTGCATTCGTACCGGAGGACCGGCGCACGCATGGTGTTGCGACGGCGCTCTCGGTGCGCGAGAACACGTCGCTTGCAAGCCTTCGGCGCGTGAGCCGCTTCGGTCTGCTGGCGCGGCGGCGCGAGACGGATCTCGTGAAGCGGCTCGTCGCGGCGCTCCGGATCCGCACACCTGGCGCCGAAACCCCGGTGCGGTCTCTATCGGGCGGCAATCAGCAGAAGGTCGCGCTCGCGAAGTGGCTGAGCCGTTCGTCGTCGATCTATCTGCTCGACGAGCCGACCGTTGGCGTCGACGTCGGCGCCAAAGGAGAAATCTATCGGCTGCTCGACGAGTTGGTGGAAAACGGCGCTTGCGTGCTCCTGTTTTCGAGCGATCTCATCGAGTTGCTCGGCGTCACTGATCGCGTGCTGGTGATGAAGCGCGGGCGCATCGTGCGTGAGCTCGTGTCGCGCGAGACGAACACGCAATCCGTGCTCGCGTGGGCGACCGGTGCCCGTGAGGCTGTCGAGGAACGCGTAAGGGAGGTGGCGTAATGCTGCGCAGCGGTGCCGCCCTCGGGTTCGCCTTGGTGTTGGCCGTGTTCGCCCTGACTTCACCACTCTTCCTGACCATTGCCAACCTCGCGAACGTACTGCAGCAGTCGATCGTGGTCGGCCTGCTCGGCTTCGGCTTGACTATCGTGCTGATCGCGGGCGGCCCGGATCCGATCCGCGGCGGGCTGGACCTCTCGGTTGCCGCGAACCTCGGTTTCTGCGCAGCCGTCTATGCCGTGACGCAGCGCAGTGGGTGCGGCCCTGCCCTGTCTGTCTTATTCACGCTCGCAGCAGGCGCAGCGATCGGCGCGCTCAACGCGATTGCGGTCATCGTGCTGCGCATCGTGCCGCTGCTCGCGACGCTGACGACGATGAATATTGCCGCCGGCTTGGAACTCGTGCTCACACAAAACACTTCCATATCGGCGAGCGGGACGCTGACGAACTGGCTACTCGACGCTGGCTCTTTCGGCGTCCCGCACCTCGCGTATGAGCTGTTGCTTGCCGCGACTCTCTTTACCTTGCTCGTGCACTACACGCCGTTCGGCCTGCGGCTCGCGGCGGTGGGCGCGCATCGCGATGCCGCGCAAGCGGCCGGCTTGCGCACGCGGCGCTATCTGGCCGCGAGCTACCTGCTGAGCGGCATCGCGGCAGCGCTGGCCGCGCTTGCGTCGACTGCGCTGCTGAGCGGCAGCGCCCCCGGCTCCGGCGACAATCTGCTCGCGGTAGTCGCGGCGGCACTGCTCGGCATCGTATTTTCGCGGCGGCTCGTGCCGACGATCCCGGGCACACTGTGCGCGGTGCTGTTCGTGGGCGCGATCGTCAACGGCTTTCAGCTCGACAACGTGTCGAGCTATTACGTCAACGGCGTCGAGGGCGCGCTGATCCTGTTCGTGGTCGCGACGACCGCGATCGTGCGACGCAGGCGCGCCGGGAGCAACGTCTATGACTGACTCTGACAAACCCCGCTTCATCCGACGACTTATGGCGCGTCTCTCGAAGCTGCGACGCTTCGGGCTCATCGCCGCGCTGCTCGCCGTCATCGCATTCTTCGCGGCATTTGCGCCGGGTTTCGCGCGCCCCGGCAACGTCGCGGACGTGCTGCTCAACAATTTTGCACTGCTGACGATTGCCGCACTCGGCATGACACTCGCCGTATCGCTCGGCGCGGTGGATCTGTCGATCGGCACGTCGATCGATGTCGCGAGCCTCGTGTTCGTGCTGCTGTGCGCACATCACGCGAATCTGGGGCTGGCGGCGCTCGGCGGCCTCGCCGCCGCATTCGTCACGGGCACACTGAACGCGGTGCTGGTTGCGCGCATCGGCATCGCGCCGTTTCTCGCGACCCTCGGCACGCTTTTCATCGGGCAGACCGTTCAGCAGCTCGCGACCGACGGCGGCCAGCCGGTCTATCTGCTCAACGTGGCAGTGCCGCCGCTTTTCGGCGCGCTCGCTCACGGAGAAATCGCGCATATCCCCGTGCCGTTATGGATCGTTGGGGGGCTCGCGCTCGCCCTGCACGTCGTCCTCTCGCATTCGGTTTTCGGCCGCCAGATTGCGGCGCTCGGTGCTCAACCGGGCGTTGCTCGCTACTCGGGCCTCCCCGTGCCGGCGATCGTCAGCGTAACGTTCATCGCCAGTGCGCTGCTTTATGGCGTGGTGGGGCTGCTGCTCTCGTCGACGGTGAAAGCCTATGTGCCGCAGGCGGGCAACGGCTACCTCATGAATGCGATTGGCGCGACTTTCATCGGCACGACACTGTCGGTGTCGGGCCGGCCAAATGTCGCAGGCACGCTGCTCGGCGTGCTGCTCTTGAGCCTGGTCGCGAACGGGCTGCTTTTAATCGGCTGGAACTTCTACTGGCAGCAGGTTGCGACGGGCGTCGTCATTTTTCTCGTGCTCGGAATCAGTTTCGCGCGGCGCGAGGCGCGACATGCGTAAGGCTCGCCGCGGCCGCGCGCCCGGCGTCGACTCAACGGTAACCGCTACCCGCTCGGCGACTGTTGGCGCTCGTCAACGGCGCTGGATCGAGCACCGCCAAGTGCTTTCGCTATTTCCGCCACAAGTTGCTTCTGTTGATACGGTTTTCTTAGTCGTGGAATATCCATGCTCATCGCCTGCGGCAGATCGGCGTATCCGGTGGCGATGAGGATCGGGAGGCCTGGCCTCAGTTCTCGCGCGGCGCGCGCCAACTGCGCGCCGGTCATTTTGGGCATCGCATAGTCGGTTATCAGGAGATCCACGTTGCGCCCTTGCTCGAGCACACTGAGCGCATCGGCGCCCGAATTGACTTCGATGACTTCATGCCCCATGTCCTCGAGAAGGTATGCGGTGCTCGTCGAGATCAGGGCATCGTCGTCGACGAGCAGGATCGTGGCTCGCGCGGTAACTGCCGGTTCGATTACCGGTGATTCCGCGTCCGCGGTCGCCGGCACCGACAGCGCTTGCGAAGTCACGGGCAGCCATAACTCGGCCTGCGTGCCGCGGCCAGCCGCGCTACTGAGCCGCAACGCGCCGTTCAATTGCAGAGCCAACCCATGAATCATGGAGAGCCCAAGGCCCGTTCCCTTGCCGACTTCCTTGGTCGTAAAAAAAGGCTCCGTCGCGCGCGAGAGCGTCTTCGCATCCATTCCGTGGCCTGTATCGCTAACGGTGAGGCGCACATAGTCGCCGCCCTCGAGGTCCGCGCATTTTGACGAGTGAACCGCGTCGACGGCTATCGAGACCGCTCCGCCATCGGGCATGGCGTCACGCGCATTGACCACGAGATTGAGAACCGCGAGCTCGATCTGGTTGGCATCCACGAGCGTAAGCGGCAGATCTTCAGGCAACTCGAACTTCAGTTCGATGCTCGCCCCCACGGAGCGCTCCAGCAGATCGATCATTCCGCGAACGAGATGGGACAGGTGAGTCGGTTCAATCCTGAGGTCTTGCTGTCGCGTGAATGCAAGTAGACGCTGAGTCAACGATGCGCCGCGCTGGGCACCCCGGAGCGCGCCATCGATCAGTCGCACGATCCTTTCGTTGGAGGCTTGCTTGCGCAGCAGCTCGAGGTTGCCCATGACCGCCATGAGCAGGTTGTTGAAGTCATGTGCTACGCCGCCCGTCAGCTGCCCGATCATTTCCATTTTTTGGACCTGGCGCAGCGCCTCTTCGGTGCGCTCGCGTTGCTGCATCTCCTCGAGCACCGCTTCATGTGCGCGCTCGAGCTGAGCCGTCCGCTCGACCACCTTTGCCTCGAGCGTCTCGTTCAGGCGCCGCAGTCGCGCCTCGCTTTCGTGCAACGCCTCCATGCGGGAACGGGCTTCATATTGCCGGTAACGGCCCCGTCGTGCGTTTTGTACCACGCTCACGAACGTCATCGGGTGAAACGGGCGTTCCAAAAAGATGACGTTACCGAGCGCTTCCGATAGGCGTTGCGCGTCGGCGATTCGATCGGAAAGGCCTCCGCGCTGCGTGAGCACGATGAACGGAAGATCCGACCAGGGCGGCTGTCTCGCCACCCAGGCCGTCGCCGCGGCCAGGTCCGCATCGCACAGCGCTTCCTGGGTCAGGACAGCGCATCCGATGTCATCGCCCAGAAGCGCTGAAAGGTGCGTGAGATCGCTGCATATGATTGACTCCGTCCCCGACTGCCGCAACAGCGCAGCCGCGATCTCGGCGTCTCGCCCGTGTGGCGCCAGGATCAAAGCTCTTCCATCGATTTCAATCGGCGTTGTCATTGCCGGTGGCGACAGACTTGAGCAGTGGTCCGGTCGTTCCGACAAAAGTCGGCACGCCGTGCAGTACCCCCTGGAACCCGTCGAGGGGTGCCCCCACCGTCAGCCCCGCCTGGCCGATGCGGAACTCACGGATCGTTTCTTCGTGGCGCCCCATGCGCTTCTTGATGACCGATACGGCACGCCGGACCCGACCGAGCGCCTCGAAGTAACGCAGAAGAATGACGGTGTCCGCAAGGTAAGTGACTTCCACGGGAGCCCGCATATCGCCGACCAAACCGTGCTGAGCGACCGTCAGAAACGTCGTCGCGCCTTGCCGATTCAAATATTGCAGCAACTCGTGGATGTGAAGCACGAGCGCGTTTTCCTGCGGCATGGCCGCCTGATAACCATTGAGACTGTCGATCACCACCGTTCTCAGCTGCGCGTCGTCCACGACGGCGCGGACCCGCTGCGCAAACTCGCCAGGAGACAACTCGGCCGCATCGATCTGCTCGAGGTAAAGATTGCCCGCCTCGGACGCGGCGTCGAATTCGAACCCCATTTTTTGTGTGCGATCCAGCAGCAAGCCGAGTTCTTCGTCGAAGACGAACAACGCCGCTTTCTCGCCACGCTTCAGTGCAGCGGATGCGAACTGCAGCGCAAAGGTGGATTTGCCGGCTCCGGCCGGCCCGAGGATCAATGTGCTGGAGCCCTGCTCGACGCCGCCGCCGAGTAGCGAATCGAGCTCCGCGACGCCACTGCTGACATCGGCGCGCGCAAGCCGCCTGCGGTGCTCCGCGGCGACGAGACGCGGAAATACCGAAACGCCCCCCGCTCGAATCGCGAAATCGTGATATCCGCCGCGAAAAGCCCGGCCGCGATATTTCGAGACCTTGAGCCGGCGCCGCTGCGCCCCGTAGTCGGGTGAAAGCTCTTCCAATTTGATCACGCCATGAGCGATGCTATGAACCGTTTTATCGGCTGCCTCCGAGCTCAGGTCGTCGATCAGGAGGACCGTTGCACCGTACCGGGAAAAGTAGTGCTTCAAGGCCAGGACTTGCCGACGGTAGCGAAGGGAGCTCTGGGCGAGCAGGCGGATCTCCGACAGGCTGTCGAGGACAACCCGCTTCGGCCGGGCGCGTTCGAACGCGCCGAGAATGAGCTTGGTGGTCTCCCCCAGTTCGAGGTCGGACGAATACAGCAGAGTCTGGTGTTGATCGGCATCGAGCAGGCTCTCGGGAGGGACGACCTCGAACACCACGATGTTGTCGTCGAGAACCCATCCGTGCGAGGCCGCGCCGTTGCGCAACTCCTTTTCCGTCTCGGACAACGTGATGTAGAGGCCCGGCTCGCCCGCCTGCGCACCGGTGATCAGAAAACGAAGCGCGATCGTCGTTTTGCCCGTCCCGGGAGTGCCCTCCAGCAGAAAAAGGTTTCCTTCGGTGAGTCCTCCCATCAACACATCGTCGAGCCCGGGCACACCGGTTCGCGCGATCCGCGTGCTTGCCGCGTCAGTGCTCATCGATCGCTCCCAGCAGTTTCAAGGGTCCTGGGGGAAAGACAATGTTTTGGCATTGTGGCAAAAACGTCCGCTAACGAAGTCTGGCAGGGTGGAGCGTTCGTGATGGAGCAAGTTTTGGACCCGCTCGCGTCGCGCGTCGTCGCCCAGCGGAAGCATTCCGGATAAATGCAACGAGGCTGGCCGGCGAGAACGCCCCGTTCCAAATGACGAAGGGCGCCGAAGCGCCCTTTCGCGGTGGGTGGCAGGCTTTTCATCGCCCTTTTTTGCCGACTAGAACTTATGGAGGACGCCGACACGGAACATCAATTGTCGGTTGGTCGACGATGCGTCGGCGATGGAGAAATCGAAGATATCGGCTCGCTTGGCGTCCCCTGCCGCCTGCTGTAATGCGCCCATCGCATACAACGTGGTGCGCTTCGACAGCGAATAGCTGCTCATGAGCGAGAACTGATGGTACTTGGGCTTGCTGCCGTTGTAATCCACCTTGCCGTCGGTATAGGCGTATGCGGCGGCGACCGTCGCGCTCGGCGTGAGGCTGTACGAGCCCCACACCTCGTAGTTGCTGAACCTGACGTCGCTGGTCGTGCCGTTCGCATCCTCGAACTTCGTGTTGGTGTAGTCGACGCCCGCCGTTGCCGCGCCGAAGGCGTAGTCTGCGCCGATCCCGATGATGCGTTCATTATGCGGATTGCCAACGTAGCTGAACGGCCCGCTAGCGCCGATTGCGGCGCCGGTCGTATTCCCTATGAAATCGCCGTCAGTGAAGAGGCTCGCCGGGTTTTTCGCATAAAAATAGGCGGCGCCCGCGTTGAATCCACCGTGCGCATAAGCGGCGCCCAGGCTCCACATGCCCGTGGTGCCCGCGCCCGGCGCGGTCGAATTCGTGAACGAGTACATCCCGCCGAACGTGAAGCCCACGATCGACGGGCTCGCGTACTTGATGGCGTTGTCGACACGGAACGAGTTGTCGGTGTTGTCGATGTCTCCGCCGCGCACGAACGGCCCGCCGAATTGGCCCACGGCCGTGACCGGCTGAACATAGTCGACGACGGAGTCATACTGCCGGCCGAGGGTCACGGTGCCGAGCCCCTGCTTGGAAAGCCCGACGTACGCCTGCCGTCCGAACTCTCTGCCGCCCTGACGCATCTGACCGTTCTCCAGGCTGAACCCCGCTTCTAGCTTGAAGATCGCGCTCAGGCCATTGCCAAGATCCTCGCTTCCCTTGAGACCCCAGCGGCTGCCGTACATGCCGTCGTAGGTTCCGTCGCGCATCCGCCAAAGCGAGTGGCCGCCGCTGTTGTTGACGTAATCGATACCCTCGTCGATGACCCCGTACAGCGCCACGGACGACTGTGCGGCGGCGATGCCGGGCATCATGATTCCAAAAACCGCGCACACGCCGGTTAGGACTACTAATTTATTTCCACGATATGTTTTCATCCAAAGCTCCAAACTCACAATCAGTCTTTTCGTTGAACTTCCTATGGCACTACAAAAATCGGTCTTGCCACGATCGATGCGGACATCGCCGCAGTCGAGCGGCCAGGCGAAGGGAGGACGCCGCTCATTCCGTTGCCATGCTTATGCAAAAAGGCGGCCGTCGCGCGCGTCCCATTCGACGAGCGCTTGCGTGCCGATCGACAACCCGCTGTCGTGACGATGGGCGGCCGGCATACGAATCGAAATCTCCTGTTGCCAGGGCGTCGCCACGGCGTAGTGCATCGCATCGCCGAGATAGGTGATGTCGCGCACCGTCACCGGCAGCCCTTCCCTACCGTGCACGCTTTGCAACGCGCGAATGCGCATCTGCTCCGGGCGAATCATGAGCGTGCCGTCGAGCCCCGCCGCGAGCACCGGAGAAAGATGGCCGGTCGTCACCACATGGCCGCTCGGGAATACGCCCTTTGTGCCGCCCTCGCTGTCCGAAGTCACGCGGATAGGCAAAAAATTCGAATTACCGATGAAGCTCGCGACGAAGCGCGATGCAGGATTGGCATAGAGCTCTTCTCCGGTGCCGACTTGTTCGATTCGCCCTTTGTTGAATACGGCGATGCGATCCGACAGGCGCAGCGCTTCTTCCTGGTCGTGCGTCACATAGAGAATCGTCACGCCCGTCTCATGATGGATACGGCGCAGTTCGAGCTGAATTTCCTCGCGCAGCTTTTTGTCGAGCGCGGAAAGCGGTTCGTCCATCAAGAGCACGGGCGGGTCGTAGGCCAATGCCCGCGCGATCGCGACGCGTTGCTGTTGACCGCCCGACAACTGCGCCGGCATGCGATCGCGGCAGTCCGACAGATGCACGAGCTTCAGCATCTGCTCGACCTTCGCCTTGATTTCGCCGTCGGGACGCCGACGCACGCGCAACGGAAACGCGACGTTCTCTCCGACGCTCAGGTGCGGGAAGAGTGTGTAGCGCTGGAACACCATGCCGATGTTGCGCTTGTTGGGGGCGACAGACAGCAACGACTTGCCGTCGAGCAATACGCGCCCTTCGCTCGGCTCCTGAAAGCCCGCGACGATGTAGAGCGTCGTGCTCTTGCCCGAGCCGGACGGCCCGAGGAAAGTCATGAACTCGCCCCTGCGCACGTCCAGAGAGACTTGGTCGATGGCTACGACGTCCCCGTACGTTTTGCGCAGGCGCTGAATTTGAAGAAATGCGGCAGTCATGGCTCATCCACCTCTTTATCGGGCACGGCGCAGTACCGCGCCCGCCAACATCAATACCGTCGTCAAGCCGACGAGCAGCGAAGACGCCGCCGCGATGACCGGCGTCAGGTCCTGCCGCAGCGTGGTCCAGATTCGCACGGGCAAGGTCTGCAATGTCGGGCTCGCCATGAAAATCGAGATCACCACCTCGTCCCATGATGCGAGAAACGAGAAGATCGCGGCGGCGAACAGCCCGAGCTTGATGGCGGGCAGGGTCACGCGCAGCTTCACCTGAAGCGGCGACGCCCCACAGACGAGCGCCGCGTCCTCGAGCGCCGTGTCGAAACTCACGAGGGAGTTGCTGATGGAAATGATCGAGAACGGCAACGCGATGATGAGATGACCGATCACGAAGCCCGTCATCGTGCCGTTCAAGCCGATGCGCAGCGTAAAGGCGTACAACGCAACGGCCAGCACGACGACGGGCAGCACCATCGGCGTAAGAAAGAACGCCTGCAACGCACCGCGCCCGCTGAACTTTCCGCGCACGAGTGCGAGCGATGCGAGCAAACCGATCACGACCGACAACGCCGTGACGATCACGGCGAGCTTCGCGCTCGTCAATAGCGAGTCTATCCATCCTGTATCGGTGAAAAGCTGCCGATACCATTCCAACGTCCAGCCGGGCGGCGGAAAGATCAGCCATTGCGAATCGCCGAAGGACAATGCGACGATAAATGCGATCGGCATCAGCAAGAACACGGCGACGGCCGCGCCGACGGCCATCAGCCCCCAGCGCAGCGCGCCCAGGCGGTCGAAATCGAGTAGCATGTCAGCCTCCCGTCCCCGTGTGGGAGGAGGCAGCGAACGATAGTGAGCGTGGGGGTCGTTTCATTCCTAGTCTCCAAGACTGGCACGCGCACCACCGGTGAACCGCAGTTGCAGCGCATACAGCCCAAGCGTCACGGCGAGCAGCACGAGCGCGGCTGCGCCCGCGAGCCCCCAGTTCAACAACTCCTGCACGAGCTGCGCGATCAGCTCGGCGAGCATCATGTACGAAGGCCCGCCGAGCAGCGCGGGCGTGACGAAGTAGCCGAGCGCCATGACGAACACCATCAAAGCGCCCGACGCGACGCCCGGAAGTGCGAGCGGCACCAGCACGCGCCAGAACGCTTGCCAGCGACTCGCGCCGCAGATCGCCGCCGCCCGCAGCGTCGACGGATCGATGCTGCGCAGCGTCGCATGCAGCGGCATCACTAGAAACGGCAGCATGATGTATGTCATGCCGATCGTGACGCCGACGAGATTGTTGACGAGCGCGATCGGCTCGGTGATCAAACCGAGCGCCATCAACAGCCGGTTGATAGGCCCGGTCGCTTGCAGCAGCACCATCCATGCAAACGTGCGGGCCAGCAGATTGGTCCACATGGACAGCAGCAAGATCGCGAAGAGGACGGAGCTCACCCTTCGCGGCGCGATCGCGAGCAACCAAGCGGTGGGGAAACCGATCGCAACGGTGACCACCGTCACCACGGTCGCCACGAGAAAAGTGTTGCCGAACACGCGCAGATACGTCGTCGAGCCCAGCAGTTGTGCGTAGTTCTGAAGCCCGGGCGTCGGTTCGAGCACGCTGCGCAACAGCAGCGAAAGCACCGGCAGCAAGAAGAAGATCGCGAGCAGCAGCAGCGCCGGCGCGAGCAGACGCAGGCTGCGCCAATCGCGTCGCCGCCGCGCGGCCGGCGCCGCCGGATGCGCAACGGAACTCAGAACGTCAGGCATGGTGACTCCCAATCTGAACTTTGCGGCGCCTGTCTGGAGACGCCGGCGACACGCTCACTTCGATTGCCATGCGTACCAGCGCTTCGCAATCTCGTCGCGGTGCTCCGCCCAGTACTTCATGTCGAGATTGATCTGCGAGGTCTTGTACTGGTCGGGCAGCGTCTTGGCGGCCGCCGCGGGCATCAGCTCTGGCGCTTTCACATTGACCGGCGCGTAGCCCGTATCCTCGGCGAACTTGGCCTGTGCCTGTGCGCTCGTCGCGGTGGCCAGGTACTTCATGGCCTCATCGCGATGCTTCGCGCCCTTCGGAATCACGAGCATATCCGCGGCCGTCAGGTTTTGATTCCAGGAGATGCCAACGGGAACGCCAGTTTGCTCGAGCGCATGCAAACGTCCATTCCAGAACATGCCGATCGGTGCCTCGCCCGATGCGAGCAGCTGCTGCGATTGGGCGCCGCCGCTCCACCAGACGATGTCGCTCTTGATCGTGTCGAGCTTCTTGAACGCACGGTCGAGATCGAGCGGATAGAGCTTATTCGGCGGCACGCCGTCGGCGAGCAACGCGAGCTCGAGCACGCCGGGCGCGGACCACTTGTACAGCGTGCGCTTTCCAGGAAAGCGCTTGATATCGAACAGGTCCGCCCACGTCGACGGTTGCGCGCCCGTGAACTTCGACTTGTTGTAGCCGAGCACGAACGAGTAATAGAAGCTTCCCACCGCACCCGGCGACGTAAAGCGGGGATCGAGGTCGTCCTTCTTGACGACAGAGAAGTCGATCGGCTCGATCAGCCCGGCCTTCTGCGCGGCATACGCGAAATCCCCTTCCACATCGACGACATCCCACGTCACGTTGCCGCTATCGACCATCGCCTTCAGCTTGCCGTAATCGGTCGGGCCGTCCATCAGCACGTGAATGCCTGTTGCCTTGGTGAATGGCTGCGCCCAATCCTTGTCCTGCGACGATTGGGTGGTGCCGCCCCAGCTCGTGAAGACGATCGGCTCGGCCGCGCGAACGCTTGCCGTTGCGAAGGCTGCCGCGCACGTGGCAATCAGCACTGCCGTGCAAAAGACGCGCTTGCTGTTCATATCTCTTTCCTATCCTCAGTGGTAATCGATGGTCGAGCGACGATCCCGGCGAATCGCCGAATATTCATTGCAGCGGCGAGAATTGCGCCGGCTTCATGATCTTGCTTTCCATTTCCTCCATCAGTGCCTGAATCTTCGGCGCGAAAGCCCGCCAGGCGGGGTCTTCGGCAAGCGCCGCCCGCCGACGTTCGCGTTCATCCAAACTCGGATAGGCCCAGATGTGGACGATCTGATTGAGCGGGCCTATCTCGGAATGGAAATAGCCGATCAGTTGCCCGAGATACCGCTTTTGCAGCTCGATGCCTTCTTCTTCCACCAGCTTCAGATAGGTGGGCACTGCGCCCGTCTTGATGCGATATGTACGGATTTCGTAGAACATGCGCGTGCTCCCCTCTTAACGCATCACGAACGGATCGGCGATCGGCTGGTCCGACGTGCGAATCCAGACCGACTTGGTGCGTGTGTACTCGAGTACGGCTTCAAGTCCGCCTTCGCGGCCGAGACCGCTCAGGCCGTACCCACCGAACGGCACGATCGGCGACACGGCACGATACGTATTGACCCAGACGATGCCCGCGTGCAGGGCACGGGTCAGCCGATGCGCACGAGTCAGATCGCGCGTGAAGACGCCCGACGCGAGCCCGTAGCGCGTGTCGTTCGCGAGCGCGATCGCCTCGGCCTCCGTATCGAACGTCACGACGCTCAGCACGGGACCGAACAGCTCTTCGATCACGCTGGGCACCCGCGCATGCGGACAATCGACGATGGTCGGCAGAAAATAGTGGCCCGCCTTCAAAGCCTCCGGACGCGATCCCCCGACGACGACGCGGCCCCCCGCTTCCACGCTCGCGTGCAGTACGCCTTGAATGTGTTCGAGTTGGCGGAGAGTCGCGAGTGGCCCCATCTCGGTTGCGGCATCTTGCGGATCGCCGATGCGGATGGCGCGAGCCCGCGCAATCAAGCGCTCGAGGAGCGCGTCGTGGATGCCGCGCTGCACGAGGAGGCGCGAGCCGGCCACGCAGCTCTGGCCCGTCGCGGCAAAGATGCCTGCGACGACGGCGTTGCATGCGCTATCGAGATCGGCATCGTCGAAGACGAGGACGGGCGACTTGCCGCCCAGCTCGAGCGACATCGCCGCCAGGTTGTCGGCTGAGTTGCGCACCACGTGGCGCGCGGTTTCCGGTCCCCCCGTGAACGCGATGCGCGAGACGAGCGGATGGCTCGTGAGCGTGCGTCCGCAGTCGTTACCGAAGCCGGTCACGATATTGACGACACCCTTCGGAAAGCCGGCTTCATGAACGAGCCGGGCGAATTCGAGCAGAGGCGCGGGGCCGTCTTCCGAGGCCTTCAGCACGACGGTGCAACCCGCGGCAACCGCGGGGCCGAGCTTCACGGCCGAGAGAAACAACTGCGAATTCCAAGGGACGATCGCGGCGACGACGCCGACCGGCTCGCGCCGCAGCGTGACTTCCATATCGGGCTTGTCGACGGGCAGCCATGCCCCCTGGATCTTGTCCGCCACGCCCGCGTAATAGCGGTAATACTCGGCGACATAGCCGATCTGGCTGCGCGTCTCGCGGATGATCTTGCCCGTGTCGCGCGTTTCGAGCTCGGCGAGCCGCGGCGCATGCCCTTCGATCAACTCGGCGAGCCGGTACAAGAGCTTGCCGCGCGCGCTCGCAGTGAGATCGGCCCATGCGGGATCGCTCAATGCGCGATGTGCCGCGCGCACCGCACGGTCGACATCCTGCGCGCTCGCCTTCGGCATCTGCGCCCAAACGCTGCCGGATGACGGGTCGATGCTATCGAAATGCTCGTCAGCATCTTCGAACGTACCATCGATGTATTGCTGAAACCGTTGAGACATTTTCAGCCGCTCCCTTCATGAAAATGGCCGAAGGCAATACGTCAGCGTGCGCTAAATGCAGGCATCACTTCGGAGATGAACAGCTCGACCGACTTGCGCTTGCGCTCGAAGCTCATATGGCTGTCGAGCCAGAAGCTGTATTGGTCGTAGCCCAATTCCTCGTAGCGCTTCAGCCGCGCGATGACTTCTTTCGGCTCGCCGATGACAAGGTTCTTGCGGATTGCGTCAGGCGAATACTGCGGGAACATTTCGACGTCCGCATCGGTGAGCGGCTCCATGAATCCTTGCGCGATCGGGCGTTCGTTCTTGAACCATTTGCTGAAGTACCGGTAAAAGCGCGCGAGATCTTCCACGGCCGCATCGACCTCGGCCGCATTGGCGCCGACGAACGTGTGCATCAGCATCATCACTTGCGGGCGCGGCACCTCGGGATTCGCGGCACATGCGGCATTGAAGCGCTCCATGAGGCTAGCGACTTCGGCATCGCCCGCGGCCAACGATGTGACCTGTACGTTGCAGCCGTTCGCCACGGCGAACGCATGCGAGTTCGGATCGCGCGCGGCGAGCCACATCGGCGGATGCGGCTGCTGGATCGGGCGCGGGACGGGTGTCGCGGCGGGCCACGACCAGAATTCGCCTTGATGTGCGTAATCACCCTCGAACAGCTTGCGCAAAGCCGGCACGAGCTCGCGCATGCGCGCTCCCGCGCTCATCGCATCGAGCCCGGGCAACAGGCGCTCGTACTCGAACGAATAGGCGCCGCGAGCGATACCGAGATCGAGCCTGCCGTTGCTCGCGACGTCGACCATGCCGGCTTCGCCGGCAAGTGCAATCGGATGCCAGAACGGCGCGATGACAGTACCCGTGCCCAGACGAATGCGCTCCGTTTTCGCGGCGAGATACGACAAATTGACGAACGGATTCGGCGCGATCGTGAATTCCATCGCATGATGCTCGCCGATCCACGCCGTCTCGAACCCTCCGCGCTCGGCAATCTGCACGAGCTCGGTCATCTGATCGAACAGTTCGCGATGCGACGTCTTCGTGTCGTACCGCTCCATGTGTAGAAACAACGAGAACTTCATGATCTTGAATCTCCAATGGGCACGTCCGGAGCATCGTTTCGCCGCGCGCCTCGATCGATGAACGCGTTCAGTGAGCCGGCGCGAGAGGTTGGACCATGCCGGCCTCGGTATCGCCGACATAGATGCCGAACGCATCTTCGCTACGCTCTCGCACATAGCGTTCGAGCATCGAGCGCACGGCGGCGTCGTGCAATGCATCCCAGGGAATCTGATGCAACGGGACGATTCGAAGCGCACCGCCCGACTGCGGTCCGATATCGTTCTTCACGCGGCCGCGGTAGTAGATGTTCACGCCGGGCGTCGGCCCCTTGCCCGATTCGAACACGGCGAAAAGAAAGTCCAGATGCGCCTGGAGGCCGAGCTTCGCCAAGGCGCCATGCAGGCTCGCAGGGTCGCTTTCCGGCTCGAGCTTGGCGCCGGTCGGCAGTTGCAAGCCCTCGGGCGTATCGAGCATGACGAGCCCATGGCGATGCTCGAGAATCGCGCCGACTCGCGCACGCGGTCCCGCCGCGGCCAGCGCGTCGAGCGACAGGCTGAAGTTCACGTAGGCGCCGCGGCAGTAGCCAAGCGGCGACGAGGGCGTATGAATGAAGTCCAGGACGCGACCGATCAAAATGATGTGGTCGCCCGCATCGACTACTTCGTGTGTTGCGCAATCGAAGCTGGCCGCCGCCCCATCCATGACCGGGGCGCCGGTGATGCGCGCATGCCAAGCTACTTGCGAGAATTTGTCGGCCGCCTTCGAGGCGAATACACCCGACACGGCCTTCTGGTCCTCGGCCAGCACGCTCACAGCGAAATGACGCGTCCGCGAGAACACCGGAAAGCTCGATGCCGTCTTCGCGATGCAAACGAGAATGAGCGGCGGATCGAGCGAAACCGACGTGAACGAGTTTGCTGTGAAGCCGCGCGGGGACCCGTCTGGCTGGATCGTCGTCACGACCGTCACACCCGTCACGAACGCGCCCAGCGCACGGCGAAATTCGGCGATATCGATGGCCTCTTCGTTGATTGGCTCACTCATTGCGTCCTCCCGACTTCGATCCGCTGATCGCGCACCGCGCTTTCTGCCAGGCGCCCCGCTCCGAGCAGAAATGCGAGCAGCCGTTCGTTCACTTGCGCCGGATTGGTCACGTTCATCATATGGCGCTCGTTAGCGATGATTTCCGCGCGGCCGAAAGGCGCGGCAGCCGCCATGGCGCGCGACATCGCGGGATTCGAATTCGCGTCGCATTCGCCCGTAAGAAAAAGCGCGGGCATGGTCAGACTCGCCAGCCGGCCGACATGCGCGTCGTCCGATCGCGCAAAGAGGCGATACGTACGTGCGTATCCGTCAGGATCGACGTTCGAGAGCAGCGCGCGTACCGCTTGCGCCGCCTTCGTCAGATGCGCCGGAACCGGATCGCCAAACCACCTTGCGAGCGTGGCATCGATACCCGCTTCGTCGGGCGTATTGCCAAGCATGGCCGCTCGACCCATGACTGCTTGGCGTTGGCTGGGCGTGCGGTCGTACACTGCGTTCAACGCCGCGACGCTGAGCGCGCGATTCGGATGTGCCAGCGCAAACTCGAGTGCGACGAGCGCGCCCATCGAATGACCAACGACATGCGCGCGCTCGATCAGCAATGCGTCGAGCAGACGCTCGAGTTGCTCGGCGTATTCGCCGAGCGTAGGCTCGGGCCCCGGCAAAGCGCTGCCGCCATGTCCGAGCATGTCGTAGACGATGACGCGATAGTGCGTCGTCAACGCATCGATCTGCGGAGACCAGACGCTTTGGTTCATGCCTACGCCATGGATCAGCACGACTGACTCGCACGCGCCACTCGCCCGCGGCGGAAAAACGCTGTAGCTCGTGCCCGCGACGTCGCACATCATGGCAGGATCGAGCGCGCGGTCAGCCTTCATTGGCCTCGAGCTCCTTCAGGTCCTGATAGCGGTCGCCGATGCGGTGGTGCGGCCGTCCGCCGATCGATGCGCCCAATGCGATCACGACCTCATCTGGAGCGGGTGCATCGCCAATCGAGAACTGCACGGTCAGGTAGTGCGAACGCATCCCTTCGTCGTGCTTGTGCATCAGCGGAATCGAAATCGGGCAGTTCGGTCCGCCGCGCAGATTCGTGAAGCTCAGGTAGCTCTTCGCGCCCACCGCCTGACGGAACTTGTTGCCGAAGCGCAGCGTGTGGATCAGCGCCGAAGCATGCTCGACCTCGCCCGAAGTGCCGACGATCGCCGCCTTGCCGTACCCCTCGACAGCCTCGCCGCCGCCGGCGAGACGGAGCACTTCGGCGGTCAGAATCTCGCCGAGCTGCGGCGCGAGCGCGTGGATTTCCGGCTTCAGGTCTTCAACGAAACCGCGCCCCGCCCACGGATTGCGGATCACCGCGGCGGCGCCGAACAACTTCAATGGCTGCGCCGCCTCCTTGCCGCCCTCGATGAACGTCGTCTCGGCGTAGGTGACCAGCTTGCGCATCTCCAATTTCATACCCGTTCTCCTTGCGAAGTGCCCGTTGGTGTCGCTTTCGGAGATTATGGTATGCCATCAATTTGGCCACACCAAGCGTTTCAATATTATGGAATACCATGATATGGCAGACGGAACTTCAGCGCGCCATGGGTCGACATGCGGCGCTCCGCCAGGCCCAAAAACAAAGGCCGTCGGGTCGATTGCACCCCAAAAGTCGGACGCCGATCCAACCTCTGGGCGAACTCCCTGCGAGAGTCGTTCAGGCGCGGCGGCTCGTTGGCTCTTGCTGCTGCCGTTCCTGCTCCGCGAGCGCATCCAACGCGAGTTCGGATGCGCGCCGGATATGCGCCGCCGACGCCGCCGATGCCGCCTCTCCGTCGTGCCGCTCGATCGCGTCGAGCAGCGCGTTCATCTCCCGGTTCGACTCCGCGCCGCGGCCGGGCATCGCAATCGTCATCGCGCGAAGCCGGTTGATTCGCGCGTTCAGCGACTTCACAACGGTGAGCGAGACCTGTTTGCCCGCCCCTTCGAACATCGCGTCGTAGAAGTGCTCGGTGTATTCCAGGACGCGCGAGAGGTCTTCCTTCTCGAATGCGTCCTCGATCATCTTGCGGATCTTGCGCAACCGCTTGACGAGCTGGGGTGTGGCCAGCTCGGCGCACGCACGCGCCGCGTTGGCCTCGAGCAAGCCGCGCAACTCATACATCTCGCCGATCAGCGCAGGATCGAGCCGCGCGACGATCGGCCCGTGCCCCGCCGCAATTTCCACGAGTCCCTCCGTCTCCAGATGCCTCAACACTTCCCGCACGACGGTGCGGCTCACGCCGAGCTCATCGCACAGTGTTCTTTCCACAAGGCGGTCGCCCGGACGGAAATAACCTTGGACGATCGCGCCCCGCAGTTTGTCCAGGGTGAGCTCGCGAAGCGTCTTGGCGTTGCGGTCGATTTTGAGGTCTGGCATAAGGGAGCAAAAATAAAAGGGACGAAGCCACGCGTCGAATCGAGCCAACTGAAGTCCACGCGTTGGAATGCCATATTATCGTCCATCTTCGATTGCCTCTTTTGTCGATCTATCCGACGGCCGCTCCCCGCCTCGCTCAAGTTCCCCCCAAACCGTGCGCCAGCGCAATCAGCAACAGAATAAGAAGAACCAGCGCCACGGTCTTCCAGAACATCACCGGATTGCGCGCGATCAACGGCAGCCGCGCCGCGGATTCCGTTTCGCCGCCGCCCGCGGCGAATCGATCGAGGTCGGCGCAGACCTCGAGTGCATCCTGATAGCGGCGTTCGGGATCGGTCTGCGTCGCTTTTTCGAGCACGAGGTCGAGCCACACGGGAAGGCCGGGCCGGTGTCGATACAGCGGCACTCGCCCATTGAAGCCGTAGGGCGAGCGTCCGCCGCTGAACATGCGATACAGGGTGACGCCGAACGCGAAGACCTCGGAGCGCGCATCGCCCTGCGCGCCCTTGATGAGCTCGGGCGCCATGTAGGCGGGAGTACCCGGCGCGGTGGACGGCCCCGGCGCAAGCATTCCTGGCATATAGGCAAAGCCCAGATCGAGGAGCCTCACGCTGTCGTCGGGCAGGACCAGGACATTCTCGGGTTTGATGTCGCGATGGAAAATGCCCAGCCGATTCAGCGCGTGGATCGCATGGCCGAGTTGCCGTGCGATCGCCAGCCCGAGCATCAGCGATATCGGCGTCTGGGTCATCAGGGTCTCCAGTGTCGAGCCGTCGAGGAACGGCATCACGACATAGAGGCGGCTCTGCCGCGCGGGATCGATCGCGCTCGGCGCAAGAATGTACTCGTCGTCGATCTTCCCCGCGAGCCAACGTTCCCGCACGATCGCCTGGCGCACGTTCGCGTCCTCGTCCACGCGCGGCTTCGGGAACTTGAGCGCGAGCCGCACATTCGGCTCGGCTAGATCGTGGCCAATGAAGATGCGGGAGTAGCGGCCGTCGCTCAGGATCGCGGTCAGCGCATAACCATCGACCACATCCCCGCACGCGGGAGCCGCGAGAATCGGCAGATCGCCAAGCACGCCTTCGAGATAGCGATAGTCGAGTACTGGAATCTTGCGCACGTCGACCACGACCGCCGAGATGTCGTCGATGGAGCCGCGCGAGCGCGCAGTCTGGACGAGCCGACGGGCTACGATGTCTGCGGACGCCTGCGCCGACAGCATGGCCCGCAGCTCGCGCGCCGGCATACGCCGATAGAGCCCGTCGGAGCAGAGCAACAGGCGGTCGCCTTCCTGAAGCGCCCAGCGCTCGATGCGCGTCACGAGCTCGCGTTGCAGTCCAACGGCATGGGCGACGAAGGCACCGAACGGCACGTCCATGACGTCGTCGCCGCCGAGTTGCGACAGCTCGCCCCCGCGCATCTGGTAGAGCCGCACATCCCCCGCGCCGATCAGCCAGGCGGCGCCGCCCCTGATCATGAGCGCCGCGAAGCACGCCGCCATCTGGCTCAGCTCGGCATCGCCGCGGCCAATTTGGTGCAGCCAGCGGTGAATCGCATCGAGCGAGCGCGATGCGGCGGCATCGGGCGCCAGCGTGTCAGGAGGCGCGTAGTAGCCGTCGATGAAGCTGCGCACGGCGAGCTCGGCAGCCACGCGCCCGCCCCGCCCGCCGCTCATTCCGTCGGCCAGCGCCACCACGCTGCCGCGCGTCGTGCGTTGCGTGACGTCGCCCAGCATCACGCCGACGTAGTCCTCGTTGCGCGCGCCGCGGCCCGCCTCGGAAATGAAGGCGATGTCGAGCTCGGGGCATTCGCCGCGCTCTGGCCGCAGCGTCATACCCCCTTGCTCGGTGAGGCTCGCGAGGGGAACGTCGTTCATTTCCTGTCGAAAATCTCGGCCTCGCTCGATTCGAGGTCATGCTCGATCTTATCGAGAACCTGCGGCGCACGCTTCTTCAGCATCGCGAGCCAGCCCATGCCGAACGCCATGTAAGCAGCGAACAGATACGGCAGGATGTTGTACGGCCAGGCGGGCACCGGATACACACTGCCGAAGAACCCGCCGATCATCGCGATCGCGCCGAGGATGCCCACCACGAGATTGGCGAGCTTGAGCTGTCCTTGCTTTTTCAAATAGATCGGCGCCGATACCGAGATCAGGAAGTAAGCCACGATGAAGCCGAAGGTCGCGAAGGTGCTCGTATAGCCGAACGTGTTCAACGCACCGGTGCCGAGCAACGCGAGATTCACGGCCAGCGAGAGGAGCGCGGCAAAGGCCACCGCATAGTGCGGCGTCTGATGCTTCGTATGGACCATGCCCATCGAGCGATGAACGAATTGATATCGGCCCATCGAAAACAGCAGACGACTCGCGGCGTTGATCGAGGCCAGCACGCAGGCGAACGCGCTCACCGATGCAATCAAATAGAACAGCGGGGCCAGTGCCGGCGCGCCGAGCCCGGTGAGCAGCGTCTGCAGCGGGGCCGTATCGTTGCCAAGCTTGTTCACGTCTCCGCCATACGCGACGACCATCGAGTAGGCAACGAACATAAAGAAGCCGCCGGCCACCATCATGCTCCAGATGATCGCGCGAGGAATCGCCTTTAACGGGTCCTTCGTTTCCTTGCCGAGGGACGCGGCGCTCTCGAATCCGACGAACGAGAAGATGCCGAGCACCATCGCCTCCGCCATGCCTTTAGGCGTCGTGCCTTGCAGCGATAGCTGCGCATGATCGACGACGCGTTCGGGATGCTGGTAGAACACCACGAACAGCACGCCGCCGACGATCGCGATCGAGGCGGCTTCGATTGCGAGACTCAGGCGCGACGACAGCTTGATGTCGCGCGACGAGAGGAACCAAGCCAACGCCGCGCTGATCAGATAGATGAGCCAGGTCGGTACGGCGATGCCGAACGGCGCGAACGCGTTTTGCACGAAGATGGCCTCGCCGGCGAGCACGCCCATCGCAGTGCCGGTGTACGCCGCAATGAGCCCCCATCCGGCGATGCCGCCCGCAATCGGTCCGAGCGCACGCGAGATGAAGATGAAGAACGACCCGGCCGCCGCGAAGCGGCTCGCCAGCACGGCGATGTTGAGACTTACGAACATGAGCCCGAGCGTCGACAGCCCGTAGACGAGCCAACTGCCCGCGCCGGCGAGCGCCGCGACCGCCACGACGTTGATCGAAGGCGTCAGGGTGGGAGAGATGTTGGCCAGTGACTGGCCGATGGTCTCCATGAAGCCCAAGCTCGATGATCGAAGATTGACGGACTGCGAAGGAACCGACGTGGATTGCTGCGATACGCTCATGCTGACTCTCCATAGATCGAAGTGCCTGGCGCACCGCGCCAGGTCTCGGGGTGCTCAAACGTTCGCCAGTCCCGGAATCCACGAGGTGCCGGCGAGCGGCACTCGCGCCATCGCGGCGGCCTCCACCGTCAACGCCACGAGATCCTCGGGTTCGAGGTGATGCACGTTCTGCTTGCCGCAGGCGCGTGCGATCGTCGTCAATTCCATGTTCAGCGTCTTCAAGTAATTACGTACCCGGCGCGCGCCTTCTTCAGGCTGCAGTCGCTGCTCGAGCACGGTGTCCTGCGTCGTCACGCCGACCGGGCACTTACCCGTGTGGCAGTGGTGGCAAAAGCCGGGCGCCGTATTGAGCGCTGCGTACTCCGCGGCGGCCGGGTGCAGCGCGCCGTCCTTGAAATAGGTGTCGCTGTTGCAGCCGAGCGCCATCAGCACGCCCTGCCCGATCGCCACGGCATCGGCGCCGAGCGCGAGCGCCTTCGCCACGTCCGCCCCCGTGCGGATGCCGCCGGAAACGATCAACTGCACCTGCCCCTTCATATTCAGGTCCTCGAGCGCGTCGACGGCCTGCCGCACCGCGGCCAGCGTCGGGATGCCGACGTTCTCGATGAAGCACGTTTGCGTCGCCGCGGTGCCTCCTTGCATTCCGTCGATCACCACGACGTCCGCCCCCGCATGCACCGCGAGCTTCACGTCGTTGAACGTGCGCGTCGCGCCGACCTTCACGTAGATCGGCTTTTCCCAATCGGTGATTTCGCGCAATTCCTGAATCTTGATCGCGAGATCGTCGGGACCCGTCCAGTCCGGATGACGGCTCGCCGAACGCTGATCCACCCCCGCGGGCAACGTGCGCATAGCGGCGACCCGCGGGTTCACCTTCTGCCCGAGCAGCATCCCCCCGCCGCCCGGCTTCGCGCCTTGGCCGATCACGACTTCGATCGCATCGGCACGACGCACGTCGTCCGGATTGAAGCCATAGCGCGACGGCAGACACTGGTAGACGAGCGTTTTCGACGAGCGGCGCTCTTCTTGCGTCATGCCACCATCACCGGTCGTCGTCGAGGTGCCGGCCGCCGTCGCCGCACGGCCCAGCGCTTCCTTCACATTCGCTGAAAGCGCGCCGAAGCTCATGCCGGCGATCGTGATCGGAATATCGAGCGCGACGGGTTTGCTCGCAAAACGTGTGCCAAGCAGTGTCTGGGTCGTGCATTTCTCGCGATAGCCTTCGAGCGGGTAACGCGAGAGGGACGCGCCCAAGAACAGCAGATCGTCGAAGTGGGGCACGCGCCGCTTCGCGCCGAGGCCGCGGATTTCATAAAGGCCGCGTTGCGCAGCCGCGTGGATGTAGTCGATCGTCTTGCGGTCGTAGCCTTGCGACTCTTCCTGCTGCAAGCGGGCGAAGTGAACGGTTTTTTCCATGAGGGCTTTCTCGGTGATTTAGTATTCCTGGTCGGCTTCAGCGTTCCAGTGATAGAGCGTGCGGGCCGAAGCGATGCGCCTGAATGCACGCGGATCGTGCTGGAGCCCGGCCGCATCGAGCAGCGCGGCGACGGCCGTCAGATCCGCATCGGTCATCGGCTCGAAGCGGGCGTCCGCCCCGAGCGATTTCACTTCGCCTTTCACATAGAGCACCGCTTCGTAAAGCGAGTCGCCAAGCGCGTCGCCCGCGTCTCCGCAGATCACCATGCGTCCCGCTTGCGCCATGAAGGCCGAAAAGCTGCCCACCGATCCGCCAACGACGATGTCGCCCCCCTTCAGCGAAATCCCGCAACGCAGACCCGCATCGCCATCGATGACGAGCAATCCGCCATGCGCCGAAGCGCCTGCGCCGTTCGACGCAAAACCCTTCACGTGCACCTTGCCGCTCATCATGTTTTCGGCGACCCCGGTGCCCGCGCTGCCCTCGATGACGATCGTCGCGTGCTGGTTCATGCCGCCTGCGTAATAGCCGGCATGACCGTCGATCGTGATGCTCACGTCGGCATCGACGCCGACCGCGATGTTGTGCGCGCCGTTGGGCGAGCTCACTTTGATGCGCCGGCCGGCGAGCGCGGCGGCATCGCCGTGCAGGTACTGGTTCAATTCCCTGACCGGCGAGCGCTCAAGGTCGAATGTCACGCTTTCCATACATACATCTCCTCGGGGGCGGGTTCGAAGACCTTCGCGTTCTTGATATCGGGCAAATGAGCAAGCGAACGGAATTCCGACGCGATCGCCACATACTCGTCGCTCTCCGCAACCACGGCGGGCTTGCAGGCGAACGGATCACGGATGAGCGCCAGTTCCGTCGTCGTGCCCATCAGGAACGTGTAGAACCCGTCGAGCTCCTCGAAGCCTTTTTGCAGCGCGTCCGGCAACGCGTCGCCTTCGCGCAGACGCCACTCGAGAAAGCGGCACGCCGCTTCCGTGTCGTTGTCGGTATCGAAGTGGATGCCCTCGGGTTCGAGCTTGCGCCGGACACCATGCGCATTCGAAAGCGATCCGTTGTGCACGAGGCAAAAGTCCTCGCCCGCCGTGAACGGATGCGCGCGATCCGGCGTGACTGCCGATTCGGTCGCCATCCGCGTGTGCCCGACCAGATGCGAGCCCTTCATGTCCGCGAAGCCATAGCGTTGCGCGACTTGCGCGGGCGAGCCGATGTCCTTGTAGAGGTCGATCGAGCGGCCCGTCGAGAGCAGATACAACTGCGGATAGTGCTCGCGCAGCCAGCGCTTGACGTTATCGACATTGCCTTGCAGCGTCAGTACGGCATGGTTGCCTTTCGCTTCGATGCGCGCCGTGACGTCCATCGCGGCGTTCAGCGCGTCGACGAGCGGCTGCCAGGCAAAGCGCTCACCCTCTTCCGTGAAGCCCGAGTAGAGGCTCAGCTTGCGCTGGTGCGCATCGACAGCCTTGCCGAAAACGGCCAGCCCCGCCGAATCCGGGCCGCGCTCCGTCATGCCGATCAGCATCGGCACCATCAGTTCGCCGAGCCGTTCACGTAGTGCCGGCGTCTTGACCAGCAAACCTACGATTCCACACATGGTGCGTCTCCTTAGAAAAATTCGAGGTAGCTCTTCAGCTCCCAATCCGATACGTGGCGCATGTACTCGAGCCACTCCATGCGCTTCAATTTGAGGAATTCGCCGGCGACGGGACCGAGCGCATCGCAGATCAGGCGGTCGGCTTCGAGCGCGTCGAGCGCCTGCTCGAGGTTCTGCGGCAGCACGCCGATCGCGTGCTCGCGCAATTGCCGCGGCGTCCAGTCGTAGAGGTTCTCGTTGGCGGGCGCGCCCGGCGACAGCTCACGCTCGATGCCGTCGAGCCCGGCCGCGATCACGGCGGCAGTCGCCAGATACGGATTGCACGAGCCGTCCGGCAGGCGCAGCTCGATGCGCTCGCCCGGCATGCGCACCATCGTCGAGCGATTGTTGTCGCCGTAGCTGATGTAGGCGGGCGCCCACGTCGCACCCGTCAGCGAGCGGCCCACCACGAGCCGCTTGTACGAATTGACAGTCGGATTGCAGAGCGCGGCCAGCGCCGGCGCGTGGGCGAGCAGGCCGGCCGTGAACTGATAGCCGAGCGTCGAGAGGCCCATGCCGAGCGGATCGCTTTTGTCCGCGAACAGATTGCGCTCGCCATCGCCGACCGACATATGCATGTGCATGCCGTTGCCCGGGCGGTTCGCGAACGGCTTCGCCATGAACGAGCAGATCATGCCGAGCTCGTTCGCGATCTCAGACGCGGCCATCTTGAAGAACACGTAGTGATCGCACGACGTCAGGCAATTCGTATAGGTGTAGTTGATCTCGAACTGGCCGTTCCCGTCTTCGTGGTCGATCTGATAGACGTCGATACCGACGGCCCGCATCGATTCGGTGAGCTTTTCCAGGAACTCGCGGGTACGCGAGAGGCCTTTGTAGTCGTAGCACGGCTTCGCGAGGGTATCGCTTGGATCGCACGGCTCCAGTACGCCCGCGGTGGAGCGGCGCAGCAGCGAAAACTCCGGCTCCAGCCCTGTGTAGAGCGTCCAGCCGCGCTCGGTCATGCGCGCGACCTGCTTTTTCAACGTCACCCGCGAATCGAACGCCCATGGCTTGCCGTCGACATGGCCATCGCACGCGATACGAGCGATGCCGGGCTGCCAGGGCACAGGCGCAAGCGTCGACAAATCGCCGACGGCCATGAAGTCGGGACCGTTCGGCTCGATCCCGACTCCCCAGATCGCAAAGCCGGCGAAACCCGCTCCCGCGGTCAGTACGCTCTTCAGATGCGCTACCGGTACGGATTTCGCCTTCGCCACGCCGTGAATATCGACGAACTGCGCCAGCACGTATTTCACGCCCTGCTGCGTGAGCCAAGCCTGCGCGCTTTCAGCCGTGTCGAAGCGCGGCACGCTCCCGAGCTCGTTCACGGCGGCCGGCAGCTTGCTCGCATCGTTCAGGTTCATTGTCACTCCTTGCCATATTTATTAAGATGCAACGAAATTTCCTGTCAGGAAACCCGCCGCGCGCAATCGTGCTCGCTCCCGAGGCGCGCAAACCGGGGCGCTCTGTCAACCTTGCTACCCTTTACCGAGGCTTACCCATGCAAACCGCGGACGACAGCAAATCACCGCTCGAACGCTATCTCGGCACGACCATCCGCGAACTGCGCCAGTCCCACGGACTGACCATCGCACAGGTCGCCGAACAGGCCGGCATCAGCCGCGGCATGCTCTCGAAGATCGAGAACGCGCAAACCTCGGCCGGCCTCGACGTGCTCCATCGCATCGCCATGGCCCTCGGCGTATCGATGTCGGCGCTCTTTCGCAACTTCGACGTCCCGCAAGGCGGCGCCCAACTGGTCAAGAAGGGCGCCGGCATGGAGGTCGTCCGCAAGGGCACGCAGCGCGGCCATACGTACCACCTACTCGCCTACGACCAAGGCCCGCGCAAGCTCTTCGAACCGTTTCTCATCACGATGGACGACGAGTCGGAGCGCTTTCCCGTCTTCGAGCACCCGGGGACGGAGTTCATCCACATGCTCAAGGGTGTGATCGAGTACCGCCATGGCCAGCAGACATACATCCTGCATCCCGGGGACACGCTCACGTTCCGAGGCGACATTCCGCATGGCCCCGAACGCTTGATCAAGACGCCGATCCAGTTCCTGTCGATCTTCGTCTATTCGCAGCCCGCCGCCGAATGAACTGCGCGACCCAGTCAACTATCCAGCTCTGATGCAACGTCCATGCCACGTTTATCGATAAGAATCAAAAGTTCCTGGCAATAAACATCGGCGGCGCACCAGGGTCCTTCTCGTCTCCTTGCCCAACTCGTTGCTGCTTGCCCGCGGTGCGACCGAATCGTGAATGCGGTGCAAACGCGCACTGAAACGGCAATGCGGGTTACGAAGGTGTATCAGCCCGACTTATGAAGCCGACGACGCGCACAGCGCACTCTCGGTCATCCGACGCAATACCGGCCGCACGTGACGCTAGCGCAACGCGTCGGCGGGGAGCTGCGGCAAAGCACGCGCCAGCGCCGGCTGAATCGAGCGATCGATGACCGTTCGCGTCAACGTAACGATTTCGCTCGCGAAATCGTCCCACTCGCCCTGCCGGTGCAGCAGGAAGAAGTCGCGCTGCCCGAGCCGCCCGGATGGCAGCGGCAGAACGGCGATCTCCTCCAGATAGTGCCGCGCCTGCCATAGACACAACGGCGTCGAGATCGCAAAACCGAGCCGGGCCGCCACCAGGCTCAGCAGCGGATCAGTCGCGTCGAATTCGTAGCGGCGCGGGCTGTCGATGCCGAGGTGCCGCGCGAATCGCTCGACTTGCTGGCCGATCACCGAGCGCGCCGTGTAGCGGATCAGCGGCAGCTCCTTGTTGAGCGTGCGCCAGTCGACCTGCGGACGGCCAGCGACATGGCTTCGTGCGACGACGGCAACGAACGCTTCGGAAAAGAGCGGCACTTCGACAATGCGCGCGTCGTTCAGGGTCGTCTGCGTGCAGACGGCCAGGTCGACCTCCCGGTCGTGCAACTGCTTCGACAGCCCCGGTGTGAGCCCCGACCACAACGCGATCTGCCGCGCCGAATTCGACACCGCGCGAATCAGTTCCGGCCCGACCGTCGCCGCGAACGAATCGACGCAACCCAGCCGCACCGGCAGCGTCCCCGCGTGCGATGCGTCCCCGATCCGCGCGCTGACCATCTGTGCATGCTCGAGCAGCGCACCCGCGAGCTCGAGCAACGCGCGCCCCGCGGTGTTCGGCCGCGGCGGGCGGCTCTCCCGATCGAACAGCGTCATGCCCCGATCGCGCTCGAGCGCCGACACCGCTTGGCTGATCGCGCTCTGGCTCACGCCCAGCTGCTTCGCCGCGCCCGTCATCGAGCCCGTTTCGCACACGGCGACGAAGGCCTGCAGCGCGCGCAGATCGATCGGCGTTTGAGATCGTCTCATCGTGACTCCAGTGTCCGCGGCATTCGTCGAATGGCGCGCGACGATGTCGAATGCTGCGTGGTCAAAATCGGCCCGTACTCACAATGAGCAATTTCGGGGGCAAGTTATAAGTTTGCCTAATCCAAAATTGCCGCGCATTTCCGCGGCTACGGCGGCGGGCAGATGGATGTGTCGGCAGGGTGCTGGGGGAAACGCTCAATGAGCGGAACGGGAACAGGGCGAGATGCCGCTCAGCTATGACGCCGAGCTCGCGCGCGCAAGTCGCGGAGCGTTTTCCCGCCTATGAGACGGCGACACTCGCGTCGTCGTGGACGGGGGTCTTCGACGCGCGAGGCGGTGATGAACGATCGTTTTCAGCTTTTATATTGGCTATTGTCTATTGTCTATTGTTCGATCGTCAGATCGTTATATCTTCGTATCGCGCGCCCACCGCCGCTGCGCCGAGATATGCATCGAGCAGCACGTCGGCCTGACGCAGTTGCTCCGGCGTGCCGTACGCGACGACTCGCCCGCTTTCGAGCACGTACGCAGCCTTCGCATGGCGCAGCGCGACCGCGGCATTCTGCTCGGCCAGCAGAAAGCTCACCCCTTCGTCGCGGTTGAGCTTGCCGACTATCTCGAAGATTTCCTCGACCACTTGCGGCGCCAGTCCCATTGACGGTTCGTCGAGCAGCACGAGCGATGGCCTGGACATCAACGCGCGACCGATCGCGATCATCTGCTGTTCGCCGCCGGAGGTGTACCCGGCCGCCTTCCGCCGACTAAGCTTGAGCCGCGGGAAGACCGTATAGATGCGTTCCAGCGCTTCAGCGATCCCCCGCGCGGACGGCCGGCGCACGAACGCGCCGATGCGCAGATTATCCTCGACGCTCAGGTGCGCGAAGCAGCGCCGCCCCTCCAGAACCTGCACGAGCCCTTCCTCGGCAAGCCGCCACGGATCGGCGTCGGTCACATCCCTGCCGCGGTAGCGGATCATTCCGCGCACGAGCGTGCCGCGCTCGACGCGCAGCAGGCTCGAGATCGCCTTCAACGTCGTGGTCTTGCCCGCGCCGTTCCCCCCGAGCAGCGCGACGATCGCACCATCGGGCACGGTCAGCGACACACCGCCCAGCGCGGAAGCCTGCTGGTTGTAGATCACCGCGATATCGTCGACCTGCAAGATCGGCGCGTGTCCCATGCTCAGCTCTCCTTGCTGCAGTCGCGCGGCGTAATGCCTTTTTCCTTCGCGTAGCCGATTGCCGACTTCTCGATGATCGGCCGCAGCAGCGCACGGTCGGCCTGCACCCAGCCACTGATGACCTTCCAGTGCGCACCGTCCCACTGCTGGAACCGCACGGCACCACCGCCCTCATGATCCGCGCACGACAGCTTCAGTTGCTGCACCAGCCCATATGCGCCGAGCTGCTTCAGCCGCGCATCGTCGAGGTTCAGATGCTCGAAGCCCCATCGCACCTGCTCGCCCGTGAGCGGCTTGTCGCCAAAGTGCGCCTGGGCGACGCGCAGCGCCTCCACGTTCAGAATGCCGTTGACGACGCCGAGGTTGTAGTAGACCGTGCCGAAACGCGCGGGATCTTTCAGGTTGCCGTTACCGGGCTTGATCACATATTGATCGATCGACTGCAGCACGGGAAAGTCGGTACCGGACGGATGCGTCGTGATCGAAATGAAGCCTTTTGCCGCGTCGCCTGCCGGTCGCACGTCCTCCTCGGAATTGCTCCAGATGTTGCCGATGATGTGATCGGCGGGGTAGCCCACTTTCTGCGCCGACTTCAGTGCGACCGGGTTCATCACGCCCCAGCCGCGCAGGATGACCCAGTCAGGATGGATTCTGCGGATCGTCAGCCACTGCGAGCCCTGCTCGTTGCCCGGGTGCGGGACCTCGAGCTGCGTGAGCTCGAAACCGTACTTCTTCGCGAGGATGTCGAGCACTGGAATCGTCTCGCGTCCATAGGGCGAGCCGTGGTACAGCACGACGATCTTCTTGCCTTTGAGCGCCGCAGGGCCACCGGACTGTTGCGCGATATAGTTGACGATCGCGGATACCTCGCTGTAGGGATTCAGCTGCAGCGGGAACACGTATGGGAACACGGCGCCGTCCGTCGAATCCGTCCGCCCGTGGTTGATCGTGATGAGCGGAATCCTGTCGGCAGTCGAGCGGTCGATCGTCGCGTACGCGATGCCGACGGACAGCGGATTCGTCGCCGCGGCCGGCGCGCCGTTCAATCCATGCTTGAGCCGCTCGTAGCACTCGACTCCCTTTTCCACGACATACTCTGTTTCGCATTCGCTCCACGTGAGCTTGACGCCATTCACGCCGCCGTCTCGCGAATTGACCAGTTGCAGGTAGTCGATGAAGCCCCCGAAAAAGCCGCTTCCGCCCGCAGCGTACGGGCCGACCCGATAGCTCTGCAGCGGGAAATACTGCTCGCCTGCCGCCTGCGCGGCGCCCACGCCACCCGCAATCAGCGAGACGGCCGCACCACCTACTGCAATCAGCCGCGCGATAGCTTGCAACCAGCGGCGATACTGTGCTGTCGATTTCATGTATCTAGAACTCCTAATTGATTGTCTTAGAAAAACTGATGCAGCACGTTGGGGAGATCAGGCATCTGCTTGCCGGCCGCGCAATCGCCGGTGCGCATATCCCGCGAGTCGAGCCAGCCCTTCTGGTTCCCTGATCAGAAATACGATGACGAGTACACCGTAGATGATCTTCTGCAGGTTCTGGAGTTGGCCGGCCTCGATACCGACATGCGCGAACCATCCCGCCGCATTCGACAGCAGGATCGGCAGCAGTACGATGAATGCGGCGCCGAGGAAATTGCCGCCAATGCTGCCCATTCCGCCGATGATCACGATGAACAGCACCTGGAACGACAGGTTCAGGTCGAAGCCGTGGGGCTCGACGGTCCCGAGATAGGCAAACGCCCACAGTGCGCCCGCGATGCCGAGCACGCCCGAACTGAACGCGAACGCGAGCAGCTTGTCCTGGCCGACCCGAAATCCCATCACGCGGGCGGCCGTCTCCATGTCGCGGATCGCCATCCAGCGTCGCCCGAGCTCGCTGCGTACAAGCCGCGCGGCCGCCGCGAACGTTGCGGCCACGACAGCGAGGACCAGCAGATAGCGAGTGCCCGGCGTGTCGATCCGATGGCCCAAGACCGTCACGGCCGGCGCGCTCAGCACGCCCGATGCATCGTCGTTCGAGAACCAGCTCACGCGTGTAAAGAGCCATTCGATAAAAAACTGCGCGGCGAGCGTCGAGACAATCAGGTAAAAGCCCCTGATTCGCAGGCTCGGCAGCCCGAACACCGTTCCTACCGCGGCGGCAGCGAGCGCGCTGAAAGTGAGATCGATCGCGAACGGCAGCGCCGGTACGCGCACCGCGAAGTTGTATGCCGTATACGCGCCCACAGACATGAACGCGGCCGAGCCGAGCGATAGCTGCCCCGCGTAGCCGGTCGCGAGATTGAGCCCCAGCGCGGCGAGCGACAGGATCAGGAACGGCACGAGGATCGCGCTTAGCCAGTAGTCGCTGCCAACGCGAGCAAGCGCAATGAGCACGGCGACCGCCAGGGCCAAAAGCGCGCGGCCCGGCCAGGACCTGCGGGCGAACTCGGGGCGCGTGGATAGTGGTTCAATCTGAATCGACGACATCGGCTCCTCACACACGTTCGACCGGGGTTTCGCCGAACAGGCCCGCCGGCCGGATCAGCAGGAAAAGCATCGCGAGCACGTACGGAAACCAGTTCTCGATTCCCCCACCGATCGCCGTGCCGACGTAAACTTCGGCGAGTTTTTCGGCCGGCCCGACCAGCAGGCCAGCCACGATGGCACCGCCGATCGACGAGAAGCCGCCGATGATGAGCACCGGCAGCGCCTTCAATACGACGAGGGACAGCGAGAATTGGACGCCGAGCCGCGCGCCCCACAGCAGTCCGGCAACGAGGCTCGTGAAGCCGGCGAGCGCCCACACCGCTGCCCAAATGCGCGGAAGCCGGATACCGACAGCGAGCGCTGCTACGGGATCATCAGCGACCGCCCGCAGCGACAGCCCAAAGCGCGTAAAACGCGTCAGCAGCGAGAGTCCGGCCACGAGCACCGCCGCGGAGCCGGCGGCAAAAAGGTCGAACTGGCTGACCATCACGCCGCCGATGGCGAGCGGCCGGTCATCGATACCGAGATCGAGACCATGAACCTGCGCGCCCCACAGCAGTTGGGCCGCGCCTTCGAGAATCAGGCTCAGCCCGAGTGTCGCCATGAACAGCACGATGGGTGGCCGATTGACGAGCGGCTTCAGCACCCATTGGCCGATCGCCAGCGCGATCGATGACAATGCAATGAGCGTGAGAGCGAATGCAAGCCATGGTGCGACGTGCCGCTCGATCAGGCTCACGAACGTGAGCGCGCCGAACAGCACGAGCGCGCCCTGAGAAAAATTGAACACGCCCGACGCCTTGTAGATCAGCACGAAGCCGATCGCGACAAGCGAATACATGACGCCGGCAAGCAGTCCGCCCACGAGCACTTCGGTGAAGAACGTCATGACGCGGTCCCTCAATGTTGCGTGCCGAGGTAAGCGGCCAGCACGTCAGGGTTCGCGCGCACTTGTGCCGGCGCGCCATCGGCGATCTTGCGTCCGTAGTCGAGCACGATGACGTGGTCGGACAAGCTCATCACGACGCCGATGTCATGCTCGATCAGCACCACGGTCACGCCGAAACGCGCATTGGCGTCGCGGATGTAACCAGCCATTGCGCGCTTTTCTTCCGCGTTCATGCCGGCCATTGGCTCGTCGAGCAGCAGCAGCCGGGGTGCGCCGGCCAGCGCGCGTGCGAGCTCGACGCGCTTGCGGATGCCGTACGGCAGCGTGCCAACCTCGGTCTCGCGATAGCGCTGCAGATCGAGCGCATCGAGCACCGCTTCCGCGTATCCGCGTTGCTCGGCATCATCGCGGCGGGCGGCGGGCATGCCGAGCGTCTGTGCAAGCCATCCGCCCCGCCGGTGAAGGCTGCGCCCGGTCAACACGTTGTCGAAGACACTCATCCGCGCAAACAGCGCGATATTCTGGAACGTGCGGCCGATTCCCGCGCGCGCCGCGGCGTACGGGGTGATACGCCGGTATTCGCGGCCGTCGAAACGCAGCGTCCCGTGTTGCGGCCGATAGATGCCGCTGATCACATTCAGCAGCGAGCTCTTGCCCGCGCCGTTCGGACCGATCAGCGCGCTGATGCGACCGGCGACGACGTCAAAGCTGATGTCGGTCACGGCCGGCACGCCGTTGAACGACAGCGAGATACGATCGAGCGACAGCAACGGCCGCGCGTTCGTCGGGGTTGAGAGCTTCATCGGAGATCCGTTAGGTGAAGGAATGGCTGGAATGGCGAAACGCGTCGCGGCAGCGTGATGCCGCCGACGGGCGAGCGGCGGTCCGCCTCAAGCCGCGGCCTTCTCGCGCTGACGTCCTTCCAGCTCGCGCACGAGCGGCAGCACCTTGTTGCCGAAATACTCGACTTCCTCGACGAAGTGCAGGAAGCCCGCGAGGACGAGATCTACGCCGATGGACTTCAACTCGACGATCCGTTCCGCGATCTGCTCGGGCGTGCCGATAAGATTCGTGCGGAAGCCGTCGTTGTACTGGACCAAGTCCTCGAACGTCGATTTCGCCCAGTTGCCTTCCCCTTCCGGCGATGCTTTGCCCGCCTGCTTTACCGCGTCGCCGAATGCGTTGACCGCTTCGATGTGTGCGTTTTCGATGATGTCATCGAGCACGGCCTTCGCTTCCACTTCGGTATCGCGCGCGATGATGAACGCGTTCACGCCGATACGCACCTGGTGATTGTTTTTAGCCGCCTTGGCCTTGATGTCGTCGATTTGCGCCTTCAGGTTCTCCGGCGTATTGCCGTTCGTGAAGTACCAGTCCGAGACACTCGCCGCGTTGTCGCGTGCGGCGCGCGAGCTTCCCCCTTGAAAGATTTCGGGATGAGGCTTCTGCACGGGCTTCGGACTCAGCGTGTAGTTCGTGAACCGATAGAAGTCGCCCCTAAAAGTGAAGTTGTCCTGCGTCCAGATGCCCTTGAGCGCCTGGATGAACTCCTTCGAGCGGCGATAGCGCTCGTCATGCTCGAGCCAAGGCTCCCCGATCGCGGTGAATTCGTCCTTGAACCAGCCGCTGACGACATTGATCGCGATGCGCCCGTCAGAAATATGGTCGATCGTGGCGAGCTGCTTCGCCACGACGGCCGGGTTCCACGGGCCTGGAAGAATGGCCGCGAGCACCTTCAATTTCGTCGTGGCATGCAACAGCGCCTGGCTGAAAGAAACCGACTCGTGCTGGTATTCAGCGCCGTAGCCCGCCGTGAAACGGATCTGGCTCAATGCATACTCGAATCCCGCACGCTCCGCCGTTTGCGCGAGCTTCTGGTTGTATTCGAGGCTCCAATCCGTGCGCTGCTCGATCGTGCTGACGACGAGGCCGCCACTCACGTTCGGCACCCAGTAGGCGAATTTGACGGCATCGCCAGAAGATGTGTTGTTGCTCATGAAAATGTCCCGCTGATCTAGAGTCAAGAGAAAGGCACTTACGCGGCGAGTGACGTCGCCTCGCGCGACGTATCCGCGGAACGAGCCGCGAGCGCGATCGGCAATGCTCGCGTCACCGCGAGGTCGATGCGTTCGAGCAATGCATCGCTGCCGATGTCGTAGCCGCTGAAGTCCTGCTCGGATGCATAGACGCCGATGGGCAGGGTGCGCGCCTGGAAGAAGCTGAAAAGCGGACGCAGTTGATGATCGATGACGAGCGCATGCCGGTCGCTGCCGCCCGTCGCTGCCAGCAGGACGGGCACGTCGATCAGCGCTTCATGATGGACGAAATCGAAGAGATGCTTGAAAAGACCCGTGTACGAGGCGCGGAAAACAGGACTCGCCACGACGAGCAGATCCGCGGATTCAATCAGGCGTATTTTCGCTTCGATGTCCGCCGGGAGCTGTGTCCGGTACACCGCCCCTGCAAGCTGAGGAGCAATCTCGCCAAGCTCGATCAGATGAGTCTCGATCGGTAGCGCCTTGCCGAGTGTACGCAACAGTGCCTTCGTCAGCACCAAGGTGCGCGAGGGGCGTTGCAGCCCGCCCGAGACGGCAACGACGTTCAACTTACTGCTCATAATTGGGACTCCTAAAATTGTGAAATACGTTGATTTCGAGTGAAACGAGCGATGTCAGGAATAGAAGGACGGCGTGGGGAACCGCTCGTTGAGCGCCCAGTCGCCGAGCTCGCGCACCTTGTAGTCGAGCGGGTCATGAAGCGTATGGACACGCACGTTGCGCCAGTACCGATCGAACCTCAGCCGGGCTGTGGTCGCACGCGGGCCCGTGACTTCGAACATTCGATTCGCAACGTCGAGCCCCGCCCGCGCCGCCGACACCTTCGCGGCCGCCACGGCGATAGCAACCTTGCCGCGTTCGCTTCCCGTCAGCGCGGTGCCGCGTTGCCATGCTTCGTCAAAGAGATCGGCAGCCCGATCGGCCAGTAGCCGGGCACCTTCGAGGGCGAGCCAGAGATCGCCGTAATGCGCAAGCACATATTGATCCTCGCGAACACTGGGGGCCGGCGATGCGACCCAGGCTCGCCCGTTCTTCAGCGTGAATTCGCGAGCCTCATGCAAGGCACCCACGCCCAGCCCCAGATAGATATTCGCGAGAATCAGTTGGGCGAGCAGCGGCCGCAGGCAGGCAAACGGTGTCGATAACGGCCCCGGGTCGAGCAGCAGTTCGCCTCGCTCGATTTCGACATTCTCAAAAACGACCGTTCCGCTGTCTGTTTGACGCTGGCCCATGTTGTCCCAGTCGTCGATGACCGAGATGCCTTTTCTCGCAGTCGGCACGACGGCAATCAGCAGGCGTCCGTTCGAATCGAATGCCGACGCGAGCAATCTGTCCGAATCGGCCGCCCCCGAGCAAAACGTCTTACGTCCTGTAAAGACATAGCCGCCGCCCGAGGCCGGCTCGCCGGTGGTTGCCGTCGTGCCCCTGTCGAGTGGATTGAGCGCATTACCCCAGAACCAGCGGTGCTCGACGGTTTGCTCGAGCCACGGGCGCCACTGCGCAGGTTGTCCGAACAGGCGCGCGGTGGCGAGCAACAGGTGATGAAAGGCGAACAGATGTGCGATCGAGCTGTCGACGCGCGCGAAGCGGCGAACGACGTCGAGCGTCGAGCGCCAGTCGGCGTTCAACCCGCCGAGGTCGGCCGGAACCGTGAGGCTCAGGAGCCCGCTGCTGCGTAGAAGATTTCGCTCATTGAGAGCCGTCCCCCCGGCCTCGTCACGAGCCGCCGCAGTTTCAGTGAGCGAGTTCGAAACGGCCTCCACGACATCGCTCCATGGTGGTGTCGTTGTATTCGTGCAATCCATAGAAAGAAGTGTCATGAACGCAGGCAGAAAAAAATTGATGGGCTGCTCCCGGCGGTACCTACTTCGACCTGCCGTTGCCGATCTGCCAGACGTATGGCGGCTCCGTGCGATTGATTTCCCACGCGCCGACGATGCGCTCCTTGTAGATGATCGGATTGTGCGATGCCACTGTGCGGGCGTTGCGCCAATGCCGATCGAGCAGCCTGGACTCGCTTGTCCCGGAGGCGCCGAGCGCATTGAACAGATCGGTTGTCGCTTGAAGGACGAGTGACGCTACGGCAATCTGACCTCTTGCGGAATCGAGCTCCGCGGCGATATTCGCGTCGCGCTCCTCGCGCTCGTCGCCACCGAAACGCGCTTCGTAGGCCCGCTGTGAGGCCTGCGCCGCGCTGACTGACGTTGCTTCAGCGGCAAACACCCGCGCCGCGACCTGGCCGACCACCTGTTGAACCTGCACGTCCTGGCTGACCGACGACGCGTTTCCGTGACTGAAGACGCGTCGGCGCTCGCGCACTTCGCGCGAGATGTCGCGCAACGCTGCGCGCCCCGCTCCAGCGGTAGTCGCAAGCAGGACCAGTTGATAGAACGCCGTCTGATATTTGAAGCGCGTCGAAAAGTCGATGATGTTCTCTTCGTCGACGTGCGCGGCTTCAAATACCGTCGTTCCACTCCCTGTCGTACGTTGCCCGAATCCGTCCCAGTCGTCGGTCGTCCTCACGCCCGGCTGATGCGTGCTCACCGCCGCGATCACATCCGTCCCATCCGGGTCGCGGCGCGCATAGACGTCGATCCAGTCCGCGAAGATGCTGCCCGTCGTGTAATACTTCGTTCCATTGACGACCCAGCCGTTTCCGTTGCGCGAAACACGGGTGATGACGTCGCCGATCGCCACATCTCCAACCTCCGTCCACGCGTTGCCGAAGATTTCACCGTTAACGAAGCGCCGGAACCATGTGTCGCGGTTCGCGCTTGCCGGCGCATTGAGACGATCCTCGACGAAAGCGAAATGACCGCGCAGTGCCTGCGGCAATGCCGTGTCCGCTTCGCCGAGCTCGATGAGCAATTGCACGAGTTGCGGCAGCGACAAACCGGCACCACCGTACTCGGCCGGGACTCGTACCGCGCCGAAGCCAGCCTGCTTGAGCCAGGCGATTTGCTCATGGGGAAGCGTGCGTTCGCGTTCGCGCTCTATTGCGCCTTCGGCAATACGATCGAAGATCGGCCGAAAACGCGAAGCGACCTGCTCGTAATCGGCACCTCGCGAGAGAATGGGCGCGTCGTTGAAGTGGGAAAATGTCATGGAATGCGTGAGCGTGAGTTGAAAGTGAGCCCATCAGACCGACTCTATGCATAAACTATCAGCGACCCGCGGCGCGACCAAACGAGGTTTTGGCACATCGTTATTCCTTCGGACAACGAATAGATTTCAGTGTGGTTCATTCAAACCCGCCCTCCGATATCACATGTTCGGGTGCGAAGCGCGAATAGGCATCAACGCGCGAGAACCGCCTTCGCTGCGGCGGCTCTTGCCTCGCGATGGCAAGGTTCGCTTCTGCTAAGCATCGATTCCGCTTATATTCTCGTGCCCCGGATTTCCTCGCCTCACACTTCGTCCATGCCTTGCTCGAAAAGGGAACGGACCGTGAACACTTATGACGTTGTTGTGATTGGCGCCGGTGTCATTGGCAGCTCGGTGGCTTTCCAACTGTCCAAATTGGGCGCGAAGAACGTCCTGGTCGTCGACCGGGGAACCATCGGTGCCGGAACGACCTCGCAATCCTCGGGCATTCTGCGGACCCACTACTCGGTCAAGGAGAACGTCGAGCTCGCCCGCAAATCGTGGGAGGTGTTCAACGATTTCGCGACGTACCTCGGCGACGACGAAGCCTCATGCGGCCTCGTGAAGTGCGGCTATATGATCGTGGCTAGCGAGGGGGACAAGCTCGAACCGCTGCGCGCGTCGCTCGCCCAGCAAAAGGATCAAGGCATCCCGCTCGAGTTGCTCGATGCCAAGCAGGCGAAGGAACTGCTGCCGATCGCACGGTTCGACGATGCGGCGCTCATCGGCTATGAACCGGAAGCCGGCTTCGCCGATGCCTATCTCGTGGCCACGAGCTTCGCGCGTGCCGCGCGGCGCGGCGGCGTGACAGTCCGGGAAAACGTCACGGTGAACAAGATCCTGTTCGATAACGACAAGGTTGTCGGGGTATCGACCAACATCGGCGATTTCACAACTTCGACGGTCATCAGCACGCAGAACATTTGGACGCCCGAGCTGGCAGGCTGGACGGGGCGCGATCTTCCGCTCATGCCCGAGCGCCACGCCGTGCTCGCGCTCGAATGTGAAGCCGCCAAGTACACCTATTCGATGCCCGTCTTCAAGGACCTGGCATCGACCGGCATGCTCTATTACCGCAGTTATGGCGGCAATCAGATGCTCGTCAGCGAAGGCGTCGTCGGTGAGAAGCTCAACATGGCCGAAACTGAGCAAGGCGATATTCCGATGGATTACGTAATCGAGGTAGGCGCGCAAGTGGCGGAACGCTTCCCCGAATACGAGACGGCCGGGATCGCGTCGTCCTGGACAGGCGTGTATGACGTCACGCCCGACTGGAACCCCGTGCTCGGCAAGCTTCCCGGCATCGAAGGCCTCGTCCTGGGCTATGGGTTCTCCGGCCACGGTTTCAAGCTCTCGCCAACGGTTGGCCGTGTTCTCGCGCAAGAAGCACTCGGCCTGCCGACTGACGTTTCGCTGAAGCCGTACTCGATCGAACGGTTCGCGACGGGCGAATTGTTGACGGGCAAGTACGGCCTGGGCGCTGTGTCCTGAGACGCCAACGATGTCTGCCATCGAGATCCGTTCGCTCTCCGCGGTGCCCGCGGAGCCATGGCGAAACGGCGGCGGAATCACGAGAACTCTCGCGGTAAAGGATGGCGCGTGGCGAATCAGTCTCGCCGAGGTCGAGCGCGATGGTCCTTACTCCCGCTTCGACGGCATCACGCGCGTTTCTTTCGTCGTGCGCGGCAGCGGCGTGACGCTGCGTCACGAAGCGTCGGCCGTCGTACTGAAGCCGTTCGAGGCCGCCGAGTATGACGGCGGAACGGCGTGGAATGCCGGGCTCATGAATGGGCCGGTCACGGTATTGAACGTGATGAGCTCGTCTGGCCGGTATCGAGCGAAAGTTCTTGCGATCCGGGAGGCGACGATCGTTCCGCCCGGTTGTGCGGCCGTCGTTGTTGCGCTCGACAGCGCGTGCAGCTATAGCGAGCAGCCGACCTCGACGGCCGGCACCGCCGAACCGGGGCAGGCGATGATCGTATATCTGGTCGATCGGCCTCTGTGGCTCACGCCTGCCGTGTGCGCGTCAGCGCCAGCCCATGAGATCAGGCCGCCTGTGCTCGTCGTCATCGAGCCTGCCGCCATTCGCATGAACAATTGAAATAGTGGGGATTGCAACAATGAAGGTGATTACGGCAGTCAAGCGCGTTGTCGATTACAACGTCAAGGTTCGCGTCAAATCCGATCAAAGCGGCGTCGATATCGGCAACGTAAAAATGTCGATGAACCCGTTCGATGAGATAGCCACGGAAGCGGCGACCCGCCTCAAAGAAGCGGGGAAGGCGACGGAGGTCGTTGCCGTCTCGTGCGGCGTCGCGCAAAGCCAGGAAACGCTGCGCACGGCGCTGGCGATCGGCGCCGACCGGGGCATCCTGGTCGAGACCGATGTCGAGCTGCAGCCGCTCTCCGTGGCGAAACTGCTCAAGGCGGTCATCGATCGCGAGCGCCCTGAGCTCGTGATTCTCGGCAAACAGGCAATCGATGACGATGCGGGACAAACGGGCCAACTGCTCGCCGCCCTGCTCGACTGGCCGCAAGCCACGTTCGCCAGCAACATCGAGATCGGCGACGGCACGGCAACGGTCACGCGCGAAGTGGACGGCGGACTCGAGGTCGTCTCTCTGCGTCTTCCGGCCATCATCACGACCGATCTTCGCTTGAACGAGCCGCGCTACGTCACGCTGCCGAACATCATGAAGGCGAAGAAGAAGCCGATCGAAACGATCAAGCCCGCGGACCTCGGCGTCGACCCGGTACCACGCCTGAAGACGCTCAAAGTCGTCGAGCCGCCGGTTCGCAAGGCGGGTGCCCTCGTTGCGAACGTAGCCGCGCTCGTAGAGAAATTGAAAACCGAAGCAAAGGTGATCTGAATGCCTACCCTCGTCATTGCCGAACACGACAACGTCCAACTGAAGAGCTCGACGCTCAATGCAATTTCGGCCGCAGGTGCGCTGGCGAACGGCATTCACGTGCTGGTCGCGGGCAGCGGCGCGCGCACCGTAGCCGAGGCGGCGACAAAGATCGAGGGCGTGGACAAGGTCGTCCTCGTCGATGCTCCGCATCTCGCCGACGGCCTCGCGGAAAACCTCGCTGCACAGGTGATCGCCCTTGCGAAGGACTACTCGCATATCTTCTTTCCCGCCACGGCCGCGGGCAAGAACACGGCACCGCGTGTTGCGGCCAAGCTCGACGCATCGCAGATTTCGGACGTCATCGCGATCGACTCGGCCGATACGTTCCAGCGCCCGATCTACGCCGGCAACGTCATTGCGACCGTGCAGTCGCCGGACCCCATCAAGGTCGCGACGATTCGCACCACCGCTTTTGAAGCAGCGGCCAAGGAAGGCGGCAACGCTGAACTCGAGGAAGTCGCCGCCGTGGCCGACACGGGCTTGTCGACGTTCGTGCGCCGCGAGATTGCCGCGAACGAACGCCCGGATTTGACGGCGGCGCCCGTCGTCGTTTCGGGTGGCCGTGGCCTTGGCAGTGCGGAGAGCTTCGCGCTACTCGATCCGCTCGCCGAGAAGCTCGGCGCGGCGATCGGGGCCTCGCGCGCCGCCGTGGATTCGGGCTATGCGCCCAACGATCTGCAGGTCGGCCAAACCGGCAAGATCGTGGCGCCCGAACTCTATGTGGCGGTGGGCATCTCAGGCGCCATCCAGCATCTGGCGGGCATGAAGGACTCGAAGGTCATCGTCGCGATCAACAAGGATGCGGAAGCGCCCATCTTCGGCGTCGCCGATTATGGTCTCGTGGCCGACCTCTTCGAAGTCGTGCCCGAACTGACGAAATCGCTCTGATCGGTCAGGCAGGAGCAATCCCTCGCCGCGGCAATGCACGGACTGCCTGCAACGCCGCGGATACCATACGTTCCACCACCGGCTGCGCACGCTCAGCAACGTCCGGCCGTCAATCGAACGGCGCGTTTCGCCCATCAAGGTCGAGTGATACATCTCGAGCTGCCTCGAGCTGCACCGCGTTCACACCTCGGTCGGGCTACCCTCCCCCGTTCGTCTCACGAATTCGTACCCCATTTTCCGCGACGATAGAGAGCCGCCCCATACGCGGCCGAACGCTCACTGTCTCTTACCATCTCGATAAGAGCCCGTTATCCTGATGACTTTGCGCCCGCTCCGGGGAGATGCTGTCTCCTCGCGCTGTGCGGATCGAACGCCCCTTGAACAGAGCAAGCCCGGTGTCGCAAAGACGGCGGTGACCAAGAAGGTGTCATGTCAGAGTTTCGCGAGGAATCACTTTCAGAGCCCGGCACCAGCCGGGAAAAAACGGACCTGCCCCCCCAGGAGCCCGTGCGAACCGGGCCACTCTCCGAGGCCAAGCTTCTCGGGCGGCGAACGCCACCCGCCGCCGCGACGACACACCGGCCCGGCGCCCAAGCGCTCGGCGGCTATCAATCGCTCGCCGGACTGCTAAGCGGTTATGCGTTGCTCATTGTCGGCAACGGGCTTTTCCAGACGCTCATTCCCTTGCGGATGCTGCATGCCGACGTATCGACGTTCGTCGTCGGGCTGGTGCAATCGTGCTACTACGGCGGATTCGTGGTCGGTGCGGTATGCAACCGCCGGCTCATCGACAGGATCGGCCAGCACCGGACGTTCGTTGCTTTCTCAGCGGCCGTGGCCATCCTTGCACTGGCGTTCAACGTCTTCGAGTCGCCCTTGGCATGGGCGCTCATCCGGTCGCTGACCGGTTTTGCGTTCATGGGACTGTATACGTCGATCGAGAGTTGGCTCAGCGGAACATCCCGCAACGAGAACCGGGGACAAATCTTTGGCTTATACGCGGGCCTCAACTATCTGGCGGTCGGGACAGGGCAGTTCCTGCTGCACCTGGGCGACGGTCCCGACGGCCGCCTGTTCTCGCTCGTTGCCGCGCTGTTCGCCGCCGCGGTCATGCCCGTTTCGCTGTTCGAAGGGTGGCCCGTCCGCGTGGCCGACGAAAGCCTCGATCGCTTGCCCGCCCATAGCTGGCGCAACAGTCTTCGCTCGATGGCGCACGCGACGCCGCTTGCGATACCGGGCTGCATACTGGCCGGCTTTCTTTACAGCACGTTCTATTCGATGACGCCCGTGTTCCTCGCGCGCACGGGTTTCTCGACTTCCGAGCTATCGACGTTCATGGGCGTGGCGCTGATCGGTGCGCTCATTCCGCAGTGGCCGATGGGACGGCTGTCCGACCGCATCGACAGGCGGCGGCTCGTCTATACGACGGCGCAGATATCCGCGGGTCTTAGCCTCGTGCTCGTTGTTTTTCATGTGCCCGCGGTCGTTTGGGTTGGCATGCTCGCGTTTGTCGCGGTGACGTTCACGCAATATGGATTGATCGTCTCGCACGTCAACGACCGCACCGAACCCCACCTGCGCGTGGCAGTCTCCGCCACACTTTTACTGCTGTTTTCGATCGGCGGTCTGATCGGCCCCGCTATCGCCTCCCTGCTGATGACCGTCATCGGCCCGAGCGGGCTCTTTGTCTTTAACGCCCTGTCGAGCCTGTTGATGATGCTGAGCGCGAAGCGGGCCCTGCGGGCGATTCGCTAGGTGAGCTGCTCGCTCAGGTAGCGTGTGCCGATGGGAGCTCTGCTCGACCTGCACATCGGTACGGCGGGGGTGGGCTAGGCGCGCTTGCGCCATGACTGCGAATGGTCGGGACGCGTCAGCCCAAGGTGTTCGCGCAGCGTTGTACCTTCGTATTCGCTGCGGAAAATGCCGCGTTTCCGAAGGATCGGCACGACGCCGTCCACGAAGTCGCGCAGGCCGCTCGGCAGAGCATCCGGCATCAGATTGAAGCCGTCGGCCGCGCCGCCATTGAACCATCGCTCGATGTCGTCCGCGATCTGCTCGGGCGTACCGACTATCACACGATGGCCGGTTCCGCCCGCGAGCGAGCGGATCAATTCGCGCACGGTGTAGCCATGCCGGCGAGCCTGAGCGATGGTCGCGTGAAAAAAAGTATGGTTCCCATTTCCGCCCGCGGGCAGAGTGAGATCGTCGGGCAACGGCTCGTCGAGCTCCAGCCGCTCCACGTCGATACCGAGCGTGCCGGCCAGGCGGTTGAGGCTGTAGCGCCATGGAATCTGGTCGATCAATTCGTCTCGGCGGCGCACAGCTTCGGCTTCAGTCGAGCCAATGATCGTCGTGAGACCGGCCAGCACTTTCACGCCTTGCCGACCGTATGCAGCAGCGCGTGCATTGAGGTGTCGCCGGTACGCCGCTGATTCATCGAAGGACTGCGAAGCCGAAAACACGGCTTCCGCATGCCGTGCGGCCAGATCGCGTCCATCCGGCGAGCCGCCCGCCTGCACCACGACGGGATGCCCTTGCGGCGATCGCGGCAAATTGAGCGGCCCTTGCACATCGAAGTACCGGCCCCGATACCCAACGGCATGCACTTTCGACACGTCGACGAAACGGCCACCCGCCTTGTCGCCCACGAACGCATCGTCCTCCCAGCTGTCCCAAAGCGCCTTCACGAGCTCGGTGAATTCGGCGGCACGCTGATAGCGCTCCGCGTGACCGGGTACGGCATCGCGGCCGAAGTTGCGCGCGGACGCCAAGTCCGCCGTCGTTACGACGTTCCATCCCGCACGCCCATTGCTCACGTGATCGAGCGTCGCGAATCGCCGCGCGATGTTGTACGGCTCGTTGTAGCTGGTCGACGCTGTCCCGATCACGCCAATGCGCGTTGTCGCGGCGGCAATGCTGGCGAGCAGCACCGTCGGCTCGAGCGCAGTGATCGGGCGGAAATCGATCTGGTCGACAATCGCCGCGTTGTCCGCAAGAAAGACCGCATCGAATTTGCCCTCCTCGGCGATTTGCGCGACGCGCATGTAATGATTCACGTCGACGAATGCGCGCGGGTCCGCATCGTCGAGCCGCCACGCCGAGGGGACAAAGCCTGAGTGAAGGATGTTGATGTTTAGATGCAGGCGACGCGGCACTGCCTCTGTCGTGACACGGCTCATCGTCTAGCAAACCCCGGTTGAACGTAACGCGGATATTGTCGAATGCCGGCCCACCCGCCGCCACGAAGAAATCGGCACATCGATATGCGGTTGCGCGCTATGCATCTGCGATGCCTCGCCGCGCGTACCGTTCTTCTTCAAAAAACCCGGCCTTCCGTCAAATGCGTCGTCACGCCGTTCAGCTCGTACTCGCCAATCACGCGCGCTTTATGCGTCAGCGGATTGTGGCTGAAGATCGTACGCAGGTTGCGCCAGTGACGGTCGAAGTTGTGCGCGCGCGAGGTTGCCGATGCACCGCCTGCTTCGAACATGCGCTCGGCCGCATACAGCGCCAATTTGCTGACGACCAGTTGCGTGCGTGCCGTCGCGAGTGCGCCTTCGAGCACGAGCGCTTCCGCACCGGGATCGCCGTTGCGGATCGCCTGCGAAGAGCGCTCCAGCACGCGGGCGTTGTCGCGCACGAGTGCGTCGACCGTATGGCTGTGAGCTGCCAGCTCGCCGATGACCTGCTGGATGAACGCGTCTTCGCGCGCGGACGGCGCAGGGCTGTGCAGCACAGGGCGGCCATGCCGCAGCACGTAGTTTTTGGCGTCCGCCACCACGTTGCGCACGATCCCCGCGCCCACCGCCACAAGGTGCAACTGTCGCAGCGCGCTGCAGTGGCGGCCAACCAGTGACGCCTGCACGCGAGGCGTCACCTCTTCTTCGCGAACGAGCAGGTTGTCGAATTCCAGGCTGCCGCTTGCCGTCATCCTCTGACCCATTCCGTCCCAGTCGTCGAGCACGCGAAAGCCTTCACGTTTGACGGGGACGATGGCGATCACGGCGTTGCCGTTCTCATCGTGCAGGTTCAGGCGTGCGAAGTCGGAGAACGCCGTGCCCGTTGCATAGTATTTGCGGCCGCTCAGCCGAAAATGTGGGCCGTCGCGACGCAGTTGCGTCGTGATTTCACCAGGACGCGACGTCCCGAGTTCTGTCGATGCGCCGCCGAAAATCGCGCCGTCCGCGATCCTCTTGATCTGCGCCTCGTTGAACGGTGTGCGCGGCGAAAGAAGCAACGTCTCGGTCTGGTCGAAATGAATGCGCAACGCGTGCGCAAGGTTGCTCTCCTGCGCGGCGAGCGTGGCAATCACATGAAACTCGTCTTCGAGAGAGCCGCCGAGGCCTCCCCATTCCATAGGCAGGCGCAAACGCCCGAGGCCCGATTGCCGGAAAAGCGCGAAGGCATCGAACGGCAGTTCGCGCCGTGCCTCGCGCGCCGCGGCGCCTTCGCCGATGGCTTTTGCGAGCGCCGGCAGTCCGGCGAGCGCTGCCTGGAGCGGTGCACGCGCGGCGCAATTCGAGAGGTCTTGAGCGGACATTCGTTGTTCCTCGTTTCGTGACATGCAGGCCGGCACGCGCACCGGACAGCGAAGCTTCGACGGCAGACAAGCGTTCGAGTATAGAGACGCGCCTTCGCTCGAGTAACAACGGATTTGCGCTTACGTTATTCGTGTGGCGGAAATGGCGTGCGCACGTTCGATACGTGCAGCAGGCAGCGACCCCGATAACACTAGGACGGCTATCGATTGATGGATTCGTTCTTTGACCACGGCAACCACGCTTCGCGATAATCGGCATCAAATAAATATGATGAGGAATGTCTTGATGCACAGGCCCACCCTTTTCACGCGCCTCGCCACGATCGCAATCAGTGCGATCCTTTTTTTGTCCTCCAACGCAACACATGCCGCCGACGATACAGCAGCGACAACACTTCAGACGCTGCGTATCGGTTTCGTTCCCGGCCCGTATGCCGACGAGTTTCGTCAGGGTATCGAGCCGCAACTGCTACGCAGGGGCTACAAAGTGCAGTACGTTGAATTCAGCACTGGCCTCGAAGCGAATCACGCCGTCTATAGCGGCGAAATCACCGCTGATGTGATGCAGCACAGCGTGTACCTCAAGTCGTACAACGATCGCAACGGCACCGATCTCGTCCCTGTCGTACAGGTGCCGACGCCGCCGATGGGCCTTTATTCGACGAAGCATCGTTCGCTCGCCGAGGTGAAGCGCGGTGCGACGATCGCCGTGCCGAACGATCCCGTCAACATGGAGCGTGCGCTGAAGATCCTGCAGAACATCGGCTGGATTCGCATCCGACCGAATCCCAATCCTGTCGATGTGACCGAGCACGATGTCATCGCGAATCCGGCCGGCATCCGCATTGTGCCGCTCGAATCCGCCCAGGCGCCGCGCGCGCTCGAGGATGTCGACTATGCGGCGATCCAGGGCAACTTCGCGATTGCGAGCGGTCATCGCCTCGTCGACGCGCTGGCGCTGGAGCAGATGACATCGCCCTATGTGAATCAGGTCGTCGTGAAGGCGACCAACCGCAATTCACGCGCGACGGCCGATATCGTGGCCGCTTACCAGTCGGATGAATTCCGCCATGCGATTCTCGATAATCATGCTTTTGACGGCTTTCGCCTGCCCGACTATTTTCATCGGTAAGCGATTCCGCCGGCACTCGCAACGCGTTGAGCCGATGACGGAGCGCTTTCGTTCGCAAGTAGCAGTGTGCGTCAGTCTCCGTATCTGCGCTCGCGCGTGTCGTCCGCCGCCGGGCCGACAAACCGCTTATAGGCACCGATCCAGTCGCTCGCGATTGCGCTCTGCGCATCGGCCAGCGGCAGGCGACCTTTGCATACCAGACTTTTCAGCTTGTTTTCGAGGCGGTCCTTTGCGTACGAGCCCCATCCTCCGACGACGTGATGCGGTTGGGGCCAAAGGTTGCGCGGGTCCGTCGGCGAGCCGCCGAGTTCCAGGCTCACGAGATGATCTTCCTCGTAGTCACGCAGCCGTCGGTCGCTGTAGCCGTATGCGGCGATCTGCTCTCGCTTGAGGCGCCGCGTGTAACCTTCCTCTGGCCGAATGGTGCGCGTATAGCCCTTCACGCAAATCGTAGAATGTATCGTCGCCTGTGTCACATCGGGATTCAGTGCGCCCGGCGTCAATCGCGGCTTCGGTACCGCCTGCGCCAGCGGGAACAACACGGCGTAAGCCCCCTCGGCGTCATCCACACCGCCGGCGTTACGGGTGGCGTATGCGTTGGCACACATCAAGCTCGCGATTGCGGCAACAGCAATCGAGATCGTCTTCATTTTTTGGTTCATGCGTTTCCTGCTCAGTTACAACGTCCCCAAGAACTCTCACGAGATTCTCGGGTATTCGAACTGGCTGTCGAAGCCCCGTACTGGCACGGTCCGCCAGTCGCAAGGGAAGAGTTTCTACCTGCGCTACAGGACCGGCGCGCAAAGATGCTGCGTGCGCGCCACTGAGGCCGACTTGCCTCAAGCATCTGCGTACGTATAAATGACCGGAAAATGGTCGCTTCGCATGGGCAAACCGGCACAAAACCGCTGCTGGATCACCACACCCGCGACGTTGATCACCGAAATCGAGCCGTGGCAAACCGCGCTCCACTTCGATTTTTCGTCAACAAATGCGTAATCGAGAAAGCGGTTGGTCACGACCACGCTTTCCTTCGGAACAACATTCTCGAATACCGTATACTGTCGGTCGTATTGGCCTTCCGCGACAACGAAGGCCGCATCGATCTCCTTGACATACCGATCCAATTTTTCGAGTCTCGTCGCTTGCCTCTTATCCAAAACGGCACCCGTGGAAAGTAAGTTGATGAATTCCTTTTGCTCCTGCCGATTCCTGGCATAGGTTCGGTTGAAGTGAGCCTTGAGCTTGCTGGAATTGATGACGCTTTCATAGCGCCGCGCCATATCCTCGGCCAGCTTTCTGGTCCTGACGATCTGAAACTTGCTATGCGTGAATCCCGGGCCGTCCGGACCCAGTTTGGTGAGCTTTTCAAGTTGTTCGTTCATCTTGTGGTAATCGTAATTCATGTCGCCCGCGAACAACACCAATTCATCACCCGCGTTCTCGCTTTGCTTTATATATTGAATAGCCTCTCTTATAAATCCAAAAGACGTTCGTTCATTGGCATTCGCGTGATAGAATGAAAAATATTTCCCGCTTTTGTGTTGAATGGTCACCGGCGCCCGTCTTTCCTTGTGATTCAGCACATACGTGAAGTTTGCCATCCAAAAATCGGACTCGACGTCTGAACGGACGTACACGCTGATCCCGAGCGTCGTATTCTTGAACGCTCCGCCCTCCTGCGCCAGATGACCGACAGGAACGTAGGTGGTTTTCGTCTTCAACAGCTCATTTTCCAGCGTCTGATTGACGTTCCCCGTCTTTCCCGTTTCTAGAAAAGCTAGCACGTCGATGTCCTTCTGCATCGCGAGGTATTTGTCGAGAAAGTCGATCTTTTCCTTGAACGCTCCAGAATGTTTCAAAGAAGATTGATTGTCCATATGCTGCGCGTTCCAGACCATGAGTTTGATTGTCATTTTTTCCTCTGGATAAAACCGGACGACGGCGGATCCGCGTTTGTGGGCAATGTTCTCTTTCGTGCAGTCTCTGGTGGCTTGGTTCGAAAGCGCTTTTTTCGATCGAAGTGTAGCGCACCATTGCGTCCGCGGCAAAATCATAACCCGTAAAGCCTTGCAAGCGGCTATGCGCTCGGATACGGCAGCTCAGATCACCTTGCCCGGATTGAGAATGCCCTTGGGATCGAGCGCCGCCTTGATCGCGCGCATGGCCGCAAGCTCTTCGGGCGAACGCGAGAACGGCAAGTAGGCGCGCTTGAGCAATCCGATGCCATGCTCGGCCGAAACCGATCCGCCATACGGCGCGAGCATCTCGTAGACAAAGCCGTAAACGTCGTCGTGCGCGACGCCTGGAATCGAATGCCCGTCCACGGTGACATGCAGATTCGAGTCGCCGATATGCCCGAAAAAGTAGCTGCGGTTCAAAGGCCAGCGCTTATCCAGCGCCGCGCGGCACACATCGACGAACTCGCCGATGAGACCGATGGGTAGGCTCACGTCGAAGTTGACCGGATCCATGCGCGAGGGAAACTCGGCGGTGCATTCGCGCACGGCCCAAAGCGCGCGTGCATCGGCGACCGACTGCGCAAGCACCGCGTCGCGCACGAGACCGGCATCGAGCGCCTCTGCCAGCACGGCAAAGAACGCTTCACCCTCGTCTGACGCATCGAGCCCGGCATGCTCGATCAGCGCATAGAGCGGATGCGCCGCCGCGAACGGCGAGCGCGCATGCGCCGTCAGCGCAACGCCGAAATCGAAAAAGTCCGGCCACATGATCTCGAAAGCGCCGATGTCGTTGCCGAAGCGCGCCGACAACGATCGCAACAACTTCACCACCGCATCGTAACCATCGACCGCAACGAGCGCCGTATGGCGCCGCCCGCGCGGCGGATTGAGACGCAGCACGGCCCGCGTGATGATGCCGAGCGTCCCTTCCGAGCCGATGAAAAGCTGCTTCAAGTCGTAACCCGTGTTGTTCTTCGTCATCTTGGTCATCGAGCTCAGTACCGCACCGCTCGCGAGCACCACTTCGAGACCGAGCACCTGATCGCGCGCCGTCCCCGACTGGATGACGCGATTGCCGCCGGCATTCGTCGCGAGGTTGCCGCCGATTTGACACGAGCCGCGCGCGCCAAGATCGAGCCCGAGCTCGAAACCCGCCGCGCTCGCGGCGTCCTGAGCGGCCTGTAACGTCGTACCCGCGCGCACGGTCATCGTGGCGGAGGCCGGATCGATTTCGTCGATGCCCGCGAACCGCGCCAGCGACAGCGCAATATCATCGGCACGGGCGATCGCGGCGCCCGCGAGCCCGGTCATGCCGCCTTGCGGCACCACGGGCTGACCCGCTTCGTTACAGATGGCAAGCGAGCGCGCAACGTCATCGGTCGAGCGCGGCAGCAGCAGCGCCGCGGGACGCATCGGCGCATGGCCGGTCCAGTCGGTCATCGCCTGCTCGGGTATCGCCTGACCGGTGCGCACACCGTCATCGCCGAGCGCGCCGCGCAGCGCGGCGATGACGCGCTCTAGCACGGCTGACGATGCACCGCTCATGCAGCCGTGCCCCGCTCTGCCGCGCGCTTCTTGCGGTAGCCCATGGAGTCGTTGATGCGCCCGAGAATATAGTCGCCTGCCGCGACCGGCGCATAGCGCGAGTCTGCGGCAGGCGTGCGGAGATCGACCGGATCGACGATGGCGTCGTAAGTCGGGTCATAGAACGTCGCGATCGAATAGCGTTCGCGGCCCGATGCGTTGATGACGCGATGCAACGTCGATCTGAAGCGATCGTTCGTCCAGCGTGCGAGCAAGTCGCCTACGTTCACCACGAAGCTGCCCGGCATGGGCGGCGCATCGATCCATGTATCGCTCGCAATTTCGCGCACCTGTAGGCCGCCTACGTCGTCCTGCCACAAGAGCGTGATACAGCCGTAGTCCGTGTGCGGCGCGACGCCGAACTGGTCGGCGTCAGACTGTGGAGGTTGCGGCGGATAGTAGACCATCTGCGTGCGCTGCATCCGCTTGCCATAACGTGCCGCGAAAAACTGCTCGTCGATGCCGAGGCTCGCCGCCACGGCGCGCAGCAGATGCGCGCCGCATGCGCCGATCGCCTCGTAATAGCCGTAGAGCACCGGGCGCAACGCGGGCATGAAGTCCGGCCAATTGTTCGGCCCGCGCAGCGCCTGGCCCGCCAGCACGTCCGGATCGTCTTCCGGCAATTCGAGGCCGATGCTGAAGAATTCCTTGTAATCGGGCTTCTTCGCCTGATACATGGTCGCATCGCCGAGCGAGTTGAAGCCGCGATGACGTTGATTTACCGCTGCGCGCCGCTTCGTCTCCACCGGAAACGCGAAGAACGTGCGCGCCGCCTCGGCGGCCGCGTCGATGACGGTTTGCGGCACGCCGTGGTTCACGATGTAGAAAAAGCCGATCGTGGTGCACGCCTGATGGATTTCACGCCCCGCGCGCGCAAGCGCGGCGGCATCGCCCTCGATCACGCCGGCGAAGTCGATCACGGGAATTCGAGCAGCGGGCATCGGCGGTTCCTCGCGGTGGAGAGCGTGCGGCGTGCACGCTTCTTACGTTGTATATACCGCCAAAACGGCACATGCAAGCTGCAATGCAAGGCGTTTTTGTCGGCCTTTTCATTGATCGGCGGACGAGCCCGCATCAGTGAAACCGAGCATCGTTTTTTTGTTCCCGTACGCAAATTTTCGCGGTATATACTGAGCCCAACGCTCGACCACCGCGCCCTCTCGCGCGCCACCTCGGAGACGTCTCATGAAGATGCTTGCAGGCTGGAAACGACATGTACTGATGGTCGCGCTGTGTGCCGCGAGTGCGTGCGCCTACGCTGAGGATCAGCTTGCGAAGGTGAAGAAGGCAGGCGAGCTCGTCGTCGGCACCGAAATGCAGTTCGCGCCGTTCGACTTTTTGGAGAACGGCCAGCAAGCAGGCTTCAACAAGGACCTGTTCGCCGAGATCGGCAAGGAACTCGGTGTAAAGGTGCGCTTCATCGACCTGCCGTGGCCGAGCGTGCTGCCCGGCCTCGAAGCGGGAAAGTTCGACATGGTCGGCGGCCCGCTTACGGTGACGAAGGCGCGCATGGAGCGCTATGCGTACACGCTGCCCATCGCCGATGCCACCGATGCCTTTCTCAAGCGCGCCAACGATTCGACCATCAAGCAATCATCCGATGTATCGGGCAAGGTGGTGGGCGGCGGCAAGGGTTCGGCGCAGCTCGATCAGTTGAAGGCCTACGTCGCCACGCTGCCGAAGCCGCCGGAAGTGCGTGAGTACATCGACAACAATCAGGCGTATGCGGATCTGGCGGCCGGCCGTATCGTGGCCGTGGCGAACTCGATGACCAACATCGCCTACGTGGCCAAGCAGCGGCCCGAAACGTTCGCCGTGGTGCAGCCGCCCTTCGGCGCGAAGGTGTACTTCGCCTACTGCCTACGCAAAGATGCGGACAGCAAATCGCTCCTCGATGCTTTCAACGCAGCCCTCGTGAAGCTGAACAAGGACGGCCGTCTCGCCACGCTGCAGAAGAAGTGGTTCGGCGTAGCGATGGACGTGCCTTCCACGATGCCCGTCCCGAACTACTGAAGCACGTTCCCGGATTTTTTTCAGGGAAACCGATGCCATGTTCAGCCTGAGTGTGTTCGCTCAAGGCGTGCCGCTCTTGTTGCACGCGGCGCTCGCCACGGTTGGCATTTCGCTCGCGGGCCTGTTGATCGGTTTCTTCGTCGCGGTTGCGGTGTGTAGCGCGCGGCTATCTTCCATCAAGATATGGAAGATGGCGGGCGGCGCTTACGTATTCTTCTTCCGCGGCGTGCCGATGCTCGTGCAACTGCTGCTCGTGTATTACCTGCTGCCGTTCGTGGGCATCAACGTGCCGCCGCTCGTCGCAGCCATCAGCACGGTGGCGCTCTGCTCGGCTTCCTATGTTGCTGAAATCCTGCGCGGCGGCTTCCTGAGTATTCCGCCGGGGCAGCTCGAAGCCGCGCAGATGCTGGGGCTTTCGCCGCTCGACATGTTGCGCCGTATTCAGGTGCCCCAGGCGTTCCGGCTCACGCTGCCCTCGCTGGTCAACGAGATGGTGCTGCTCATCAAGGCGTCGTCGCTGATCTCCGTCGTGGGCGTGGCCGAAATCACGCGCACCGCGCAAAACATCGCAGCGAGCAGCTATCGTCCGCTCGAAGCGTATGCCGCGGCGGGCCTCATCTACTTCGTGATCTGCGGCGCGCTTTCATTTGCCGCGCACGCCGCCGAATTACGCTTGCAGCACGCCTGAGACGGTCGCCATGCAGCAATTCGATCCCACCATTCTCACGCACAATCTACCCGCCATCGGCGCGGGATTCGCGACGACGCTCGGCACGTGGGTGGTCGGTGTCGCGCTCGGCATCGTCATCGGTTTCTTGATCGCGCTCGCGCACCTCTTTTGCGGACGATGGGTGCGCGGCGCGCTGCGCGTCTATATCGAGCTCTTTCGCGGCACGCCGTTTCTCGTGCAGCTCTTTCTGCTCTATTACGGTGGGCCCTCGTTCGGCCTTACGCTCGAGCCGCTCACCGCCGGCGTTCTCGGCCTCGGGCTCTATGGCAGCGCGTATTTCGCCGAGGCCTTCCGCTCGGGCTTCGGGGCGGTGCCTCGTGGCCATCTGGAAGCGGCGTCGTGTCTCGGCCTCACGCGCTGGCAGACCGTTCGGCGCATCCAGATTCCCCAGATGCTGGTGCTGATCGTGCCCGCGTTGATCAACCTCATCATCGTGCTCAGCAAGGAAACGGCAGTGCTCTCCATCGTCACCGTGCCGGAGCTGACGTTCGTGCTGACGGGCATCGGTTCGGCGACGTTCGCGTTCGTCGAGACCTTGCTTGCACTGTGCGTCTGCTATCTCGTGCTCGTCGAGCTTGCCTCGCGCGCCGGGATCTGGGTCGAAGCACGCGTGACCCGCTTTCTTGCTTGAACGTATCGGACTCGCCTGCCATGATCGATTCCCCGCTTTCTCCCTCCGAAGTCAACGAGGGGCCGATCTTCGTGAATGCGTCCGTTGCGCCGCTCGTGGAAGTGCGCGGCTTGCATAAGCGCTTCAACGAAACCGAAGTACTGCGCGGCATCGATCTCGACATCGGCAAGTCGGAAGTCGTCTGCGTGATCGGCCCTTCAGGCTCGGGCAAGAGCACGCTGCTGCGCTGTCTCGCCGGGCTCGAAACCTATGATGAAGGCGAAGTGCGCATCGAAGGCGAACTGCTCGGATACCGCGAGCGACACGGGCGGCGCGTACGCGCATCGAGCGCAGAGATCAATCGCGTGCGGCGCAATATCGGCATGGTGTTTCAGCAGTTCAATCTATGGCCTCACATGAGCGCGCTCGACAATGTAATGGAGGCGCTGCTGCGCGTGCGGCGGTTCTCGCGCCACGAGGCGCGTGCGCGCGCCGACCTGATGCTCGAGACGGTCGGCCTGTCGCACAAGGGCGACGCTTATCCGGCGAAGCTGTCCGGCGGCCAACAGCAGCGCGTGGCGATCGCGCGCGCGCTCGCGATGGAGCCGCACATCATGCTCTTCGATGAACCGACTTCGGCGCTCGATCCCGAGCTCGTCGGTGAAGTTTTGCAGGTAATGAAGCAGCTCGCGCGCGATGGCATGACAATGGCCGTCGTCACGCACGAAATGGGTTTTGCGGCGCAGGTGGCGGACAAGGTCGTGTTCATCGATCAAGGGCGCATCGCGGTGCAAGGCAAGCCGCGCGAAGTATTCCACGACGCGAAGCATCCGCGCCTGCGCCAGTTTCTGCAGAACTACTTCGATCGCAATGCGTTCTGGTCGCGGGGCGCGCAAGACGAGCCCGCTTGATGATGTCTGCCACGCTACCCCGAAGAGCGAGGAGACCAGGCATGCCGGCACCGACGTCGGTGAAGCCCACCCCCACCGCGGACAATGCAGGCGAGTCCGACATGCCGATGGCGCGCTACGCGCGGGTCAAAAGCTTCATTCGCGGAAAGATCGAATCGGGTGCCTGGCAACCCGGAGACCGCATTCCCTCCGAGCTGGATCTCGTCGAATCGCTCGGCGTCTCGCGCATGACGATCAACCGCGCGCTGCGAGAGCTGACCGGGGAAGGATGGATCACGCGGCATTCGGGCGTGGGCACTTTCGTGGCCGAGGCAAAGCCGCAGTCGACGCTGCTCATGATCGCGCATATCGGCGAGGAAATTCGCGCGCGGGGTCATGAATATGACTACCAGACCGTGCTCGTGCAACGCGAGAGCGCGCCGCTCGCCGTCTCGAACGCGCTCGGCTTGCCGCCCAGCTCATCCGTGTTTCATCTGGTCGGCGTTCATCGCGAGAATGGCGTGCCGGTGCGGCTCGAGGATCGCTATGTGAACCCAGCTGCCGTGCCGGATTTCCTGGAGCAGGACTTCAATGCGCTGCAGCCATCGGAGTACCTCGCCGCGACCTTGCCCGCGCACGAGATCGAGCACGTCGTCGATGCGTGCCTGCCGACTCGCGCCGAAGCGACGCTCCTCGAAATCAGCCTTGATGAGCCATGCCTTGTGCTCGTGAGACGCACCTGGATGACCGGCGCGGCAGTGACGTTCGCACGTTTCGTGCATCCGGGTTCGAGATATCGGCTCGGGTGTCGCTTTCGGCCGGGAGATGCGCGGTTTCAGGGATGATGACGCTGCGATGGGTTTCGGCAGCGTTAGGAGTCTGCCTCGAGACTCTTCATAGAGCGATCCGCACGGCGCCCAAGCTTTCCGGCGAACCGCAATTGACGCAGCTCTAGCCGCGCTCACTTGATTGGCGTCAACTTGGCAAATCAATGCCGCTCCTACACTGCAATCAAGCGCAGCGCTCCGGTTGCGCCGTTCTCAACGTCCGCACAGGTAGGATCGAACATGTACCAACGCATCCTCGCGCCGATCGACGGCAGCGAAAGCGCCCAGCGCGCGCTCGGCTTCGCACTCTCGCTCGCACGCGAAACCGGGGCGGAACTGATACCGCTATTCGTCATCGATGTGCCAATCGTGGCTTATCAAGCACCGGGCTTCGATCCATCGATCGTGCGCGACGCACTTCAGCAACAAGGCGAACAACTGAAAGCCGAATCGCAAGCGCTGATGCAGCGCGAGAATGTCAGGGGTACCGCGCGCGTCGTCGAGGCCGATGCGCCGGGCGGCACCGTCGCCGAGCGCATTCTCGAAGAGGCGCGCGCGACCGGCTGCGACCTTATCGTCATGGGCACGCATGGGCGTCGAGGCGTCAAGCGGTTTCTGCTCGGCAGCGTTGCCGAACGGCTCGTGCGGATGTCCTGCTGTCCCGTGTTGCTCGTTCCTGGTGGTGTTGAGGCGGCCGCGCCGAAGCACGAAGTGATGGCAGCTTGATCAGTAGCGCGTGGGTCTCGCATCGCGGCAAGGATAAGGCCATGGTACAAAGCAGGGTTCGCATCGCTCTCGCGACAATTTCGGTATTCGCCGTGCTGGCCGGTCTTGGCATGGCCATTCGCGGTCTTGTGTTCGATACTGATGAAGCGTTTCACTACGGCATTGGCGCGATCGTCGTCGGGGTGGCCGCGTTCGTCCTTCTGCTCAATCCGTCGCCGCGGGACGACGCTTGATTGCAGACTTCGAGGCAAGCGTCAGCGGCCGCAAACTCGTGGGCGTTGACGTCACCTGCGCCGGGCTTAACAAGGGGAAACGAACGTCGAGCCTTCGGGTCGACCGGTACGGTGATGCTATGAACGAATTGGGATTGCTGGCTGGGCGCGCTCGCACTTCACTCCGGGCCCACTATCGCCGCAAGAGGCAATGAAACGGATAACGCAAAGCCCCGGCCCGGCGCCGTCCGGATCGATAGCTCGCCGTTGAGCCCCGCCGCGCGTTCACGCATGCCCAGCAGACCAAACGAGTTGGGCGATGGGCGCTCATCGCTTGGACAGCCATGGCCGTTGTCCGTGATAGTCACGACACAGTTCGCTCCCTTGCACTCGATTTCGAGTGTCACCTCGGTCGCACCCGCATGCCGCGCAACGTTCATCATCGATTCCTGAACAATCCGGAATATTGCCGTCGCGCTCTTGCGGTTGAACTCGATATCGTCGGCCGCGATATGTCTGATGACGCGAACGCGATGCCGTGACGTAAACTCGTCTGTGAACCATTCGATTGCCGGAAGCAGACCGAGATCGTCGAGAATCGCAGGGCGCAAATCGGCTGCGATACGCCTCACGGATACGACAAGCCGATCGATCAAGTCTTCGACATTGCCAAGGTCGGCTCCGCTCATTGCGGTCCTCGCGCCTTCCGCACGGTTTTCGATCTTGCCGACCTCGATCTTGAGCGCGGCCAGTTGTTGGCCGAGGTCGTCATGCAGCTCGCGAGCGACACGTGCCTTTTCTTCTTCGCGTACGTGTTGGATATTCGCGGAAAGGCGCTGGAGTTCCGCGCGCGACTCCTTGAGCTCCTCCGTGCTTCTCAGCAGTTCGTGCTCCGCCCGCTTGCGCTGCGTGATGTCCGCGATGGCAGCAAGGACGAACACCTCCTCCGAAGTCCGCACGGGATTGAGCCCGATTTCGACCGGAAATTCCGAACCATCCTTGCGACGTCCGTAAAGATCGCGGCCCGAGCCCATTGGCCTAGGCTGCAACTCGTCGAAATACGCTTCGCGATAGCTGTGATGTCCCCCACGCAAACGCTCCGGTACCAGTGTTTCGATAGACTTCGCGAAGAGCTCCTCGCGGGCATAGGCGAACAGCTTTTCCGTCTGGGAATTGACGAGGACGATTCGCCCCTCGCGGTCCACCATCACCATTGCGTTCGGGGCCGCTTCCACCACTTGACGGAAACGCTCCTCCAGCCGCCTGCGCTCGGTGATATCCGCGATTGCCGCGAGGACGAATACTCCCTCGTCTGTCGTGACCGGATTGAGTCCGATCTCGACCGGGAATTCGGAGCCGTCCTTGCGCAGGGCGAAGAGGTCGCGGCCCATGCCCATCGGGCGAGTTTTCAGGTCGGCGTAAAAGGCATGACGGAAGTCAGCGTGGGCGGCGCGAAAGCGCTCCGGCACCAGGCGATCCACACTGATCCCGAGCAGCTCCTCGCGCGAATAGCCGAAAAGCTTTTCCATCTGTGCGTTACCGAAGACAATACGGCCGTCCCGGTCCGCCATCACCATGGCGTTGGGTGCCGCTTCCACCACCTGTTGGAAGAGTTGCTGGCGCAGACCGATCAGCGGCTTGCGGGGCTCCAATTCAGTCTCCGGGGATTAATTCGGCTCGACTGTCGTAACGCACAGTCCGCAACTCTCGGCTCAGCCCAATTGACGCTGTCACGCGATTTTATAACCGCGCTGAACGCAGCGGTGTGCTGACTCATACAGAACGCGCCGTCAACATAGGAAGGCGACGGCTTAGGTATGACGAACGACCTGAGATGCGTCCAATGACGCCCCAGCCCGCTTTCAGCAGGCACGACGCGCCCCGAAAAGTTGATTGACGCCCGTCAACCCGATGGAAATGGCCACCTCTAACCTGAATCGTGCGGCATGCCAATGTCCAGTCGCTTCGCCTTCCGGCGTGGCGTTATGTGCTTTCCTCGTCGCTGTCAGCCCGCACGACCAGGACAGGACGAGTGGAAAAGGTCAGAAATCGCGCGGCCACGCTGCCATGCATCAACCGTTTGACGCCACGCCGGCCGTGCGTTCCCATGACCACGAGATCCGCCGCGCAACGCGATGCACAGCGCTCTAGACAACTTGCTATGTCATCGCCTGTCCCATTCGTCTCGACGAGTTCTTCCTCGCTTGCGATTCCGGCGGATCGAAGGACGTCGCGCGCTTCGGCAAGGATGATGTGTCCCTCCCTGTTGCCCTTCAAGGACTGCGCATAAGCCTCGCCGGATGCAAGAAGCGACTTGAGGTCGACGACGTGGACCGCGAGCACCGATGCTTGCGCAAGCGCGGCGATTCGCGTCGCTTCCAGCGTGGCCCGCTTCGATGACGCGCTGCCGTCCACGGCCAGCATGATTCTTCGATAAGCCATGATGTTCTCGCCTCACAGGCTACGGGACGGTTGGCCACCCAATTGGCAACCGCGCCGCCTCAATGTCAGCATCGTGCCATGCACTGAGCTTCGCATTGACGCCTTATGGTTTCAAATGCGGCGCGCAGGTGGGGACCGTGCCGCTCAACGTAAGCGTTCCGTTGTGAACTTTCACATCGATATGGCTAGTGTCGATAGGGGGTTCCAATGCAGTTCGGCCTTCGCGTCCTGCATCAATGCTCATCGGATTTGATCACCCGTCTCCGCTACAAAGGATCGAGTGCGCCATCTTCCGTTCGATCCAGACCAATCCCTCGCGCAAGCCATCGAGCACCGCTTCCCGCTCCGTCTCGAAGACTCGGTGATGCTTGAATTGGTGCGCGAATTTTCGCGTTTCATCGCTGTGCTCAACCTCGATCGCGCAGGTAAAACCACCGGATACCGGATCGACCGTAGCCGAAACCGCCCAATCGCTGTCGCTGACCCTTCCTGACATCGTCATAATGAATGCCTCGTTGGCGCCCGTCGGCTAGTAGTGTCAAGCGAATTCCCCTGAGCCCCGAGAAGTCACTCTCGCATCGGACTATTCCGTCGGTCCAGTTACAACCCCAATGCAGGCTCGCGGTCGGTCGGCACGAGACGGAGTAAGACCACTCTAGACAGCACCGAGCCGGCCCGGTTGACGCGCATCAACTCATCGCCGAATCGATAGATGCCGGCCGTCCCATGTGCACGTTACTTCCGTCGCGGACCCGGTCGGCCCCGCGTTGACGCGATGTCGGACGCTCCGACAACCTCGGCTGGTCGCCCGCGCGCGTCCCGCTTGACGCGTGTCAACGCGAAATGCACCCGCACCCGTAGACTGAAATCAACGCGAAAGGCGCACTCGGGTGCTCGTGATGAATGGTTTGCATAAACGATGGATGATCGGAATGGCCGGCCTACTGGCCGGCTTGCAATGTTGGACGGCATCGGCAAAGCCGGAGCCCACCGACCTGATCGACCGGCAGCACTGCATGTTCTGCCATACGATCGACGCGCCGTTTCTCGCACCGTCGTTCCGTCAGATTGCTGAGCGCTATCGTGATCAACCGAACGCGAGCGTGATGCTCGAGCACAAGCTACGCAAGGGAGGTAGGGCTCATTGGGGCGACACCCCGATGCCATCACCCTCGGAACGCGGGGGGCCAATCTCGCAGCAGGACGCGCGCACGCTCGTGCAATGGGTCTTGAGCCAGTGACACCGCCGTGTACGCCGCACTCCGCAAGCTCCTCGCCGAACGCACACGGCAAGCCGCGGCGCCATCGCCGCGGTCGGCCGTAGCTGGCTGATTCACCCATTCATTCGATGTGGAGATCGTCTATGACGGCGCGCACGCCAGGCGCCGACCAGGCGACACCGCGGACAGCCGAGCGCTCGGCATACGAGCCTACTTTTCCGGTAAGCGTGACAGACCCGTCGCGCACATTAATCTGAATGTGCTTCGCTTCACGCTCTGCATGACGTTGCAATGCCCGGCCGATTTTCTCTGCAATGTTATTGACCGACTCCCCGCTGCTCACATCGATGAGGTTCGACACGCCAGTCACGCCGCGCATATGACTGACCGTGCGAGTTGCCAGATGGGACAGATGAGCATTCGGCACGGCACCGCTCAGCGTGACCCACCCCTTTTCAACTTGTACCTTCACCGCTTCTTCCGAAAGGCCGACCGTCCAGTGCAGCATCGAACGCACTGCATTGGCCGTCTCTTCATCGCTTCGTACGTCGGCATGCGGCAGTCTCACTTCCATCTCGACGACGACAGCCTTGACGCCCGCTACGCGTTGGGCCGCCTTCTCCGCGGCGAGCTTTTCCGCATAGTTGGTCGGGTGGCCCGACAACGTCACAACGCGGCCGCTCACCTCGACGCCGATTTCGGCCGAAGTGACCGCGGGATCGTACTCCAGCTCTTCTTCGATTTCCTGCTTCAATTGCTTGTCCGTCTTCATTTCAACCTCCTGGCTCATCGAGACATCGTCACCCTGGCGAGTCCGTGGGTTCATATTGCCGCCGCCATGAGGACCCGCACCCGACCTGCGAAAAAGGCTCACCCCCAGTAGAAATTGACGTCGGCGCCACCGCGGGCCGGCACGGTAACCCAGTGCGTCACGTTGACCGTATCCGATGTCGCCGTAACGCGGTATCGTCCCGGCGGCAGGCTAACGAACAACATGGGCCCTTCGGATTTCATTGCAGCGATTTGCTCCCCCGATGTAGAGAAGATGCCCACATCAACGTCGGCCAGGTAGACACCGCTCTTTTGCGCGAACACCAGATGCAAATTGAATTTTGGCGCCATCGCACGCATCGCCGATACCTCGTCCTCACCGACGCCACCGCTCAGATAGGTGATGCCATGTTCGGTGACGGGACGAATCGTCGCCATCTCCTGCGCGAATGCAACGGCGCTCGCTATCGTGAGACCGGCTACCAATGCAACAGGCAGTCGAGCCAATCGGGATTTTTGAGTACGAAATTTCAACATGTTTGTTCCTCGGGTTGAGTACCGAAACGTCGTTACAGCTGGAGCGCGAACACGTCGCTCTCTTTCTTATTGGATTCCGCAGTCTCCAGAATATGGAAAGCCACACGGACATGGTTGATACCGGTCAATCGATGCTCTCGGGTGGGGGCGTTGGCGCGGCATCACGGCCTGCCGCTTAGCTCATCGCATATGCATTCCGCCATTGATCGCGAGCTCCGCGCCGGTAATAAACGCTGCATCGTCCGAACAGAGAAACGCGACGAGCGCTGCCACTTCGTCTGGGCGGCCGAGGCGACCGACAGGAATTTGCGGCAGTATTCTTTTATCCATGATCTCCGCTGGCACCGAGGCGATCATCGCGGTATCGAGGTACCCCGGCGAGACAGTATTCACTGTCACCCCATGCCTTGCGACCTCAAGCGCGAGCGCCTTCGTGAAGCCATGGATGCCCGCTTTGGCAGCCGAGTAATTCGTCTGCCCGAATGCCCCTCGCGATCCGTTCACCGAACCGATGTTGACGATGCGGCCGAACCGGCGCTCGATCATTCCGCCAATAAACGGCTTGGTCATGTTGAACAACGCATCGAGATCGGTGCGAAGCACGGCGTCCCAATCGGTCTTGGTCATCTTCGCGAAGGTGGCATCGCGCGTAATGCCCGAGTTATTGATGAGAATATCGACCGTGCCATGCTGATCGAGCACGCGCTTGGCGCAATGCGCGCAGGAGTCGTACTCCGCCACGTCCGCCTCATAAGCGTGGTACTGGCGGCCAGCATCGCGCTCTCGCATCAACCATGTCGTCACATGGTCGTTGCGCGGCGAGTGCGTCATCGCGACCGTCATTCCCATTGCGTGAAGACGGCGGCAGATTGCCGCGCCGAGCCCTCCCATGCCTCCTGTCACGAAGGCAACGCGTTTGCCAGACATTTTGTGCTCCAGTTCGAACGTGCGCGGCTTGTACTCGTCACGGTCCAGGCAAGCGCCGCGTTTGCTATGCAGCCGCGTGACGTAGTCGACTCTAGGTGGCTGCACTCGCCGGCGTTTGACATCAATCAACCGCGCGGAAACTAACGTGAAGCGCCGCCAATCGCTCATGCATCGCTTGACCGTCATCAACCCTCGCGCGGCATGCGCTCCTAGACTGCAAAGCAGGGCCGAATTCCGTGTCCCTCTCTCCGGGAGCAATCGCAATGAGTTACAAGAGCATCCTCGTGCATCTAGACTTGAGCGCATCCGCGAGGCCGCGCCTCGAGTTCGCGCTGCATCTTGCCAAGCAGTTCGACGCACACCTGACTGGCCTTCTGACAGTGTTCAGACCGGAGCCCGGATCGTTTTACGTGATGGCCGGCACAGCCGATTACTTCGCCGAAGTCGAAGCTATGCGCGCCGAACGCCGTACTGCGCTCGAACGCTTCTTCAAAGCGGAAATCGCACGCGAGAAAGTGGTCGGCGAATGGAAGTTTTCGGAGGGGTACGCCAATCGTCTCGTTCCGGAGGAAGCTCGGCTCGCGGATCTGACAATCGTCGGCCAGCGCAATCCGGAAGACGCCGAATCGTTTGTCGCCGAACAGTTCATCGAAAATCTCCTGCTCTCCGCAGGCCGCCCCGTATTGGTCCTACCGTATGCGGTCGAATTCGCGAGCGTCGGCGAGAATGTCCTGTTCGCCTGGGATGGAAGTCGTGAGGCGACGCGCGCGCTGCACGACGCTCTTCCCTTCCTGACTCGCGCGAAGCAAGTCGTGGTACTGACGGTCAATGCGCTCAAGGCCGAGGCACCGACAAGCCGCATTCCCGGATCGGATATCGCCAACGTCATTGCACGGCACGGCGTCAACGTGGTCACCGAGGAGATGGAGGGCGTGAGAGACGTCCCAATAGGCGAACTGCTGCTTTCGCGTGCCGCGGACTTTGGCACAGATCTCATCGTAATGGGTGGCTATGGCCACTCGCGCTGGCGCGAAATCGTCCTGGGAGGCGCAACCCGCGCCATTCTAAAAGCGATGACCGTACCTGTGCTGATGACGCACTGATCGACTCAGACGGACAACGAGCTGTGCTGTCTTTCTAGTCCCCTCAAGCATCGACGACAAATAAACACACAGGGGGCGACCTGCCAACCCGAAAAGGAATCACCATGACTTACAAGACATTGCTTGTCCATATCGACGACAGCCGAAAAAGCCATGAGCGCGTAAGCTTCGCACTCGACCTTGCTCTCAAGTACGACGCCTGTTTGATCGGCCTGTACGTGGTTTGCCAGGATCTGTTTCGTCCGCTTCTGAAAGGCGACGAGAGTCTCGTTCCAGCGGCACTGGAAGCGCAGCACGCTGAGCGGGCGAATCGTGCGCACGATCGTTTCATCACCGCTGCCGAACAGGCAGGATGCTCGTTCGAATGGCGTGCCCCTCCGGGGCCGGCGCTCGACGAGGCAGTCCTCCATGCGCGCCACGCCGACCTCGTCATACTCGGGCAAGAAGATCCGGACGATCAGGATTCGTATGTTGCTCGCGACTTCGTCGAAGACATGGTGATGAACGTGGGACGGCCGGTGATCGTCCTGCCGTACGCAGGGCACGTTGCGACATTTGGCGAGAACATCGTCGTGGCATGGGACGGCAGCCGCGAAGCCGCTCGGGCGCTGGCCGATTCGATCCCGATCCTGAAACGCGCGCGCTTCGTGACGGTTTGCACCGTCGAGAAATACCCGGACCGGGAAGCGCCCGCGGGCTTCGATGTTGCCGGCTATCTGGAGCGGCATGGGGTGCGCGCGGCATTTAAATCGATACCTCGCATTTCCGGTGTCGGCACAGGGGAAACGCTTCTCAATCAGGTCAGCGATACGCACGCCGATCTCCTTGTCATGGGGGCATATGCCCACGCGCGTGCTCGTGAAAGAGTCCTGGGCGGTGTCACGCATGCCCTGCTCCGAACGATGACGGTACCCGTATTGATGTCGCATTGACGGCCTTCGCGCGAAACTGAATTCGTCGGTTTCGCGCAACCACCAAGGGTGGTCTTTTTTTTCTGCGCCCGCTTAAACACGGGCGGTGGCTTCGTTGCGCGCCTACTTGGCGACGGGCGGTTGTTTTTTGCCACGCCCGCTTGCAGAAACACAAGAGGGATGCGGCATGCAGTCGCACTGCACGCCGCTTATCAACCCGCAAAGCGATCGCTTGCCCGCGACGATCTGTCTGTTGCCAACAGCGCTTCGGCGGCTAGTTGCCGATGACGCTTGTATGACCATTTACCCCTACGTAGGAGATCTCCTACACGCCTTCCGCTGTTCCTACCGCAGCTTCGTACAGCGCCTATATCGATTCATTGCAAACTGGGGAATACTGCAGTGGTGGTCGGGTGAATTGTTCGCCTCGAGAACGGTCCGACTACGGCTCGACCTGGAGGCTGCGATGTATAACGAGACGCAGTACGCGCGAGACGGTGCTGGCGGTGCCACCGCATGCGACAACGCACGCTCGCTTGGCGAGCCTGTTTTGCAGCAGAAGTCGCCGAGTTGCTCGGCGTGCACCTTGCGTTCCATTTGCATGCCTGTCGAGCTTTCCCTGCGCGAGCTCTATCAGTTGGATTCGCTGATCCAGGCGAAGCGGAAAGTCAAGACCGGCGAGGCACTCTATCGCGCCGACGACAAGTTTCAAAGCATCTATGCAGTGCGCACCGGCTCGTTCAAGACTGTGATCAGAATGCCAGACGGGCGCGAACAGGTTACCGGGTTTCAGTTGCTCGGGGAAACACTCGGATTCGACGGTGTCTGCACCGGTCAACATAGTTGCGATGCAATCGCGTTGGAAGATAGCTACGTCTGCATTATTCCCTTCTGCTTACTAGAGGAAATGTGCCGCACTAAAGAATCGATGCAGCGCCACGTGCATAGAATGATGAGCAGCGAGATCGTCCGCGAATCGCAGATCATGATGCTCCTTGGGACGATGAGCGCCGAGCAGCGCGTCGCGGCTTTTTTGTTGAACTTATCGCAGCGCTTGAAAATGCGTGGTTATTCGAGCGCTGAATTCAACTTACGCATGACGCGTGAAGAGATGGGTAGCTATCTGGGAATGAAGCTCGAGACCGTCAGCCGCATGCTCTCGAAATTCAGAAAGGACGGCATTGTGCACGCCTGCGAGAAGCAAATCCGCATCCTCGACTTCGAACGGCTCTCACGCATTTGAATCGCACACCGCGGCGCCGGCCGGCTCATGCCGGTACCGCGCCGCGTCGCGTCACCCATCGACCCTTCACACTCCGGCCGGAAGCCGCTCGCCACGACGAAGCACCGATGCCGTGTCCCGAGCAATGACGGATTCTTCGTCGGTGGCCAATACGAGCACCGTGACAGGGGTTCCCTCATTGCTGATGATGCGTGCGTTATCCTCGTTGAGCCGTGCATTCAGATCGACGCCGAGCCACTGGAGGTGCTCGCATATCGATGCTCGTACATCGGGTTGATGTTCACCTATTCCCGCCGTAAATACCAATCCATCGAGCCCGCCAAGAGTAGCGGTCAAACGGGCGATCTCTCCGGCAATACGGAGCGAGAACAGATCGATTGCTTCGCGAGCGTGCGGCAGGCCGCAGGTGTTCAATTCGCGCATTTCAGCACTGATACCGGATAGACCGAGCAATCCGGATTGACGATACAAGATGTCCTCGATTTCGCGGGGGCTGAGTCCTCTCCGCTCGAGAAGATGCAGTACGACGCCCGGATCGAGCGCCCCGCAGCGGGTCCCCATCGGAACGCCATCGAGTGTCGAGAAGCCCATGCTCGTGTCTCGACTCACGCATGCATCGAGCGCGCACAAGCTGGCTCCGCCGCCCAAATGCGCAACGACGACCTTCCCCGCCGCCAGCTTCGGGAACTCGCGGGCAAGCCGCGTCGCTATGTACTGATAGGAAAGCCCGTGAAAGCCATATCGTTTGATTCCTTCGTCGAAGTAGTGTCGGGGAATCGCGAAGCGCCGGACGATGTCGGCCTGCGTGCGATGAAACGCGGTATCGAACGATGCGACTTGCAGCACGTGCGGACGCAATTCACGGATCGCGCGGATCAGCCGCACGCTCTCCGGTTGATGGAGAGGAGCCAGGGGGCTGAGGGCCTCAATGGCGGCGAGCGTCTCACTGTCTATCGTGACGGGGCCCGAGAAGCGATCGCCACCGTGCACGACGCGATGTCCGACCGACGCGAAATCATTGAACGCAAAATGCGTGGAGAGCCAATCGAGGGTCTCGTCGAGCGCATCATGAAGATCCTCCGTGAGCGAAGCGCTCAACTCGATCGTCGCCGACTGCCCTGCGTTCGAAATTTCGAGCGCCAGCGGTACGCGGCCGAAGTCGATGCTGCCCGCACCGAAACGCACGGGCACGCCATCGGTCACTCGAAACAAGCCGAGCTTGATCGTCGAAGAGCCGGGGTTGAACGTCAACAGCAGAGGTGCACTCACAGATGCTTCTCCTACTAATGCAGCTTCGCCAACGAAGTCGCACTCCGACTTGTCGATAACATCACCTTAAGCGATAAGCACCGGGCGTCGCTTGACACCCATCAATGGCGAAGGAAATGTTCGGCTCGGCTGCGGCAATTCCTCCCTGCGTTGTTCAGCAAGATCGCCGACGAGCGTCCACCCTCTTTGCGGCGAGCCCGCTCGGCGCCCTTATTCTTGATCGTGAATTCGACGGGCGCTGATGGGACCTTCGAGGGACTCAACGTCAACGACATGCGCCATCTCAATCGTTCTATCAGACCGCCGCCACTAGCAGACCGCGCTGCACCGCCGGTCGCGCGAGGCCGCGTTCGAGCCAGGCCTTCACGTGAAGAAAGCGGTCGAAGCCAACCAGCTCGCGCGCTTCGTAAAAGCCGATCAGGTTGCGCACCCAACCCAGCAACGAAATATCGGCGATGCTGTAGTCGGCGCCCATCACCCAGTCGCGACCCCTGAGGCGTTCGTCGAGGACATCGAGCAGGCGCGCCGATTCCGCTGCGTAGCGGTTTAGCGGGCGCTTGTCTTCATAGGCTTTGCCGGCGAATTTGTTGAAGAAGCCGACCTGGCCGAACATCGGCCCGACGCCGCCCATCTGCCACATCAACCACTGGAGCGTTTCGTAGCGCGTGTTGGGCTCGGTCGAGAGGAACTGCCCGGTCTTGTCAGCGAGATAAATCAGAATCGCTCCGGATTCGAACAACGCGAGCGGCCGGCCGCTCGGCCCGTCGGGATCGTAGATCGCCGGAATCTTGCCATTGGGGTTGAGCGCGACGAAGGCCGGATCGCGGTGCTCGTTTGCCGTGATGTCGATACGGTGCGGCTCATATGCGAGGCCTGTCTCTTCCAGCATGATGCCGACCTTCACGCCGTTGGGCGTCGGCAAAGAAAAGAGCTGGAGCCGATCGGGGTATCGCGCCGGCCAGCGCGTGAAAATTGGATGATTGACTATCACTTGCTTCTTCCTGGATTTGCCGGTTCAAACGCCAGGTCCGGACGCTGGCGGCTCATGGCGTGACTCGTTCATCAGTTCGTTAGGAGCCCCCACTTTAGGGTTACCTGATACTGATTTCGAGACTAATTTTGCTCAACACAATGCCTGAAAGGATCAAACGCCAATGCGGCCCATTGCCCACGACTGTCGGGTCGTCCGGCACAAGCCGTCGCATCGGGATCGAGATCGAGGATCAGGGGCTCGCCGACGAGACGATTGAGCAGCATATTGAGTCGTCGAAGCATTCACGAGCGGATGCGCCTTACCTACACTGAGTCCGAGCCGTAACGGATGACTTGCTGCGGGAACGCACGACACGATCCGTCACATTCTTCCAGTCGATGAGGAGTCCGGGATGCGCACCATCAACACGAACGTCGCGATCATAGGCGCGGGCACTGCGGGGCTGAGTGCCTATCGCGCGGCTCGCGCAGAGGGCGCCACCGCCGTAATCATCGAAGGAGGCCAGTACGGCACGACTTGCGCACGCGTAGGCTGTATGCCGTCGAAGCTCCTGATCGCGGCCGCCGAGGCGGCGCACGCAGCAAACCATGCCGCACCTTTCGGCATCGGCGTGGGTAGCGTCCGGGTCGATGGCGAAGCGGTGATGGCGCGTGTCCGGCGCGAACGCGACCGTTTTGTCGGCTTCGTGGTCGATGGCGTGGAAGCGCTACCGCGAGAGGATCGACTGGTGGGGTACGCGCGTTTCGTCGATGACGGCCTGCTGCAGGTGGGTGACCACACCCGGGTGCGTGCCGCGAGCGTAGTGATTGCAACGGGCTCGAAGCCGATCGTACCGGAGGTGCTGAACGGGCTTGGCGATCGTGTGGTGGTGAACGATGACGTGTTCGAATGGACGACCCTGCCACGCAGCGTCGCAGTGATGGGCCCTGGTGTGATCGGCCTGGAGCTCGGGCAGGCGCTTGCGCGGCTCGGTGTACGTGTAAGCGTGTACGGCGCGCGCGGCAGCATTGGACCGTTGACCGACCCGAAACTCGTGGAAACCGCCCGCGTGATCTTCGGCGAAGCATTCCATTTCGAACCGCGCGGCGCGATGCTGAGTGCAACGCGCGTCGACGACGGCGTGAGGCTGCGCTATCGCCGCGCAGATGGAACGACTACTGAAGATACGTACGAATACGTGCTCGCGGCGACCGGCAGGCACCCCGATGTCGGGAATCTCGGACTCGGGAACACATCGATCGAGCTCGGTGAGCGCGGCGTACCTCGGTTCGATCGGCATACCCTGCAAATCGACGGACACCCGGTGTTCATCGCGGGCGATGCGAACGGCATCCTGCCGCTGCTGCACGAAGCGGCCGACGAAGGCCGCGCGGCCGGCCGCAATGCGGCGCGATATCCCGACGTGACGAAAATCGAACGGCGGGCGCCGCTCGCGATCGTGTTCTCCGATCCTCAGATTGCGCTCGTTGGCGCACGTCATCGCGAGTTGCCCGCGGACAGTTTCGTGACCGGCGAAGTGAGCTTCGAGGACCAGGGGCGCAGTCGTGTGATGCTGAAAAACCAGGGGCGTGCGCACATCTACGTAGATCGCGCAACGCGGCGATTCGTCGGCGCCGAGATCTTGGGTCCCTCAGCCGAGCATATCGGTCACCTGCTCGCATGGAGCATGCAGATGGAGCTGACCGTCGACGCAATGCTGGCCATGCCGTTCTATCACCCCGTGGTTGAGGAGGGGCTGCGCACGGCGCTTCGGGATGCCGCAGCAAAACTCGCCGCGCCGCGGTAAGGCCCCGCGCCATGGCCTTTGGCATGCATTTCCGACAGCAGCTATAAGTCGGAGACAACGGCTGCGACCGCCGAAGCTACCCACTGCCAGCCTTTTGGCCACTGCCCGGCGTCAATCGAAGTCACATATTCGGATAGTTCGGACCGCCGCCGCCCTCGGGCGTGACCCAGATGATGTTCTGCGTCGGGTCCTTGATATCGCAAGTCTTGCAGTGCACGCAGTTCTGCGCGTTGACCTGCAGGCGGTCGCCGCCGTCATCGTTCTTCACGAATTCGTACACTCCCGCTGGACAGAAGCGCGTTTCCGGGCCCGCATAGGTCCGCAGGTTCACGTCGACGGGCACCCTCACGTCCTTGAGTGTCAGGTGGGCCGGCTGATTTTCCTCGTGATTCGTATTGGAGAGGAACACAGAAGAAAGACGATCGAAAGTGAGCTTCCCGTCAGGCTTCGGATACTCGATCGGCTTGCTGTTCGACGCGGGCTCGAGCATCTCGTGATCGCGATGGTGATGATGCAGTGTCCAGGGCACCTTGCCGCCAAGCAGCTTTTGTTCGAGGCCAACCATCAGCGTGCCGAGATACAGGCCCTTGCTCATCCATTGCTTGAAATTGCGCGCCCTATAGAGTTCGTCATACAGCCAGGACTGCTTGAACGCTTCGGGATACGCCGTGAGTTCGTCATGCTGACGGCCGCCTTGCACGGCTTCAAATGCGGCAACAGCGGCGAGCATGCCGGTCTTGATCGCCGCGTGGCTGCCCTTGATGCGCGAGGCGTTCAGAAAGCCCGCATCGTCGCCTGCCAGCGCGCCACCCGGGAACACGAGCTTCGGCAGCGACATGAGTCCGCCCGCGGTAATTGCACGCGCGCCATACGAAATGCGCTTGCCGCCTTCGAGCACCTTGCGGATCTCCGGATGCGTCTTGTAGCGCTGGAACTCCTCGAACGGCGAGAGGTAGGGGTTCGAATAACCGAGACCAACGACGAAGCCCACGACCACCTGGTTGTTGTCCGCGTGATAAAGGAACGAGCCGCCGTACGTCTGTGTATCGAGCGGCCAGCCTGCCGTGTGGATGACGAGCCCGGGCTGGTGCTTCGCGGGATCGATCTCCCAGAGTTCCTTGATGCCGATGCCGTAGACCTGCGGATCGGCATCGCGGTCGAGCTTGAATTGGTCGTTCAGCTGCCGGCCGAGGTGTCCGCGCGCGCCTTCGCAAAAGAGCGTGTACTTCGCGTGCAGCTCCATTCCGAGCTGGAAGTTCTCGGTCGGCTCGCCGTCTTTGCCGATGCCCATATTGCCCGTCGCGACGCCTTTAACCGAGCCGTCTTCGTTGTAGAGCACCTCGGCGGCCGCAAAACCCGGGAAGATCTCCACGCCGAGCGCCTCGGCCTGCTGCCCCAGCCAGCGCGTCACGTTGCCGAGGCTGATCACGTAGTTGCCGTGGTTCTTGAAGTTGTCGGGCAGCGCCCAGTTCGGCGTCTTGAAGGCGCCTTTCTCGGAGAGGAAGAGGAACCGGTCTTCGGTGACGGGCACGGTCAGCGGCGCGCCTTTGTCCTTCCAGTCAGGAATGAGTTCATCAAGCGCACGAGGATCCATCACCGCGCCTGACAGGGTATGCGCCCCGATCTCCGAGCCTTTTTCCAGCACGCATACACCGATCTCAACACCATTTTCTGCTGCGAGCTGTTTCAGGCGGATTGCCGCGGACAGACCTGCGGGGCCGCCGCCGACGATCACCACGTCGTATTCCATCGACTCACGTGGGCCGTACCCTTGCTGATTTGCTTCCGCCATCCCCACTCACTCCTTGGTCTCTTGACGTCGTCGCCATGCTCGTTGGACTGCGCCCGTCGAGGGCGCCGTCAACAGGGGATTTGCATTTGGCATTTCCCATAGTCGACGACGAGGAGGAAGTATATATAAATGAATGGCGTGTCACAATATGAACGCATGAACGACGCCGATGTGTCTGGACGTCTCAAGACAGACCCATCGCGTGCCCAGCACCAACCATCGGTTCGCCGCGTCGACGCCGCAACTATGACTGAACCAGATCGTAAGCAGCCAGTGCGGCTATCTCCGTTACGCCGCCATCTACGGGCAAGCACGTGCCTGTAATGAATCGCGATTCATCGCAGGCTAGAAACAGCGCGGCGGCCGCAACGTCCCACGCGTCTCCTTCCAATGGAAGCGGTGCGATCTTGCGCCGGCGCTCGCGCGCCTTTTCGTTGAGCATGCTTTCCACCATCGGAGTGAAGATGTGCCCCGGCGCGATGGCATTCGCGCGAACGAAATCGCGGCCGTACATCACCGCCAGTTCGCGCGTAAAAGCGACCAAACCGGCCTTCGACGAGCCATACGCGGCGGAGCCATGACCGCGGATGCTGGCAACGGAGCTAATGTTGACGATAGCTCCGCCTCCGCGCGCCACCATCTTCGGCACGGCGCTGCGGCTCATCAGGAACGCGCTTTTCAAATTCACATCGATTACGCGATCCCACGATGCTTCGTCGATATCCTGCAACCGCCCGGGCGCACCCGATATGCCAACGTTGTTCACGAGAATGTCGAGGCCGCCATATCGCTCAACGGTTTCATCGACGATGCGCGCACATACGGCGTCATCGGTGATGTCGCCAGTCGAAATGAAGGCTTGGCCACCTGCCTCCGCAATCAACGTCAGTGTCTCGGCGGCCCTCTCGTGTTGCTGATCGACGAGGCAGACCGACGCGCCCTCCGCCGCAAAGAGGCAGGCAATTGCCTTGCCCGTGCCGAACCCGTGGCCGAGCGACCCGGCCCCGGTCACGATCGCGACCTGGCCGCTTAGGCGTTCATGAAAAACTTTTGGAGAAGGCATGCTGTAGTCGATTGGCGTAAATCGATCGTCACGCGCGGGGCACTGACGCAGGCAAGCGTTCGCTCACGCGCGCCAACACCGCGGCCGGGGACGCTTCCAGACGGACCAGCTTAGCCCTCGGTCGCACAAATTGCAACAGGTGGTTGCATTATCGGCGACAACGCATTCCGTCGCGACATGGGGAAAACCACGCCTTATCGTTCGTTGCATATTTTGAATGCCGTGCATATAGTTGTCTGCAGATGCAGATACCTATTGAGCAGGAAAGACGATGAATCCCGTGGACACCCCCACGCTGGAGCAGGCGCTCGACGGCGCTCCGCCCGCGCGATTGCTGACTCCGGACGAATACCGGACGGAAGAGAGCGTCGCGTTCAAGATGAACCAGGTTCATCTTCTGCTGGGTGCCGAAATCGACCGCAAGCTCGCCGCCAGCGGGCTGTCGGCTATCCAGTGGGGAATTCTGAAAGCGCTCTACGACGGACGTGCCCGCACACCGACCGCCCTATGCCGCATCCTGCTTGCGGACAGCGGCGCCATGACTCGCAAGCTCGACTCCCTCGAAGCGCGCCGCTTGATCGAACGAATTCGCAGCACGTCCGATCGACGCAGCGTCGAACTCGCATTGACAGCAACCGGTCGTCAATTGCTGCGCGAAACCTTGCCGCACATTGTCGAAACAAGGAACCGCCAGCTTCGCGGCTTCACAGCCGATGAAGTCGCCACCGTCAAGCATCTTCTCGACCGAATGATCGTCAACCTGAGCTGATCGGCGACGGCCATGCCGGAACTGAGCGGCGAGTCCGCTGAAGCTCAACGCGTACCCCTATTAAAAAAGGAGCAGTCCATGGAGCACACTGAAACCCTCGCAGCGCAAAGCGAGACGCCGACACAGGCATCAAGTCCCGCCCCGCTGACGGTTCCCCATGTCTACCGCGGTCGCACGGTAACCGGAAACACGGTCAAGCACGTATCGCGCGACCTGGGTCAGGGTTTCTGCACGCCTAAAGTCGAGCTGGATGATCTCGTCTGGCCGCGCGCCGAGGCGGGTCCGGCATTCGACGTCCCCATTGCGCGGATCATCGACTTCCTCATCGAGCTTGGCCCACGTCTTCATCTCGACGTTAATCCGCTCATGCAGGCCGCTCTCGAATCGATGATTCAGGTGAGCCCGCTGGGGCGCCGGATTCTGGAAAACTGCTATCGGGATATTCCCAATCTTTTCGCTCGCGGAGTGATAGAAGACGAGCTGCGCGTGAGTCTCGGCGACGCGAGCCTCGTCGACGGCTGGGTTGCGCGCACGCTGCGCGGCCGGCCGAGTCGTCTGCGGGCATTTCCTCCGCGTCTGGTGCATATCCTGGCGGGCAACTCGCCGATGGTTGCCGCCATGAGCATCATGCGAGCAGCGCTGACGAAGGGCGTACATTTGCTCAAGCTGCCGTCCAACGATCTCTTCACGGCCACTGCCATCTTGCGCACGATGGCCGAGATCGACCCGCACCATCCGGTCACGCAATCCTTTTCGGCTGCTTATTGGAGAGGCGGCGACGAGAACGTCGAGTCCATCCTTTATCGCCCGCAATACTTCGACAAGATCGTCGTGTGGGGCGGCGAAAGCGCGGTGCGCCATGCGATGCGGTACGCGGGCCCCGGCCTCGAACTAGTTGCGTTCGATCCCAAGGTCTCCATCTCGCTGATCGGCCGCGAAGCATTCAGCTCCGACGAAGTCCTGCGCGAAGTCGCGCGTGCGGGCGCCGCCGATGTCCTTTCGTTCAACCAGGATGCGTGCAACGCAAGCCGCTATCAGTTCATCGAAGGGGACGAAGAAGACGCCGATCGATATTGCGAGCGACTTGCGCTCGCCCTCGGCGAAGACTACCGGTATGGCGACGGGCAGGGCCCGCTCGTGCCGAGCGACATTCGCGAAGCCGTGGATGTGCTGCGCGAGATGGAACCGCTCTACCGCGTGTTCGGCGGCTACGACGGCAAGGGGCTCGTCATTCGCTCGGATGAAATGGTCGACTTTCATCCCATTTGCAAGACCGTGAATGTCGTTCCCGTAGCCACCCTGCGAGACGGGGCCCGCTACGCGACCGTCGCCACACAGACAGTCGGCATCTACCCGCCTCACCGCGTGACCGAGGTGCGCGACGCGCTCGCCTGCGCGGGCGTGCAGCGCATCGTGGCATTGGGAGAATCGATTTCGGATGGAGTCGGCGGCTATCCGCATGACGGCATGTTCCCAATCCATCGATTCATGAAATGGGTCTCGGAGGAATCGGGCCCGAACCAGGACGAGACGCAATGATGGAAGCCCTTTCCGCCCTATTGCAACTCACCGAGGTTTCGGATCCCTTCCGCAACGCGCCTGAGAACCTCGCTGCCGCGCAACTGCAGGCGGTGCGCGAGCGGTTCGCGCAACGCCGCCAACAGATTCGCATTCTCGATAAACGAGCCAACGAAGCGGGCGTCACCGAACTGAAGACCCTGAGCGACGCGGTGCCGTTGCTATTTGCCGACGCAGTCTTCAAGAGCTATCCCGATTCGTTCATCGAGCAGGGCAAATGGCGCCATCTCACCGCATGGCTTCAAACCCTCGCGACGCACAAGATCGATGGACTCGACTACGAGAAAATCGCCGATCTCGACGACTGGATCAACGAATTGCGTCGCAATGGCCACTACGTGATGAGCTCGAGCGGCACGTCGGGCAAGCAGTCGTTCATCTACCAGAGCGAAGCGGACCGTGAACTTGGCTGGCGTCTGCTTGCCCAGGGCATTCGCTGGGCGGCAATCGGCATGCGCGACCCGTCACGCCGCTACCCGGTGTTCCTCTTGACTCCCTCTTCCGGCTCCTACACCGGCACCGAGCGCATGGCGAAGTTCGGCGAGTCGATCGCGCAGCCCGGCGACATTCACTACATGTCGGACGTTCCGCAAAGCGCTGCCCACACTACGCGCATGGCACGCATGCGACGGGCGATCTCCGACGGCACCGCGCTGCCCAGTGAAATCGAAGCTTTCCAAAAGGAGAACCGTGAACGCAGCGAACGCGTGCAAGCGGATTTCCGGCGCTTCATCGATCAGCTACTCGAGCGGCGTCGTGAACCTATGTTCATCATGGGCATGATGGGCATGCTTTACCAAATCGTCGCCACGGCACGCGAACGGGGCATTCCGGACGGTGATTTTCACCCCGATACGATCATAAGCATCGGCGGCGGCAAGAAGGGGGCGAATTTGCCGGAGGATTTCCAGCAACAGTGCGAACGCTTCTTCAACTTCAATGCGTCGAACTTCAACGACGGCTACGGCATGGGCGAAGTGTCGGGATTTTGCCCATGGTTTCACGAAGCGAAGGCATGGGCGGTGCCGCCGTGGCTCGTCCCGCTCGTGCTCGACTCGACCGGCGAACGACTGCTGAATCCGCCCGACGGGAAAGGCATTGTCGAAGGTCGGCTAGCGATGATCGACCTGATTGCCGACGGCCGCTGGGCTGGCGTGATCAGTGGGGACAAGGTCATCGTGGAGTTCGGTCATGGCATAGACGGCGTGCGCACGCCCATCATCCGCGACGTGGTGCGCTACAAGGACGTGCCGGGCGGCGACGACAAGCTGTCATGCGCCGGAACGATCGACGCCTATGTGCGCGGAGAAATCGCAGACATGACCGAAGCCCGCAGCGCTAACTAAATCAATCGTCCTCGATATTGGAAAAGCCATGACAACGACAAATGAAGAATCGACAAAGCCAGCCGTGTGGTTCATTACCGGCGTCTCTTCCGGCTTCGGCCGTTCCCTGGCGCAAGCGGTCCTCGCCCGCGGCGACCAGGTCGTCGGCACGCTGCGCAAGGACGCGCAGATCGCGGAGTTCGAAGATCTCGCGCCCGGTCGCGCCCACGGCGTCCTGCTGGACGTGACCGACGCCGCAGCGGTGCCTCGGGCCGTGGAGCAGGCTCTGAGCCGAGCCGGCACGATCGATGTGCTCGTCAACAATGCCGGTTACGGTCTATTCGGCGCGCTCGAAGAGGTCTCCGACGCGGAAGCACGTCAGCTATTCGATACGAATGTGTTCGGCACAGTCAACGTCATTCGCGCCGTGCTGCCTCATTTTCGTGCGCGAAAGCGCGGCCATATCGTGAACTTTTCGTCGGTGGCCGGCGTGATCGGCATCACCGGCTGCAGCTTCTATTGCGCGTCGAAGCACGCCGTCGAAGGGCTTTCGGAATCGCTCGCGCGGGAACTGAAACCGTTCGGTATCCATGTGACCATCGTCGAGCCGGGTGGCTTCCGCACGAATTTCGCGGGGGGCTCGATGAAGTGGAGCCAGGTCGAATCACCCGACTACGCAGAAACCGTGGGCAACATGCGCCGGTTCATGAGCAGCTACCACGGCACGCAGACAGGCGATCCCGCGAAAGCCGCCGACGCCATTGTGCGTGCGGTGTCCGCCGACACACCGCCGCTTCGTCTGCCGCTCGGGCCGGACGCCGTCGACGTCGTCCGCAAGAAGCTAGCGGCCGTGCACGAGAACCTCGAAACGTGGCTCGACGTGTCGAGCTCCACCGACTTCGATCACTAACACTCACGCTAACGCAACTCGTTGCTCTGGAGACGACATGTCTGCTCTGGACCCGTTCTACGCAATGCTTCGCCGTGACGGCGATCCTTTCCGTCATCACCCCGAAAACCTTCGTGAACTTCAACTCGCGGCAATGCGAGAGCGCTTCGCCGAGCGCCGCGAGCAAATCAGGCTCTTGCGTCGCAGAGCGGACGATGTCGGCGTGCACGACGTCAACCGTGACGCGGACATGGTGCCTCTGCTGTTCGCGCATCAGATCTACAAGAGTTACCCTGAGTCATTGATCGACAATGGTCGCTGGCAGCACCTGGCGGCATGGCTGCAAACGCTCTCCAGCAAACCGGTGGGCGAGGTCGACCTGAACGGCGTGGACAACGTCGACGCATGGATGGACCGTTTGCGCGAAGCGGGACACTACGTGTTCAGCTCGAGCGGCACGTCCGGAAAATGCAGCTTCATCAGCCAGACGCGAAGCGATCTCGAGAACGTCACCGAGTCCTGCGTGAAGCTCGGCGTCTACGGCAACGCATTGATCCAACGAGACTTCGGCAAGCGCCCGGTATTTCTGATGATGCCGCCGGCCGGCGCCCATCGCCATATCGAGCCCATACTGAATGCGGCGAAACGGCTCGGTGCTGAAAGCACCCTGATGTTCGACGAACCGGTGCTTGCTTCCGCAACGATTTCGATGGGCCGCATGCGCCGCGCAATCGCCGATGGGTCCGCCAAACCGAGCGAAGTCGCCGCATTCCAGGAACATGCGGTGGCGCGCCAGCGCCACACCGGCGCAATGATCGACCGGTTTCTCGACAAGCTCGCCGTGCGGCGCGATGTTCCCGTTCTCGTGCAGGGCAATTGGTCGCTGCACTGGACGCTCGTGGACCGCGCGCGCCAACGCGGCATAGCCGATGGTATCTGCCACCCCGATACCGTGATCACGACCGGTGGCGGGTTGAAGGGCACCTCGGCGCCCGCTGACTATCGGGAGCAGATCATCCGCTTCTATGGAATTCGTGCGGAAAACGTCCAGAACAGCTATGGCATGTCCGAGATGATCGGGACCGGCCCATGGTCGGACGTTGCGCAAGGCTACGCAATCTGCCCTTGGATCGTACCGTTCGTCCTCGACAAGAGCGGAGAGCAACTGCTGAATCCTTCGGACGGCAAGGGCGTCGTCGAGGGGCGCTTCGCGTTCTTCGATCTGTTGGCCGAAGGGTACTGGGGCGGGTTCATCACCGGCGACAAAGTCACAATTGATTTTTCACCGGCGGGGGACACCGACGGGCTGCAAGGGCCGCTCGTTCGACAGGTCGGCCGTTATGCCGACCTCGAAGAAGGCGAAGACAAGCTCTCATGTGCCGGCACGATGGAGTCGTATGTCCGCGGAATGATCAACGTCTGAAGCCCGCCTCGCGTGCCGCTGCTTCAAGGTGCGCGGGCACGAGGCGAGCCGTTGCTGGCGCCCGCTTCGCGCTCGTGAGTATACTGGTGCCCTAATTCCGTTATCCAACGCTCACCGATGTCCAAACCAATGGCAGTTCAGGCTCCCGCCGGAGTCTCGAGGCTCGCTGCGGCGGGCAAACCACGAACGGCCGGCCGGCCGGCGCACGACGACGCCGTGGAACTGCGAGAGCACGTGCTCGACGCAGCCAAAGCCGTTTTCATGAGGGAAGGCTTCGGGGCCGCGCGGGTCGAGGAAATCGCATCGCTGGCCGGCGTCAGCAAGACGACCGTTTATCGGCAGTTCGGCACGAAAGAAGAGCTCTTTCGCTCCATTGTCTGGCGGGGGATGGCCGATCTGCGCGGCAAGATCGCTCTCGAACTGGAACCCGGCGGCGATTTTTCGGCGAACTTGGCATCCCTGATCGATGCGCTGGTCGAGCACATGGCGATACCGGACAGCGTGCACACGTCCCGGCTGGTCATAGGCGAAGCCATTCGCTTTCCGGACATCGCGAAGCAGTTCCTGCAGTTCGTGAACACGATGCTCGAGCCGCTAACGAGCGTGCTGGAGGCTGCAGCCGCCAGGGGAACGATCGACATCGACAACCCGGCGAACGCGGCGAGCGATTTGCTGACGCTCGTCACCGGTGCCCCTGAAGTGCACCTGGCGATACAGAGCACCCGTGCCGAGCGCAAACGCCGGGCTGAGCGGATCCACCGGCTTTTGTTGAACGCGTGGAAGTATCGTGCCACGCAGCAGTCCAAGGCTCGGGGCAAGCCGGCGCCATAACACCCACTGCCGCTTCGCTCGCACCCCGTCGACCGACTAGCCTTCAACCTCGCCCATGACCTGAAATTGTCCTGATGCCTGGGCGATGCACTTGGCGTTCGCCCAGATCCGGCAGTCCGAAAAGACGACGCGTTTTCCCGAACGGAGGACGTCGATATGGGCCTCTATCCAGTCACCCGGCTCCGCGTTCCCCATAAAGTTGACCGTCAAGCCCGTCGTCAGCACCTTCACCGCCGGCTGGCGTGAGTACTTGCTCGCCCAAGTAATGGCCGTGTCCGCCAGCATGCAAATCGCCCCGCCGTGCATCATCTGGCCGAGGTTACGATGTGCTTCCCGCACGTGCATGCCGACGGCGTACCCGCGCTCGGTCTTGCGAAAGTACGTAGGGCCGAACATCTGGTGATACGGCCCAAACGCCGGCATCAGCGTGAAGCCGTGCGGAATCGCCCTTTCGTCGTCCTGCTCGGCGCCCGCCGCCGCCAGTGCATCTGTCTGCTCCAATTGCAATCCTCCTCTTCGGCGCCGCAAGTCACACAGCGCCAAAACTCCTTTTTCGTTGATAGAACATAGCGTATCATTATTCGCACACTAGTCAATTATATGAACCGATAGAAATGGATGCCAGTCCGCTTTTTGCCCCGCTCACGGTTCGAGGCGTCACGCTCGCCAACCGTATCGTCATGTCGCCCATGACCCGCGGCTTCTCGCCCAACGGACTGCCCGGCGATGACGTGGCCGCTTACTACCAGCGGCGGGCGCAGGGCGAGACGGGGCTCATCATCACGGAAGGTGTCGGCATCGATCATCCGGCTGCGCTTGGAGAAGCCGGTCTCGGCGAGAATTCGATTCCGGTGTTGGCCTGCGAGGCGTCGGTGGCGGCCTGGCGACGCGTGACAGACGCGGTACATGCGAGCGGCGGCGTCATCTTTCCGCAGTTGTGGCATATGGGGCCGATGAAAGAGGCGAATACGGGCCCCGTTCCCGAGGCTCTACCGCTGCGTCCCTCGGGCGTATGGGGACCGGCCGGACGCGCGACATCGCTGGACGCAGGCTACTTGGAGCGGGTCATGCCGCCAACGCGTCCGATGACCGACGCGGAAATCGCCGACGTCATCGCCGCTTATGGGCGAAGCGCGCGCTATGCGCGCGCCGCCGGATTCGATGGCATCGCTATTCATGGAGGCCACGGCTATTTGATCGATGCCTTCTTGTGGGCCGAAACCAATCAGCGTGCGGACGAGTGGGGTAAGGACCTTGCGGCGCGCAGCCGCTTCGCCGCCGAAGTCGTCCGTGAAATCCGAACGAGCATCGGCGACACTATGCCGGTCACCTTCCGCTTTTCGCAGTGGAAACAGCAGGACTTCCGCGCGCGTCTCGCCAACGATCCGCAGGAGCTCGAGCAGATCCTCACACCGCTCGCGGACGCGGGTGTCGATATCTTCGAGGCGAGCACGCGTTATTTCAATCGCGCGGAATTCCCGGGCTCGGAGATGAACCTCGCCGGCTGGGTGAAAAAGGTCACGGGCAAGTTTTCGATGGCCGTGGGAGGAATCGGCATCAACAAGGGGTACTACGATTCGATGGCCGGCGCGGATACGGTTGCGCAAGCCGATCTGACGCCTCTCGTCGAGCGCTTCGCGCGCAATGAATTCGATCTCGTCGGCGTCGGGCGCTCGCTCCTGCACGATCCGAACTGGGCGCGGCGTGCGCGCCTTGGCGAGCCTTTTCTCGGATTCAGCACGGATTCGCTTGCTCGACTCACCTGATGATGTTTCGTTTCGCGATTGGCGCGCTCGTAGCCGGCGTCAACCGCGGCCGGCTATGCACGTTTCCCTACGTGCGCCCCGTCACCGGAATCAGCGCACCGGTCACGCCCGATGCGGCGCCAGACGCGAGAAAGAGAATCATATTGGCGATTTCTTCGGGCCGCACCCAGCGCGAAAAATCGGCGTCGGGCATGTCCTTGCGGTTTTGGGGCGTATCGATGATGCCCGGCAGAATCGCGTTGACTGTGATGGAACGGCCCTTCAGCTCTTCGGCCAGTGCCTCTGTCAAACGCATGACGCCGGATTTCGAGGCCGCATAGGCGCCCATGCCTGCGCCTGCTTTGACCGCGGCGCCAGCGCCGATATTGATGATGCGCCCACCCTCCGCGCTACCGGCAAAATAATCGAGCGCAGCTTTCGATGCCGTCGCCGCCGTGCGCACGTTCATCTGGTACATCAGATCCCAGGTGTCGAGGCTGCCGTCCGCCAGCGTTTCCCAGCGAAAGCCCCCCGCCACATTGACGATCGCATCCAGCTTGCCGATCTGATCGACCGCCGCCGATATCGCGGATCGCGCCGCCTCGAGATCGGTCAGCTCGACGCCGCCACTCCACCACGCGGCTTGCAGCTGCGCCGCGCTCGCGTTTTCTGGCGCGGGAGCCTTGTCGATCAGCGCGACCTTCCAGCCATTGTCGGCAAACACGCGACCCACTGCGCGTCCCAATGTGCCGAATCCACCGGTCACCACCACTACCCGTTGCATGTGCAATCCCTCCCTTGCCCTGCGCCGCCGCCCTGCCTGCGTAGAGCATAAAGAACGTCAACGTCCCTTGAACACCGGCTCTCGTTTCTCGCGAAACGCGTTGACCGCCTCTTGATGGTCTTCGGTCAAATTCGAGAGCGCCTCGTAGGCAATCGAAGCATCGAGAATGGAATGTGCCAGCTGCTTCAGCCCGATGTTGATCGACGCCTTTGTCCATTGAATAGCACGGGCGGCACCGTTCGCCAGACGCTTGGCCATCGCATCGACGACCGCATCGAGCTCATCGGCCGGCACTGCATGATTGATCAGTCCCAATCGCGCCGCTTCGCCCGCGCTGAGCAGATCGCCGGTCAAGAGGTACTCCTTGGCTTTGGCGTAACCCACGAGCTGCGGCCAGATCACCGCACCGCCATCGCCCGCCACGAAGCCGACCTTTACGTGCGGATCGCCGATCTTCGCGTGATCGGCGGCATAGCTCAAATCCGAGAACAACGCGATCGTGGCGCCGAGGCCGATCGCATGTCCGTTGATCTTCGCGATGACCGGCTTGGGGCAATCGAGCATCGAGAAGACGATTTTTTTGGCACGCTGCATGCCTTCGAGAAACAGCGCCGGATTGTCGATGACATGCTGCATATGCTCGATGTCGCCGCCCGCGCTGAAGGCGCGGCCGGCACCCGTCAACACGACGACACGAGTCTCGGCATCCTCGGCCACATCGAGGAAAAGCCGCGACATCTCGATGTCCATCTGCTCGTCGAACGCGTTCAGCGTTTCGGGGCGGTTGAGCGTGACGGTCAGGATGCCGCCGTCGCGTTTAAGCAATAACGCCTTATAGTCGGAAATATCCATATCGGTTACGCGTGCAGCGGAATGAATCGGCGACCGTTGTCGTACATGATCTTGCGCGTGTCTTCTTCGGATAGCGAGCCACATGCCTCCGACGCGAAATCCTTCGGTTCCGGCACCCCTTCCGCGTGCGGATAGTCGGAGCCCATCAACAGAAAGTCCGACGAACCCGTCTGAGCGATGATCTGGGCGATGTCGTCCTCCGGATAGGCGACCACGAAAACATTCTCCTTGAAGATCTGGCTGGGACGCATCTTCAGCTGTCCGCACGGCCAGTAGCCATTCTTCGCCATCCCCCGGCACTTGTCCATTTTCACGAGCATCGAAGGGACCCATTCGGCGCCGTTTTCCGCACTGCACAGCTTGACGCGGGGAAAACGCTCGAAGAAGTTGTAGAAGATGAACGACGACAGTGTTTCGATCACCGGACGCTCGCCGTAACCGTGCATCCAGACGAATGCCGTCTGACGCTGGCGCGACTGCTGCACCGGCTCGCCCCAAACCGCCATATGGTCCTTCATGTAGATCGCTTCCGACACATGGAAGGTGACACGCACACCCGCTTCGTTGAGGATCGACCAGAACGGATCGAAGTAAGGATCCGCAGGCGCACGGCCATTGAAGGGGCCCATCGGCATCAGGACCACGCGTACGCCGTTCGCGACGAGCCACTTGGCTTCCGCAACGGCCGCATCGAGATCGTCGAGCGTGACGACCGGCGTCGTGTAGATGCGGTCCTTGTAGTTGAAGCCCCAGTCTTCCAGCATCCAGCGGTTGTACGCATGGAGGACTGCATTCGCAGCAACGGGCTCATTCAAGTACGAAATGCAGGCGACCATCTCACCGATGTACATCGTGCAAGCCTCGACGCCGAATTCGTCCATCTTCGTGAGGCGCGCGTCGCGATTGAACATGTCCGGCGTGGGGGGAACGCGCATATCGACGTTATCCTTGCCGTCCTTCATCGCGCGCAGCCATTCGTGCAGCTTGCCGGGCGGCGGCACATGCCCCTCTGCCGACGTATAGCCCTCGCTGATTTCCACCTTGCGCTCGCCGACATACATGCAGCGGTTGCCGTCTGCCGTGGTGCGGCTGGTAAAGGACCAGTCTTTCTTGAACTGCTCGGGCAAGTAGCGGCTGAACGCGTCCTCCACTTCGTAGAAGTGCGTGTCGGCATCGTAGATCTTCCCTTGATACGGTTGCATGAAGCGTCTCCTGGTTGTGGGGGAGCGCTGCCAAACGTGCGCCCTTGAGAGAAGTATCGGCGCAAGGTCTCGACCGAAAAACTCTCATATCGAAGTCAAAAGTGGCGATATCGATTCGATATCGATCCGCGCATCGTGTCTAACCTTAGCGTGCCAGTATGGGTGACACCGGTAGACAATGCGAACGTCGTTCGTATATAAGCATAGCTGAAGCGATACATGCAACCGGAGACGTGTATGCAAGCCGAAGCACTGTCACAAGCACATAGACCGCAACGGCTGGCCGTGCCGCCGCGCGGTTTCATGATAGCGATACTGCTGGCCGCGGTGGCGGCCTCGTCGGGCATCACCGTCATCTACACCGTGCTGGTGACGCTTTACAAGGCTTTCCCCGCGTCGGATTCCGTGAGCTGGACCGTCACAGCGTACTGGCTCGGCTCAGCCGGCTTTGCCGCGGTGAGCGGCCGCTTGGGCGACCTGCTCGGCTATCGGCGCATCCTCCTCCTGGTGATGACGATTGCGTCAGCGGGCGCCGTCGTCGCCGCGTGCGCAACCGATGTCGCCATGCTTATCGCGGGCTGTGCGATGCAATCGGTCGCGGCGGGGATCACGCCGCTTTCCATCGGACTCGTGCGCGAGAACCTGCCGCCCGGCAGGGTGCCGGCCGCCGTGGGCGTGATCAGTGCGGCAGGAATGGTATCGGCGGGGCTGATCTACATCTGCGCCGGCGTCGTCGTGGATCGCTATTCGTGGCAAGGCGGCTTCTGGTTCAAAGTAGCGCTTTGCCTGGTGGCGGTTGGTGCCGTGCGCCTGTGGACTCCGCCTTCGCCGAAGCGCCCCAGCGCACGGATCGACTACCTGCGCGGCCTCGCCTTTGCGCCTGCGCTCTGCGCCATCCTGTTCGCCGTGCAGCAGAGCCGTGTATGGGGGCTGGCCGATGTGCGTCTATGGGGCTTGATCGGTGTGGGGATCGTCGTGCTCGTCATGTGGGCACGGCACCAACACGAGGCGGCGCATCCGCTTATCAATGTGCGCCTGCTCAAGGCGCGTCAGATCGTATTGGCCAATGCATGCATGGCATTCGTCGCCGCGGGGGGCATGCAATTGGGGCAGGTTTTCTCCCTGCTCGCTCAGCAACCGGCGGGAACGCACGCCGGATTCGGACTGAGCGCAACGGCCGCCGGCTTGCTGATGTTCAGCGTCAACATTGTCTCGCTCGTCGCGAGCCCTTGGAGCGGCCGCGTAGCCGCCCGGTACAAGGCCCGCCGCGCCGCCTTGATCGGCATGGCCATCCTGGTCGTTGCCTGGGCCTCGCTGATCGTGCTTCATCGGAGCTTGCCCCTTTTCGTTCCGGGCGCGGCGCTGTGCTCGTTCGGTCTCGCTTTCGCCAGCACGGCGCTGTACAACCAGATCGTCGAGGCGGCGCCTGCCCATCAGACCGGCGAGGCAACGGGCATGCTCTACGTGTTCTTCTCGTGCTTCTTCGCCGTGGGCGCTCAAGCTGTCTTTTCGCTGCTGCGAAGCGCGTCGGCAAAATACGACGGTGGATGGTTTGCCGCCGATAGTGGTTATGTTTCAGTGTTTGCCTATATTGCGTGCAGCTCGATTGCCGGACTGCTGATTGCTTACACGCTGCCGAAACGCCGCGCCCAGCCATAAGCATTGCGACCGATCCGTTGCACGCGGGCGTCGTGCATTTTCAGCTGGGACGCAGGGCCTCCCCTACAGCAACGCGCCTCTCTTCACTCCGCAGGGGATCTTGGCACCTGATCACTCCTCGTCGGCTTCGCCCTGCGCGGATGCCCGCTTGGCCACCCGGATCATTTGTTCCTCGAGTTGCGTGCGTTCGCGATCGAAGCGCTCGAGCGGTGCGCCGATGGCCATCGCCGCGATCACATTCCCGTTCGGCCCGAAAACCGGCGACGACACGCCTGCCGAATCCGGCAGCAACTCGCCTCGGCTTACCGACAGGCCGGTTTCGCGGATGTGATCGAGCTCGTCGCGCAACGCCTTCTTCGTCGCGACCGTTTGCGGCGTGCGGCGCTCGAGCTTGACCGTCCTCATGTAGTCCGAGACGAAAGCTTCCGGCGCATGGGCCAGCAGCACGCGCCCCGCGGCCGTGCAATAGAGCGGACGGCGCAAGCCCACGTGCATCGAATAACGAACGGATTGCTCGCTTTCGATCACGTCGACGTAGGTGATCTCTTTGTGCTCGACGTCGAGGACACCGATATACACCGTTTCATTGGTGCTCTTCGAGAGATCCACCAGGTACGGGCGCAGCAGCTTCGAGAAGTTCCATGCCGCCATGACGCCCGCCGAGAGCCGGAAGATGGATGGCCCGAGGCGATAGCGGCCTGAGTCGTGTATCAAATACCCTTCCGCCACGAGTGGCCTCAGCAGGTTGAGCAGACTGCTCTTCGGCGACTCGAGGGCGACATTCAGTTCTGCCAGCGACATGCCGTCGGGAGACTTCGCCAGCACATCGAAAATTCCGAGGAGTCGCGTCAGCGAGCGCGGCCCGCTGACATCCCGGTCCGCCGGCGCTGAGATCTCTTTCAACATGATTTTCCCCATGAATTGATGGTATCGATTATACGGGAACTATTCACATAGTTTTACAACGATCATATGCTGGCACATCGCCGCGCCCTCCGGATTCGGGAATACGCTAGGGGCGCGCTCGACCTCGGTTGAGCTATAGTTGAACAACGTTCATTTTATGGAATGCGGGAGCACGCCTTCCGCAACCGTCCGCGCGCTGCGCTGACGCATCCCATAGCGTCATCAACCCTTCCACCTGGGACCATTCATGCATACGAAAAAGCTGGCGGAAAAGGTCGTCATCGTGACCGGAGGCGGGCAAGGCGTCGGCCTCGGCGTCGCCAGAGCACTGGCAGACGAAGGCGCGAATCTCGTTTTGACCGGCCGCACGGAGGCCAAGCTCGCTCGGGCGGCTGACGAACTGCGCGACCTCGGTGCCCAAGTGCTCGTCGTACCAGGCGATACACGCAATCGTGCGGACGCCGTTCGGACAGTCGAGCTTACCGTCGAGCGGTTCGACCGGATCGACGCGCTCGTCAACAATGCGCAAAGCAGCAGTCCCGGTGTACCGCTCGAATCCGTCACCGACGAAGACTGGCGCACCACGCTCGAATCCGGCCTCTACGGCACGCTCTATTTCATGCAAGCCGTATTGCCCCAGATGAAGTTGCAAGGCCGCGGCGCCATTATCAACTTCGCTTCGCGCACCGGTATCGAAGGTTTGAAGGGCTTTGGCGCGTACGCCGCGGCGAAGGAGGGCATTCGAGGCCTCTCGCGTGTCGCCGCTCGCGAATGGGGCGCTCATGGCATTACCGTCAATGTCATTTGCCCGGCAGCCCTCACACCTGCCGCCGATGCCTACCTGGAAGCCAATCCGCAAGAGCGGACCCGCTATCTGTCCGAAATTGCGCTTGGCCGATTTGGCGATCCGCAGCGCGATATTGGTCGAGCTGTTGCATTCTTGTGTAGTGACGACGCTAATTTCATCACGGGGCAGACTATCAGCGTCGACGGCGGACAGTCAATGCTTTAGCGCTCGTTTTTTGAACGCGGTGCGACATATCAAACGACTAGTTGCATTTTTAAGAATGTGCGCCGCAAAGCATTAAATCGAACTAATAGTTGCATTAATGCGAGTAGGAGCCGACGTGTCGGGTTTTGCGAGTCGCGCGGCGCCCTATTGAGGCTGGCGCCCCGGACTCCGGTCAGATCGGCTCGAACTCCGGCAAATGCCAGTCCATCCAATCGAAGCTTGAATTGTTCGCGGCCCACGCCCAGTTCACCGGAGGAACTTTCGTGGGGGCGCGGGAACCCAGACCTTCGTGCGCGTTTTGCCAATGTGAATTCACGGGTGCAACTTCATGGTCGTCACTCACAGTGATGTTCTCCGGCTCCTGCTTATCCATTGGCATTCCTTACGTAGAGTCACGGCAGATAAACGGGCGGATCCGCAACGAATCCGCCGCGTTGGATTTCCTCAACTACAGAACCTTTTTCTCGCGCAGGCTATCGATGTCAGATTCGGACATACCTAACAGGTCGCGCAGCACGTCGTTCGTATGCTGTCCCAGCATCGGCGGCGGCGCATAGGAATCGATCGGCGTGCCCGACATCTTGACCGGATTGGCAACCATGCGAACGGGCTCGTCGGTGAGCGGATGCGCCACTTCGACGCACATGGCGCGCGCCTGCACATGCGGATCGGCAAACACCTGTTGCAGGTCGTTGATCGGGCCAGCCGGGACGCCCGCGGCGTCGAGCGCCCGGAGCAGTTCACCGCTCCGCCATTTCACGATCAGCGGCTCGAACACCTCGCCGAGCGCGCGACGATTTTTCACGCGCAGCGCTATCTCGCTGAATCGCGGATCGCTTGCAAGCTCGGGATGCCCGAGGACATTGCACATCCGAGCGTATTGCTCATTGTTGCCGGCAACGATCATGATGTCGCGATCGGCGCAGCGGAACATGCGAGACGGCATGCCACCGTTGCCCTCCGTGCCGCGCCGGATTGGAATTTCGCCCGACACAAGATACTGACTCGCATAGTGCGAGGTGGCGGCGATCATCGAATCGAGCAACGCCAGGTCGATGTACTGCCCCTCTCCACTACCGCCTTGCGCCGCGTCGCGATGATAAAGCGCAGCGATGATGGCCGACGCCGCATACTGACCGCACAAGATGTCTGCAAGGCTAGGCCCCGTTTTCATGGGGCCGCCCCCCGGCACGTCGTCGCTGTTGCCGGTGATGCTCATCAGGCCGCCCATCGCCTGGAAAATCGAGTCATAGCCCGGCCGGGGGCTGTAGGGTCCGGTCTGCCCGAATCCCGTAATCGAGCAGTAAATCAGGCGCGGATTGACAAGCTTGAGGCTCTCGTAATCGAGACCATAGCGCTTCAAATCACCGACCTTGTAGTTTTCGAGCAGCACATCGCAGTGCGCGACCAGCGAGCGGATCAGGGCTTGACCATCGGACGTGGAGATATCGCACGTGATCGATTTCTTGCCGCGGTTCGCGCTGATGAAAAACGTCGACTCACGCGTGACGCTTCCCTCTCGATCCATGAGAAACGGGGGCCCGAATTGTCGGGAATCGTCTCCTTTGCCCGGCCGCTCGACCTTGATGACCTCCGCGCCAAGATCGGCAAGCATCTGCGCGCCCCAAGGCCCCGCGAGAATACGGCTCAAGTCGAGTACGCGAACCCCCGCCAACGCGCCTTTTGTCATATCGAATCACCCTTGAATTGAAACCGGCCGCGCTGGCCGCCACGCTTTAGCGCCCGACGAACTTCGCCGTACGCTTTTCGATGAAAGACTGAACGCCTTCCTTCGCATCTTCCGTGTTGTAGAGAAACTGCTGGGTCGACTGAATCTTTGCATAGGCCTCCTGCCAGCCCTGTCCCAGCGAAATGCGTGCGTTGTTCATCGTAGCCTGCACGGCCAGAGGCGCCTGCGCCGCGATTCGCTCCGCGATAGCGAGCGCTCGCTCGAACTCTTGACCGGCAGGCACGACGTCTTGCACGAAGTTCATGTGCCGTGCTTCTTCCGCCGTAAATTCGTCCCCGGTAAGCAGGACCTTCATTGCGTTGCCCCACCCGGCACGCTGGACCATGCGGAATGTCGCACCACAACCTGCCATGATCCCCCGCTTCACTTCAAGCTGGGAGAAACGGCAGTTGTCCGCCGCCACGGCCACCTCCGAAGCGAGCATCAATTCCACGGCGACGGTAAAGCAGATTCCTTTGAGTGCGATAACGACTGGCTTGGTGCGCAGCGGCGCACGCAGGTTGAACGGATCGACCTCGCCCTCCGGAAGCAAGGGTTTCCCCTCGCGGCGCAACGGGGCAATCTTGGGCATATCCAGTCCTGCCGTGAAATGATCGCCCTCTGCGTAGACGAGACCGCAGAAAAGATCCGGACTCTTCTCGAGCTGCGTGTACGCCCTTGCCAGTTCACCGAACATCTTCGGGGTGAAACCGTTGCGTTTTTCCGGCCGGTCGATTCCAATCAGCAGTAGGTTCCCGCGCTGTTCAACGCGAATCTGTCCGTCTTCGTGACGAGTCGTCATGCACTGTCTCCTCGCGGTGTTTTCCGTTAGCAATCCGACTTCGGGCTGGATTTGACAAAGCCGGACCATCCATTCAGAATGATAAACGTCGTTCAGTTAATTGGCAACTTGCACCATGCGTTCGCAGCATGAACGGTGCACCGCAGCGGCATCGGTTGCGTGCGATGCCGCCCCGGATGCCGGCTCGAGTGCTCACCCTGATCCGCGAGGAAAGACCATGGCGTATGAGACGATCATCGTCGAAATTCACGGCAAGACCGGCTTGATCAAGCTGAATCGTCCGCAAGCCTACAACGCGTTGAACAATCAGCTGATGGACGAGCTGACGGCCGCGCTCGACAGCCTCGAATCCGATCCTGCCATTGGCGCGATCGTGCTGACCGGCAGCGAAAAAGCGTTTGCCGCCGGCGCCGACATCAAGATGATGAACGAATGGACGTACATGGACGTCTTCAAGAATCAGTTCATCACATCGAACTGGGAACGCACGTCGCGTTGCCGCAAGCCGGTCATCGCGGCTGTCGCGGGGCTTGCGCTCGGCGGGGGCTGCGAACTCGCCATGATGTGCGACTTCATTCTCGCTGCCGATAACGCCCGCTTCGCCCTGCCGGAAATCACGCTCGCGACCATTCCGGGCGCGGGCGGGACGCAGCGTCTCACGCGCGCGCTCGGCAAGTCGAAAGCGATGGAGATGATCCTCACCGGCCGCAAGATGGATGCTGTCGAAGCGGAACGATGCGGGCTAGTGAGCCGCGTCGTGCCCGTCGATGCCCTCGTCGAAGAAGCGCTCAAGTCTGCCGACGAGATCGCGCGATTCTCGCAACCGGTCGTCGCCATGGCGAAAGAGTGTGTGAACCGCGCGTACGAGTCGAGCCTCGCCGAGGGCATCCTGTTCGAGCGGCGCATGGCGTACTCGACGTTCGCGACCGAGGACCGCAAGGAAGGCATGGCGGCCTTCGCCGAAAAACGCAAACCGCAGTTTCGCGATTGCTGAAGGTTCTTCTGGCACTCGACTCTTTACCTGGATTAGAAGCGCGATGAAATCTCATGCCAATCGCATTACCGAACTGCTCGGCATTCAATATCCCATCATTCAAGGCGGCATGCGCTGGGTGGCGCGGGCCGAACTGGCGGCTGCGGTTGGCAATGCAGGCGGTCTGGGTTTCATCTCCGCCCACACTCATGCGACCGCCGATGCGCTGGCGCGTGAAATCGACAAGGTTCGCTCACTCACGGACAAGCCTTTCGGCGTCAATCTGACCGTGCTCGGCGCCAACGCCGGCCTCGACTATGACGGCTATGTTCGTACGATCGTGTCCCAGGGTGTTCAGGTCGTGGAGACCGCGGGCAGCAACCCCGCGAAATATATCGCCGAGTTCAAGGCCCACGATATCAAGGTCGTCCACAAGTGCGTCACCGTGCGCCACGCGGTAAAGGCCGAATCGCTGGGCGCGGATGCCGTCAGCATCGACGGCTTCGAATGCGCCGGCCACCCGGGCGAAGACGATATCCCGGGTTTGATCCTGATCCCGGCCGCGGCCGACAAGCTGAAAGTGCCCATCCTTGCTTCCGGCGGTTTCGCCGACGGGCGAGGACTCATGGCGGCCCTCGCGCTCGGCGCCGAAGGCATCAACATGGGCACGCGCTTCATGCTCACCCAGGAATCCCCGGTTCATCCCGCGATCAAGCAGCGTCTTCTTGAAGCAACCGAGCGCGATACGGTTCTGGTTGGCCGGTCGATCGGCGATTCGAGCCGTGTCGTCAAAAACAGCGTCAGCCTCGCCGCACTCGAACTGGAACGCGGTGGCAATGCCACGCCCGCGGACCTCTACGCGCTGACTGGAGCACGCCGCTGGATGGACGCGTTCGCCAGCGGAGCAACCGAAGGCGGCGCCTTCCCTGCGGGTATCGTGACCGGCCTCATTCACGATCTGCCGAGCTGCGCGGAATTGATCGGCCGCATCGTGAACGACGCCGTCGCCATCGCGCAACGGCCGCTCGGCTTCAGCGCTTCTCTCTCGTGAAACTGACAGGTCTTCGCGTCGTCGACCTGTCGCAGTTCATGCCAGGTCCGTTCCTCGCCGCCCATCTCGCGGAACACGGGGCGCAAGTGATCAAGATCGAGCCGCTCACGGGCGACCCGACGCGCGGCGCCCCAGGCTCGGATGGCGCGTTCTTCGCGGCGATCAACCGGGGCAAGCACAGCATTGCACTGGACCTGAAGCATCCGGAAGGGCGTGGAATCGCGTTGAAGCTGATGAACGAGGCCGACGTCGTCATCGAATCGTCGAGGCCGGGCGTGGCTGCCCGCCTCGGAATCGATTATGAGACGGTGAGCCGGACCAACCCGCGGCTCGTCTATTGCGCGATGACGGCATTCGGACAAACGGGGCCGCTTGCCTCGCTGCCTGCACACGATCCGGTGGTTCAATCGCTGGCAGGAACGCTGCCGCGCGATAGCCGAGGAACGCCCATTACCACCGGGCCGTCGCTCGCCGCGCTGGCCGGTTCGCTGACGGCGCTGTCGGCGGTATTGATGGCGCTGCTGCGCGCAAGGGAAACGGGACGCGGCGACTATATCGACGTCTCGCTTTTCGATGCAGCGCTCACTGCCCAGCCCCATCTTAGCGGTCGCTTGCTCAACGCATCGGGCGGTCAATCGCAGGAGGAGAGCGCGGGCGACAGCGGTCTCGCGTTGCTCGGCGCGTACGAGACCGCCGATTCGAAATGGCTCTGCCTCGGCGGTCGGGAACGGGCTTTCGCCACGAACCTGCTTACGCCGCTTGGCCGTGCGGATCTCATTGACGACGCCGTCGACCCGGCTGGTGAAGGTCAATTGCGCGTGCGTGCGTTCCTGACCGAAACGTTTTTGACTCGCACGCTCGACGAATGGCTTACCTGGTTCGATGGCCGTCACATCAGCGTCGCGCCGGTACTCTCGCTCGCCGAAGCGCTCGCTCATCCCCACGCCCACGAACGCCAGATGATTCAGACCGATCCATCAGGACGCGCTCATGTGGCGAACTCAATTCATTTCCGCAGGGAGCCCGCGTCGACGCCGCTCTCGGTTCCGCGACTGGGCGAGCATACGGACGTCGTGCTGCGAGGCATCGGGTACAGCGAGGAACGAATCGCAGCGCTCTTCTCATCAGGCGTCGTGCATGGACAACTCAACAAAGCCGACCCCGTTGCGGCACGCGCCACTTGAGCCCGCCCACATCATGCCCTTAGTGCTAGAAGCGGATGCCATCGACTTTGCATCGGTCATTCGTCCGGGCGATACCGTTGCATGGGGTCAATGGAACGCCGAGCCGCTTCCGCTTACGCGAAAGCTGCTCGAGCAGCGCCACGACATCGGGCCGATCCGAGTCTTCCTAGGCGCCGCCACTCACGATACCTGCCGCCCCGAACACGCCGACTGCATTGATTTCGTTTCGTACTGCGGCACCGGCGCGAATCGCGCGCTAGCCAAGGCAGGCGCGCTCGATATCCTCCCGTGCCATTACTCGCAGTTTCCGCAGATGATGGATTCGGGCCAGTTCCCCGTCGACGTCCTGCTGCTTCAACTCGCACCGCCCGATGCGCAAGGCCGCTATAGCCTGTCGATCGCGCACGAGTATCTGATTCCGGCGATCGAGCACGCGCGCGTCATCGTTGCGGAAGTCAACGAGCAAGCGCCATGGACCTATGGCGAGCGATATCTTCGCGACGAAGATATCGACTTCATACTGCCCACGTCGCGAGCTCTGACCGACAGTCCGCCCAGCGCAGCCGGCGAAACGGATTTAGCCATCGCGCGTCACGTGGCCAGCCTCATTGAAGACGGCGCCACCCTCCAGCTCGGACTCGGCGCCATTCCAGAGGCGATTCTGGCTTGCCTCACCGATCGCCGGGACCTGGGCATTCATTCGGGGACGATCGGCGATAAAGTCGCCGATCTCATGGAAAGCGGCGTCATCAACAATGCGCGCAAAACCGTCGATACGGGCAAAACGGTTGCCGGCGTCATGATGGGCAGCCGTCGCATTCACGACTTCGCGCACCGCAACGACGCCATCCAATTTCGCTCGACGCGCTACACGCACGACGCGAATGTGCTCGCGAGCATCGATCGCTTCGTCGCCATCAACTCGGCGGTGGAGGTCGACCTTAGCGGGCAGATCAATGCGGAAATCGCGGGCGGCATGTATGTGGGCGCGGTGGGCGGGGCACTGGATTTCCTTCGCGGCGCTCGGCGCTCTCACGGTGGCCTTCCTATCATCGCACTGCCGTCGACAGCGGGCAAAGGCGCGAGCCGAATCGTCTCCTCGCTGAGCGGCCCCGTCAGCACGCCGCGCAGCGACGCCGGCGTCATCGTGACCGAATACGGCGTTGCCGATCTGCGCGGACTGACGCTGCGGCAACGGCGCGAACGCATGCTCGCCATCGCACACCCCGATTACCGCCGCGCTCTCGAAGAAGACACGGGCGCCGCCACGCGCAACGTATGAAAGGCCTCAGCCACTCTGCAGGGAATATCCAATGAAACGCGCAGCAATTGTCTCCCCGGTACGAACGCCTGTGGGCACCTTTGGCGGTAGCCTGCGGGGCGTGTCCGTCGAAGCGCTCGGCGCGCTCGTTGCGAATGAAACGATACGCCGCTCAGGCGTCGATCCCGCCCGCATTGACGACGTCGTCTTCGCGCAATCGTACGCGAATAGCGAAACGCCTTGCGTGGGCCGCTGGATCGCACTGCAGGCCGGGCTGCCTGTCGAAGTGCCGGGCATGCAGCTGGACCGCCGCTGCGGCGGCGGCCTGCAGGCGCTCGTCACAGCCGCGATGATGATACAGACCGGCGCCGCCGACGTGGTGCTCGCAGGCGGCGTGGAAAGCATGAGCAACATCGAGTACTACAGCACGGACATGCGCTGGGGCGCCCGCTCCGGCTCCGTTCAGTTCCATGATCGGCTCGCGCGCGGCCGTGAGCGCTCGCAACCGGAATCGCGCTTCGGCTATATCTCCGGCATGATCGAGACAGCGGAAAACCTCGCGACCGACTATGACATCAGCCGCGAGGCCGCCGACGAGTATGCGTTGCGCAGCCATCAACGCGCGGCGGCGGCGTGGGAATCGGGCAAGATGGCGGAAGAAGTCGTTTCAGTCAGCATTCCCCAGAAAAAGGGCGAGCCGCTTCTTTTCGCGAAGGATGAAGGATTCCGTGCTGATGCCAGCATGGAAAGCTTAGGCAAGCTCCGCGCACTGACATCCGGCGGCACGGTCACAGCGGGCAACTCGAGCCAGCAAAACGACGCAGCCGCCGCATGCCTTGTAGTCGCCGAAGACCGCCTTGAAGCGCTGGGCCTCGAACCGATGGCTTGGCTCACCGGCTGGGCCGCGGCCGGGTGTGAACCGTCACGTATGGGCATCGGCCCCGTGCCCGCGGTTCGCAAGCTCATGGCGCACACGGGTCTCACACTCGATCGGATGGATCTCGTCGAGGTGAATGAAGCGTTTGCCTGCCAGGTATTGGCGGTCCTCAAAGCCTGGAACTGGAATGATATCGACCGACTCAACGTCAACGGCTCGGGCATATCGCTCGGCCACCCCATCGGTGCGACGGGCGTACGGATCATGACAACGCTCCTGCACGAACTTGCGCGCCGAAAGGGACGCTACGCGCTCGAGACCATGTGCATCGGCGGCGGTCAGGGTATCGCCGCCATCTTCGAGCGCGCCTGATCTCCGGCGACGAGGCGCACGGCTTTGCACCGTGCGCCTGTCCGAGCACTCAGACAGTCGTGCCAGTCCGACAATCAGGCCTCGACTTCGATCATCACGAAATCGGCCTTGGTCGCGCCGCACTCGGGACACGCCCAGTCGTCGGGAACGTCTTCCCAGCGAGTGCCCGGCGCAATACCCTCTGCCGGAAGTCCCGCTTCCTCATCGTAGTAAAACCCGCAAAAAATGCATTGCCATTTCTTCATGATCGTCGATGATTCGTTGATGGTTGGGTTGAATCAGGGCGCAACGTCCCAGGCGAGCGGCAGATAAAGCATCCCGTTGACAGAGCCCGAGCCGCAGCGCGGCTTGTCGCCCTCACGAATGCGGAACTCGGGAATGCGCTTGAGCCACTCCTGCAGAAAGACCTTGATCTCCGTGCGCGCGAGGAAAGAACCTGGGCAGCGATGCGGCCCATTGCCGAACGCCGCATGGATCACGGGCTTACGCGTGAGGTCGACTGCAAGCGGATTGCTGAACTTGCGATCGTCGAGACCGAAAAGAGCGTTGGGCAGTTGGATCTGGTCACCCTTTTTAAACGGGATGCCCTTGTACTCCATATCCTCTGTGATGAGCCGCGCGGTATTCGCTACGCCAAAGCGCCGTATCAGCTCGTCGACGGATGAAATCATCAGATCGGGATGCTCGATGAGCTGACGCCGCTGAATTGGATTCTCCGCAAGGAAGCGCGCGATGAAACCCATCATCGAGGCGACCGTGTCGAGGCCGCCGAACAGCACGACGATAAACATTCCGAACATGCGCTCGGGGCTGATCGGCTTGCCGTCGATCTGCGCGTTGGCGATGAGGCTCACGAGGTCGCCGCCCGCCTCCGCCTTGCGTTTCTCCACCCATGTAGAGATATAACCGATGAGCCGGTGCTGCGATTCGTTACGCTGTTCGAGGTTGCCGCGCACCGCCCATTCGGCCCATTCGAGCAACTGTTCGCGATCGGTCGTCGGAAGATCCGCGAGACGCAGGAAAATCACGATCGGTAGAATCTTGGCGAACTCAGAAACGAACTCGCATTCGCCTCGCGGAGCGAGCTTCTCGATGAGCTCGGTAGCGAGAGCGCGCACGTCGTTTTCGAGCGAGGCGATCGCCTGCGGCAGGAAAGCGGGCGTGATCAGGTTGCGGTACGCGGTGTGCTCAGGCGGGTCGAGTTCCAGCGGCACGAGCTGTGTCTCGTTGAGCGGCGGAATGTTGACACTGCGATGCGAGAAGCGGGTGTGATCCTTCTGCATGGCCTCGATGTCTTCGCCTCGCGTGGCGATCCAGTGTCCGCCGTAATACGGCGACCAGACGATGTCGGGCCCCGCATGCAGGGTCTTCCACGCCAGGTGGACGTCTTCTTGCGCGCCGGGCGGGTTCATGTAGTCGAAGTCCACCACGAGTTCGCGCGGAACATGGTCCGGCACGGTCCAGCCTTTCATATCGTTCACCTAGCGTCTCCTGTTGTTCCGCCGTCTTCCGTCGGATGAATTGATCAAGACTCGGCCAGCGCTTCAAGCCTGGACTTGCAGCCCCCGTTTCGAGCCCGGCGCGTCGTTCATATTATGCAACGCCGTTCAGTTTTGCTATTATACCGAGGCAAGATTTTCTACATCAACGCCTGCATCGAATGGAGACAAGCGTGAGCGATTTCGTCAAGGACAAGGTGGTAGTGGTAACGGGCGCGGGAGCCGGTATCGGGCGCGATTTCGCGCTGCAATTCGCGGCGAACGGCGCCAAGGTCGTTGTCAACGATCTCGGCCGCAATGCCGAGACCGGCGAATTCGCCGCCGCGAAGGTCGTCGCGGAGATCAAAGAAGCCGGTGGGCAGGCCGTCGCCTCCACCGATAGCGTCGCCGAATGGGATAGCGCGCAGAAGATCGTGCAGGCCGCGCTGGATACCTTCGGCCGCATCGACTGCGTCGTGAACAACGCCGGCATCGTGCGCGACCGCATGTTCTTCAACATGAGTCTGGAAGAGTGGAAGGCGGTGGTCGATGTTCATCTGAACGGCTCCTTCTTCGTTGCCCGTGCGGCCGCTCCCCATTTCAAGGCACAAAACGGCGGCAGCTTCGTTCATATGACCTCCACGTCGGGGCTGATCGGGAACATCGGGCAGGCCAACTACTCGGCAGCCAAGATGGGTATCGTCGGTCTGTCGAAGTCGATTGCCCTCGACATGGCGAAATTCAACGTACGCTCGAACTGCATCGCACCTTGGGCATGGACCGCGATGACGGCGTCGATCCCTTCCGAGACCCCCGAGCAAAAGGCACGCGTCGAGATTCTCAAGCGGATGGAGTCGCGCAAGGTTGCGCCGCTCGCTGTCTATCTCGCCTCGGATCAGGCCGCCAAAGTGTCGGGCCAGATTTTTGGCGTGCGCGCCAACGAGATCTACTTCTTCAATCAGATCCGCATGATCCGCTCGCTGCACCGCGACGGCGGCTGGACGCCCGAAGCGATTGCCGAGCAGGTCATGCCGGCGTTCGAATCGAGCTTCTTCCCGAACGTGCCGTCCATGACACTCACGCCTTGGGATCCCGTCTAAACAAATCCGGACCACGCCCGCGCCACACGGCATTCGCTTTTGGCGCGGGAGTGATGCAAGCGATAACTTATAAACCCCGCTCGGTTCACCACGCAAGCCGCTTCAGCCCGTTACCGCTCTACGGCGCCGCGCACGCTATCGGACAGACCGACGATGCGTCTCGCCTTGAGCAACACCGGCAAATCCACCATCCGCCCGTCCACGGATACCGCACCACCGTCTGCGCGCTCATACGCCTCGACTATTCGACGCGCCATGGCAATTTCATCCGCGCTGGGGCTGAACGCAGCATTGACCGCTCCGACTTGCCGCGGATGAATGCAGAGCTTGCCGCCGAAGCCCAACGATCGCGCTTTCGATGCGTCCTCCGCGAGTTGCCGCGCATCGTCAAGCGCAACGGTTACGCCATCCACCGGCGACTGAATACCGGCGACACGCGAGGCCAGCACGATGCGCGAGCGCGCGTGCAGCAACGCATCCCATGAGCCGTCACAATCGAGATCCAGCTCGAAGTCGACAGAGCCGAAGATAAGCCGCTCGACGCCCGGCATCCGCGCCACGTCCAACGCATTCCAGACGCCCTCGGCGGATTCGATGATCGGCAAAATCGGTTTCGTCGTTGCCGCCGCAACAGCGGTCAATGCAGCGGCATTGTCGGACTTCGGCAATACAACGCCATCGATGCCGTCCAACGCCATAAGCTCGAGGTCGCGCTCGAACCAGTCCGTGCGTGCGGCATTGACGCGTAGCAGTACGCGCACCGGCGATGCCGCAAAGGTCCCCGCGGCTCGAGCGACATGCGCACGCGCCGACGCTTTGTCTGCCTGCGCAACGGCATCCTCCAGGTCAACGATCACCGCGTCGGCGGCTGCATCGAGCGCCTTGCCGAATCGCTCAGGCTTGCTTGCCGGCACAAATAAAAAGGAACGCATAAAACTCCAATGTCAGCACGACTACGCGAGGATGGCCGATGCTTCCATGCGCAACGATCCGTCACTGCCGGCAATCCATAAGCTGACCGTGCTTGGGTCCGACTCCTCTCGCTTGCCGCACACGTAGAACGGAGCCGTGTCCACCACCGGCTTGACCGCGCGGAACGAAAACGATCGCACGCGTGCATTGGGCAATTCCGATCTCACGGAGTCCATCAGAAGCGTCGCCAGAAGGGGGCCATGCACGACGAGCCCTTCATAGCCTTCCTCGTTGGTCGCATAGGGGCGATCGTAGTGAATTCGATGGCCATTCAAGGTCAGCGCCGAATAGCGGAACAACAGCACGGGATCGGGAGCGATCTCGCGTGCCCATTGCGCACCGGCAGGCGCGGCCTGGGCCGCCGGCGGCCGATCGCCGGCAGCCGGATGATCGCGATAGACGATATCCTGGCGTTCGACGATCGCGACGCCGGCAGCATCGCCGATTTCGTGCTTGACCTTGACGAACACGAGATCGCCGGTCCGCCCCTGCTTGTGCGTCACGCTTTCGATCAAGGAAAGACGCGTAATGGCACTACCCGCTCGCAGTGGACGAAGAAACTCGACCTGACTGCCTGCCCACATGCGACGAGGCAAATCGACCGGAGGCAAGAAGCCCCCACGCTTCGGATGGCCGTCCGGACCCACCATCGACTGGCGATGAACGGGCAGAAAATAAAGCCAATGCCACAACGGAGGCAATTCATCGCCCAGGGCAGGAGGCGGATCGTCGCGGTCGAGCGTGGCGGCGAGCGCCGCCATCGGCGTGAGGGTGATCTCGTCTCGCGCTGTCTCCGTGCGACCGGTCCATTCCTGCAAATATGCGATGTCCATGTCCCTTGCTCCCATCACTCGAGGTCCAGTGCCTTGCGAATCGCCACCGCGATCGGCAGCAGCGGATCCTCTTCCGGCGTGGTGGGGTTAAACAGCTTGTTATGGCAGATCGCGACGGCAAGCCCGGTATCCGGATCAGCCCAACCGATCGAATTGCCCTGCCCCGGATGGCACAACGCGCGCGGCGAACGCACAGCCGTCACCGGCGGATGGTTGCCGCCAAACCAAAAGCCCCCGATCGTGATCGGAATCGGAAAGCCGAACATCACCGGGTCGGGCTCTTCACTGTTGGCTCGAGGCGTATTCAGTGTCGCGACGAGTTCTTTCGATAGTATCCGCACGCCGTCCAGTTCGCCGCCGCATGCAAGCATCGCCCAGAAGCGCGCCTCGCTTCGTGCATTGAAGATCCCGCCAACGCCAGCCACCTCCGCGCGACGCACGTCCGGGCGCTCGAAGACTCGAGGGGTCAACGCAACCTCGTTCGGCATCGAACGCAAGAACAGCGGCGGCAGGTATTCCGGTGGAACCGGCACCATCGCATCGGTGAGGCGCGCGATGCGCGATTCGACTTCATCGGGAATGCCGATCCAGAGATCCTCGATGCCGAGCGGCTTCGCGATCTCCTCCCGAACGAAGCGGCCCAGCGAGCGCTTATTGGGATCGGCGCGTCGAACCAGTTCGCCGACGATCCAGCCGAAAGTCATCGAAAGGTAAAGCGTCTTCGTACCGGGCTCGGCAAGCGGCTCGAGGTTCGCGATGGCACGTGTCATCCAGTGCCAATCGCACATCAGCTCAGGCGTCACGCCATCGGGCATCTGCGGCACGCACGCTCGGTGAGTCAGCACGTCGCGCACCGTGGTTTTCTCCTTGCCGTGCGCGCCGTATTCGGGCCAGTAGCGCGTCACTGGCGCGCCGTATTCGATGAGCCCACGATCCGCCAGGATGTGCAGCGCTGTGGCCGCAACGGCTTTCGTCACCGAATAGACGTTAAAAAGCGTGTCGCCATCGACAAGGCGGCCGGTGACCGGATCGGCCACGCCGCTCCATGCGTCGATCACGAGCTTGCCGTTCAGATAGGCCGCCACCTGCACGCCGATTTCGCCGCCTTCCTGCGTGGCCCGGTCAAGCGCCTCTTGAACGATCGCATTTTGCTCGGTGGAAGCTTGGACTGCCAGGTTCATATCTGTGTCTCCAAAACGGTTCACCGCGCGTCCTCCAGGATCAGATCGGCGGCGCGCCAAGCCATTGCCATCATAGGACCATTGGTGTTGCCGGAAATCATCGTCGGCGTGACGGAAAGATCCATCACGCGCAGTCCTTCGACGCCCCGCACCCGCAGCCGCGAGTCCAGCACCGCCAGCCGGTCCGAGCCCATCTTGCAGGTGCCGCAAGCGTGAAAACCGGATTGACCTTCGCGCCGAAAGAGATCGAGTATTTCGTCATCGGTCTGGACCGCGGCGCCCGGGCGCGTTTCGCCGGCCACCCGGCTCGCGAGCGGCTCTGCGGCCAGCACATCGCGCATGAGCCTGAACGAATTGACGGACAGTTGCCGGTCATACGGATCCGCAAGGTAGTTCGCGACGACCTCGGGCGGCACCTGCCGGTCCGCCGATCGGATCTTCACGTACCCCTCGCTACGCGGACGCAGCGGATAGCTGAAGAGCTGCATGCCCGGAAACGCTTCAAAGGCGTAACCTGCCGCGCCGAAATCCATGGAGAACGGCGCCATCATCAGTTGGACGTCGGGCCGGGTCGCATCCGGCGCCGTCTTGATGAACCCGCCTACCGGATAGGAGCCAAGCGACATCACGCCGCGGCGGAACAGCGCGTATTGCATCGCATTGCGCCATAGACGCATGCCGCCGAACTGCCGGTTCTGCGAATCGCGCCAATGCTTCAGGCGCGCCTGAAGCATGTACAGATAGTGCTCGCGCAGGTTCAACCCGACGCCAGGGCTGGCCGCGACGACTGGAACGCCAAGCGACTGCAGATGGTCGGCGTTGCCGATACCCGACAGTTGCAAAAGGCGCGGCGACTCGATTGCGCCGGCCGAGAGCACGACCTCGCGGCGCGCCCGGTAAGCGACCTGCTGTCCAGCGCTATTGCATTGCACGCCGACTGCACGGGTACCCGCGAACGTAATGCGCGTGACTTCGGCCCCCGTGGTCACCGTCAGGTTCTTGCGTGCCCGAGCGGGTTTAAGAAACGCTTCGGACGAGCTTTGCCGCTTGCCGTTGCGGATCGTGTAGATCAGGTAAGCCACGCCCTCGTGATCGAGCCGGTTGATATCCTCGACCCGTCGTACGCCGAGCGACCGGCACGCCTCGAGGACGGCGTCGCCGATACGGTTGCGCTGCGCGTGCGGCGACACCTTGAGCGGGCCGCCCGCGCCCCGCAAGTCATCGGCGCCGAGCGCATGATCTTCGATCCGCCGAAAGCATGGCGCCAGGTCCTGCCAGCCCCAGCCTTCGACGCCGAGTGCGGCCCATCCGTCGTAGTCCTCGGGATGTCCGCGCATATACACCATGCCGTTGATGCTGCTCGAGCCGCCGAGCATCTTGCCGCGCAGCCAGATTTCGTTGCGGTGTCCGTTGCCATAGTCGGGCTGCACGGGAATGAACCAGGCGTGGGCCGGGTCGCCCAGCAGCTTGCCGAAGCCTTTGGGCATCCTGATCAGCGGATGGCGGTCCTCGGGCCCTGCTTCGACGAGCAGCACCGTATGGCGCCCACCCTCCGAAAGACGATTGGCGAGCACGCAACCCGCCGCGCCCGCGCCCACGACGATATAGTCGAATTCGGTCATCAATGCGGTCTCCACCGTCCTTGTTGGCCGATCTCGCTCGAAATCGGCACCGTTCTCATCAGCCGAAGACGACAGGAATCGCGTGTGGAACACGCATCATGATGCCGCTGATCTGCGGCGCCGGCGCGGCCGGATCGAGACGAAGATTGGGCAAGCGGTCGAGAATGGCATTGAGCGCACGCGTCATCTCAACCCGCGCGAGATGCTGCCCGATGCACACGTGCGGCCCATAGGCAAACGCAAAATGGCGGTGGGCGGGCTTGCGGTAGATATCGAACTTGTCCGGATCGGGAAAGCGGCCAGGGTCGCGGTTGGCGCTGCCCGCCACGACGTCGAGAAATGCCCCCGCCGGAATATCCACTCCGCCCAGCGTGACGTCACGCGTGGCCATGCGCGACTGCATCAGCACGGGGCCATCCCAGCGCAGCGCTTCTTCGATCGCCGGTGCGACGAGCGAGCGATCCTGGCGGACCGCTTCGAGCTGCGCGGGCTCGCGCAACAGGGCAAGGAGCAGCACACTGGTCGCGCGGTAAGTGGTATCGCCGCCCGCATTCACCAGTTGGCGAAGGAATGAAATGACGACTTCATCGGGCAGCCGCTCGCCCTCCGCTTCCGCGGTAGCCAGCGAACTCACGAGATCGTCGCCCGGATGGCTGCGGCGCTCCTCGACGAGCCGCGCGAAATAAGCGCCCAGCTTAGTCGACGCCTCCACGCCGTGCTCGACGTCGATCGACACGAGCGTCTGTGCGATTGCCAGCTTGTGAAAGACCTTCACGTCTTCCGGCGGCAACGCCAGCTGCCGGTAGATGATGTTGAACGGATAGTGGAGTGTGAACTCGTTGACGAGATCCGCCTGTCCGCGATCGACGAACTTCGACATCAGCTCGCTCACGACTGGATCGACCAGCGTATCGCCCCACGCCGCGACGGTGTGCGGCAAAAAGGCCTTCTGGAAAATGCGGCGGTAACGCGGGTGCTCAGGCGCGTCCATCGTCGAAATGCTGCGTCCGAAACTGATGCCTAAATTGCGCTCGTAAGATTTGTTCGAGAACGTGGCAGGGTCGCCCAGTACCTGTGCGACTTCGTCGTACCCGAATACCGAGTAGTGCGCGACATCGGACATCGTCAGGTCCGCCGCCCCGCCCATCAGCACACGATAGTCGCCTTGCTGCACCGTGGCCTTCTCGCGCAGCTCGGCAATGCGCGGATACGGGTCCGCATCGGCGCCATACGCGAGCGAATCTTCGAAAAACGGGTTGAACGTGGGATCGTCGAAGTCCTCGAGTCGCAGCGCGAGAGCCATGGTTCGTGTCTCCATCAGTCGTTCGTTAGCAAGCACCCCCGACTTCGCTCGGCAGTGCCAATAATTGAACTATGTTCGAATTTGCACGTTTGTGCAAGAAGGTTTTATCATGTGCTTGAACGTAAGCCGCGTCCTTTCCTGTTCGCGCCCCCCATGAAAAGGAAACCATGCCGTCCACGAACACGCGCGCCGCTCGTCGCCCGGCGACCGCCATCGAGGAGCCGCGCGCTTCGACGCGGAGCATGACGCCCGAGCGCATTCTCGACACAGCCGAGAGGCTCTTCGCGATGCACGGCTACTTCGGCACGTCGATTCGCGACATCATGCAGACCTGCGGCATTGAGCTGAGCCTCGCGCGGTACCACTTTGGGAGCAAGGACGCCCTGTTCCAGCGGGCGATCGGCCGCCGCGCGGCCGTGATCAGCCAGCAGGTGATCGAATCGCTCGACGCCGCGCTCGCGGCGTCGCATGGCGAGCGGCCCCATGTCGAGGCCATTGTGATCGCGCTTTGTACGCCGGCCTTCGCGCACCTGAAAAGCGGCGATACCGGGTGGCGAAATTACCTGCGTCTGCTGACCCAGATTGGCTGCCTTCTGGAACGCCCCGATCTCACTGCACCGTTCTACGACCAGTACGCGCCAGCCGCCGCGCGCTACCGTGACGCCTTCGCCAAGGCGCTTCCCGGCGCGACGCGGGAAACGATCGAATTGGTGCAGCATTTCGTCGAATCTGTGTTCCATCTGGTGCTCAACGAGCTGTACGCGCAGGAAGCACGTTCCGGAACGCGCGCACTCGCGGCGTCGGATATCGAGCGCATGCGCACCTACTTGATCCGCTTCGCGGTTGGCGGCATCGAGGCGATGGTCGGCTCCGGATCAGCTCGACCGGGTTCGTGAGCATTGACAGTGGCGGCGACGGTCGTTCAATATATAGAACATCATTCATAACAACTGAGAACCATGGTGTGTCGTGCCCATGGTCGTGCGAGACGGAGTTCCGCTTCATGACAGATGAAGACGCAGAAAACACCGCGCTGATCATTGGCGCGGGGCACGCGGCCGGCGAATGCGCGACCGCAATCCGCGAGCAAGGATGGGCGGGCCGCATCGTCATGGTGGGAGAAGAACCGCATTTGCCATATCAGCGCCCGCCGCTGTCCAAGGCATTCTTGTCGGGCGAGTCGACCGTCGAGCAGCTTTATTTGAAACCGCAGGCGACTTACGACAAGGCGCGGGTCGAGTTCATCCCTAACACGCGCGCGCAGTGCATAGACCGTGTCGCCAAGCGGGTGACGCTCTCCAACGGCAGCGAAATCGGCTACACGAAGCTCGTGCTCGCGACGGGCGGCCGGGCACGGCGGCTGGCCTTGCCGGATATCGAAGCCATCGAGAAGCTGCAAAACTTTCACTACCTTCGTACGCTCGATCACGTCTCCCGCATTCGGACCCAGTTCCATGCCGGCTCACGCCTGGTGATCATCGGCGGCGGATACATCGGCCTGGAAGTGGCCGCCGTCGCCGTGAAGCGCGGCCTTCAGGTCACCGTGCTCGAAGCATTGCCGCGCGTGCTCGCGCGCGTGACGGCGCCCGAGCTTTCCGCTTTCTACGAGAAGGTGCACCGCGAGGCGGGTGTCGACATCCGCACGAATGCGATCGTGAGCGGATTCGAACTCGACGCGTCCGGCGACGCGGTGGCCGCGGTGCGCTGCGCGGACGGCACGCGCGTCGCCGCGGATCTCGTGATCGTCGGCGTGGGACTGGAACCCGCCACCGAGCTCGCGCAGCAAGCGGGTCTCGCCGTCGACAACGGCATTGTGATCGACGAACACACGCGCACCTCCGATCCGGATATCTTCGCCGTCGGAGACTGCACGAATCACCCCAACCCGTCGCTCGGCCGCCGTTTGCGTCTCGAATCGGTGCCCAATGCGCTGGAGCAGGCACGCACCGCGGCGGCGGCGTTGTGCGGCAAGGAGCGTGTTTACAACACCGTGCCGTGGTTCTGGTCCGATCAATACGATCTCAAGCTCAAGATGGTCGGCTTGTCCCAGGGCTATGACGAATTCGTCTTGCGCGGCAGTCCCGAAACCCGCTCTTTCTCGGCGTTTTATCTCAAGGACGGCGTGATGCTGGCCGCCGATACCGTGAGCCGCGCGCCGGAATTCATGCTGGCCAAGCGGTTCGTCGCCGAGAAAATTCCGGTCCGCGCGGCCGATCTCGCCGACGAATCGATTCCGTTGAAGAGTCTGCTGCCCCAGTCCAACTAACTTCCAAAGAGTCACAAGCCATGCCGCTCATTCGATTCATACAGCCGGACGGGAACGAAGCCAGCGTGACCGCCAACGTCGGCGATTCAGTCATGCAAACCGCCGTGAATAACCAGATCCCCGGCATTCTCGGCGATTGCGGCGGCAGTTGCAGTTGCGCGACCTGTCACGCCTATGTCGACGAGGCGTGGGCCGGTCATATGCCGGCGGCCGAACCCTATGAGGTCGATATGCTCACTTGCGCGATGGACGTGCGTGAGAATAGCCGCCTGACGTGCCAGGTCTTCGTGACGCCGGAACTGGATGGGCTAGTGGTGCGTCTTCCCGGTTCGACCGCATAGCGGCGGGCGGCGCGCGCCGTTCCGAAGGCTTCAGCGCGGCTGGGCTGTCAACGCCGTTGCCGATCGAAGGCGGATCGGACAGCGTCGTTGACGAGCGAATAAACCCGCTACGGCGTGCTCGTCAATGCATCGATCGCGCGCTGCTCGCTCGCGCTCCAGAAGGTCGTCCACGTCGGAAAGCGGTGCGGAAGACGCGGCTGGTAGCGCTCGCCCTCATACTTGCCCGGCCAGTTTTGGAAGCGCGGCGCGCCGGGACGAGCCAGCCAGTCGGTCGAATACCAGTGCTGCTCGTCGCGCCGCTCGAAGTACCACTGCCCATCGCGGCGCACATAGTGATCGAAGTAGCAGATCGCCATCACCACCCAGGCGCCGTTGTCCTCATGCTCCGCCCGGCAATAGACGCTGCCGGTGGCGCGGTCGGCATCGATGAAGTCGATCGCATGACCGCAGATCTGATGGATGCTGCGATAGAAGCTGCGCAGGATGTGTTCGGAACTATAGAAGGCCTTAAGCGCCGCGCGTCCGACGCCCCATCGGCCGCAATTGACGTCCTCGGTAAACAACTGCACGAGGCTGTCGACGTCCCGCGAATCGACGGCGAGCGCGTATCGCATCGGCAGTTGTTGAATCGCGAGCTGCGCCTCGATGCGCTCGATCCGGGCAATCAGTCCGGGATCGGTCGTCATGTGCGCCCCTCCGTGTTGCTAACGGCGGCCGCGGCTGAACGCGCACGGATTTCGTCCGCATAGTAGGGCTGGTGCGAAAGCAGTCCGCCATCGACGTTGAACACTTGGCCCGTGACGAATGCCGCCTCGTCCGACGCGAGATAGACCACCGCATGGGCGATGTCTTCGGGCTGTCCCAGGCGCGGCGTGAGATGGTGGCTCAGCATCATCTCGCCGGTTTCCCCCGCAAAGTACGCACGGGTGACCGGCGTCACGATCAGGCCCGGCGCGATCGCGTTGCAGCGTATGCCCTCCTTGCCGTGTTGCGTGGCGATGTAGCGCGTCAGCGCCTCGATGCCGGCCTTGCAGACGCCGTAGGCGCTGTATCCGAGCGCGCCAGCTTGGGCCGCGCCTGACGACGTGTTGATGATCGATCCGCCGCCGCGAGCGCGCATGAGCGGCAACGCATGGCGCGCCGCGAGCATCGTGCCGCGCAGGTTGATCCGCATCGTGTCGTCCCACACCCCGACGTCCACAGCTTCGACCGCCGCATCGACGGTAGTGGAGAGCGACGTAGCGGCGGCATTGTTGTGCAGGATGTCGAGCCCGCCCCAGGTCCTCAGCGTGAGATCGAACAGTGCCTCGATCGAGTTTTCGTCGCCGATGTCGACTTGCGCGGCCACCGCTTTTCCCCCCGCGTCCCTGATGCGGCCGGCCTGTGCCTGCGCGCCTTCCAGATTGAGATCGGCGACCACCAGCAGTGCGCCCTCGTCCGCAAGCATCGCGGCACATGCGGCGCCGATGCCGGACGCGGCCCCGGTCACGATCGCTATTTTGTCCTTGACACGCTCCACGTCCGTTTTGCTCCGTATCAGATCGTTATCGAGTCCGGCTGCTTGCCGCCAACCGGCCCAGATGGAAGTCGATGTCACCGAACATCTTTTCCATCATCGTCATCTTGCGGAAATAGTGGCCAACGGGATATTCCTCGGTGAGCCCCATGCCGCCGTGCAACTGGATTCCTTGCGCGCAGACGAAACGGTTCGCGCGTCCGGCAACCGCCTTGGCCGCGGAGACGACACGGCCGCGTTCATCCGCCGGCCGGTCGAGATGAGCAATGCCGCAATAGAGCATCGAGCGCGCTTCCTGCGTCGCCACGAACATCTCCGCCATGCGGTGCTGCAATGCCTGAAACTTGCCGATCGGTTGTCCAAACTGCGAACGCCCCTTGATGTAGTCGGACGTGATGGCCATTACGGCTTCCATCATGCCGAGGCTCTCGGCAACGCTCGCGAGGATGGCTAACTGCGTCGCCTGCGTGAGCACATCGAGCGCGCGCTCGGGGCCGACGATCAGCGCATCGTCGCCCAGTTCGACATTGCGCAGGTCGATATCGGCCGCGCGCGATCCGTCGAGCAGACGGTACGGCCGGCACGTCACCCCCGCGGCGCGACGCTCGATGAGGAAGACCCCCGCGCCTTGTGGCATGCCTTCGATTTGCGCGGTAACGAGCAGATAGTCGGCCGAGGCGCCGGCGACAACCAGCGTCTTCGCCCCGTTGATCAGATAACCGGAGCCCGTCTTGCGTGCGTGCGTCTGCGCATGGCAGCCCACCTTGTAACGGCTGCCCGCTTCACTATCCGCGAGAGAAAGCAGCGATTTTCCTTTGATCACCGCGGGTAGCAGCGCCTCCCGCTTTTCCTTCGCATCGCCGCGCTCGAGAATCGTGGCGCATAGCAGTGCCGTTTGCGCGACCGGCTCGAGCACCATCGCGCGCCCGAACGCCTCCATCAGGATCGCCATTTCCACAAACGAGCAGCCGAGGCCGCCGACGTCTTCCGGCAAGGTGAGCCCGAGCCAGCCAAGCTCGGCATAGTCGCGCCAACGCTCGCGGCTGAAACCTTCTTCGCTCGCAGCGATCCGCCGTCGCGCTTCGAATCCATACTCCTGCTGGAGGTAGCGACCCACGCCATCCTTCAGCATCGATTGTTCTTCGGAGAAATTGAAGTCCATGGCTAGAGTCCGAATGCCAGCTTCGCAATGATGTTCTTCTGCACTTCGCGCGTACCGCCATAGACCGTGGACGCGCGCGCGATGAGGTAACCCGACGCTCGGCCGCCCACGTAGTCCGGCCAGTTGGGATCGACAGGCAAGCCTCCGCCGTCGTCGTCACCGTGATCGTCAAAGCGCATGGCGCGCGGCCCGAGCGCGTCGATTTGCAGTTGCGTCACCCGCTGTTGCATCTCGGAACCGCAAACCTTCAGCGCGGAGACGACGGCATCGAGATTGCGCTCGCTCTTTTCCTCGGCGAGGATACGTAGCACGGACCATTCGAGCGCCATCAGGTCGGCCTCGACCTCTGCGATCTTGCGCGCGAATTCAGGCGTATCGATGAGCGGGACACCGTCCACCGTTTCCTGGGCCGCGATATCCTTCGCGCGCTGCAGCTCGCGCTTGTTGAAGTACAGGAATGCGCTGGTCGTGCGCTCCTTTTCGAGCAGGTACTTCGCATACGTCCAGCCCATGCCGGCCTCGCCGACGAGATGGGACTTCGGCACACGCACGTTCTCGAGGAACACCTCGTTCAAGCCCCGGCCCCCCTCGATCGAGACGATCGGGCGCACGGTGATGCCGGGCGTGTCCATCTTGACGAGGAGAAACGAAATGCCCCGCTGCGGCTTGACTGTCGTATCGGTCTTGACGAGAAAGAAGCCCCAATCGGCGATCGTGGCGTCGCTGGTCCAGATCTTCTGACCGTTGACGACGTACTCCTCTTCGTCGAGGACGGCCGTGGTCCTCAAGCCGGCCAGATCCGAGCCTGCGTTCGGCTCGGAAAAGCCCTGGCACCAGAACTCGTCGCCGCGCAAAATCGGCTGCAGAAAACGCTGCTTCTGCCAATCCGAGCCAAACGCGATGATGACGGGCGCGACCATCTGCGTCGACTGCCAGCCGTAATCCATGGCGTCGGCGTTATACAGCTCTTCCATGAAAATGTGCTTGCGAAGCGCGCTCCAGCCGGTGCCGCCATGCTCGAGCGGCCAATGCGGCGCGCCCCAGCCGTGTTCGTACAGAATGCGTTGCCACCGACGGATATCCTCACGCGCCGGGGGATGCACGCCGACACGCCACCGGTGGGAAATGTCGGCAGGCGCATGTTCCTTGAAGAACTGTCTGACTTCCTGACGGAACGCTTCGTCTTCCTGACTGAATTCAAAATGCACGGCTTGGCTCCTGAAGCTTTTTCACGCGGGTGCACCCGCCTTATCATCGACCTTTGAAAGCCGGTGCGCGCTTCTCTCTCGCAGCCAGCCTGCCTTCCGCCGCGTCCTCCGAATTCACGGCGAGTGCGACTGCGTTCAGCTCTTGTGCGAGAAAATTTTCCATATTGCCGGTGTTCAACCGAAACAGCTGCTTCGTCAAGCCAAGCGAAAAGGTCGGCCCCGCCGCGAGCTCGCCGGCCAGCTTTCGCGCAGCGACATCGAGGTTTTCGTCTTCGACAAGGTGGCTTGCGAGGCCCATATCGAGCGCTTCCTTTCCGGTCAGCTTGCGATTCAGATACATGATTTCCTTGGCGCGGAATTCGCCGCAATGACGCGCGAGCAGATGCACCATGCCCCCTTCGGGCAACGTGGCGCGCATCAGGAATGCGGGAATGAACTGCGCCGTATCGGAAACGATCAGCTGGTCCGCGCACAGCGCGAAGCTCCATGCGATTCCCACAGCAACGCCGCGCACTGCCGCAACCATCGGCTTGTCGAGGTTATAAAGCCGAAGCGCGATCTTCTGATACACGGCCATCGAAGCGCGCGCATGCGTCACGCTCATCGGCGGCGGCGCGGCCCCGCTGCCTTTGATGTCGGCGCCGGCGCAAAAAGCGCGGCCCGCACCGGTGAGAATCACCGCGCGAATCTCGGGATCACGGTCGATGCGATCAAGGTGGCCGAGAATCAGCTCGAGCATCTCCGGCGTCAGTGCATTGAGCTTCTCGGGCCGGTTCAGGCACAGCGTCGCGACCGCGCCGTTCAACGTGAGTTCAACGTCCATGATGTTCCGATCTACATTGGGGTTTGATTCGTCGCATCGACGGACGGGTCAGCTGCCGCGAGCGTGCAGGCGGATCATGCCATCGCCGAACGGCTCGTCGCGGCGCTTGAGCGCTTCCTTGAGGCCCATCGCTTCCATATCGGCCTTGAACTGCGCGCGGCGCGGCCCCTGACTTTGGTGCGCCCGCGCGTCGTTCTCCACGGCAAGCCGCTGAAGCGTGCGCGAACCGGCCAGCTCGAGCCCGAGGTTGACGATGCGCTTGTTCGCCGCCAGCAGGTCGGCATCGACAAACGATAGCCGGCGCGCCAGCTCGCCCACTTCCGCTTCCAGTTGCTCGGCGGGCACGGCGTCCATGACGAGACCGATCTTCGCCGCATCGCGGCCCGTGAGCGAGTCACCGGATAGCAGCAGACGCTTCGCCCATTGCGGACCGACGTGATAGAACCACATCTGCGCGGGCGGCGACCCGTTCGCGCGCGTGGCGGGAAAGCCGATTCTCGCGTCGTCGGCGGCGATCACCATATCGCACGCGAGCGCGAGATCGGTGCCGCCGGCAAGACAATTGCCATGGACCTGCGCGATGATCGGCTTGTGAATTTCGGCCATCAGATTGACCGTTTCGGCTTGGCGCTCCATTGACCAGCAGTCGTCGTCGAAGCTGCGACTCGTGCCGCGATAGTCACCCGGATCGACGGCTTCCGCCGCCCGATCCGTATACGTCGTCACGAGATCGTAGCCCGCGCAGAAGTCTCGCCCCGCTCCCGACAGCACGATCACGTTGACCGACTTCAGATCGTCGGCTTCGAGCAATGCCGCCTTGAGTTCCTGCAGAAGCGGATTGTTGATTGCGTTGCGCTTGTCGGGGCGATTCAGCGTGATGCGCGCGATACGCTCCGCCACTTCGAACTGCACACACTCCGCACTCTTGAGCCATTTGGCCATGATCGATTCTCTCTCAATAACGCCAGGGCAATTGCATTGCCGCTTCACTGGGCAAACTGCTTGCGCAGCATCACCTTGCTGATCTTGCCGGTCGGCAGCCTCGGCAGTTCATCGACGAAAGCGATGGTTTTCGGGCATTTGTAGCTGGCAATGCGCTCGCGGCAGAACTCGATCAGCTCGCCTTCAGTCGCATGCTCGCCGCGGCGCAGCACCACGACCGCCTTGACGCACTCGCCCCACTTTTCGTGCGGCACGCCGATCACGGCCACGTCGACGACCGCGGGGTGCTGCCCCAGCGCATCCTCGACTTCACGGCTGTAAATGTTCTCGCCACCGGAAATGATCATGTCCTTCTTGCGGTCGACGAGGAAGATATAACCGTCTTTGTCCTGGTAGCCCATGTCACCCGAGCGGTACCAGCCGTCGCGCAGCGCTTCCACCGTGGCGACACTGTTGTTCCAGTAGCCGCTCAACTGCGTTTGCGAGCGCAGCCAGACTTCGCCGGTCTGGCCTTGCGGCAGATCGTTGCCATGGTCGTCGACGATGCGCAGTTCGATGCCGGGACAAGGCCGACCCACCGAAGCGAGGCGGCGCACCTCGTCCGGAGAGCCGTGCGGCTTGACCTCGTGTGCGGGCAGCCAGCACGCGTTGCTTTCGGTCATGCCGTACTGCACGGAAAACACGGGGCCGAGCACCTCGATGCCGCGCGCAAGCAGCGGCGGCGGCACGGGCGCCGCCGCCGTCACGATGTTCTCGACGCTCGATACGTCGTAGCTCGACAGCTCCGGCACGTCGAGCACCGCCTGCAGCATGGCGGCGACCATGAAAGTGAACGTAATGCGCTCTTGCGCGATGGTTTCGAGCATCTGCTTCGGCTCGAAGCCTCGATGTACGACCGTGGTGCCGCCCATCCATGCCACCGCGTTGACGAATCCGATGCCCCCAACATGGAATGCGGGCGTCGTTTGCAGCACGCGGGATTTGCCCGAGAACTCGGTTACGAGCGCGCAGCTTTCCGCGGTGACGCACATGGCATGGTGCGTACGAACGACGCCCTTGGGACGCCCAGTGGTCCCGCTCGTGTACATGAGGTATGCGTAGTCTTCCGGATTCGAGCGGATCGGTGGCCCTTCCGCCGGGCCGTCTTGCATCACCGCCTCGAACGCCACGGCCCAATCCGGGGGGGCATCGCCGATGCAGATGTACTGCTCGATATCGGGAAGCTGCGAACGCAGCCCGTCCACGACATCGACATACTGTGCCTCGAAGACGATCGCTTTAGGCGCCGCATCCTTCAGGATGTAAAGAATCTCCGCCGGCGCGAGCCGAAAATTGACGGTTGCAAGAATGAAGCCGGCCCACTCGCAGGCGCGATAAGCCTCGTAATACTCCGCGCAATTCATCGCGAGGATCGCGACCCGGTCCTGGCGCCGCAGACCACGCCCGTAGAGCGCCCCCGAAAAACGGCGCGCCCGTTCCGCCAGCTGACCGTGAGTCAAACGGCGCTCGCCGTACACGAGCGCCGTATGATCGGTATGCAAGCGAGCGTTTCGCTCGATCATCTCGCCAAGGGTTCTCATCTCAGCCTCCGCCGGGCCGCCCCAAGGAGGCTGAGCGCCCCCTCGGGGGGCAGCGAACAAAGTGAGCGTGGGGGTCGTTTCATCTCAGCCTCCGCCGGGCCGCCCCAAGGAGGCTGAGCGCCCCCTCGGGGGGCAGCGAACAAAGTGAGCGTGGGGGTCGTTTCATCTCAGCCTCCGCCGCGCCGCCCCAAGGAGGCTGAGCGCCCCCTCGGGGGGCAGCGAACAAAGTGAGCGTGGGGGTCGTTTCATCTCAATCTCGTGGTTGTGTTTTTCACACCGCGCGTTGGACCGCCTCAGCCTGCGAGCGCTTGCGGGTCCGCCAGCGCGGTTCCAATGAATGCGGTGAAACGCGCCGCGTCCGCGCCGTTGATGACCCGATGGTCATAGCTGAGCGAAAGAGGAAGCATCTTGCGCCAACTGACGCCGCCGTCTTCCGCCGGCGCGGCCGCGAGCCGCGTCTTGGTCACACCGAGAATCGCCACTTCCGGCGCATTGACGATAGGCGTAAAGCCGGTACCGCCGAAGCCCCCCAGCGAACTGATCGAAAAGCAGCCGCCCGACATTTCCGCCATCGACAGCCCCTTTTCGCGCGCCTTCAGCGAAATCGCCGCGAGTTCGGCCGCGAGTTCTTCGACACGCTTCTTGTCGCAATCGCGCAGGACCGGCACGAGCAATCCAAAGCGCGTATCCACCGCCACGCCGATATGAAAGTACTTCTTCAGCACGAGGTTTTTGCCGTTGCCGTCGAGCGACGCGTTGAATTGCGGAAACTCCCGCAACGCGCGCACGACGGCCTTGATGAGGAAAACGAGCGGCGTAAGCTTCACGGCCGCGTTCGCCTCGTTGCGCGCTTTGCGATAGCTTTCGAGCGCCGTGATATCCGCGTCGTCGTGGTGGGTGACATGCGGAATCGTCAGCCAGTTGCGCGACAGGAAAGCCCCGGTCAGCTTTTGAATGCGCGACACTGGCTTGACCTCGATCTCGCCATATTCGGCGAAATCGACCTGCGGCCATGGGGGCAAATTCGCGCCGATTGCAGGAGGTGCGGGTTCACCGGGTCCGGCATTCGCATCGGCCTGCTGGCGGTTGGCAATGGAATCGACACTCATCGCGGATGTCCCTTCGAACAACGGTTGACTAGCATGACGGCCCGTGGCCAATCAGACGATTTCCGCCAGCAGCGTTCCGACGGGATACACTTCGCCAACCTGAGCAACGATGCGCAGGGTGCCCGACGCCGGCGATTCGACTTCCTGAATCGATTTATCGCTTTCGAGCGCATAGAGAATCTGCCCTTCGCTGACGGTTGCGCCGTCTTCGGCCAGCCATTCAGCCAGCGTTCCTTCGTTCATCGAAAAGCCTAGTTTCGGAAGCAGAACTTGTGTGGTCATGACTTTGCCCTATTGAGGATGAAAACGTTGGCTGCATGCCGCGCTCATTTCAGCGTGGCGCGCACGGCCGCCTCGATGTCCGCCACGGCCGGAACGAAGGCGTCTTCGAGCGGCTTGGAGAACGGCACCGGGCAGAACTGTGCGCCCACGCGCTGCACGGGGGCCTTCAGTTCGCGGAAAAGGGCTTCGTAGATGCGCGAGGCGATTTCCGCACCGACACCGAACGGCTTGACTGCCTCGTGCACGACAACGGCGCGCCCTGTCTTCGCGACCGACGTCAGGATCGTTTCGGTGTCCAAAGGAGCGATGGTGCGCAAATCGATCACTTCGCAGGCGATGCCTTCGTTCGCAAGCGCCTCGGCGGTCGCCATGACTTCCTGCACGCGGCGGCTGTAGCTGATCACCGTCACGTCCGTGCCCGCGCGCACCACGTTAGCCTTGCCGAGCGGAATCGCGACGCCGCGCTCCGGCGCATTGCCCGGGTTCCAGTAGGTCGGCATGTTCTCGATGAAGAGACACGGATCGTCGTCCCGGATGCACGACAGCATCAGGCCATAGGCGTCGGCCGGGTTCGACGGCGCGACAACCTTGATGCCGGCGACATGCGCGAACCAGGCCTCGAGGTAATCCGCGTGCTGCCCCCCAGTGCCGAAACCTGCGCCCGTCATCGTGCGAATGACGATGGGTACGTTCGTCTGGCCGCCCGACATGAAGCGCAGTTTCGCGGCATGATTCACGATCATGTCCATCGCGACGGTCGTAAAATTCATCAACATGATTTCGGCCACGGGACGCATGCCGACCATCGACGCGCCGATCGCCGCACCGATAATGGCCTGCTCCGAGATCGGTGTCGAACGCACGCGCGACGTCCCATACTTTGTCGACAGTCCCTTCGTCACGCCGACGATGCCGCCTTCCTGGCCATCGGCGATGTCTTCACCGAGCACGATGACGTTGGCGTCCGCGGCCATGGCGTCGTCGAGCGCGTAGTTGACGGCCTGGATGGTGTTGATGTTGGTGGGCATCTGGGTCATGCGAGCACCTCGTCCTTGAAGATATCGCGCCGAAGCTCCGCAACATCGGGATATTCGCTCGACAGCGTGAATTCGACTGCGGCGTCGATCTGCGCTTCGTGATCCGCTTCGATCGCCGCCAGTTGCGCTTCGGTCGCGTGCTCTGCGTCAATGAGCCACTGCCGGAAAAGCGGCACGGGATCCTTGGCAATCCAGGCCGCCTTCTCGTGCTTATCCATATACGCGTCTGCATCGCCGAACACGTGGCCGTGAAAGCGGAACGTGTTCGCTTCGATGAGCGTCGGACCGCCACCGTTGCGCGCGCGCTCGACTGCATCGCGCGCCGCCTTGTGCATCGCGATCGGATCGTTGCCGTTCACCGTCACGCCGGGCATCTGGTATGCGACGGCGCGCTGCCCGATATTGGAGACGGCGGTGCCGTAGGCGTATTTGGTGTGCTCGGCATAGCCGTTGTTCTGGCACACGAAAATCACCGGCAGCTTCCAGATCGAGGCCATGTTCAGCGATTCGTGGAAGGCGCCGATATTCGACGCACCGTCGCCGAAATAGGCCACGGCCACGCGCGGCTCGCCGCGAATTTGCGCCGCGAGCGCAAGACCGTTCGCAATCGGCATCGAACTGCCCACGATGCCGGTGGTAACCATCACGCCGGAGGCGGGATGGGTCACGTGCATCGGTCCGCCCTTGCCCTTGCAGGTGCCCGTCACGCGCCCTCCGAGCTCGGCCCAGAGTTGCTTGAGCGGCACACCTTTGGCGATCATGTCGTGAACACCGCGGTAAATCGTGCAAATGTAGTCGTCGTCGGTGAGGCACACGGACATCGCCGAAGGGATCACTTCCTGACCCCGCGGCGAGTAATACGGCATCACGAGCTTGCCGGACTTGATGACGGCACGAAAGCGCTCATCGTTCTGCTTGATGAGTGCCATCCGCCGGTAAATGTCGACCAGGACTTCGCTGCTGGGCGGCTGATAGGCATTCATTCGTCACTCTCCTGTGTCACCAGATCTTGGGCGCGCCGCTCGCATGGAGCGCCGCGATGTAACCGAACACGAACGACGCGCCGATGCTGCTGCCGGCACCGGGGTAGCACCGTCCGACCACGGACGCCGTGCAGTTACCGGTGGCGTACAACCCCGGAATGTGCGAACCATCCTCTTTCAGCACGCGCGCGAATTCGTCGGTCACAAGGCCGCCTGCCGTCCCGACGTCGCCGGGGTACATGCGTACGGCGTAGAAGGGGCCCTCCTCGATCGGCCCGAGGTTAGGGTTCGGCTTGATCGTCGGATCGCCATGACAGCGGTCGAAGGCTCGCGAGCCGCGGCCGTAGTCTTCATCAACGCCGGTCTTGCAGAAACCGTTGAAGCGATCGACCGTTTGAAGCAGACCGGCACGATCGATATTGCATTTCGCCGCGAGTTCATCGAGGGTGTCGGCCTTGATCATGTAGCCGCTGTCGAGCCATTGCTGCGGAACCTGGCCCGGCATCGCCGTGCCCCACGGGTAGTACTTGCGCTGGCGGCTGTCCATGACGACCCACGCCGGCACCGCCTTGCCCGTCTCCTTGTGGCGCTGGTACATGCGTTGACCGATTTCCATATAGGCGCCCGCTTCGTCGCAAAAGCGCTTGCCGTCTTGGTCGACCATGATCGAAAACGGCAGCGAGAGATCGAGGTGATGCATGAACGGCAGCGGAGAGCCATCGGGCGCGCGTGCGCCTTCCGGCAGCTCCTCGTTGGATCCGAGCGACGTCACGACCCACCACGCTTCCTCCATGCAATCCACCGCCCCGCCAAGAGCGATCGCGGCTTCCAGGATTTCGCCGGTGTCGCCGGGATTCGCATTCGTCCAGTCCGCCGACGACGGTTGCGGCTGATATTTACGCCGCATTTCTGCGTTGCGCGAAAAGCCGCCCGTGTTGAGGAGCACGCCCTCACGCGCGCGCACACGCAATTCGCGGCCGCTGCGGACGGCAATGACGCCGGTCACTCGCCCGTTCTCGACGATGAGCTCGCGTACGGGCGTGTCTGTCCAGATCGGCACGTTCGCGCGCAGCGCCATCTGCAGCATGCGCCCCTGAATCGCGGCGCCGTTCGAGACGAGCTCCTTGCCGGTGAGCTTCTGATAGAGCATGCGCCCGCCCAGTTGCATCGCCTTGCGCTTGCCCCCCCAGGTGCGCTTCATGAGAAAGAGCTGCGGGTACTCGTTCGAGTTGGCCGGCATTGCCGGGCCTTTGTAGCGCGACAGGCGCGGCCCCCACTCGCCCAGCTCTTTCAGGTCGAAGAGCTTCGCCAGCAAAGAACGGCCACGCGGTTCGCCGCCCGGCAGCGTGTCGTAGTAGTCCGACCAGCCATCGGCGTATTCGAACTGCATGCCGTGCTGTTCGAGAAACTCGGCCATGATTGGGCCGGTGCGCAAATATGCTTCACGCCGCGCTTCGGAGGTGCCCGGACCTCGATACGTCACCGCGGCATCGAAGTACTGACGCGCGCGCTCATACGAATCGCTCACGCCGTGCCGCTTCATTACGTGATTGTTCGGCAGCCACCAGACACCCCCGGAATAACCGGTCGAGCCGCCCACCTTTGCCTGCTTCTCGATGATGAGCGCTTCTTTTCCGGCCGACTTGCAGGCGAGCGCCGCACACATCGAACCGCCGCCGCTGCCGACCACCACGAAATCGTAGGTTGCGTCCCAGGTCGCCGACATCACTCCTCCTGCGCGATGAATTCGCGCAGCGCGCGATGGAAGTTCGACACCGACGTTTCCTGCAGCGGATTCGTGCGCGATCCCTTGAAGCCGCGCGACTTCATACCCTGCTGCACGTTCGTCATGTTCTGGAAGTCCTGCCACAGAATCAGCCCGAAGTTTTCGAGCGCGTTTTGTTTCCAGTCGTCCACGCCGTAGTAGAACTCACGCGCGAGCGGGGGCTCCGCGCCCGGCGCGAAGCGCTGCAGCGACCATATGTCGTAGATGCATGAATCGGGATTGTCGCCATCCGGCCGCGCGCGATAAAAGAGCGCACCGTCCGGGTATGGGAGAAAGACAAGGTTCGGGAAGACGTGCCAGTCCGCGCCCGCGCGGCCCAGTTGCTCGAAAGAGATCTCGGGCCAGCCCGCGCCCTCGGCGATGGCCGCTTCACGCTGGAATTCCATTGCTTTCGCCAGCACTTCGAACTGGTTGCCCGACGGCGACATCTCGTGCATCAACCGCTTCGCCGCTTCGTAGTCACGCGCAGTGTTGATGGCCTTCAGCGTCTCCTCCATGACCCGGAAAAAATTGACGAGCCCCTGGCGCACATCTTCCGGCATGGGCTTGCCCGTCCGGGGCGACGGCGCGCCGATCATGCGCGTGGCCGTCGAATAGCCGAACATCCCATGGCGGCCATAGGCGAAGCTTCGCGTCACGTCGTCGCCCGCCACGTCGAGCAGTTGCGGATGCGTTGCCGCGACGTGATAGCCCTCATTGAACGCTTCGAGCGCGACCTTCCAGTTGCAGGGCAGGCGAATCGACTTGTACCAGCGGTAACGCATCTTCTCGAACTCGAAGCAGTTCGTGATTTCGGGCACCGGGTCGAGAAACTTCGCGAGCGGCTCGGCGCCGGGGTCCATATTGATGAACACGAAGCCACCCCATGTGTCCACAAGGACGGGCGTGAGACGCAAGTCGCCATCGGTCATCTCGGGGCAACCGGCCCAGTCGTCGCGGTCGAGCACGCGCGCCACGCTGCCGTCGAGATTCCACTGCCAGCCGTGATAGGCGCAGTGGAACTTTGCGGCCTTGCCGCAGCCGTTCGTCAAACGGCGACCGCGATGTTGGCAGACGTTGAAATAAGCCTTGATTTCATCCGCCGCCGTGCGTACCACGATGATCGACTCGCCGGCCACATCGAAGGTGACGTAGTCTCCGTTGTTCGGAATTTCCTCGAGACGGCAGGCGACTTGCCACACACGCGGCCACAGGCGCGCGTTCTCCCGCTCGAGGAAAGACTTCGACAGGTAACTGTCCTTCGGCACAAAATCGACGCGGACCGTATGTTCCCCCGGGTTGGGACTTCTGTTACCCATTGATATCTCCTTCGTGATATGGCCGGCGTAGGCGCCAGTTCCGACTTGTAATGTGCTGACCGCGATCGAGGCCAATATGCAACTATCGGTCCAATTTGCATGAACGGCGTTCAGATGCTAGGCTTCCCCTCGGAGCGATGTCAATCCGTGCGAACGTCAATCGAGCGCCGCGGTCAGCGCCGGCACGGCTTCGAAAAGGTCGGCCGCGAGTCCGTAGTCGGCTACCTGAAAGATCGGCGCCTCGCTGTCCTTGTTGATCGCGACAATGACCTTCGAATCCTTCATGCCGGCGAGGTGCTGAATGGCCCCGGAGATGCCCACCGCGATATACAACTGCGGCGCGACGATCTTGCCGGTTTGACCCACCTGATAATCGTTCGGCACGAAGCCGGCGTCCACCGCCGCGCGTGACGCGCCGACCGCAGCGCCGAGCTTGTCCGCGAGCGCGTCGAGCAGCTTGAAGTTCTCGCCGTTGCCCATTCCCCGGCCGCCCGAAACCACGATGCTGGCTGCCGAGAGTTCCGGACGGCTCGACTTCGTCAGTTCCTGGCCGATGAAGCGGGCCCTATCGAAGGCCGGCGCGGGCGCAACCGCCCGTGACGGCGCAGCCGCGGCGCCCGTGGCCGCCGCCTCGAAAGCGGTCGGGCGAATCGTGACGACCTTGATTACGTCGGCGGATTGAACCGTCGCGAGCGCGTTGCCGGCGTAGATGGGCCGCACGAAGACATCGGCCGCTTTGATCGCGACGACATCGGAGATCTGCGCGCTATCGAGCAGCGCCGCCACACGCGGCATGAAGTTCTTGCCCACAGCCGTGGACGCGGCGATGACGTGCGTATAGCCGCTGGCCAGCGAAACGACGAGCGAGGCCAGGTTTTCCGGGAGCGCGTGCGCATAGTGGGGCGCATCCGCGACGAGCACCTCTGCGACGCCGGCGATGTTCGCGGCTTGCGCCACCACCGCCGATACGCCGTGGCCGGCTATCAGCACGTGAATGTCGCCGCCCACTGCGTCCGCGGCCGTAATCGCGCTCAACGTGGCGCGGCTGAGGCTTGCCTGGTCGTGTTCCGCGATAACGAGAATAGTCATGATCAGATCACCTTCGCTTCGTTTCGAAGCTTTTCAATCAGTGCTGCAACGTCCGGAACCATCATGCCGCCCTTGCGCGCCGGCGGTTCGGTCACTTCCAGAACCTTCAGACGAGGCGCGACGTCGACAGCCAGTGCCTCGGGGCTCAGCGTCTCCATCGGCTTTTTCTTTGCTTTCATGATGTTGGGCAGCGTCACATAGCGCGGACTGTTCAGGCGCAGATCCGTCGTGACAACGGCCGGCAGATCGAGTGCGACGCGCTCGAGTCCGCCGTCGATTTCACGCGTGACGGCCAGTTGCTGACCGTCCACTGCCACCTTGAACGCAAATGTCGCTTGGGGCCAGCCGAGCAGCGCGGCGAGTTTCTGGCCGGTCTGGCCGGCATCGTTGTCGATGGCCTGCTTGCCGAGCAGCACCAGTTGGGGGTTTTCGCGCGCGGCCACGGCGGCCAGCAGCTTGGCGACGGCGAGCGGCTGTAGTTCTGCCTCGCTTTGCACCAGCACGGCGCGATCCGCCCCCATGGCGAGTGCCGTGCGCAAGACTTCCTGCGATTGCGCCGTTCCCGCGGAGACCACGACGACCTCACTCGCCATCCCCGCTTCCTTCAAGCGCACCGCCTCTTCCACGGCAATCTCGTCGAAGGGATTCATGGCCATTTTGACGTTGGCCAGATCGACGCCCGAACCGTCGGACTTCACCCGAGGTTTCACGTTGTAGTCAATGACGCGCTTCACCGCGACCAGTATCTTCAATTTGACGCTCCGAACGATTTACTGAACAATGTTCGATATTCTGAACTCATCTTTTTGCCGCTGTCAACGACAAGAAAGAGGAAGGTGTCGCGCGCCAGAGGATTCGACGCCCTCGGTCAACACCAAGGAGGCAACAGTGAAGCTTTATCGATGCGAGCGGTTCGCAGGCATTGCGGGTCTCGCGTTATGCGAGGAGCCCGATCCCCCGCCGCCCGGCGGTCATCAGGTGCTGGTTCAGGTGAATGCCAGTTCGCTGAATTTCCGCGAGCTGCTGCTGATGAACGGCGCGTTCCGCGACTGGATGGCGCCGAACTTCATCCCGGCATCAGATGGCGCGGGCGTCGTGCTTGCCATTGGCGAACACGTGCGGCGCTTCCGGCCAGGGGACCGCGTCATGGCCAACTTTGCCGAGAACTGGCACGGCGGCGCGCGTCCGCGGCATGCAGACACATTGGGCCGCGGCGCCATCGTCGAAGGCATGCTTCGAGAGAAGGTCGTGCTGAGCGAGGAAGAACTGGTCGCCGTGCCGGACCATCTCTCCGACGAGGAGGCCGCTACCCTGCCTTGCGCGGCGCTCACCGCGTGGAATGCGCTTTGCCAGCATGCGCCGTTGCTGCCCGGCCAGACCGTGCTCGTACAAGGTACGGGTGGCGTATCGATCTTCGCGTTGCAACTCGCGCGTCTCTTTGGCGCGCGCGTAATCGCCATATCGTCGAGTGATGCCAAGTTGAAGCGCCTCGTCGAACTCGGCGCCGACGCCACGATCAACTATCGCGAGACGCCGCGATGGGACGAAGCCGTGCTCGCGCTCACCGCAGGCCAGGGGGTTGACCTCGTCGTGGAGGTGGGCGGCGCCGCGACGTTTGCGCAATCCGTCGCTGCAGCGCGGGACAGCGGGCGGATCAGCGTGGTGGGCATGCTGAGCGGCGCCCCCTCGCCCGGCGACGGATTCTTCATGCGCGGATTGTCCATTGCAACAATTCGCGTTGGCTCGCGCCAGGACTTCGAGATCATGAACCGCGCCATCGGCCTGCACAAACTCAGGCCAGTCATCGACTCCGTCTACGGCTTTGCCGACGTGCCAGCCGCGCTGCGCCACCTCGAAAGTCAGCAGCATTTCGGCAAGATCGTCATTCGCCACCGATAGGCGGCTTTTCACAATTCGCAGAGGCAGTCATGAACATGTTTTCACTGGAAGGACAAGTCGCCCTCGTCACCGGTGCATCACGCGGTCTTGGGTTTGCGATGGCGAGCGCGCTGTCATCCGCAGGCGCAACGGTCGTCCTCTGTGCACGCTCACGCGCCAATCTCGAAGCCGCCGAGGCGTCGATCCGCAAGGCGGGCGGCAACGTCGACATCGAGCCCTTCGACCTGACCGATCAAGCCGCGATCGGCAACGGCGTGCGCAACGTTCTCGCGCGTCACGGCCGCATCGATGTGTTGCTCAACAACGCAGGCATTTGCGAGTGGAGCGATTTTCAGCACTCCACGCTCGAAATGTGGCAACGCACCATGCAGATCAACGTCACGGCAGCCTACCTGCTCGCGCAGGCCATATCAGGGCCGATGATCGAACGCGGGCGAGGTCGCATCATCAATGTGGGCTCGTACGTCTCGGTGCTTGGGCGCGAGAAATTACAGGCCTATGTGGCCAGCAAACATGCGCTGGCGGGTCTCACCAAATCGCTCGGCGCGGAGCTCGGACGCCACGGCATCCTCTGCAATGGCATCTGCCCCGGCTACTTCATGACCGATATGGCTGAACCCGTCACCTCGAATGCGCAGATGAAAGAAATCGTCCGCTCGCACATTTCCGTCGGACGCTGGGGTCGCCCCGAGGAACTCGGCGGCGCCGCCGTATTCCTCGCCTCCGAAGCGAGCTCCTATATGAACGGCCACATGCTGATGGTCGACGGCGGCGTCTCGGAGATTCTCAGCTTTTCGATGTCGGTCGTGTAGCTGTGACGCGCCGCCTCGACAGCAAAGTGCTTTCCTTAACGCATTAGCACAGGTCGATTAAACACCCTTCGATTTCTCGGCGGCGAGCGCCATGCTGTTTCCGACCGCGGCCCGTTCGGGCCTGGCCGACGCAGTCCGCAACAAGAAGTGCGACAGCGAGGGGATCAGGACCAGCGCACCGATCATGTTTCCGACGAACATGAAGGTCAGCAAGATTCCCATGTCTGCCTGGAACTTGATGGGCGACCACGCCCAGGTAACGACACCCGCGGCCAGCGTGACGCCCACCAGCGCCACCACCTTGCCGGTGAACTGCACGGCTCGACGGTATGCCTCGCGCAACGGCAATCCGGCACGCTGATAGTTGAGCTGCACGGACAACAGGTAGAGTGCGTAGTCGACGCCGATCCCAACCCCCAGGGCAATGACGGGCAATGTCGCGACCTTGACGCCAATGCCCAGCATGACCATCAGTGCTTCGCACATGACCGATGTAATGACGAGCGGCACCAGTGCGACGACGGCGGCACGCCAGCTACGGAACGTGATCAAGCAAAGCAGGATGACAGCAGCATAGACCAGCAGCAACATGCGTTGATTCGCTTCCTTGACGACGATGTTCGTCGCCGCATCGATGCCCGCTGAGCCCGCGGCGAGCAGGAACTGATGAGTCGGGTTCTTGTGCGAATCCGCGAAACGCTGCGCCGCGTCGAGCACCCGGTTGAGCGTCGCCGCCTTGTGGTCCGTCAGGTATGCGATGACGGGCATGGTGTTACAAGCCGGGCTGATGAGATCGGGGCGATCGAGCAGCACCTGGAAGAGAGAGCGATTGAGGATCGCGGGCGTCCGGTTGATCGTGTACCACTTCGGGTAGCCCTCGTAAGCGCCGGACGTAATCAGCCGAGTGAGCGATGCGGCCGAACTCGTGGTTTGTACGCCACGCACATCTTGCAGTGCCATCTCGAGGCGATCCACGTCCGCCAGCATCTGATAGTGATCCGCATCGCAATTGGTCAACGACGATTTGCCAATCACCACGAACATATCGCTCGACAGGCCGTAATGGCCATTGATGAACGCATTGTCACGGTTGTAAAGCGAATCGGCTCGCAGTTCCGGCGCCCCCGCATCCAGATCGCCGATCTGCAAGCGCTCACTGACGGCGAAACCTGCTCCCGCCAACAACAGTGCCACCACAACCGCCCCCAAAGCCCAACGCCGTTCGGTGAAGCGATCCAGTACTGTCCACAGTCCAGCGATACGCGAGCGGCCGCCTTGCTCGTCGGCCTCTTCGATCAGCGTGCGCTGCGCGGCCGCCGGGCTCACACCAAAATACGAGAGCAACACCGGCAACAACAGAAGATTCGTGAAGACGAGCACACCCACGCCGATACTGGCTGTCAACGCCAAGTCCTTGATGACCGGGATATCGATGATGGTCAGCACGGCAAAGCCCACCATGTCGGCCATCAGTGCCGTCAGGCCCGCGAGGAAGAGACGCCGGAAGGTGTAGCGTGCTGCTACGTACTTATGCGTGCCACGCCCGACATCCTGCAAGATGCCATTCATTTTCTGGGCGCCGTGCGATACACCAATGGCAAACACCAGGAATGGCACCAGGACCGAGTACGGATCGATGACAAGCCCCAGCGCCGTCACGATGCCAAGCTGCCAGAGCACGGCGACGAGCGAGCAGGCGACCACCAGAAAGGTGCTGCGCGGGCAACGCGTATAGAAGAAGATCACGCAAAGCGCAATAGCCGCCGCGACGCCAAAGTAGGTCATCACTTGCTTCAGGCCATCGATCAGGTCGCCGATCAATTTCGCAAAGCCGACTATGTGGATGCGGACGTTGCCGTTTTGCTGGGCGCGCACCATGTCGTCGAGCAGGTGCGAGAGCTGTGCATAGTTGATCGGCTGGCCCGCCGCGTCCCGCTCGAGCAGCGGCACCACGATCATGCTCGACTTGAGGTCGTTGGCGACGAGAGAGCCGGTGATGCCGGCACGCGCGACGTTGCTTCGCAACGCATCGATCGACGCGGCCGAGCCGTTGTACGTCGACGGCATGACCGGGCCACCCGCATAGCCTTTTTCAGTCACGATATTCCAGCGCACGGCCGGCATCCAGATCGACTTCACCCACGGCCGGTCAACCCCGGGCATCAGGAAAACGGTATCGTTGATTTTCCTCAATGCCTCGAGATAGGCGGGATCGTAAATGTCTCCGCGCGTGTTCTCGACCACGATGCGCAGGCTATTGCCGAGCCCTTTCAAATCGCCCTTGTTTGCCACGTAGTTCCGGATATACGGGCTGGACTGCGGGATCATTTTTTCGAAGCTGGCGTTGATCTGCAGTCCGGTCGCCACCTTATAGCCAAAAAACACCGAGAGCACGGCACACAATAGGATCAGCGCGAACCGATGATTGAAAACCAGCCGCTCGAGCGCATTGCCGGACTTGGCGTCGAACGCGGCAAGGTCCCGGACTACGGGCATCGAATTGATCTGCTCACTGCTGTTGCCGGCCATCTTGGGCTCCCCTCTCCCGCGGTTCACTTGAGTACAGCAATGTTTTTCACCCCACCTGAGCCGACGGCCACCAAGCCGCCGCGCTCAAGGCTCGTACCGTCCCACAGTGACCACGGCTGACCCGGCACATCCGCCGCGCTGAAGCTCGCGCCGCCGTCCGTACTGATCAGGATGCGGCCGTCCTGGCCGAGCAGAGCAAGCCGCCCGTCAGCGAGCCGCACGCCGCCGAGCAGACTCGATTCGTCAGGAATCCCAACTTTCGTCCAGGTCTGCCCGCCGTCGACGCTGCGCAGCGCATTGCCGCGCAAGCCATAGAGAATCATGTTCTCAGACGTACCGAAGATGCCGAAAAAGCTGCCCTTGTAAGGCACGGTGAGCTTCACGAACTGCTGCCCGGCCGCATCGAGGCGCATGACGAGACCCTGCTCGCCGACGATATACAGCGTGCTGCCAATCCTGCGTATCGCGTGCAGGTTCAGGGCATCCTGTTCGTTTTCGGTGTGGTCGAACCAGGGTGTCCAGCTCGCGCCGCCATCGTCGGTTCTAAAGATGACGTTGAACGACCCGATGATGTAGCCGGTGCGCTCGTTGTCGAACCAAACCGAAAGGAAGGGGCGTCCGGGGCCGTCATTGACAAAGCGTTTGGCTTCTTCGAGTGCTGCGGCGATCTTGGGGTTCGACTGGTCCTGCTTTTCGTAGTAGGCCAACATCAGGGCAGCCGCCGATCTGCCGTCGAGTTGCTTGACCCAGGATGCCCCGCCGTCCGCCGTATGCAATACGATGCCGTCCTGACCCGTCGCCCAGCCCGAGTTTGGCGACGCAAAGTACACGGCCACCAGGTCGGAACTCACCGGTGCTGGGGCTTGCCGCCAGCTCGCGCCGTTGTCATCGGACAAGACGATCAGTCCACGCAAGCCGACAGCAACCAGCCGGCTTCCGGCATGCGCAACCGCAAGCAAAGGCGCCCTTCCCGCACGCGGGTTGGGCGCAGCCGGCGTGTCGATCGGATCGGCGAATGCCGCCAGCGACGGCTCGGCGACAGCTAGCGCGAGCGCGAGCAGTGCCGCGTTCAAATACATTCGGCGCATCATGTCTCCTGTCGATCAAAGTCAGCCTGAGGGCTGACTCTGGTCCCATGCAAAGCTGCCGTCCATCTCAGCACAGGCGGTATGCAGCGGGAAAGACCCGCTGCATATCGCCCGTGGTGGGTCGTGCTGTCGACGACTCGCTCAACTGAAAGGGAATCAGTCGAGCCGATTTGAATCAACGAATGCCGGTGGACTGCATCCGTTCAGGCGTGAAATAGCTGCTCGGAAAATCGACATTGAAGAAGATACCGGCCGTGTCCGAGGGATGACTGCCCAGCAGATATACGCCGCTGTTGAAGTCGAAGAACCAGTTGCCGAGCGAATATGGGATCTTCGTGTCATATGCCGGTACCGTGTCTTCGAATCCGCCTCGATACAGTTTGCCTGCCTGGTCGTACGCGTCCATCATGCCGCCGCCCAAATCCTCGTCCGTATAGAGGATCTTCTTGCTGTAGAGATGCCGCGCGCCGGGTTTGAGCGTCAATTCGATCACGCGGACTCGATGCAGCTCCCAACGGATCTGATTGGCGTTCGGGAAATGCGGCGTGAGCATTTCCTTGTCCGGGACGGCATATTCCCACTTGTACCCGTTATACGGAATATACATTTCCCGGGTACCCAGCAATTTGGCCTTCCAGCGATCCAGCTTGCCGTACATCAACTGGATATCGTCCATGGTGATCACGCCCGAGTAGCCGGGATTGGGCGTGTCGTAGGCAAGATCGGGGGCAACGCGGGTGCGCCGCTGACCTGGCGCATACTCCCACCCCGGCCAGTCGCGCGAACTCGACATGTAGTTCCAAAAGAGCGTGGTATCGCCCTTCAGGCGCGCGGGTGCGGCGTAGTCATTCTGAACCTGGTACCAGACACCGTCCGTTTTCTTGAACCCATCCCGACCCAGTGCCGGATCGTAGTACGGAAAATAAAGGCTGCTCTTGAACGAGCCCGTCAGCACAGGATTGCCCGAACTATCCATCAGCCAGGTGTTCACGAAGTTCTTATGCTTAGTGCCAACGAACCGCATGATGTAGTTGTAGAGCGCTTCCTCGCCCGTCTTTGGGATCGGGAATGGAATGCAGCCAAAGGCGTCCTCGATATCCTGTCCGCCATCCGCCAGCTTCGCCTTGACTGCATTGATCTTGCAATTCTCACCGAACCAGGCTGGAAACGACACACTGCGATGCGTCGGATAGACAAGCATCTTGTAATCGGGATAGCGCTTGAAGAGTTCCTTGGACGACTCGCTCAGCTTGTCCGCGTACTGCTGCCAGTTCTGAGCGGTAATCGTCAAAATCGGCTTCTCGCCGGCAAACGGATCGGCCCATTTGCCGCTATTCGGTTTGAAGTCCGCGGGCGGCTGGGTGATGCCGCCCGTATACGCCGGAATCTGGCCGTCCGCGCTGCCCGCCGCCTCTGCGCCGAAAACCGTGAGTTCAGTGCCGAGTTTCGCCGCTTCGTCCGCCGATACTGCCGCGTAGACATGGCAACCATAGGTGACGGCGATCGAGGCAGCCGTCAGTAACTTTGCTATCTTCATTTGCAAATTTCCTGTGAAGTCCCGGGTGATCAGCTCTTCTTCAAAGCGTGGTCTGGTAGGTGATGCCGAACCAGCCTTTATCCGAATAGGGCGCGCCGTTGACATTGGTCGCCGTGCGCTTCCAGTTCGTGTAACCGGTGTAGGTGAAATTCACGATGTGCTTGTTGTGGATGGTGAATTGCAGACCCGCTTGGTAGATGTTGCTGCCCTGGTTGCCGCCATCGACAGTCGGCGTATTGCCATGAATGTTCCATTGTACGAAGAGCGGCAGGTCGAGATCCACACCGGGGAACACCTGATTCCAGTGCGGTGTGAACGAAACACCGAACGTATAGAAGTTCCTCGTCGCGCAACCGAGCGCGACCGCGTCGGGCGCCGACGTGCATGCCGCGGAGTAACCCGGCGCGTTGAAGTTCTGCGCACCGGAGGTCACCTTGATCAGGTGCGCCGCAGCAATTTCCATCGCAAGCGGCGCCTCGTTCCAAAGGAACGACTTGCCCAGGTAGGTCGTCGTATTGAGCAGCGCGTGCAGTGTATCGCCACGCGCCCCTTCGAGCGAACCCGGCGAGCCGCTACCGGCCGACGACAAAGGCGTATTGCGGCGATACGAGACTTCCGCGCCGACCGCCGTGCCGGCAATCTGACTGTTCACACCGATGCCGAGCAGCTGGACCTTGTTCGCGTAGATATCCTCGGTGGTGAAATTGGCCAGATTGAACTGATCGAACCACGGCGTCTTGTAAGTGAACCGTCGGTAGGTCAATTCAACGGTGCTCGAAAATTTTTCGAGGCGGTATTTGGCCTCCACACCGATGTCGCCTATGTCGCCCTGCGGTCCCTTGCGGTTGAAGATCGGGAAGGTCCCCGCGTACGCGGAGATTGGCGGACCATAGTTGATCGAATCCGACCCACCGAAATAGGTGCCGCCTTCGGGATACCGGTCCGGCAGCCATTCGAATGAGTAGTAGCCGCTCAACTGCAACTTATTCGTCAATTGGGCGGAGGCGGCCACTTGCCCCGTAGGCAGCGACAATTCCTTCAGCGATGCACCAGGGCTTTGCGTCGCCGCGATCAGGTTTTGCGGCGCCTGCGACACGGCGACCGAGTTCACACCGCCCACACTGCCGATGAGCGACTGCCCCCAGATTTGCGCGAGACGGCCTACCTTGATGTCGACCGGCACGTGACCCGCGTTGACGGTGGTGAAGCCGAACGCATCGCGCACTTCGGCAGACGGCCCGATGTAGTACTTCTTGATGTAGCCGGTGTAGTTGTTCCCCGGATAGTTCGCGACATTCTGCAGGCCCGGCGCGCTCTTGTCCTTGCCCGAATACGCGGCGTCATACCAGCCCGCGATGCTGAAGCGGAAGCCGGTCGTTTCCTTGTACTTGAAGTCGAATTCGCTCGTGATGTCGAGCCGCGCGAGCATGGTCTGGTAGCGCTTGAAGGTGTTATCGCCTTCGTCGTAGGCCGGGTTGTTCGCGATCGTCGGATTCAGTCCTTGCAGCCGCACGCCGTAGTTCGCGCGCAGCGTGGTGTCCAAGTCCATCTGGATGTCCGGATTCGGCGTGGTGATCGTAAACGCATGCGCCATGCTCGCGAAGCCCCCGCACAGGCCAGCCAGCAGCATCGCTTCAAGGCTGCGCCTAAGCGCAACGCCGCCTTTCACAGTCGATTTCATCTTGTCTCCTCTGATTCGGAATCCACTCGGACGCGTCACTCTCTTTCCCGCGCATCTGACCGAAGCGTTTCAATCGGTGCGTCTTTTAGAATGTTGTTCAGCATCGTAAATGCGCCGTCGAGGGGGTGTCAATAGTGTTTTCCAGTAGAGAACCCTCGTCGCGCGGGCAGCGAGCGAGGCTCGCAGCGCAGGCCTTTGCGACTGCGGCTTGGTCAATGGAAGCGCTGCGATACAGGGAGTGCGCGTGCTGCGCACTAAGCGGGGCCCCCAAACAGGGCACCGAAAGAAAGCGGTGAGCGAGAGCGGCACGGCGCGGCTCGAGCGCGCCTTAAGCGCGCCTCGCCCGGCGCGCGAAACGGCTCGCCGCGCTAACGCTATTTCACCTCCCAGACCAGCGGCAAGTGATAGAGCGTGCCATTCACGCCGCCGTGAACCCCCGCCTTCTCGCCTGGCTTGATCTGGAAATCAGGGATGCGCTTCAGCCATTCCTGAAGGAAGACCTTCAGCTCCACCCGGGCCAGGAACGAACCCGGGCAGCGATGCGGACCGTTTCCGAAGGTCGAATGAATCGGCGTGGGACGAGAGAAGTCCACGGTGAGCGGGTCGTCGAACTTCCTTTCGTCGAGGCCATGCAGCGTGGTCGGCATGATGATCATGTCGCCCTCTTTGAGCTGCACGCCCTTATATTCGAAATCGTGAGTGATACGCCGTCCTTGGTTCACCACCGGAAAACGCCGCAGAAGCTCGTCGACGGCTTTTTGCGTCAGTGCGGGATTGTCGACGAGCTGCTTGCGGTGCGCGGGGCTACCGGCGAGGAAGCGTGCGATGAAGCCCATTGCGGAGGCGACCGTGTCCAGCCCGCCGATCAGTACGAGCCCGCACAGGCCTCTCACCTCTTCGTCGGTCAACGGGCGTCCGTCGATCTTCGAGTGGACGATCTTGCTGATGAGGTCGTCGCCCGGATTCGCGCGCCGTTCGGCGATCTTCACCCCCAGATACTGGAAGATCGCGCCAAGCGCGGCGAGCTTCTCGTTGGCATCGGACGGCCGCACCATCTTGTCCGCCAGGCTCAACAGGTATTCACGATCTTCAGGCGGCAGCGCCACCATGTTCATGAAGATGCCGATCGGCAAATGCTGAGCAAAGCCCGAAACGAACTCGACCTCGCCCTTCGGGTAGAAGTCTTCGATCAGTTCGATCGCCATTTCCCGCGCCTTCTCTTCGAGCTTGCTGATCGCTTGAGGCATGAAGGCGGGAGCAATCAGCGAGCGATAGGCCGTGTGCTGCGGCGGATCGAAGAAGATGGGCGCGAGCGGCTGATGCTCCACGAGCGGCACAGTCAGCTGCTTCGATGAGAAGTTCTCGTAGTCTTTGAGGATGTGATAGATGTCATCGCCGCGCGTCGCGATCCAGTGACCGCCGTTGCGCGGCGTCCAGAAGATGTCGGGGATGCCCTCCGCGTGCAGCTTCTTCAGCGAGAGGTGATAGTCGTCCTCCGCGCCCGGCGGATCATAGATATCCACATCGACCACCCGTTCGGGTGACACGTGTGCGGGGACCGGTGCCCGTTCCGACGTGCTGGCGTGACTGGCTGCTGACATAGGGTGTCTCCTTTTTTCGATCGATCAGACCATTCGTGAACCGTGCTTAGAGGAAGGCGCCGTACAACTCGACGTGATGTTCGGTGTTACCCCACGTCATATCGATGCAGGTGAGACGCTTCACGTACCAGCCGATCGCGAGTTCGTCTGTCATGCCCATCCCCCCATGAAGCTGGACTGCCTGCTGTGCGACGTATCGGGCGCTCTTGCCGATCAGCGCCTTTGCCGCGGTCACCGCACGGTGCGCCGCCTGCTCATCGTCATCGCCCAGCTTCGCTGCCGCGAAATAGACGATCGATTTGGCCTGCTCGACTGCGCTCAGCATGTCCGCGGCACGATGCTGCAACGCTTGGAATTTGCCGATGGGCGAACCGAACTGCTTGCGCGTGCGCAGATAGTCGAACGTGAGATCGGTCAGCCGCGACATCGCTCCCACCGCTTCGGCGCAGAGCGCGAAAATGCCCTGATCGACGATCCATTCGAGCAAGGGGTAGCCTTCATCGACGGCGCCGATGACCGCCTGCGCGTCGACGCGTACGCCGTCGAAAACGACCTCGGCGACACGCTGCCCGTCGAGCGCCGGAAAACCCTTTACGCTCACACCGGGCGTGCGTGCATCGACCGCGAACAGCGTGATGCCATGCTTGTCCGTCTGCTCGCCCGAGGTGCGCGCGGACACCAGCAGGATGTCCGCGCTGTCGCCGTGCAGCACGACGCCCTTTCGCCCAGTCAGGACGAACCCGCCACTCGTTGACTGGGCCGTGGTCGCGACGCTCCACAAATCGAAACGCGCGCCAGGCTCGAGCGTCGCCAAGGCCGTCTTCAGGCTGCCGTCCGCGAGCCCCGAAAGCATCTGCGCTTTGCGCGCCTCGTGCCCGGCACGCCCGATCAGCTTCGCGCCAATGACCGCGGACGACAGAAACGGTTCCAGCACCAGTCCGCGGCCAAAGGCTTCCGCCACGAGCATCGTCTCGACCGGCCCGGCCCCGAGGCCGCCGTGCTCCGGCGGTATGTTCAACGCCAGTACGCCCATCTCGGCCAGCGTGGACCAGTGCGCGTCCGACCAGCCCTGCGGGGTAGCCGCCAGACGGCGCCTCGTCTCGAAGTCGTATTCCTTCTCGACGAAACGGCCGACCACATCGGCCAGCATCTGTTCTTCTTCAACCAGCGTGAAGTCCATGGCGTGCCCTCAAATGCCCAACGCCTGCTTGGCGATGATGTTTTTCTGCACTTCCGTCGAACCGCCGTAGATCGAGATCTTGCGCCAGTCGAGATAGTGCGCGGCGAGCGAGTTGAGCAGTTCGCCGTTGGCCGTCTCGCCCTGCCAGTCCGCCTCGAGCGCTTCGCTGACGAAAGGCACCGCGTAAGGGCCCGCGCACTCCATGATCAGCTCGGTCAGTTGCTGCTGAATCTCTGAACCGCGAATCTTAAGCACGGACGCTTCCGGTCCGATGGGGCGCCCTGCCGTCTCGGCCGAGACGACACGCAAGAGCGACCATTCGTGCGCAATCAGGTCGATTTCCACACTGGCGATCCGATCGCGAAAGCGGATGTCCTCGATAAGCGGCTTGCCATGCTTGCGTTCGACGCTCGCAATCTCCTTGAGACGGCGCATGAAGCGCTTGCAGTTGCCAAGGCCGGCGATGTTGGTGCGCTCATGACCAAGCAGATACTTCGCGATCGACCAGCCGCGATGCTCCTCGCCGACTAAATTGCTCACCGGAACCACCACGTTGTCGAAGAACACTTCATTGACGTCGTGGCCTCCATCCAGCGTGCGGATGGGCCGCACGGTGATGCCGGGCGTCGCCATGTCGATGAGCAGGAACGAGATGCCTTCCTGCGGGCGCCCGCCTGCATCCGTGCGCACGAGGCAGAAGATCCAGTTCGCCCATTGCGCAAACGACGTCCAGATCTTCTGGCCGTTGACGAGGTAGCAGGCCTGACCGTCGCGCTCGATGCGTTCCGCACGGGTCTTGAGCGACGCCAGATCCGAACCCGCACCTGGCTCCGAATAGCCCTGGCACCACCAGTCTTCCATCGAGATGATGCGCGGCAGGAAGCGCTCGCGCTGCGCGTCGGTACCGAACTTCTGGATCACCGGCCCAACCATCGAAAGCCCGAACGGCATCTGGCGCGGCGCGCCAGCGGTAAAGCATTCCTCGTCGAAGATGTTGCGCTGCGCGGCGTTCCAGGCGGCGCCGCCATATTCCGCGGGCCATGCCGGCGCACCCCATCCTCGCGCAGCCAGAATACGTTGCCAGCGAACGTAATCTTCGCGCGGGACGTGGCGGAAATTCAGCACGCGGTCGCGGATATCATTGGGCAAATGCGTCGCCACGAATTCGCGCACCGTCGCGCGGAATTCCTTTTCGGCGGGACTCTCTGTCAGGTCCATCGTCAGACTCCAGTCGCTGCTTTTAGGCGATTTCCACGATTCCGTTATTGAGCACTACGGCATCGCGAGCGTCGACGCGCGCACGCAGATGCAAACGCGTGTCGCTCTCGCGCCAGAACTGGAAGCGCACTTCCTCGCCCGGGTAGACCGGCGACGTCAAACGCAGCGCCAGTCGCTTCAGCCGCGCGGCGTCATTGGCCGCGAACATGCGGATCGCGGCGTAACCCGCCATGCCGTAGGTCGCGAGGCCGTGAAGAATGGGGCGGTTAAACCCGGCCTTCGACGCCACCTCGGGATCGGCGTGCAGCGGGTTCGCGTCGCCCGAGAGGCGATAGATCAATGCAGCGTGAGCGCCCGTCGAGAAGACGTAGTCCGCGTCCGGAGCGCGCTCTGGCACGGCCGGCAGCGGTTCGGGCGGCGGATCGCTCGCCCCGGACTCAGCGCTGAAGCCGCCGTCGCCACGAAGGAAGGACACCTGCCGGACCTCTGCGAGCCGATCGCCATTCGAGGCATCGATGATGTCCCTCAACAGCTCGACGATTGCACCCTTGCCTGCGCCCTTGTCCGTGATCCGGCTCACGCGCGTCTTACTGACGATGGTCGCGGCGACAGGCATGGGTCGCAGGAAGCGCACGTCCTGCTCGCCGTGTACGAGCTTCACGTAGTCGATGCCCGTGCGGGGATCGCGCATCCACGACTTCGGCCACGCGAACGCCGCAGCGCAGGTCGGCATCGCCTGCAGTTCTTTTTCATAGACGTAGCGCAGTTGCGCAGCGTCGAGCGGATCCGAGCCCAGGCCGAGGCCGAGCGAATACAACATCACGTCGCGCTCGGTGTACGTCTGCGTGACGTCTTCGATCGGCCAGTTCTTGACGACTTCGTAGTTCAACATGAGGGTGTCCTGTCAGTGCTCAAAAGAAACGCCGGGCCGGCCGAAGTTTCCCAGCCCGGGGCCTGGAACGAAGCTCCAAGTCCGCGGGGTCAATCGTCCGTGAAGTTCGGCTTGCGCTTCTCCAGGAAGCTCGCCATGCCTTCCTTGTAGTCGTCGCACTGGTTCGCGATCGGCATGTCCAACCCGGCGTACATCACTGCCTCGTGCGGCGTCTGGAACGGCACTTCCCAGACCTGCTCCTTCATGATGCGCATTGAGCGCGGCGAGCAGTAATCGGCCATTTCGCGCGCATACTCGTAGGTCTCCTGCGCCAGCCTTTCAGCCGGGATCGCACGATTCACGAGGCCCATGCGCTCCGCTTCGCGGCCCTTGATCTTGCGCCCCGAGAGCAGCAGGTCGAGCGCATGCGCCTGGCCCACGTGACGCGCGAGGATCCACGCCATGCCGTATTCGGCAGTCAGACCGCGGCGCGCAAACGCCGTTGTAATAGTGGCGTCCTCGGAGGCAAAGCGGATGTCGCAAAAGAGCGCGTGAATCAGGCCGATGCCGACCGTTGCGCCGTTGAGCATCGCAATCACGGGCTTCGGAATCGACGGATAGTAGGAGCAGCGCGTTTGCCAGTCCGCCCGCTTGCGCATATCGAAAGGGCGCGGGAGCTTCGTCATGAGCGCGGCAGGATCGCCGCCGAAGCTGTGAATATCGCCGCCCGCGCAAAACGCCTTGCCCGCGCCGGTAAAAACGATGACGCGCACGCCACGATCCGCGCCCGCTGCCTGCATCGCCTCGTACACCTCCGTCGCCACCTGGTCGTTCCAGGTGTTCATGTATTCCGGGCGGTTCAGGGTGATGGTCGCGATACGGTCCTTGACGTCGTACAGAATGGTCTCGAAGCGCATGAGATCCCCTCGATGCTTAGAATGAACGCGGCAGGTCGAGCACGTGCTCGGCCACGTAGGACAGGATCAGATTCGTCGAGATAGGCGCGACCTGATAGAGGCGCGTTTCGCGGAACTTGCGCTCGACGTCGTACTCGCACGCGAACCCGAAGCCGCCATGCGTCTGCAGACACGCGTTCGCCGCCTTCCACGAAGCCGTGGCCGCGAGATGCTTGGCCATGTTCGCTTCGGCGCCGCAGGGCTGGTGATTGTCGAACAGCTCGCAGGCCTTGTAGCGCATGAGGTCCGCCGCGCGCACGTCGATGTACGCTTCGGCAATCGGAAACTGGATGCCCTGATTCATGCCGATGGGCCGGTCGAATACCACTCGCTCGTTCGCGTACTTCGACGCGCGGTCGACGAACCAGTAGCCGTCACCGATGCACTCCGCCGCAATCAGCGCGCGCTCGGCGTTGAGACCATCGAGGATGTATTTGAAACCCTTGCCTTCCTCGCCGATCAGATTCTCTTCGGGAATCTCCAGGTTGTCGAAAAACAGCTCGTTCGTTTCGTGATTGACCATGTTCGGAATGGGCCGCACGGTCAGGCCGTTGCCGATGGCCTGATGCAGGTCCACGAGGAAGCACGACAGCCCCTCCGACTTTTTCTTCACGTCCGACAAAGGCGTGGTGCGCGCGAGCAGGATCATCATGTCCGAGTGCTGCACGCGGGAGATCCATACCTTCTGGCCGTTCACCACATAGCGGCCGTCCTTCTTCACGGCGATGGTTTTCAGCTTGGTGGTGTCCGTGCCCGTCGTCGGTTCGGTCACGGCCATCGACTGCAAGCGCAATTCGCCGCTCGCGATCTTCGGCAGGTATTGGCGCTTTTGCGCCTCTGAGCCGTTGCGCAACAGCGTGTTCATGTTGTACATCTGGCCGTGGCAAAACCCGGAGTTGCCGCCGTTGCGGTTGATCTCCTCCATGATCACGGACGCCTCGGTCAGCCCGAGACCCGAACCGCCGTATTCCTGTGGAATCAATGCCGCCATCCAGCCGGCCTTCGTCAACGCGTCGACAAATGCCTCCGGATAGACACGCTCGTGATCGATACGGCGCCAGTACTCGTCGGGATATTCCTTCGATAGATCGCGCAAGGCGTCGCGCAGTTCCCGATACGGGTCGAGGGTGGAATGTCGGCTCATGAATGGCTTCCGTTTGCTTGGCTGAACGCGCGCGGCTCAGGCTGCTGAATCGATCAGCCCGCCTGCATCGGCGAGCTGGGCCAGATGATGCTCGGTCGAACCGAACTGAATATCGATGGCGCTCAGGCGCCGAAGGTAATGACCGACCTTGCATTCCTCGGTCATGCCGATGCCGCCGTGCAGTTGCACCCCCTGCTGGCCGACGAAGCGGCCCGAGCGTCCGATCTGGACTTTGGCCGCGGAGATGCTGCGGTTGCGCTCTTCGGTGTCCGGCTCTTCGCTCATCATGGTCGCGAAAAGCGCCATGCTGCGCGCCTGCTCGAGCATGACCAGCATGTCGACCGCGCGATGCTGCAGTGCCTGGAAAGAGCCGATGGGCACGCCGAACTGCTTGCGAACCTTGAGGTACTCCACGGTTTCCTCATGCGCGGCGGCCATTGCGCCCACGGCTTCCGCGCTCACGGCCGCGATCGCCTGCGCCACCACCGCTTCAATCAGCGGCAACGCGCTGCCCGCAACGCCGAGAACGTCGGTCTCCGCGACGCGTACAGCGGACAATTCGATGTCCGCCGCTCTCAGACGATCTTGCGTCGGATAGGCATGTCGCGTCACGCCGGCCGCATCGGCTTCGACCAGAAAAAGGCCAATCCCGTTACGCTCGCGTCTTCGACCCGACATTCGCGCGGACACGACGAGCCAATCCGCGCTGCCGCCGTGAAGCACCACACGCTTGGCGCCGTCGAGCAACCATCCGTCTCCTTCGCGCCGCGCGGTTGTCGCAACATCGGCAAGGTCGTAGCGCGACTGTGCCTCACCATGCGCGAACGCCATCAGCAGCTCGCCTTGCGCAATCCGCGGCAGAATTGCCGCGCGCTGCGCCTCGTTGCCGCCAAGCCGCACGAGGCCACCGCCCAGCACGACCGTCGACAGATAGGGTTCGACTACGAGGCCGCGCCCCAGCGCCTCCATGACGATCATCGTTTCGACGGGGCCGCAGCCGCTGCCCCCGTACTGCTCGTCGAACGTCAGGCCCAGAAGCCCCATTTCGGCGTAGCGCGCCCATTGCGCGCGGCTGAAGCCGTCCGGCTCCGCGAGGTATTTGGCGCGCTGCTCGAAGCCGTACTCGTCTTTCACGAGCCGCTCGACGCTGTCCTTGAGCATGCGTTGCTCATCGGTGAAATCAAAGTCCATAACCCATGCTTCTCCGCAGTTCGACGTCGCTCAGAGCCCCAGTACCGACTTGGCAAGAATGTTTTTCTGAATCTCGTTGGAGCCGCCCACGATCGAAACGTGACGCGCGAAATAGTGGTTCGGCGCAATCGTCAGCGCCCAGTCGGGTTCGCGGACTGGATCGCCGAGACCCCGCAAGAAGTCGATGTCGAGCGGCAGCGCATCCGGGCCCGCCACCTCGAGTAGCAGCTCAGCCGAGCGTTGTTGGAGCTCCGAGCCCTTGATCTTCAGAATCGAGGTCTTCGGATCCGGCACGTGGCTATCGTGCGCACGGGTCTCGGCGATCACGCGCATCTGCGTCATCTCCAGCGCCTTCAACTCAACCTCGACGTCGGCGACGCGTTCGCGAAAGCGCGGATCGTCCCACAGCACGCCGTCACCGCAGGGAACGCGCTTGGCGAGATCCTTCGCGTGGCGAACGCGCATCTTCGACACACCCACACGAGCGATGCCGCTGCGCTCGTTGCCGAGCAGATACTTGGCGTAGTCCCAGCCCTTGTTCTCTTCACCGATGCGGTTGGCAACCGGCACCCGCACGTTGTCGAAGAACACCTCATTGGTCTCATGGTGGCCGTCGATCGTGATGATGGGCCGCACCGTCAGGCCCGGCGTTTTCATGTCGATCAGCAGGTACGTGATGCCCTGTTGCTTCTTGCCGCTCGAATCCGTGCGCACCAGGCAGAACATCCAGTCGGCGTGATGCGCCGTCGACGTCCAGAGCTTCTGGCCGTTGATGACATAGTGATCGTCGTCGCGCGCGGCCTGCGTTCGCAACGCGGCCAGATCTGAACCGGCACCCGGTTCGGAGAAGCCCTGGCAGAACCAGTACTCCAGACTCGCGATGCGGGGAAGGAAATGACGCTTCTGTTCTTCGCTGCCGAACGCGATCAGCACCGGACCGATCATGTTGACGTTGAACGACAGTGTCTCCGGCGCCGGGGCCATATGCAGCTCTTCCTTGAAGATGTATTGCTGCACGGCGCTCCAGCCGGTACCGCCCCACGCCTTGTCCCAGGCTGGCGTAGCCCAGCCGCGCTCGTAGAGGATGCGTTGCCAGCGGCGCAGATCGGCCGCCGAATAGCGCTGCCCCATCACGGCCTTGCGTCGAATGTCGGCGGGCAGCGCCTCCTTGAAGAAGGCCCTCACCTCATTGCGGAATGCCAGTTCTTCGTCGGTATATCGCAGGTCCATGAGTGTCTCGTTCCTTTTTTTATGGGCCGATTGCCGCGTGCGGCTCAGGCCAGCGTTCCCGCTTCTTTCAGCTCGCCGATGCGCTCCGGGTGGAGCCATGCGGCCAGCGCGGCATCGATCGTCGTCGCGTCGGGCGCTTCGGGCGCCGTCGGCGTCTCGGGTACCGTGACCGAGAAACGCGGCGCCGGAGCCGGCTGAACGATGCCGTCGATTTCGATGAACGTCCCGCGCGCTTTGAGGTGCGGGTGTTCGGGTGCCTCGCTCCACGACAGCACCGGCGCGAAGCACGCGTCCGTGTGCTCGAGCAGCGTCGTCCACTGCTCGCGTGTGCGGCTTTTGAACTTCAGCGCGAACAACGCGCGAGCCGCAGGCCAGTTGCGCTCGTCGAGTTGTGCGCCGAGCGTTTGTGGATCGATGTCGAGCAGGCGGAGCAGCTCGAGGTAGAACTTGTCTTCGATAGGGCCGACCGAAATCCACTTGCCGTCCGCGCATTCATAGACGTCGTAGAAGTGCGAACCGGAGTCCGTGATATTCGTCCCGCGTCCGTCGCGCCAGATGCCGGCCGCCTGCATCCCAAAGAACGTCGTGGCAAGGTTGGCCGTGCCGTCGACGATGGCGGCGTCAACGACCTGGCCTTTGCCACCGTTGCGCGCATGCAGGATGGCGGAAAGCAGCCCCATGGCGAGGTACAGGGAACCCCCCGCATAGTCGCCGATCAGGTTCAGCGGTATCGACGCCGGCTGATCGCGGCGGCCGATTGCGTTGAGCACGCCGGTGATCGCGATGTAGTTCAGGTCGTGTCCTGCATACTCGGAAAGCGGGCCGTCCTGCCCCCACCCCGTGATGCGTCCGTAGACGAGCTTCGGATTGCGCTCGAGGGCAGCCTGCGGGCCGAGACCAAGGCGCTCGGTTACGCCGGGGCGGAAACCCTCGATCAAGGCGTCGGCGCGCTCAACGAGCGACAGCACGAGCTCGACGGCTTTTGGGTCCTTCAGATCCAGTGCGATCGTCTTCCGGTTGCGCAGCAACAGGTTGTAGCGCAACGGCCGCTCGATGCCGAGCTTGACCGGCTGGCGCCGCTCGATGCGCAGCACCGTCGCGCCCAAATCGGCGAGCAACATCGCCGCCATCGGCCCCGGTCCGATACCGGCCAGCTCGATGATTCGGATTCCTTCAAGCGGTCCCATCGGTCAACCCTTGCGCGCATGGGCGCGCATGGCATCCCATTGCTCGTCGGTCCAATCCTGCATGGCGCGGAAAGTCGGGCCGCCCACGCCCTGCATCCAGCGACCGCCGTCGATCACGATCATGTCTCCAGTGATATAGCCCGATCCCTCCGAAGCCAGATACGCGTAGAGGTCGGCAAGTTCGCTGTGATCGCCGAAGCGCCGCAGCGGCACGGAGCGTTCCTGCGGTTCGACCTGCGAGCCGGGCGGATAGAGCTGCTCCCATGCTCCCGGCGTCGGAAAGAGGCCAGGGGCCACCGCGTTCAGCCGAATGCCCTTCGGCCCCCATTCGACGGCGAGGCTGCGCGTCATTGCGAGCACGCCGGCCTTTGCGGCCGCGGACGGCACAGTAAAAGCCGAGCCGGTCATCGTGGGCGTCGACACGGTGCTGATCACGTTGCCCTTGTGGCCCGCGTCGATCCAGCGCCTGCCCGCGGCGATCGTGCAATAAAAGCTGCCATGGAGAACGATGTTGAGGACCGCATCCACTGCGCGCGGCGAGAGGCTTTCCGTGCGCGCGATGAAGTTCGCCGCCGCGTTGTTCAGCAGTACGTCGAGCGGGCCGTCCTGCCAGATGATGTCCATCATCGACTCGACGGACTCCGCGCTGCGCACGTCTGCCGATACGGTCGTGATGCGCGCGCCAGGCATTGCCGCACGGAACTCATCGGCCGTCGCATCGAGCACCTCTTTGCGGCGACCGCAGATGACGAGATCGGCGCCCAGTTCGACATAGCGCCGGCCGATGCTCTTGCCGAGACCGGTGCCGCCGCCGGTGATCAGAATTCTTTTGTTCTTCAGCAGGTCAGGCGTAAACATATGCGGTGAATGTCCAGTAGAAACAGCAACGGAGAACGGCGGCTTCAGGCGCCGGTAAATACCGGCTTGCGCTTTTCCATGAAGGCGTTCACGGCTTCCGAGTGATCGTTGGTCTGACGCGTCAGCGGATTGAGGTCGATCTCGAGGCGGCACGCGTCTTCGATCGAATTGCCCGCGTTGACGAGACTCGCCTTCAGGAGCGCCAGAGTCACCGGTGGATAGCTCGCGAAGCGAGACGCGGCCGCGATCGCCGCATCGAGCGCGCACCCGCTCGCGGCAACCTCGCTGACCAGGCCGATACGGCGCGCCTCGGATGCCTCGATCACGTCGCCTTTCAGCATCAGTTCCCGTGCCTTGCCCCCGCCTACTCTCTGCGGCAGCGTCCAGAGGATTCCGGTATCGGGCAGCAATCCGACCTTGCCGAACGCGCAGGAATATTTCGCCGTCTCGGCACTGACCACGAAGTCGCAAGCCGCGGCGAGCGAGAGGCCCGCGCCATAACACGCTCCCTCTACGGCTGCGACGACCGGCTTCGTGCCCGCGTAAATCAGCTTGAAAAGGCGTACACCCACCGCGATGCGTTCGCGCAGCGCCAGCAATGATGGCGTGGCTTCCTGCATTTCCGACAAGTCGCCGCCCGCGCAAAAATGACCGCCGGCGCCCGTCAGCACGATTGCCCTGGTTTCGGGATCATCATGCATGAGCCGCTGGAACACGTCGGTCAACGCGAGACGCATCTTCATCGAGAATGCATTGCGGCGCTCGGGATAGTTCATCGTGACAACGGTCACCTCGCCTTCGCGACGCACGTGAACGATTGGGTCGCTGCCCGCTGCCATTTGCTCTTGTTCGATACTCATCGCATCACTCCCCCGCCGTCACTCGCCAGTGAAAACCGGCACGGTGTGTTCGAAAAACGCCTTGCAGGCAGCCTGATGGTCCTTCGACCGGCGCAGAATGGGCTGATAGTCGATCTCGGCTCGCAGCGCGCCATCCATCGTCGTCGCGGCATTCGTGAGCGCTTCCTTGAGGAGTGCCACGCCGAGCGGCGGCAGATCGGCCAGGCCACGCGCAACATCGATTGCTTTTGCGCGTGCGGCGCCGGGCTCGACTACTTGGTTCGCGAGGTGAATCGATCCAGCCTTGTTACCGTCGATCTCCGTGGCGAGCGAGAGCATCTCCTTGGCGCGGGCCATCCCGATGCGCTTGGGCAGCGTCCATAGAATGCCGGTATCCGGGATCAGGCCGACGCGCAGAAAAGCCGCGCAAAAACGCGCGTTCGATGCGGCAACGACATAGTCGGTCGCGACCGCGAGCGAGAGTCCCGCGCCGAAGGCCACGCCTTCGACGGCTGCCACAACGGGCTTGGGACCGGCCAGCATTTCGCGCACGACGACACACGATTCGGCCAGAATCTCGCGGCTTTGCAAGATCGTGCGCTGCGTCATTTCGGAGATGTCGGCGCCCGCGCAAAAGTGTTCACCCGCGCCGGCCAGGACGATCGCACGCGACTCGGCGTCATCGACCATGAGGCGATGCATCGTGTCGCGCAGCATCTGGCGCATCTGCCGGCTCATGGCGTTGCGACGCCGAGGATTGTTCAAGGTCACGATCGCGACGTGCCCCTCGCGCGTCACCTCGATCAGCGGCGCGGCGTCGGTGCCTGCAGTTTGCTTTTCGCTCATGATGGCTTCCTTCAGTCGGCCACGAAGACAGGCTTGCGCTTGTCCATGAAGGCGCTCACGGCTTCCTGATGTTCGCGGCTGCGGCGCAGGATCGGCTGCAGGTTGACTTCGGTTTCGATCGCGTCGTCGAGCGTGCGAATGCCCGTGGCGAGCGCGCTCTTCAGATGCGCCGTGGCCACCGAGGGCAGGTCCGCGTATCGTTGCGCCACTTCCATGGCCGCATTCAGCGCCTCGCCGGGCTCGACAACCTGATTGGCAAAGCCGGTCTCGCCCGCTTCGATGCCGTCGAACTCTCGCGCGCTCAGCATCAGCTCGCGCGCAAGACCGCCGCCTACGCGTTGCGAGAGCGACCAGAAGAGCCCCGTGTCGGGTAGCAGCCCCACCTTGACGAACGCACTCGCATATCGCGCGGCCGAAGAGGTGACGACGTAATCGCACGCCGCAGCGAGTGAAAGACCCGCGCCAAAAGCAAACCCTTCCACGGCGCCGACAACGGCTTTCGGACCTTCGATCATCAGCCTGAAAATATCGAGCGGCAATTGATTGCGCTGACGATATTCGAGTACCTTGCGCGTCTGCATTTCGGAAATGTCGCCGCCCGCGCAAAACGTATTACCCGCGCCGGTCAGGACAATCGCGCGGCAACTGTCCTCGCGATGCATCAGCCGATAAAGTTCCGCGTACAACGCCTCGCGCATTTTCAGCGAGAACGCATTGCGCCGTTGAACATAATTCAATGTGACGACCGCGATTGCGCCGTCTTGCCGGGCCTCTACGATCTCTGCCATTAGAGCGTTTCCTGCGTTCCGAGAATGACGGTGGCCTGGCTCGACAGCACGCCACCGTTGCCGTGCGCGATCGCGAGCTTCGCGCCGGCAATCTGGCGGTCGCCGGCGCGGCCCGTCAATTGGCGCATCGATTCTTCGATCAGGAACAGTCCGTACATGCCGGGGTGAACGCAGGACAAACCGCCGCCGTTCGTATTCACGGCAAGACGACCGCCCGGCGCAATGGCGCCGTCCGACACGAAGCGGCCGCCTTCCCCTTTCGGGCAGAAGCCGAGATCCTCGAGAAAAAGAATGGTGTTGATCGTGAATGCGTCGTAGAGCATGGCGACGTCGATATCGCTTGCCTTTACGCCCGCCATTTCATACGCGCGCCGGCTTGATTCGGCCGCGGCGGTCACAGTCAGATCCGGCATGCTCGCGATTTCGCGGTGCGAAGTGGCCGAAGCCGCGCCGAGCAGATATACCGGCTGGGCGGTCAAATCGCGCGCCCGGTCGGCCCGCACCATGACGACGGCCGCCGCGCCGTCGGTCACGAGGCAGCAATCGCGCACCGACAGGGGGTCCGATACGAGACGCGCGCCCAGCACATCGTCGATCGATAGCGGCGCGCGCACGTACGCCTCCGGATTCAACTGTGCCCACTTGCGCGCGGCCAAGGCGACCTCGGCGAGATGTTCGCGCTTCGTGCCGTACTGGTGCATATGACGCGCCGCCGCAAGCGCATATGACGATACGGGGTTCATCGGCTTGTACGGGCTCTCCCAGGGCGAAGGCCGCGACGACTGCACGAGCTTGCCCGCCGCGCTGCGCTGGTTGCTCCCATAGGCGATCAACGCAACGTCGATCTGCCCCGTCAGCAACGCCATCGCCGCCGTGTGGGCGTAGATCTCGAACGCCGAGCCGCCGCTGCGGTTGTTGTCGGTGAACTTCGGGTTAATACCGAGGTATTCGGCAAACGTAAGCCCCGAGAGCATATCGTCCGGCGTGCAGACAAAGAGTCCGTCCACGTCGCCGGGCGTGAGGCCGACTTGCGCCAGTGCGTCGACGGACGCACGCGCCGCAAGGTCCATCGACGACAGGCCGGGTGCTTCGCCAATCCCAGATGTGGCGCCTGCCACCAGTGCGGTACGCCCGCGCAAGTTGAAGTCCATTCGATCTACCTTTTATCGGTGCGCCCGGGTCTTGACGGCCGGTTGCGGGGTTAGCGGGTGTCAGGCCGGTTCGAATACAAGCAATGCCGCGTCCCCCCGGTACACCACCTTCGCCTGCACCGGCATGCCGATGCGCACGGCCTCCGGCTCGATGCCCTCCACGCAGCTGAGCATGCGCACACCCTCTTCCAGATCGATCAGTGCAACGTTGTAACTCGGCGTGGGCGCTTTCTGGCGCACGACCGTGGTGGAATAAACCGTCCCCTTGCCGGAAGCCTCGACCCACTCCAGGTCGCGCGCCCCGGTAACGGGCTCGGCCACGCGCGGGTAGAAGACATAGCGGCCGCTGCCGCGGCTGCGCTGGATCATCAAGCGACCCTCGGCCAGAAACTTCTGATAGTCGACTTCAGGACAAAGAGAGTCCATTCCCCGCTCCTCCAAATCGTTTTGCCACAGGCTCACGCCGATGAGAGCCGCTATATCGGGTGAACGTAAAACGTATACACGAACGATGTTCCAAATACTAAACGCACTGGAAGCGCCCTGTCAACGGCGGGAAAGCGCTGTCATGCCCCGCCGCGCAAGGCTGACACTACATCGCGGGAAATGCCGAACCTACCCCGGACAAACCCGCGGCGGCTTGTTTCCGCGCTTGACGTCTCCCGGACGATTCGTTTACGTTATCGAACATTGTTCATGTTTTCGAAGACTGATGCCGAGCGATGTTCAGGAGTGGCCAGCGGGGGAAGGTTTCCCCACTCCGGACGCGAATCCCGGCCCGGAACACCGCTAGCAAGAGAGCCCGAAGTGACATACGAACTAACTGACGACCAGGTTCAGATCCGCGATCTCATCCGGCGCGTCGCGAGGGAGCGCGTGGCGCCGCGCGCCGACGAGATCGACCGCACGGCCGAGTATCCGCATGACATGTACGCACTACTTAAGGAACTGGGCCTCTTCACGCTGCCGTTTCCCGACGCGTACGGCGGCGCTGGGAGCGTCATGTCGGCCTGTATCGCTGTGGAGGAGTTCGGACGCGTTTGCTACAACACCGGTTATCTGCTAGTCGTGCAGTGGACGCCGTTCGGCGCCATTCTCGAAGGCGGCACTGAAGCGCAGAAGGCGCGCCTGCTACCGGGCCTGGCCTCGGGCGAGCTGCGCGGCGCGCTTTCCATCACCGAAGCACAAAGCGGTTCCGACGTCTCCGGTATCCGCACCACAGCGCGGCGCACAGAGGGCGGCTATGTGCTGAACGGATCGAAGATCTGGTGCACGAATTCGCATATCGCCGACTTCATCCTCGTCGCGGCGAGGACGCTCGATGAGGAAGGCCAGCCGCTCGGGATCAATCTCTTCATCGTCGAGCGCAACACGCCCGGCCTCACGATCGGCAATGAGGAAGACAAGATGGGTGCCCGCGGCGTAGCGTCGTGCCCGCTCTATTTCGACGACGCCTTCATCCGTTCCGAAGACCGTCTCGGCCCGGAAGGCGGACAAGGATTCAAGGTGGCCATGGAGGCGCTCAACACGAGCCGCCCCATTGTGGCCGCGCGCGCGGTCGGCATTGCGCAGGGCGCGATCGATCACACCGTCAAATTTATTCAGGACCGCGTGGCATTCGGTCAGACCATCAGCAACTTCCAGGGCGTGCGCTGGATGATCGCCGACATGGTGACGCAAACGGAAGCCGCGCGCCAGCTGGTCTACCGCACCGCGTCGCTCGTCGACGCCGGGGTGCGCGGCCGGGAACTGGCCCCGATGGCCGCGATGGCGAAGATGTTCGCGTCCGATGTCGCCATGAAAGTCGCGACCGACGCCGTGCAGCTCTTCGGCGCGGCGGGCATCTCGAACGAATATCCGATCAACCGCTATTTCCGTGACGCAAAGGTGGTGCAAATCATCGAAGGCACCAACCAGATCCAGCGAAACATCATCGCGGACAACGTGCTTGGCCGCGTCAAGAAGAACTGACAAGACAGTTCGGCAAATCGGCAAGCGACAATAAAGAGGACAGGCAAATGGAAGAAATCGAAACGGTTGGCTTGGGGATTCACTGGGAGGACCTGCCCATTGGACGCCAGTTCAAGACCGTCGGCCGCACGGTCACCGAGACTGATGTCGTCAACTTCGTTTCCGTGACCGGCATGCTGGAGGTGCTGTTCACGAACACCGAATTTCTCCGGGAGCAATCGGCCATCAAGGGGCGCGTCGCGCCGGGCGCGCTGGTGTTTACGCTCATGGAAGGGCTGCTCACGCAGGCCACCATGCAAGGTGTCGGCTTTGCGTTCCTGAACATGGAACTCGACATCAAAGGTCCGACCTATGTCGGCGACACGATTCATGTGGAATGTGAAGTGACCGAATGCCGGCCAAGCAAGGGACGACCCGGGCTTGGACTCGTGCGCACACGCAATCGTGTGATCAAGCAGGACGGCACGGAAGTGATGGTCTATACGCCGCTCAGGCTGGTGAAGGGCAAAGAATACAAGGCCTGAGCATGCACAATCCCCAACAACCGCTGCAACGGGCGACCGGACCGTTGGCCGGCGTCCGCGTGATCGATCTGACCATCAATGTGCTCGGCCCCGTCGCGACGCAGCTTTTGGGCGACATGGGTGCGGATGTCATCAAGATCGAACCGCCCGAAGGCGACCAGAACCGCAAGAACGGTCCCGGCCGTAACCCGGACATGGCCGTCTTCTATACGATCATGAACCGCAACAAGCGGAGCGTGATCCTGAATCTCAAGCAGGCCGAATGCCGCGAGGCGTTGCTCAAGCTCGTCGAGACGGCCGACGTCATCGTTCACAGCATGCGCCCGAGCGCGGCCGAGCGGCTCGGTATCGACTATGACAGCGTGAGAGCGCGCAACCCCCGCATCGTGTACGCATCGGGCGCGGGCTATCGCATCGACGGTCCCCACAAGGACCGCCCCGCTTTCGACGACGTCATTCAGGGCGAGAGCGGCATCGCCGCGATGAACCGCGATGCGGACGGATCGCCACGCTACTTCCCGACGGTGATCGTGGACAAGTTCTGCGGCTATGTGCTGGCGTCGTCGATCGGCATGGCGCTTTATCACCGCGAGCGCACGGGCTCGGGTCAGCTCGTTCACGTGCCGATGTTCGAGACGATGCTGCAGTTCAATCTATTCGAGCATCTGTGGGAAGGCGCGCTAGGGTCGAACGATGGGACCGGTCTCGGCTATCCGCGCATGTTCTCGCCGCATCGCCGGCCCTATGCGACAAAGAACGGTCACATCTGCCTGCTTGCGGTGAACAACGAACAATGGCGCCGCGTGCTGCGCGCGATCGATGCGGCTCACCTTCTCGACGATCCGCGTTTTTGCCATATGGCGGAACGGATGCGCAACATCAACGAGCTTTACCGCATCGTCGGCGACGCCATCCTTACCAAGACCACCGAGGAGTGGAACGCCATTTTTGCCTCGGCCGACGTGCCTCACGGTCCCGTGCGCGACCTGAAAGACCTGATGCAGGACACGTACCTGAAGGAGACCGGGTTCTTCCAGCGATTCGAGCACCCGACGGAAGGCGAGATGGTGATGACGTCTATTCCGGTTCACTTTTCCGAGTCTCCGGGCAATGTGCGCTATCTGCCGCCGAATCTCGGCGAGCACAGCGTCGAGGTCCTGATCGAAGCGGGCTACGGCGCGGATGAGGCGCGCGCGCTCGTTGCGCGGGCCACGGGGAAAGGCGAGGCGGTTTCGGAAGCGCTCAGCAAAGACTAATCGGCGCGCGAGCGCCTGGCACATCACGGAGGGAATCAATGAAGGGGCTCAAGGATAAGGTCGTCGTCGTCACAGGGGCCGCCGGCGGCATCGGAACGGCAATCAGCAAGCGGTTCGGCGAAGAAGGGTCCACCGTCGCCCTGTTCGACCTCAACCAAGAAGGCGCCGAACGTGTCGCGGCCGAAATCGAGGCGGCAGGCGGAAATGCGCGCGCGTATCGCGTCGATATCACGGATCACGAAGGCGTCCACGCTGCCGTCGCCAAGGTCGAGCAAGAGCTCGGGCCGATCGAAGTGCTCGTCAACAACGCCGGCTGGGACATGGGCGCCTTCTTCCTGCAAACCGAAAAGCCGTTCTGGGACAAGGTCGTCGCCATCAATCTCTATGGACCGCTCAACATGCACCACGCCGTGCTCAAGCGCATGGCCGAACGCGGCCGGGGCCGCGTCGTCAATATTTCCTCGGACGCGGGACGCGTAGGTTCGTCGATGGAAGCGGTGTACTCGTTCTGCAAAGGCGGCCTGATCGCATTCACGAAGACGATGGCGCGCGAGATGGCGCGTCAGCAGATCCCCGTCAATGTCATATGCCCCGGCCCCACCGCGACGCCGCTTCTCGACAACCTCGCGCAAGGCGAAAAAGGCGAGCGCATCAAGGCCGCGCTCGTCAAGGCCGTGCCATTCGGGCGCATGGGTGAGCCTGGAGACATCTGCGGCATGGTCGCCTTCCTCGCAAGCGACGATGCAGCCTTCATCACCGGCCAGGTCATCAGCGTGTCCGGCGGTCTGACCATGGCCGGCTAAACGGCGCGGCCAGCGACATCCAACAACCACATCGGAATACGACATGGAATTCAAGGACATTGTTTATCAGGAGGCCGATGGGGTCGCCACGATCACCATCAATCGCCCGAAGGTCTACAACGCATTCAACGCCAACACCTGTGAAGAGCTCATCAAGGCTTTCGGGCTCGCGGGATGGAACAAGGATATCGGCGTCGTCGTGCTCACGGGCGCCGGCGACAAGGCGTTCTGCACGGGCGGCGACCAGTCCGGCGACGGCTACAACGGGCGCGGCACCGTCGGCCTGCCGATCGAGGAACTGCAAAGCATCATTCGCGACATTCCGAAGCCCGTGATCGCGCGCGTGAACGGCTATGCGATCGGCGGCGGAAACGTGCTCGTTACGATCTGCGATCTCGCCATCGCTTCCGAGACCGCGATCTTCGGCCAGGTCGGCCCGAAGGTGGGCTCGGTCGATCCCGGCTTCGGCACGGCGTACCTCGCGCGCATCATCGGCGAGAAGCGCGCGCGGGAAATCTGGTACCTATGCCGCAAATACAGCGCGAAGCAGGCGCTCGACTGGGGTCTCATCAATGCGGTCGTGCCGCCCGAGCAACTCCATGCGGAAACGAAGAAGTGGTGCGATGAAATTTTGCAGATGAGCCCGACCGCGATCGCACTCGCGAAGCGCTCCTTCAATATCGACACGGAGAATATCCGCGGCATCGGCGCCTTTGCGATGCAGGCGCTCGCGCTTTACTACGAGACGGATGAATCGAAGGAAGGCGGCAACGCATTCCGTGAGAAGCGCAAGCCGGAGTTTCGCAAGTATGTGAAGTAAACAGGTGCGCGCGCTTTCGGGGCAATCTGCGGGATGACGAGCCGCCCCGAGGTTGCGCGCATTGTTGTCACCCCGCTCGGCCTACGTCACCAGCGCATTTAACCGGTTCATTGCGAGCGCGGCATCGTCGATGATCTCGTCGAAAATCGCCTCGACTCGTTTGATTGCATCGGCAAAGATCGCCGCATGGCCATAGTCGATCATGCCCTTGCGCGTATCGCCGGTCACGTAGGCCTGGTGCGCAAGTGCGCCCATCACGTGAGGACGGAACTGCTCGAATTCAGTCACCTGCGCGCGATCCAGTTCCAAGACCGCTTCTGCGCTCTCATTACGCAGCACGCGGTGGTGATCGCGAATCGCAGATTTGACGACGACGCTTTCGCTGCCGTCGCCCGCCACCACCTTCGCCTTGACGTCGCGATGAATCCACAGTTCATCGGCAACCATCATGCGCGTGCCCATGATCACGGCGTCCGCGCCCATCGCCAGGACGCCCGCAAGTTGCCGCCCGGTGCCGATGCCACCGCCGATCACGACGGGCAAGCCGATTTCGCGAGGTGCCTGGGCCGCCTGCACAATGCTGCCGATCTGATAGATGCCGGGATGACCGCCGCATTCATTGCCGACGACGATCACCCCATCGACACCCATCCGCACCGCCGTATGCGCATAGCGCACAGCGGGCACCTTGTGCAAAACCTTGATGCCCGCCTCCTTCAGCAGCGGCACGACCGCTTCGGGGCTCGCGCCGGCCGTCTCCACACAAGCGACGTTCTCGTCGATCAGGATGCGGATTTGCTCCTTGACTCGCTCCACACCGCCCGCTTGCCGCGATAGGTAGAGATTGACGCCGAAGTTCTTTGCACCGGTGAGTTCGCGGCACGTGCGCAGTTCGTTGCGGAATTCGTCGGGGTCGGGAAAGCCGGCCCCCACAATGAATCCCATGCCGCCCGCATTGACGACTGCCGCGACATAACGGGCGTCTGACACGCGCGGCCCGAGACCACCGCAAAGTATCGGGTGGCGGATGCCGAGCAGATCGGTGATCCGCGTCTTCAACAATTGTGGGCGCACTGTGCGTTCCCTTCGTGCAATTCAGTTGAATGAGACGGTGTGACCGCCGCCCACTGCGCTGGTTTGTCCATTGCTGTACCGCTTTGCCATGCGAGCCCAGTCGGTTATTGCCCCGCTTGCCACGCCATGCCGCCGTTCTGCTTTCTTTCCGACAACGCAGCCTTCTCGATGCGCAACGCCTCGTGCAGCGACGTCAGCGCGCCTTGATCGATCACGCGCTTGACGGTAGCGACGAGATCCGGACGGCGGCTCGCGATCGTCCTCGCGAGGGCCCCGACACGCTCCATCAGCTGATCGTGTGCGACGACCTCGTTGACGAGACCAATGCGCAATGCCGTGGCCGCGTCGAGCGGATCGCTCGTCAAGCTGATCTGCTTGGCCCACCTCGGCCCGACGATATACGGGAGCCTGGCGGTCATGCCGCCGCCGGCAAGCGCGCCGATTTTCGTATGAGTGTCGGCGAAGCGCGCTCGCTCGGAAGCGATGATGAAATCGCATCCCATCGCAAGCTCGAGTCCGCCAGTGACGGCAGCGCCGTTGACTGCCGCGATTGCGGGCTTCGAAAGGCGCGGCCACATGTCGATCATTTCCGCTACGCGCGCCCGCGGCGCATCGGGCGCGGAAAAATCGTTCAAGTCGAGTCCCGCGCAAAATGCCGGATCGGCGCCCGTCACAATCAGCACCCGCAGGCTCTCGTCCGCTTCGAAGTCGCGCAAGGCATCGACGAGCGCGCCGGTCAGCGCAAGGTTGAGTGCGTTTCGCGCATCGGGCCGATTCAGGGTAAGCGTGAGAACGGCCCCCTCACGTTCCAGGCCGAGCCAATCCGTTTGTTTTACGGTCATGACGACACCTCATGCATGTTCAAGCTGCCGCAGCCAACGCCTCGTCCTGAATGCGGCATGCGTAGCGATTCAGGTGATATTCCATGTTGCCGAACAACACATCGAGCACCAGATGCCGGCGATAGTGATGGCCAACCTTGTATTCGTTGGTGATGCCGTAGCCGCCGTGCAGTTGAATACCCTGCTGCGTGACGAACTTCGCGCTGCGCGTGGTCTGCGCCTTGCACCCCGATATCTCCACGCTGCGGTGCGCGCCGTCTTCGCCGAGTGCGAGCAACGCGCGGTGCAAGGTCGCCCGCGCCTGCATCGCATCGATCGCCATGTCGGCCATGCGGTGCTGCAGGGCCTGGAAACTTCCAATCGCGACGCCGAATTGCTTTCGCGTCTTGAGGTATTCCGCCGCGAGCTCGATCACGTCTTCGATGTCGCCGACGAGCTCGGCGCAGATTGCGACGATCGCTTCGTCCACGGCAGCCTGCAGCCCATCGAACGCATTCCCTGCTTCGCCAAGCACGTCCACTTCGGCAACGATGACGCCATCGAGCTGTACGTCGGCGGACGGCGTGCCGTCGAGCAGCGCGCACGTCTTGAGCGACACGCCCGCCTGCTTCGGATCGACACGGAACACGCCGATACCGCCCTTCTCGTCGGCCGCGCCCGCCGTGCGGGCGACGACGAGCAGCCGGTCAGCAACGGGCGCGCCCACCACGAGCGTCTTGTATCCGTCGAGCCGCCAGGTGTTGTCGACAGTTCGCTTCGCCGTGGCGCTCACATAGTGCACCTGTCCACGCGCCTCTCGCTCGCTGTGGGCGACGGCATAGATCATTTCGCCTGCCACCATGTCACCGAGCCATGCCTCGCGCTGCCCTTCACGGCCAATGCGCGCAACGAGCGACGCCGGAAATACGCCGCACATCACATAGGGCTCCAGCACGAGTGCGCGGCCGAACTGCTCGGCCACGATCGCGCTTTCGACGGGCGAAAAACCCATGCCGCCCATGCTTTCCGGAACGGCAACACCGAGCCAGCCCATCTCGCCGAACGCGCGCCATGTCTCGCGCGAAAAGCCGCCACCTTGCGACGCAAGTTTGCTGCGATGCTCGAACGTATAGCTCTTTTGCAAGAAGCGCTGCGCGCTTTCCTGCAACATGCGCTGTTCGTCGCTCAACTCAAAGTCCATGCTGCATCCTCTTTAGAAAACGCCGGGCCGCCCCAGTCTTCCTGCCCCGTCCCGTCGGCGCGGCGTCACAGGCCAAACATCGCCTTGGCGATGATGTTCCGCTGGATTTCGGCCGTCCCCCCATAGATCGTGCAAGCGCGGCGATAAAAGACCTCCGCCGCGAGCCCCGGCGCGTACTCAGGTCCAGGGAACGAAGCGCCGCGCAGTTCACGCTCTTCGTTCGGATCGGCATAGAACACGGCGCCATAGTCTCCAATCACCTCGAGCAGCATCTCCGTGAGCTTCTGATGGAGTTCCGATCCGCGCACCTTGAGCATCGACCCGATCGCCATGCCGCCGCTGCGCTCGTCGATTCCCTGGTGCAGAATCTTTTGCACGGCCATGTCGATTGCGCGGACCTCCAGTTCATGCTGCGCAAGCCGCGCCGCAAATGTCGGATCCGCAATGAGCGGCTTGCCGGCCGCCCGTTCACGAGACGCGTAGTGCCGGACCTTGCGCAGATAGCGCTTGAGCGCGGGCGCTTCGGCGCCGAGGAACGCACGCTCGTTGAAAAGGAGAAACTTCGTATATCCCCAACCCTTGTTCACCTCGCCGATCAGGTTCTCGGCCGGCACGCGCACGTTGTCGTAAAAGACTTCGGCGAGATGGTGGCAGCCGTCCAGTGTGCCGATGGGCCGCACGGTGACGCCCGGGGAGGACATGTCGAGCAACAGGAACGAGATGCCCTTTTGCGGCTTGGCCTCAGTATCGGTGCGGACCAGCACGAAATTCCACTGGCCGTAGCTGCCGAAGCTCGTCCAGATCTTCTGTCCATTGACGATGTAGTGGTCTCCCTCGCGCACGGCCGTCGTCCGCAGCGATGCGAGATCGGAACCCGATCCCGGTTCCGAAAAACCCTGCACCCAGAACACTTCGCCGCGCTGAATAGGCGGCAGAAAGCGCCGCTTTTGCTCTTCGTTGCCGAACTCGCAGATCACCGGCCCGACGAGCGAGACGCCGGCCTGATTCTGCGCGGGCGCGCCTGCCAGATAGCACTCCTCTTCGAAGATGTAGCGCTGCATGGCGGTCCAGCCCGTGCCACCGTCTGCAACCGGCCAATGCGGCACCGACCACCCGCGCGTTTCGTGCAGGATGTGGGTCCAGCGCTGGGAATCGTCGTCCCCGGCGAGGAAACCTTGCTGCCCGCGAAACGCCAGGTCCGCCGGCAAATGTTCCTTGAGAAACGCCCGCACTTCTTCGCGGAATTCAATGTCCGCGGGGTCTACGCGAAAATCCATTGTTTTTAGCGTCCAGTGTTTCGGTACGTTGAACTCACTTCGTCTAGGCTGCGCCCGAAGTGGGATTGCCGACCAGCGTGCGCGGCGTGGGCGGCACGCGATAGAGCTCCTCCACGACGCTGCGCCGCCGATCGAGCACATTGCGCTGGCTGATCGCGCTCTTCGCGCTCAATTCGCCGTTGTCGATGGTGGGCTGCTCGGTTTCGAGCACGATGCGCGCGATGCGCGCCGAGCTGCCGCCCTGACGCGCAGAAAGCTGGTCGACGCCCTTCTGGAAGAACGCGCGCACGCCCCGGCTATTGACGACTTGCTCGGCACCCGCCGCCCGGTCCTGAAGCTCGTCGCAAAGCGCCCGGCACGCTTGGATGTCGGGGAAGACGAGCGCGGTCAGATAGTCCCGGTCGTGCCCCGCAATCACGACGTCTCGCGCGTAGGCGCCGAACACGTCGAGCGCATGCAGGCGCAATTCCGCTACATTGACCCATGTTCCCGTGGACAGCTTGAAGTTCTCGGCAATGCGTCCGTCGAAGCGCAAGCCGAGTTCGAGGCGCTGCGGGTCGATGAACGTGCCCGCGTCGCCGGAGCAGAAATAGCCTTCTTCGTCGAACGAGGCCGCGGTGCGCTCGGGATCTTTCCAGTAGCCTGGCGTGACGCAATCCCCGAAATAGCGGATCTCCCGCTTCGCGCCGACCGGCACCACCTTCACCTTCGTGCCGGGCACGGGCAATCCCGCGATCGCCTCGCGGCGCGGGTCCCAGGCCGCCGACATCGGCGTTGGCCCCGCCTCCGTACAGCCAAGCCCCGACATGATCAACACGCGCTGCCCGATGGTACGCATCGCGAGCTCGTCGAACTCAGCCCAGATGTATCCGGGCAGGCTCGCGCCACCGTAGTAGATCAACGCAAGCTTGCTGAAAAACTTCTCGCGTAATGCCTTGTCCGCTTTGAGATGCGGAATGAGCGAGGTCAGCCCCTGAGGCGTGTTGAGGTAGATAACCGGCGCGATCTCACGCAACGCCTGCACGGTCGGTCCAATCGCCTCCGGCGCCGGCTTGCCCGGGTCCATGTAGTACGTCCCGCCGCCATACAGCACCATGCCGAAGTTGTGCGTGCCGCCGAATGTGTGATGCCAAGGCAGCCAGTCGACCAGATCCGGCGGCCCGTCTTGAAGGAACGCGAACACTTGCGCGACCTGCTGGCGATTGCTGCACAGCATCCGCTGCGAATAGATGACACCCTTTGGCGCGCCAGTCGTTCCCGAGGTAAACATGATCTTGCCGATCGTGTCGGGACCGACCGCGCTGAACGCCCTGTCGACCTCGACCGTGACCGGCGTTGTCAACCAGTCCGCGACGCGCGACGCATCGCGCCCTTCGGGAAGCAAGCCGGCGACGACACACTCGATATCTCCGAACACCTCACGCAATGCGCGACCATACTGCACACCGCACTCTGCGAATACGAGACCCGGCTTGCAAACGGCAGCAAGGTGCCTGAGCTTCACGAAATCCTCGGAGAGCAGCGAATAGGCGGGCGTCACCGGGACATAGGGAACGCCGACGTGTAGCGCCGCAAGCGCAAACAATGCGTGCTCGAAGCTTCGATCCGAGAGAATCATCAGCGGACGTGAGGCTGACAGCCCTCGATCTAGCAGCACCTGACCGAGCGCGCGGGCACCGTCCAATGCCTGCCTGTAGGTGAGGTATTCCCACGACGTGCCGTCGCGCGTGCGCCTCGCGAGCAGTCCGCGATCGGGCGCAACGTTCGCCCAATGTTCGAGCCGCTCCGTCAAACGCATCGGATACGGTTGGAGCGGTTCCTTGAGTTCATACACCACGCTTCCGTCCGGACGCCGTTCGACGAGCGCTTCCATGCTGCCGAGGCGAATCGGGCGGAACGGTACATCCATCAGCGCATCGTGCGAAGCGGAACCAGCATCCATCTGGATCATCCTGTTGTTATCCGGTTAGACAGGGCCTGCGAGCCATTGCAACGCTACCGCGCATCCATCGGTCTCCACGGCCCAATCCGCAACGAAACCAATAATTGAACGTTGATCATGTATACGAATTTAGCATAGCGCGAAATCGAACGCCCGTCTATCAGGCGTCACCCACATTGGACTGTCGACAAATCACACGCGGAGCGAGCCTGCCGTGCGCAACGTGTGCGTCGTCGTGACGATCCGGCGCCGGCGCGAGAACGTGGACAGCAAGAAAAAAATGGACTATTTTATGAACGTCGTTCGTATTTATAAACTCTGCTCAGATGAGTAGCCATCTGCCGAGTCCTAGGAGCCGTCATGCAAGATGAAGTTGTAGTCACCGCTGCCGTTCGCACGGCCATTGGAGATTTTGGGGGGGCGCTCGCGAGCGTTCCGCCCACGCAGTTGGGCGCCACTGTCGTGCGTGCGTTGCTCGACCGCACCAGTCTGCAGGGCAGCGAAGTCGGTCATGTTGTGTTCGGCAATGTGATCCATACCGAGCCTCGTGACATGTATCTGTCGCGCGTTGCAGCGCTCGAAGGCGGCGTCAGCGCCGACGCGCCGGCGCTGACGCTCAATCGTCTATGCGGCTCCGGCCTTCAGGCGATCATCTCCGCTGCGCAAGCGATCGCGCTCGGCGACACGGAAGTCGCCATCGGCGGCGGCGCGGAAAACATGTCGCGCGCAGCATACGTCGCGACTTGCGCACGCTGGGGATCGCGCATGGGCGACATTCGCCTGATCGATATGATGGTCGGTGCGCTCACAGATCCGTTCAGTGATTGCCACATGGGCGTGACCGCCGAGAACGTCGCAAAAAAGTGGGGCGTTTCACGCGACGATCAGGACAGACTCGCTGTGGAATCGCATCGGCGCGCCGCGGATGCAATCCGTGACGGCCGTTTTCGGGAACAGATCGTGCCGGTCACGCTGCGTACGAAAAAAGGCGAGAGCGTCTTCGACACGGATGAGCACGTGCGGGCCGGCACGACGATCGAGGACCTGGCCAAGCTGCGTCCGGCATTCCAGAAAGATGGCACGGTGACGGCCGGCAATGCTTCCGGTCTCAATGACGGTGCCGCGGCAGTCCTCCTGATGACACGACGCAGTGCGGAGCAACGCGGCATTCGCCCGCTTGCGCGCCTGGTCTCTTACGCTCAGGCTGGCGTCGACCCGCAATACATGGGAATCGGCCCAGTGCCCGCAGCGCGCAAAGCCCTGCTGCGCGCAGGCCTGAGCGTGGTGGACATCGACGTCATCGAGGCGAATGAAGCATTCGCTGCCCAGGCTTGCGCGGTAGCGAAAGAACTCGAATTCGACAGCGCCAAGGTCAACCCGAACGGCTCGGGAATCTCGCTCGGGCATCCGATCGGCGCCACAGGCGCGGTGATCACCGTGAAAGCCATCCACGAGTTGCAACGATGCGGTGGGCGCTATGCATTGGTGACAATGTGCATCGGCGGAGGCCAAGGCATCGCGGCCGTCTTCGAGCGCCTCTAGACCTTCGTCTTCCCGGCGGGAATTCAATCGACCCTCAGGCAGTGCGGCGCGGCAGCGGTATTCGATCGCCAGCGCCGCGTGATCCTCCTTGTTCAGCCCTCCTCGACGAGCGCAGCCAGCCGACCCTGAATGAGCGCGCGGGCCTGCGCAACCATTCGGTTCACGAGTTCCGCGCAGGTCGGAATATCGTCGATCAGGCCAATCGCAAGACCGGCCGGGAACGTACCGTCTTCCGTGTCGCCGGTCTCATACATCCGCTTGCCGCGCTCTCCGCTCACGAGCGGCTTCAGATCGGCGAACGTCGCACCTTCCTTGTGTTCCAGTTCCAACACCTGCTCCGCGACCGAATTCCTGAAAATGCGCGACGTGTTCTTCAGTGTGCGAAAGATCAGCGCGGTATTGAGCTCGTCATGCTCCACGAGCTTACGCTTGACGTTCTCGTGTATCGGCGCTTCTTGCGTGGCCATGAATCGCGTACCCATGTTGACGCCATCGGCGCCGAGCGCGAGCGCCGCGACCATGCCGCGCGCATCGGCGATACCGCCCGAAGCAAGCATTGGAATGCGCAGCTTCGCAGCGGCGGCTGGCAACAGGATGAGATTGGGCACGTCGTCTTCGCCCGGATGGCCAGCGCATTCGAAGCCGTCCACGCTTACGGCATCGCAACCCAACGACTCCGCTTTGAGTGCGTGCCGGACCGATGTGCACTTGTGGATGACCTTGACTCCCCTGGCCTTGAACGTCGGCATGTAGGGTTCCGGATTGCGCCCCGCCGTCTCGACGATATTGACGCCGCTCTCCACGATGGCTTGCACGTACTCGTCGTAGGGCACCGGCTTGATCGTCGGCAAAATGGTCAGGTTCACGGCGAAGGGTTGATCCGTCATCGACCGCACCCGTTCGATCTCGATTCGCAGCGCCTCCGGCGTGGGCTGCGTAAGCGCTGTGATGGTGCCGAGCGCCCCCGCGTTCGAAACTGCAGCAGCCAGTTCCGCGCGTCCCACCCACATCATGCCTCCTTGCACAATGGGATATCGAATTCCAAGCAACTCCGTAATGCGTGTTTTCATTTGCGCTCCTCTGATGTATGCCGGCCTCGCTGTGCGCCGCCGTCGGGTCCTAGCAAACCATCGTTTGTATTTACGAACACCGTGCAATTATATACACTCGGTTGGATGTTGCCGACATCGGTTTGCAGCATGCGGCACGCACCAGGCACGAACGATAAGGAGTGTGGATGAACAAGCGGGACAACGAGTTAGCCGCGGAGGAAGCGTCGGCCCGGCCAACCCGGAACGATGCCGAAGAAGCCGTGCGAACGCTGATCCGGTGGGCCGGCGACGACCCTGACAGAGAAGGTCTGGTACAAACGCCCGCGCGCGTCGTACGTGCGTATCGTGAGTTCTTCTCGGGGTACCAGTCCGATCCAATGCAGATTCTCGCCACGACCTTTTCGGAGGTGGACGGCTACGACGAGATGGTGGTGCTGAAGGACATCCGCTTCGAAAGCTACTGCGAACACCACATGGTGCCCATCATCGGGCGCGCACATGTTGCCTATTTGCCCGAACATCGCGTAGTCGGCATTTCAAAACTCGCCCGCCTCGTCGATGTCTATGCGAAACGGTTGCAGATCCAGGAGAAGATGACGGTTCAAATCGCTGACGCGTTGAATACCGTCCTGCAGCCCAAGGGCGTCGCCGTGATCCTCGAAGCCGCGCATCAGTGCATGAGCACGCGAGGCGTGCATAAGGCCGGCGCATCGCTCGTGACGAGCCGAATGCTGGGCGCCTTTCGCGATGATCCGTCCACGCGGCGCGAGTTCCTTGCTATCGTCGGCAACGGCACCATCATGCCTTTGCCAAATAGCTGAAGGCCGGCGTCGGCTCCGCCGACGTCGGCCTTCATGGCATGGCAACACCAGTACCCGTTCGAACGCCGCGCTACGATTGCGCAAGGCCCGAAACTTGGCTGCGCTCACGCGTCGTCAGAGGCCGCTCATAAGAGACGTCCTCGCAATTGCGCGCACTGACACCGTTGCTCATCAGAACCTCACGCCAGGCAGCAGGCACGTCGCTGGGCGTCAGGTCGTTGATCGCTTCCGAAATGCACACGCGAGCCGCGATAGCCCATACCCCCTCGCGTTTTTCGAAGCGGTCGATATAACGCCCGACCGCCAGCGTGTTCGGTTTGACGCGATTGTCGCCGAAGAAAAGCCAGTAGGTTTCCGCGTGGGCCGTGTCGCCCTGCAACTCGACGCTATGATTGAACACCATGTGATGGTGAGACAGTTGATGCTCGGCGTGGTACGCGAACGCCCAATCGACGAATTCCTCGGCGTTCCCCACGAACGCGCCGTGATCGTCGATCGCGTCGGGATGGTATGCCGACAACGTCAACTCGCGGTCCATGCGATCGATCCCGCGGCAATACCGATGCACGCATTCGAGTATGGCCTGTTTGTCCAGCAGCGCTTGAATGCGTGGGTTCAACGCTTCGCTCATGGTTTCCGCCGTTAGATTGTCATGGCGAAAAAGAAGATCACCGCGCCGATCAGCGCGCCGACGAAACAGTACCCCTCGCCTGCCGACAGATCGGTTTCCTGCGCGCGTGCATGGCTCGCAATCGCACATCCGACTATACCGGCGAGCGCCGCGGCGCCCAGGACGGCAATGGTCATCACAATGTCGAAGATCGCCGAGCGACCCAGTTCTTCGATGCGCACGTCACTGAGCAGCTGCCACACCGCAACCGCGGAGATCGACAGCAGAATGAGCGGTAGCCATACCCGCCGGGCTTCGCGGGCGCTCTCTTGCGTCAGCGCTTTCATCGCGGCTCCCCTTCGTGCTGCGTCAGCTGGAAGATATTGAGTGGCATGGCCCCCAGCACGCGGGCCACCCATTTCGATCGTTTTGCGCGAGCCGGCCGGCCCGTTGAGGGGGGACCCTTGTCGACGGGCTGGCGACCATAGTGAAACGTGTAGTCCGCGAGAGGACCGCGCAAATCGCTGTCGAGAAAGAACATCGCATGTCTCCAATCAGGCCTTTGCCTTGTGGGCGCCTGTATGGCGCCTCTTGATGGACATCCTAGGCGACGCAAAACCGTTATGCAACTACTCGTTCAATTAATCGCGTCGGTGTTTTCACTACCCGCAAGTGCAGGGTTCGAGGCGCGCGCGAACGCTCGCTTGACGCGCGCATGCATCAGGCGTGCACGGACGTGCAACCGGCGAGCAGTCAGGCGAGGAGCCGTCCATAACCGGAAGCCGCGGTGCTGATGCGGCGCCGGTATGCGAAGGCAGAAGGCGCGGTGGCGATCAGGAAACCTGGAAGCCGCCATCGACAGCCAGCAACTGACCGGTGACGTAGTCAGACGCAGGCGAAGCAAAGAAGAGCACCGCTTTTGCGATATCGGAAGCGACGCCAATGCGCCCAAGCGGCATGCGGCCGGGCTGAGTAATCGGGCCGCTCGCCTGGTGCACCTTGGTCGACGCGGCTGCGCCTTCTGTTGCCACGCCGCCGGGCAGGACCGCATTGACGCGAATCCCGTCCGCGGCGAATTCGAGCGCGGCAACCTTGGTCAGGTTGTTGACACCTGCCTTCGATGCCCCGTAATCGCCGTTGTCAAAAATCACCGGCTGCAGCGAAGCCACCGAGGAAATGTTCACGATGGAGCCCCCGGACTTCGCCGCACGCATGCGTTTGATGCCTTCACGCATGCAAAGGAAAGTGCCGCGCAGATTGACGCCGAGAACCTTGTCCCATTTCTCGGCGGATGTCTCGACGAAATGCGTCTTCGGGTAGATGCCGGCGTTGTTGACGAGGACGTCGAGACGCCCGAGCTTCCCCTGCACCGTTTCGAACATCGCGAGAACCGACCCTTCATCGCCGATATCGACCTTGACGGCAATCGCCTTGCCCGATGCGCTCTCGATTTGGTTGACGGTCTGTTGCGCTGCTTCCTCGTTCAGGTCGGCAGCCACCACCGCCGCGCCCGCCGACGCGAGCAGCAGCGCGGTCTCACGGCCGATGCCCGAGCCTGCCCCCGTTACCACGGCCACCTTCTGATCGAGACTGAATAGATTCGCCACATTCAACGTGCTCACTGCTCCTCCTTTGGCTCGCCGCGCGAGCGGGTTTATTTTGTGAACGCCATTCGTAAAAATAAACGTCCCGTCCTGGGGTGTCAAGGACGAGGAGGCGAATATCGGAAGGAGCAGCGCGAAGGGCCCGGATGAGCAATGCCGCAGCGCGTGCTATGCGGCATCCGGCGATGCGATTTCCCGCATGATCTCGAGCATCGACCGGTGATAGGGCTTGTGAGGGCGATCTGCCCAAACCAACGATACTTCGGTTTCGCAAGATCCAGGCACATCCTCGATGTCGACGAACGAGACGCCCTGCACCGGCAAGTGGCGGCCTGAATCGAGCATGAGCCCAATGCCTAGCTCATTCGCGACGAGATTGAGCATCGTGTAAGGGTGCCGGGCTTGCTGCGTGAGTCGAGGGGAGAGATTGGCCTCGCGGCGCGCCGCTTCGAACGCGGCAAACACGGGCTGGGACATCTGCTGCGGGAACATGATGAGGGGATATTGCGCAAGATCGACGATACGGATCGAGCGTTGTGTCGCTACCGGCCATGCCGCAGGCACGGCCGCCACCACGCGCAAACGCTCGATGACGACGCTTTCCAGTCCCGAGACATCCGCCAAACTCGTGACCACCACACCCAGATCGATACTGCCATTCTTGACGCTCGCGACCGTCAAGGCGCTGCCGCGCTCGATCAACCGGACGTCCACGCCAGGCCATTGCTTGCGCAAGGCCTGAATCGCGAGCGGCATGATGCGCATTGCACACATGGGCACGAACGCGATGCTTAAGCTCGCCAGCTCGTCGGCCGCTTGCCTGACACGCCGCTCGGCCAATTCCGCTTGTGCAATGAGCGGCTTCGCTTCCGTCAGCAGCGCGGCGCCGGCAGGCGTAAGCGAAACGCCGCGCGGCGTGCGTTCGAGGAGCTTGATGCCAAGCTGCTCCTCGAGGCGCATGATCGATTGGCTGAGCGGCGGCTGCGCCATGCCGAGCCGCGCGGCCGCGCGGCCAAAGTGCTGGGTCTCGGCGACTGCAACAAAGTGTCTCAGGTGACGCAATTCCATGGCGTGATATGACTTCGATATCGAGTGCCGCCAGCATATCGCCATCCCCCGCTGCGCCTCACCAAGGGCGAACCCTGATCACAATTCGAGCGAACGCGCCGAGGCCTGGGTTGGGCTAAAGCCATACCTCGTCCGTCCGCAAGTCTGCCCGCGGGTCTGCCCGCGGGTCTGTCCGCGCTTGACTGCGTACAGCATTCGCAATAGATTTAACCGAATGCCGTTCTAAATTTCGAATGCAAGACTGACCTGATATCGGTACATGCCCGCGCCACGGGGAGCGTGGCATCCGCATCACCCAAAACATCTGGAAGAGAGATGGGGCAAGAGAACAATTCAAAGCTCGAGTTCGAACTGCATGACCATGAACTGATGGTTTCGTGTGTCGGCGCGAATTCGCAGGTCGTCTATTCGAACCCGGTCTACCAGCGGGTCACGGGGTATTCGCTGCAGGAAAGCCAGGCCATGCAAGGTGCGAACCGCATACGGGATGTCCCGCCGCAAGTCCTGGCCGATTTGGGAGCCGCCGTGCGGCAAGGCAAGCCGTGGACCGGCCTTATCAAGCTTGCCTGCAAGAGCGAGCGGCTCGTCTGGTGCCGCCTGAACGCCGCCCCGCTCCTTTCTCATGGCCAATACATCGGATCTCTGATGGTCTTGAGCAAACCTGCTCAAGGGGAAATCGAGCGGTATGAAACGCTCTATCGCCGACTGCATTCGGACCGCGACAAGAAGCTCGGCTGGGAACAAGGTCGCATCGTCCGTCTGAATTTGCTGGGGAAAATCACCCGCCAAATCCGCTCAATGGGCCTGAAACGGTACATCTGGGGTTGCGTGTTCGCGCTCGCCATGGTTGCGATTCTCGTCGTGGCGATCAACGGTAACGGCCTCGCCTCGTTCGCGTTTTTTGCCGAGGTTTGCACTATTCTCCTCTCTACTGTGGCCGCCGGCGCCTTCCTGTCCCGTGCGATCGCGTTACCTTTGCAAGACGCCGTGCAAGCTGCCATGAAAATGGCGGCCGGAGACCTATGCGCCAGCTACGGCAGCGAGCGATGCGACGAGATCGGCGATGTCATGCGAACCCTCAACCAAGTCAGTATCAACATGCGCGCCACCGTCCTCGATGTTCGAAACGGCGTGGCAGCGATGCGGCAGGCAACGACCGAGATCGCCGCAGGCACGATGGAGCTTTCGGGACGCACGGAAACCCAGGCCAGCAGTCTCGAGGAGACGGCCGCATCGATGGAAGAGATCAACTCGACGGTCGGCAATAACGCGGACGCCGCCGGGCAAGCCAGCGACCTCGCCACACTCGCAAGCGAAGCGGCTGAAGATGGCGGTTTGGTCGTGAATCAGGTCATCGCGACGATGGCGCAGATCAAGGAATCGAGCCGCAAGATATCCGACATCATCTCTGTCATCGACGGCATCGCTTTTCAGACCAACATACTCGCCTTGAACGCGGCCGTTGAAGCGGCTCGGGCTGGCGAGCAGGGGCGCGGGTTTGCTGTCGTGGCCGGCGAAGTCCGCAACCTCGCCCAGCGCAGCGCGCAAGCGGCAAAGGAGATCAAGGCGCTGATCACGCAGAGCGTCGAGACCGTCGATGACGGATCGAAGCTCGTCGACTCGGCCGGTAAGACCATCGCCGAGATCGTTTCGCAGGTGCGCGGAGTAACGGACCTGGTGGGCCAGATCGCCAGGGCATCGCGCGAGCAATCGGCGGGCGTCGGTCTGGTGAGCCAGGCTGTCGAGCAGTTAGACCAGATGACGCAGGTGAACGCGACGCTCGTTCAAGTGCATACGGAAGCCGCAGGCAACATCAAACAACAGACCGAGCGGCTCGCCGAAATGCTCTGCGTTTTCACGCTTTCCCGCGACGAGCGGAACGTGCTCTTGTCCGCACCGGGGGACTGAATGACGACAATCAATCGCCATTCGTGCAAAGCCGCGCGGCCACTTCTTGCCCCATTTGAGCGCATGCTTCTGCGTGTCGTTGCAGAAGTTCCAGACGTAGTTCACCGCACGGCTTTGCCGATTGAGCAAGCCATTGAGGGATTTCACGCGGTAGCGGTAGACGAGCATCGTGCCGACGATGCTAACCCAGGAATGCCGCCTTTCGGCGGCGCCCCTTTCCTCCTCGGACTGAAGTCCGAGGTTTCTCGGAGCAAAATCTGATGAAAACCCTCGAAGAAAAGCACGCCTATGGCCTAAAGGTATTCGGCGAAATCATGGGCGAAGAAAAGGCAGCCGGCTTGCGCGCCGCAAGCGAGTCCAGCGGTTTTGGCGCTGACATTTCACGACTCGCCATCAACTATGCGTTCGCGGATGTATGGGGCGACGACAAGCTCGAGCGCAAGCAGCGCAGTCTCGTGACGCTCGGCATCCTCATCGCCAGCCGCCAGACGCTCGAGCTCAAGAACCATGTCCGCATTGCGGTGCGCAACGGTTTGAGCGCACGCGAGCTGGAAGGCGTGCTTATTCAGGCGCTCCCCTATGTCGGGTTCCCGGCAATCGCCTCCGCCACCACGGCCGTTCTCGAGACGCTGAGGGAACTCGGTATCGACACCACCACCCGAACGTCGGAAGAACGCGGGCTGCTGTAAAGCGGCATTCGATCGCACAGGTCCCCGAGGAGAACACCGTGGAAACAACAATCGTGGATATCGTGCCGACGATGCGCGAGCTCAATGTATCGAACGATTTGCTCGGCAATCAGGCCGCGCTGCAAGCGCGATGGGACGAAGACGGTTATTTGTTTTTTCGCGACGTACTGGATCACGGGCCGCTGGAACGGATGCGCGGCCTGCTCGTCGATCACCTGGACCGCCATGGATTTGCGCGCCGGCAAGATCCTGACGTGCGATGGACCGGTAAGGAACGCGAAAACTTCAGCTTCTTTCCCGTCAAGGAAATGAACGAGCAGCGCGCCGCGCGCATCGTGATGGAAGATCCCGCTATTCGCGCGTTCTTTCAACGCCTCTTCGGCGTACCGCTATATTGGGTGCCGTTTACCGAATATCGCACTTCGCCTCCCGCCATCGACAAAAGCCGCACGCGCTTCGACTTCATTCACGCGGACGCAATCTACAGCGACCGGCTCGATTTCATCATCTGCTGGGTTCCGCTCAGTAATATTGACGCGCAGGTGGGCGGGCTGGCTGTCGCCGAGGGCTTGCACAACCTTCCCTCTCTGCATACGAAAGACGGCGACAAGATCAACTCGATCCAGCTATCGCAAGTGCCGCGAGACGCATGGAGACGCACGAACTACCGCTTGGGCGACGTCCTCTTGATGAGCCGAAACACGCCGCATTCCGGCCTGAGCAATCACTCGGATCGCTTTCGGCTTTCGCTCGACACGCGCATTTTGCCGCACGGCGGCACGTTCCCGTTTGCGCCGCGCTTGCCCTATGTCGGCACCCTGACGTCGATCACGCCGAATGAGATCGTCTTGCGCGATGGACAAGGCGAGCACGTCTTGCGGTTGGACGAAACGAGTTATCTGCGCGGCTTACAGGGCAACCGAGTGCGCGGCGAAGAGATCCGCGCCGTCTATCAGCCGGGCTGCGAGGTCATCGTTGCGTATGAAGGCGACCTCGTTCAGACGATGCGGCCGCAGCATTGACATCATTTCGCCGGAGCCTCAACCTCGTTCAAGGCCCCAGGCTTGACTTATCCGAGCCGTCACGCGCTGCCCGATCGCCACATGGCAGCCGTGATAAGCCAACAGCTGCTGTTGGTCTGGCAACCCGATCAGCACCTCGTAGCGCTCGCCACGGAACACGCAGTCCCGCACTTCGCCTACCACCCCGCTCTCATCCAACCGAACGTGTTGCGGGCGAACGAGTACCGGCACGCGTTGCCCCTCTGCGCAGCCGAGTGCGTCCATCAACGGCTGCCCATCGATAGGCCCGAGCGGTTGTCCGACTACCTCGAGCAGGCTCCCGTTCCCGATGAACCGCGCGAGCCACTCGTTACGAGGACGTTGATAGAGTTCCTCAGGCGTCGCCCATTGCACAAGACGCCCGCGGTGCATCACTGCAACGCGATCCGCGAGCGCCATCGCTTCAGCCTGATCATGGGTGACATAGACGAAAGTGGCACCGGTGCGTCGGTGGAATTCCCGAAAAGCCTGCTCCATCGACGCACGCAGATGACGATCGAGGTTGGCGAGCGGCTCGTCGAGCAGCACGACTCTCGCTTCGCTCGCAAGACAGCGCGCCAACGCCACGCGTTGACGCTGACCGCCCGAGAGGGCTTGCGGTGCGGCATCGGCGTATTCGGCGAGGTGCACCGATTCAAGTGCCTCGCGCACGCGCCGCTCATATTCCGCTGCGCGCACGCCGCGTAGTTTCAACGCGTAACCGACGTTTTGCGCGACGCTCATATGCGGCCAAAGCGCGTAGGACTGAAAGACCATGCCCATCCGCCGATGCTCCGGCGGAACGTGTGTGTCGGGGCTCGATAACACCTGATTGCCGAGTACGATCTGCCCGGCATCGACATTTTCGAAACCGGCGAGCATGCGTAGCGTCGTCGTCTTGCCGCAGCCGCTCGGGCCGAGCAAAGCAACGAAGGCGCCAGCCGGTATCGCCAAGTCCAACCCATCCACCGCCATAGCATCGGGATAACGCTTGCTCACGCCCCGCAATATCAAGTCCGCCACGGAATCACCCCTCTTGGCAGACGGTGGGAAAAGAGGCCGAGGAGTCCCATCAGCGTCCCGACCAACAAGACGATTGCTACGGCAACCGCGGCGGCCAGTGCGTTCTCGCCGCTTTCGTTCAGATTGAAGATCAGCACGCCCAGCGTTTCGTTGCCGGCGCTCCATAGCAATGCCGAGACCGTCAATTCGCTGAACGCCATGAGAAACACCAGAATGGCTCCGGCAAGGGCCGACGGCGCCACGAGCGGCAACACAATATCGCCGAGACTTCGCCTGTGATTGGCGCCGGCAAGCCGCGCTGCCTCCTCGAGCGACAGGTCGAGCTGGGCGATGCTGGTTTGCACCGGCTTGAGCGCCACAACCATGAAGCGCGCCAGATAGGCAAGGAGAATGATGATCAGGCTGCCGTAAAGGCTAATTTCGATGAACGGCAATGGACGGGCGAACAGCAAGATGCAGGCGATCGCCAGCACCACGCCCGGCACGGCGTACGGAATCTCGATGGCTGCAGCGAGCCACGCGCCTAACCGACCGGGACGGCGTACCAATTGCCATGCCACGGGCACGATCAACAAAGGCAACAGGACCGCGGCCGTAACGGCAAGCGTCGTGCTATTGCGCAGCGCACGCAAAGTAACGCCCTGTCGGCCGAGCATTTCGCCATAGGCCTGCAAAGTCAATGTGTGAGCGTTGAGCGCGACACCTATTGCAGGCACCAGCGAGCTCGCGACGAGCGCCAGCAGCGGGGCAAACAAGATCGCCGCAAGGATCAACGCCATCACCGCTTCGACGACTCCGCGCGCCCGGCCCAGGCGCAGCATGACGCGAGCGCTCTGGCCGGAAAGCCGATGCGCGGGGCGCGCCAGTAGTCGAGACTGCAACCCGATACCGGCCAGGGCGACCGCGCCGATCAGCAGCGATAGCACCGCGACCTGGGGCAGCGTCGCGTTGCGGAAGCTCACCATCTTCTGATAGATCAGCGTAGGCAGCACGTAATAGCTGGCCGGAATGCCTAGCAGTGCAGGAATGCCGAAGTTGCCGAGCGCTGAGACGAACACGAGCGCAGCAGCGGCAAGAAGACCAGGGCGCACCAGCGGGACAACGATGTCGCGCCACACGCGCACCCGGCTGGCGCCCGCCAGCAGAGCCGCTTCGATAAGATCCGCAGGCAACGCCACCAGGCTCGCCCGCAACGACAGAAATACCATTGGCGCGTACTGGATTCCCAACAACAGCGCGATGCCGCCGGCCGAATAGAGCGGCTGGGGACTGCCGAGAGGCGGTGCGAGCCCCAGCGTCTTCAATAATGGACTGGCCGGGCCCGTCAGTTGCAGCCATGCGAGCGCCGTTACCTGCGGAGGGATCATCATCGGCAGGACGAAGCAGAAGGCAAAGATGCCCTTTGCGCGCAAGTCGGTCAGCGTCAGGGCGAACGCAATGAAACCGCCGAGCAGTAGTCCGACGATCGTACCCAATGCGCACGTATAGACGCTATGGCTCAGCGCCTGCCAGGTCGAGGGCTCGGTCAGCACGTCCAACCCTGACGGATGGGTCGACCATTGCCGCGGGCTCAACGCTTCCCATACTAAACGCGCGGTTGGCGCGACGGTGAGCGCCGCCACGGCCAACACCGGTAGCAGGATCGCTCGATCACCCATTTTCGTGGAGCCCGCCGCGCGGGCCGCACGTGAGCGCGTCATTTAGCCGTCCCAAACAGCGCGTTGAAACGGGCCTTGTTGGTTTCGGCAGCCGCAAGCGCCCGGGCAGGATCGACCGGCAGCGGTTTGATCTGATCGCGACTCGGGAAACCGGGCGGAACCGGCAGCGAAGCGAGCGCAGGAATGTAGCCCTGGGAAAGCACGAGCTTCTGACCGTCCTTGGACAGCAGGAAATCGACGAATGCACGCGCCGCCTGAACGTGTCGCGCCTGTTTGAGGATCGCGACCGGCTCGGTGACCACACTCACGCCCTCTTTGGGGAATACGAATTCGATCGGGGCACCTTTTGCCTTCTCGCGAATCGCCATGAAGTCAACCAGCATGCCGCATGTCTTCGCGCCGCTCGCAATCGCGCTGAGTACACCGCCATTGCCGCCTTGCGCGCTCGCCCCGTTAGCTTTGAGCTTCTCGTAATACGCCCAGCCAAGCTGCGGATTTGCGCTCAGCGCAGCGAGATGAATCATCGCCGCGCCCGAATACAGGGGGCTGGGTAGCGTGACCTGGTTCTTCACCTCGGGCCGCGTCAAGTCATTCCAGCTGGAAGGTTTGAATGGGCTGCCCGTGTTGTACGCGATGCCGGTAGTAATCAACTTCGTCCCGTAGTAGTAGCCCTCTTTGTCGTACAAAGTCGGGGCGTATTGTCCGCGCTCGTCGCTCAGATACGGTTGAAGCAGGCCCTTCTGCTTGAGGGCTTGCATGGTGAGGCTATCGGCGATCAACAGGATGTCGGGTTTCGTCACGCCCGCGGCAATCTCAGCCTCGAGGCGCGTCATCAGCTGAGACGTGCCGTCTCGCACCCATTCCACCCGTACTTCCGGATGGATTTTTCGAAAGGCGTCCACCGTTGTTTGCGCATCGGCGGTCGGTTGACTGGTATAGAGCACGAGCGCATCGTCGGCTGCCTGCGCATAGCCTGCGCCGAACGGGGACACGAGCCATCCAAGCACGATGGCTGTAAAAAAACTTCTCGTATGTGCGCTCAAGGTTGCAGTCGGACGTGTCATTAGTCGCAAACAGGGCATGGCTGGCAAAATCCAGCAAGCTGCACGATTTGTGTGACGGGCCGATGAACCGCCTGCGAGCCGCGACGCCACTTTGCCGCCAAGGATCGAAGCGACATGGCGTGGAGATGAGACTCTTCGCAGCCGCCAGGGGAATCGTTCCCCTCGTCCGGGATTTTGGTGGCCCCCCGGAGTCGAAATATTCATGCCCGGCCAGTTTCGGCAGGGCCTCAGTAGCTCCGAGAACGCGGGATACCGTCAGCCATACCGTCTCTCACGTGTCCTTGGCGACTATCCTTCATGGATACGCAGACAAAAATCCCGCACCAACTGCACGAATTCGTTGGCGCGCTCGACTGTAAACTTTGCCTCGTCAGCGTCGACGTCCTTGAACGTGTAATCGGCAGCGATGCAAATCGCCTCGGCGTTATTGAACGCACGCCCCCATTGCCTGTCGATCTTGCCGGCGGCCACCAAGTGCTTGCCGAACATCCCAATAACGCCCTGATGTGTGCTGACATTGTCGATGTCTGTGATCGAACCGGACGCGACGAGCGCGGCACGCGCAGCATCAAACATCGCGTAGTAGGCACGGTTGCAAGCGCCGGTTGTATCCCCTGCCTTCAACAGCATGTCGGCAGACTCCGCGGCGCGTTCAGCGCGCAATAGCAAGGTCGAGACTGTCACGAGACACGCACTCCGTCATGCTCGATTTTACGCAGCAACGTCGGATTACTGTATGCGTCCGGGTCAGACCATTCGTCCTCCCAGATCGGCAACGCTTGAACAAGAATACCGGTCTCGATCATCACGTCGAATGCCACATCAGACATAGTGCGGACAATCTGCCAGTATTGTGTCGGCGCTCCCGGCAACAGCACCGCGACATCGGCATCGCTGTCGGGCCGATTGTCGCCTCTGGCTCGCGAGCCATATAGCACAGCACCGCGAATCGGATACAGCGCTGTAATTTGCCTCAAAAAGGCACGCACTGCGCGATCCGTGGCCCCATCGAGCGGATGATCTTTGAGGGTTTGCATGTCGTTAACACCAAAAGATCCTTGAGAATCGAGCAGCGACTGCTGTGACCTTTTTCGAGTCTAGCACGGACCTTCTGGAACGAGATGTCGGGAAGTGGCCGCGACCGCGGCATGAACGCTGCCGTCGGACATTGACGTCGCCAGAAGTTCGACCACCGCCAACTCCCGCCGAATGGCGCTTCGTTCGAGAGATCGTACGCGCGCGGTGAAAGCGTGCCCTAGGTGCCAATAGCGACGAATAAGCTCCCGCAGGAGCATATTCAAAAGGAATTTGGTGGGCCCCCCGGGAGTCGAAAGATACTTCCTTTACCAGTAGCAGCAGGACACCATGGATTCTCAGCATCCGAGATACCGCCGAAAATACCGTCGTTCGGCATAGCCGCATGCCTTGCCGCGACGCTCCGGCGGTTATGGATCAGGCGGTTCCAGACGTCCGTACGACAATGACAGACGACGTGATTTCGTTGAAATCTGCCCGGAAATGAACCGAGCTTTTTAGCGCTAGCACACGCATCGTCTGCGGTTCGATCCCGACATGACGAAAAATTGACTGATCGGCGGCCTGCATCGTACGTGACGACACTATCACGTGCACACCGGTATGTTCGACGCGCAGAAGCGCGAGGGGGCCGAGATCAATGGGTGAACCGCGCCACATCGGACCAGTCCCCGTAAAACGCCCATCAGTCGTGCGCTCGACGATGAATACGCCCTCAAAAGGCACGTTGCCCCGCAATGGAGCGCGGCCGCCTAACGCCAGTCTAATGCGAGCGCCCGCGCCAACGGCATGTGACGCCAGCGCGGACTGTGCATCGCAGACAATAGCGGCGACCGCCCGATCGGCATTGCGTTCAACCAGTGCGCGCAGTATTGCCGTGTTGTCCGATGGCGCCCCCGCGCCTGGATTGTCGTCCGTGTCGCACAGCACGACCGGCAAACCAGGCTCAGCCGCCACGCGTCGAAGGGCTTCGTCAACCGCATCAGCGGGCGCGAGCGTCGTTTCAGTGAAACGCTCGCGCTGTGCCTCGATGGCTCGCGCGAATTGGTCCCCGACGCGCTGCACGGTCGCAAGGTCCTCACCGTACGAGAGGACCGTCTGTTGACGGCACGCGACATCGGCCAGTGAGAAGCCGCTCGCCCATGACATGGAAGCCAACCGTTCGTCGCCCTCGGTGCGTTTGAGCAGCATCATAAGCGATCGTGCTGGTTCCACGAGCGTGCATTGTGCAGTAAGTGGCGCGACAAAATTAATTTCCGCCATCGCCTTCGCCCATGGCTTGCCTCGCATGATGCGCTCGATCAGCAGACGCGCCGCACGCGCCCCGCACTCGTCCATGTCTACGTGGGGATAGCTCCGGTACACGACCATCGCGTCGCTGAGATCAAACGAACGCCGGCTGATGTTCGCATGCAAATCAAGACTCACGACAATGGGCAGCGCATCTCCTGTACACGCGCGGATACGCGCCAATAACTCGCCTTCGGCATCGTCGTGAGAAACCGTTGCCATTGCGCCGTGCAAATCGAGGTAAAGCCCATCGAGTGGACCAGCCGATAGCAGTCGGTCGATTACTTCATCGGCGAGCACATCGAACGCATCGTCCTCGACGCGGCCCGATGGAGTCGCCGCCGCCCAAATCAGCGGCACGATGTTGGCCTCGCCCACGCGCGTGTCGGCGGTAAGTGCGGCGATTGCGCCGCTCACCGGTAGGTTCATTGCGCCGAGTGTCGCCGCGATCTGCTCACCCTTTTGCCAGCCCGGCCATCCGCCGCCGACGATAAAAGCCTCAAGCGGGGTACTTGCCGCCTGTGTATTGGTCTCGTGCTGAATACCACCAACGGCGATTCTCATCGACGCGTTCTCCGGCAATGGCTCAAACTACCGCAAGACGACGCGGGCTGCGCGTCAGCAGTTCAATGCCACCGTCTGTAACGAGCACCGTCTCGCTGAACGCAATACCGCTGGCCGACACGTACATATGGAAGATCATGCCCGGCTCCAACACCCACTCGGAATTGGCGAGGAACACGCGCGTGAAATCGCTCGTATGCGGCGTCGATTGCGGGTAATAGCCGAGCGTGTACCCGGTGATGTTCGGAAACGTGCTGCGCAGGCCAGCAGCGACAATCGCATCGCGCGCGACGGCGTCGACCTTTTTCGCTACCGCTCCCGGACGCATCGTCGAAAACTGACGGTCCTGAATCTCAAGGAGCTTCGACGCGATGCGTTGTTGCTCGTTACTCGCCTCACCCATCACAGCCGGGCGCATAATGCGCGCGCTATAGCCATTCACGAACGGCAGCAACTCCATATGCAGGATCTCGCCGCGCTCCAGCGGACGGCTATGCAGGTTGCCGTGCAGAAAGGCATCGCCGACGCCGTTCGTGATGAGACCTGCACGGCCGGAGTCCGCGCCGTGCCGCATGAATGCGTAGCTAACAGCGGCGGCGGCATCGCGCTCCGACTTGCCGACGCCCGACACCGCGAGCGCCTCGCTGATTGCAATATCGCCGATCTCTGCCGCGCGGCGTACGTACTCAATCTCGGCGGGCGACTTGCGGGCGCGCAGCACTTCGAGCACGCCGGAGAAGTCACCGAATCGCGCTTGGGGCAGCGCGCTTTTCAGACGGTTGAAGCGGTTGAGCGTCATGCAGTACGAATCGCCGTCCAGCCCAATATGTCCTGCGTCCCAGCCACGTTCGCGGAGGAGCTGGGCGAGCACCTCGAGCGGGTCCTGCCAGTCCGAGAAGCTGACGTGCTGCGAGAGCCAGGTTGTTTCCATGAACGGCCGGTGATCGAGCGCGCGCAACATGAACACCGGCTCGCCTTTGAGCGGCACAACGCAGGCGCGGTACATGTTCTCCGAAATGCCGAAACCGCTGATATAGAACAGGAAGTCAGTCTGATCGATGATCAGCGTGTCGAGCTGACGCGCACGCATGGCGGCACGCACTTTCTCCAGGCGGTCGCGGTATTCATCAAGCGAAAACAAAAGGTTTTTATCGATACTCATGAGTGGGGCGTAATCGTAAGAAGAGGTTCAAGAGTAGGAAAATCAGGCGCGGCGGCCGGCCAACGCGCTCAGGCCGAGCGTCGTCGCCGATACCATGACAAGCAGCGCGCTCACTGCGGCGATTTTCGGGTCGAGCTGGAACACAACGGCGTTCCATATCCGCACGGGCAACGTCTGCGACGATGTGCCGGCCATGAAAAGCGCGATCAACAGTTCGTCAAACGAGGTAAGGAACGCAAAAATTGCGGCGGACATCACGCCGGGCGCGATGATCGGCAACGTGATGCGGCGGAATGCGGTGATACGGCTCGCGCCGAGACTCAGCGCGGCGTCTTCGAGACGCCCATCGAACGCCTGGAGGGTCGACGCAAGAATGATCACGGCTATCGGCGATGACACGACCGCATGTCCAATCACGATGGCGCCGATGTTGCCGAATATGACGACGTCAGAAAAAAAGAAAAACATAGCGATGGCCGCGATGATGTTTGGCACGATCATCGGTAGCAGGATCAGCGCATAGACCGCACGCTTGAGCGGAAAGCGATGCCGAACAAGCGCAAGCGATGCAAGCATCGACAGTGTCAACGTAATCAGCGTCGAAATGAAGGCAATGCGCACGCTCAGGCAGATCGATGCCAGCCATTCCGGATCAGTGAGTACCGACACAAACCAACGCATCGAGAGCGTCTTGGGCGGAAAAGACAGATAGCCGGCATTGTTCAGCGCGAGCGGAAAAACGAGCAAGATTGGCGCGGCCATGAAGAGGAGCACGGCGCTCGCGAAGATCGCGAGCGGCAGGCTGGTTCGACGCGGTTTCACAGTTTTGCCTCAAAAAGTCGGTTAAGTCCGATCAGACGTTCGTACAGCGCGAACAGCACCAGCGTGCTTGCGAGCAGCACTGCGGCGAGCGCGGATGCGAAGTTCCAATCGAAGTAGGTTTCGACCTGCGCCTCGACGACCATGGAGATGAGGCTGTCCTGCTGGCTGCCCATCAGCGCCGGCGTGATGAAGTAACCAAGCGACAGAATGAATACAAGAAGCCCACCAGATGCCACGCCAGGCATGGACAGCGGAAAGAAGATGCGCCAGAACGCCCGGGTGCAGCCAGCGCCGAGGCTTTCGGCGGCGAGCAGCAGGCGCGTATCGACGGAACGCATGACACTGTAGAGCGCGAGAACCATGTAGGGCAGAAGCATGTACGTCATGCCGATCAGCACGCCGGTGCGGTTATAAAGCAACTTCACAGGTTCGTCGATCCAGTGCAAATGCATCAGCAGATCGTTGATGATGCCGTGGCTGCCAAGGAGCACCATCCATGCGTACGTGCGCACGAGCACGCTCGTGAAATAAGGAATGATGACCAGGATCATCAATAGCGTTGCTGTGCGCGGTTTGCGCTGCGACAGGAAATACGCGAGCGGATAGCCGATCACGAGCGTAAGGACCGTGACGAGCGCGGCGATCACGAAAGTGGTGCGCAAAACCATTAGATACGCTGGTCCTTGCAGAACACGGAGCATGTAGACCGGCGTGAATCCGGTCTTGTCATGGACGGCGCGAACGAGCATTGCGGCAAGCGGATAGATAAAGAACACCGCGACGAACGCGATGAGCGGCAGCAGCAGCCAGAAGGCGGGCGCGCGCGGCCGACGCATCGGCACGGCACGCCGGCGGTACATTGGCAGGGCGCTCATGCTGCGTTCTCCGCTTTCGTGCATGATGAGTGCATCAGCCATGCGCTCCGCGCGTTGGTCATAAGCGTGACGCCGTCGCCTGTCACAGGCATCGACGGTGCACCGGTGTTTGGCAATTGCACCGCCAGGCTCTGGCCGTCAGCGAGCGCGACGGTGTACTTCACTGTATGGCCAAGATAAAGAGAATCGATGACATGCGCGTCGAGCGTGGCGCCCTCGCCGTCGGCCCCTTGCCCACGCTTCGACAACATGATGCGCTCAGGCCGCAGCAGCGCGCTCGCACGCTCGCCTGGACGCAGCGACGGGGCCGCCCCGCCATAGAGCGCGGCGCCGTTGGCAAGGCGCAGCACGGCACGTCCGTCATTTACCGATTCGACCACGCCATTAAGCAGGTTCGACTGGCCGACGAATTCCGCGACCCAGCGCGTGAGTGGCCGTTCATAGAGATCGGCAGGCGTGCCGATCTGCGCAATAGCGCCGTCGTGCATCACGGCGATACGGTCCGAAAGAGTCAGCGCTTCCTCCTGGTCGTGCGTGACCAGGACCATCGTCGTGCCAAGCGACGTGTGTAGCGCCTTGATCTCGCGCTGCATGCGCTCGCGCAGGTTTTTGTCGAGCGCCCCGAGCGGCTCGTCTAAGAGAAGCGCGCGCGGATCGAAAATCAACGCGCGCGCCAGCGCGACTCGTTGCTGCTGGCCGCCCGAGAGCTCGCGCGGGTAGCGATGACCTTTATCCGCGAGCTGCACCGTCTCCAGCAGTTGCGCGGTCTTTTCCGCGATCTGTTTCTTGCCAGCCCGCCGCATCTGCAACGGAAAAGCGAGATTTTGCGCTACCGTCAGATGAGGAAACAGCGCGTAGTTCTGAAAGACCACGCCGAGATTCCGCCGCGCGGGCGCGAGGGCCGTGACCGTCTCGCCACCAATCAGCACCTGCCCCGAAGTGGGCTCGACGAAACCGGCGAGCATCATTAGCGAAGTGGTCTTGCCCGAACCGCTTGCGCCGAGCAGCGTGACAAACTCGCCGGCCTCGATCTTCAGGTCGAGATCGCGCACGGCCGCCGCGCGGCCATAGGTTTTTGTAATACCGCGCAGTTCGAGGCTTGCGCCGGCAGTTTTCGACTTGCTCATGCTTACGCCTGAAGGACCCACGATTGCCACTGTTGACCCACCGACGCCAAATTGTCCGACCACCATTGCGGATCTTGCTGGAACGACTCCGCGAAGTGCTCTTTGGAACTCGGTAGGCGCGCCAGCTCCACAGGTTTCAGCAACGCACGTGCTGCGCTGTTGGTCGGCCCGTACGCGAGATGGCGCGCAATCTCGGCCTGCACTGACGGCTGCAAGGCGAAATCGACGAACTTTTGCGCGTTCGCCGCGTTCGGCGCATCTTTGATAACGCTCAAGCATTGCGTCTGGCGCTTCGCCTCGTTCCATTCGATCGCGAGCGGCGCGCCCTTATCGATCAGATCCTGGGCACGGCCGTTCCAAAGTCCGCCGAGCACGGCGTCCTTGCGCTCCATTAATTGCGCGGACTGAGCGCCGGTCGTCCACCACGCCGTAATCAGCGGCTTGATGCGCGAAAGTGATTTGAGCGCGCGCGGAATATCGAGCGGATAGAGCTTATCCATCGACACGCCGTCGGCGAGCAGAGCAAATTCCAGTTCAGCAGACCCTGATTGCTGGTCCGCGAGCGTGCGCGCGCCGGGGAATTTCTTGGCATCCCAGAATTCTGCCCATGACTTCGGATGCGCGCCGTTCTTGAAGATTTCGGTGTTGTAGACCATCACCGTCGAGAAGAACAGGCTTCCGACGTAGTTCGGCTTGCGCACGATCGGCTGGATATCGTCCGGGTGCGTGAATTTCATCTTGTCGTAGTCGATCGGCGCCAGGGCGCCGATCTTGTCAAGCGTGACCAACGCGATGTCCGCAAGGTCCACGACGTCAATGGATACCCGGCCTGCCTGCACCATCGCACGGATTTGCGCAGCGGTCGCAGGTTGGACGACCACTTCAATACCTGTTGCGGCCGTAAACGGCTTGTGAATCGCTGAGGCCATCACCTCCTGATACGCACCTCCAAGGCCTCGCACTACGACCTTACCGGCGCCTGCTGCAGCGCGCACCAAAGACGGTGCCGTGAAAGGCAACGCGCCTGCTGCCACCAATCCAGCGGTTGTTCCAAGGAAGCGGCGTCGGCTAACATCAGCCGGACGTTCAGGGTCATGCGGATCAGCTGCGTTTTCGCTGTTTGTGTCCTTGCCCGATTTCATCAGTTAGTCTCCTTTTCCTGATTGTCCGGTCGCGTTCGACCGGATCTTTCGATGCAGCCGTCGATTCGTCGCTCACGCGCGCATGCCGCAAGCGTTCATCCAATTGCGCTGCCAGTGATGGCGTGTTGGCGTGATCATCGTGGGCATTCCAATGCGATAGGAGACGCCAGGCGTCGTCGGAGCGTTGGAGGAGCGCGGTGGCCCGCTCGCGATTGCGCGTCATCGTGAGCGTGACGAGCCAGTTGATGAGACCCATCGTGCCAGCCTGCGACCACCAAGCGAACGACGCACCATCGCGCCCCACCACGAAGGAATCGATGGAGGCCTGCGCAAGCGGTGAGGAAGGTTTGTCGGTGATGGCGACGACGTGAGCGCCGTACTTGCGCGCGATCTTCATTAGTTCGATCGTGTACGGCAGATAACGCGCATAACCGACACCGATGAGCACGTCGTCCGCACTGAGATGCCGAATGCGGTCGGCGATGTCGCCGTGGCCGACAATCAGCGTCTCGCAGTTGCCCAAAATCTGGTTGAGGTGCATCGAGAGCAGCAGCGCCAACGGATAGGTGGTGCCATGACCGGTCACCCAGATGCGTCGCGCGGCAATCAACCGGTCGGCCACGCGTTCGCCCAGCGCAACGGGGTTGAGTCGCGCGGTGGCTTCCAGCAGGGCTGCGTCGGCTGAGAAGACTTCGTTCTTGAGGTCTTCACCGGCAGCCAGTCCTTCTTTCGAACTGCGCATGCCGCCTGCGCCGACTCGCTCTAGCAAACCCTCGCGCAAAGCACTGCGCATCTGCGGGAAGCCCGGATAACCGATGGCGCGCGCGAATCGCACTATCGCCGCGTCGCTCTGCCCCGTCGCGTCGCCGAGTTGCCGCGCAGTCAGAAACGCGGCCTGCTCGGGGTGATCGACGATATGGCGAGCCAGCGCCTGTTGAGCGCGCGTGAGCGAATCGAAATTCTGACGAATCGCCTCGAAGAATGATGCCGGAATGGCCGTATTCGAATCCATTTGTCGCGTACGCTACAATGTATTCGCGTAAATGTAGTGTCTGCGACATCCCCCTGTCAAGTGTTCAAGTCCTGGGGAAAACACCAGAAGCCCTCTAGGAACAGACCGCTAATGGCGTGCCCGATTAAACCCAACCCGGAATCCGGAATTGAGGCCAGCTTGGTCGTTGTACCCGGAGCAGGGACTGTCAGCGCGGCACTAAGCGGTCCCTGAGCGACAAGGCCGCTCGGCTGCGGCAGCCCAAGCGGAGCGTCATCGCGATCTCTGGCGGCCAGCCGCCCCCTCCCCCGAGCTTCGTCAAGGCGGACAATGACAGCCAGTCCAAAGGTTCTGGACAATTGGGCGTATGAGAATGGCGTGCAAATTTCTCGGGCCCTGGCAAGCCAACCGATAACGCGAGGAATGAGTCGTTCAACGAGCGCTTCGGTGAGGAACCCGGTGGTTCGGGAAAAACCGGACCCGATTGATACAAATCAGCGTCAGTCGTCAGGCGCTCGCGAGCGCCAGGCGCGCAACTTCCGCAAAATAACGGGCGCCCAGCGGGAGTATGTCGTCGTTGAAGTCGTATGCCGCGTTGTGCAACGGCACGCCACCCTTTTCGCGGACATCGCCGTTACCGATAAAAATGAAGTTGCCCGGAACGGCCTGAAGGAATGCGCCGAAGTCCTCCGAGATCATCATCGGCTGAACGTTAGCATCGACACCTTGTGCACCGGCCACTTTCGTCGCCGCGGCCACGGCGAGATCGACGTACTCGGGTGAATTCACTGTCGGCGCGAATTCGTGCGTGTATTCGAAGTCGCATTCGACTCCATGCATCCGGCAGATGCCCTCACTGACTTCGCGCATGCGCGTGGCGAGCAGCTTCTGCACTTCCGGCGAATAGCTGCGCGTGTCGCCCTTGATCGTCACATTCGATGGAATCACGTTACGCAGACCGTCTGTGATGATCTCCGTGCACGAGATCACCGCCGGCAGGCTCGGATCAAGGTTACGCGAAATGATCGTCTGCAAACCGAGCACGATCTGCGAGGCGATCACGATCGGATCGACTCCCATATGCGGACGCGCCGCGTGCGTGCCTCTCGCCTTGATATGGATGACGAAGTTGTCTTCGCTCGCCATGATGCCGCCCGGCCGCGTCGAAAACGATCCTGCGGGCATGCCCGGCATGTTGTGCGCGCCGAAGATCGCATCGACGGGGAAACGCTCGAACAGGCCGTCTGCCATCATGGCCTTCGCGCCGCGTCCGTGCTCCTCCGCCGGCTGGAAGATAAACCGCACGGTACCGTCGAAGTCGCGCGCTTCCGAGAGCAAGCGCGCCGCTCCAAGCACCATCGCCATATGCCCGTCGTGCCCGCACGCGTGCATCTTCCCAGCCGTGCATGACGCATAGGCACGCGCGGGTGCATCCTCCGAAATGTTCAGCGCATCCATATCCGCTCGAAGGCCGATGGCACGCGTCCCATCACCAACCTTGAGGTTCGCCACGACACCTGTCCCGCCAATGCCCCGATGGACCTCCAAGCCAAAGCTCTCGAGAAGCGTGGCAATGTAGTCGGATGTCGCGACTTCTTCGAACCCGGTCTCGGGGTTGCGGTGAAAGTGATGCCGCCAATGCTTCAGCTTCGATTGCAGTGTGCTTTCCATGCTCGCGATATCCCTCAAAATCGACATAAAAGTCGCGCCTGCAACGGCTCGCCGCGGCTTCAGGAAAAACGGCGATCCCCCGCCGCACCGCCCCGTGCATGGCGGGAGGGTCCTGTAGGCAGTGCCTGCGGACGAATTCCTCCAGCCGCTGCAGCGTTCCATTGACGCGATGCCAAGGCGAAAATAATATTTCAAAGCATGCTCAATTCGGATGCGTTCCGCCCCGTAGCTTTGCAATAAAATTTCACGGCCTGCCCCCATGACCATGCTAGACAACTACGATCTCAAGTTGCTGAGCGAAATCCAGCGCAACGCCGATACGCCCCAAAGCGAACTGGCGAGCCGCATCAATCTTTCGCCGGCGGCCGTCAACCGCCGGCTCCGCCGATTGGCTGACGAGGGAGTCATTGACCGCTACACGGCTATTCTGGCCCCGGAGAAGGTCGGCTATCCTCTAACGATCGTGAGCATGATCGAAGTCGAAAGCGAGCAAATCGACCTGCTCGACGCGATGAAACGCACTTTCGAGGCATGCCCGCAGATCCAACAGTGCTACTACGTGGCTGGCGAGTGGGACTTCGTGCTGATTTTCTCCGTCCGCCATATGGAGGAATACAACGACCTCACTCGGCAGCTCTTCTTCGCCAACAACAACGTCAAGCGTTTCAAGACGCTCGTCACGATGAGCCGCGTCAAGGCCGGACTTGACATACCGGTCGCGCCGTCAGCGTGAAGTCTCAGCAAGAAATGCGACGAACCAGCGACGATCGTGAGGCTCCGGCAAGCGCACACGATCCCCCGTTCAACGATTCCGATGCTCGGGATCGAGCCTTACCTCACGACGCTCTGGTCGTGCCACTCGCCACCGCCATATCGGCGCACGGTGATGGCACCATTGCGAATATCGCCGTTCTCGTCGAATTGAATGACTCCAGTGACGCCCTCCATCCGGAGTTCACGAAGCTTGGGCAGATACACCTTTGGGTCAGTCGACTGGGCCAACTGCATTGCATTCGCGAGCGCCATCGTGGCATCGTAGGAATATGGCGCGTACAGCTGAACCGGCACCCCGAAACGCTGCTGGTAGCGCTTGAAAAACGCCTCCCCCTGCGGCATGCGTGCGCGCGGCACACCTGCCAGAGTGCAATACATGTCGTCGTTCATCGACGCGCCTGCAAGCGCGATAAACTGCGGTGTGCAGGCCTCATCCCCGGCAATCAGCTTCGCGTTGATTCCCAGCTTGCGCGCCTGTTGAGCGAACGCAGCGGCCTGCGTGTCTCCCCCTGAGAACATGATGGCCGACGGCGTATGGTTCTTGATGGTGGTGAGCACGGCCATCCAGTTGGTGGTCTTGTCCGTCCCATATTCGCGATCCACGACCGTGCCGCCTGCCGCTTTGACGGCCTTTTCTACTTCATCGGCCAAGCCTTGGCCATAAGCAGTCCGATCGTCGACGATCGCTACCTTTGTCGCCTTCAGATCTTTCACAACGTAAGTGCCGATCACGTTGCCTTGCCGAACATCATTCGCCACCATTCGAAACACGTTCCGATAGCCCTGCTGCGTCAGCTTCGGATTTGTCGCGGACTCGGAAATCATTGGAATACCGGCATCGGCATAGATTTTTGAAGCGGGAATCGACGTCCCCGAGTTCGCGTGACCTATCACGCCCGCCACACGATCGTCCACGAGCTTCTGGCCCACGACCATGGCCGTTTTTGGATCGGCCGCATCGTCCTGCGAATCGAGCACGAACGTGACGGCCTGTCCACCGATTTTCAACCGTTTCGCGTTCAGATCCTCGATCGCGAGGCGTACGCCATTCTCATCATCCTTTCCGATGTGTGAGAGTTCGCCGGTCAGTGGCGAGACCTGCCCAATTTTCACGGTGACGTCGGCCTGAGCCGATATCGTCTGGAGGGCCAGTGCGACGCCAAGCATCGCGGGGAAAACTTTTGAGATGTTCATGATCGGAACTCGCATGGTGAAGTACTCGCGTGGCAAATGAGCGGCCGTTGCTTCCGCTCCAGTCCGGCACGTGCGCGCCGGCTGGATCAATGCTACGGAATGGCCTCGATCGCCAATATTGGCTATCGGAGCCGAAAGGGAATTTGCACGCATTCGAGGCGGCCGAAACGAGGAATCCTTGCGTGTGAGCGAGATAGGGATACCGTCGTCGCCATCGCAGCGATGGCTCAGAGTTGCCTGGCGGGGGCGTCGGCGCGCCACATCGTTTGGCGAGCGAGCACCGATTCGGCGGTCTCGCCGACCAGTTCCTCATACGCCGCAGGCGCGGTGGCCCCCTCCGTATTAATCACCAGTACGCGAGAACGGCGATCGAGCCCGGCCTGGCTGGCCAATTCCGGCTGCCGCAGCAAGACGGCAAGTCCAGCCAGCCCCGCGACGCCCGACTCGCCGCCCACGACTGGTATATCGCCTTCGCTACCCGATGCCAGTACACGCATCGCGTCGATCGCATCGATGTCGCGGATCGTCATGAACTCGTCGACAGCGGGTTGCAGAAACTTCCATGCGAGCGGCGACGTCTCGCCGCAGGCGAGACCCGCCATAATGGAATCCACCGAACCTGTTGCCCGGGAGGGCTGCCCGGCCAAGGCACTCTGATATAGGCAATCCGCCTGCTGCGGCTCGACCACGATGAACCGGGGACGATGTGCTCCATGGAACTCCCACATGTAGCTGATCAGTCCCGCGGCCAACCCGCCCACGCCGCCCTGAAGGAAAACGTGCGTGAATGCAGGCGCATCGGGTCGACCATTGCTCTGCGAGACGACCTCCGCGGCCACCGTGCCATAGCCTTGCATCACATCGCGTGGAATGTCCTCATAGCCGTCGTACGACGTATCCGAAACGACATGCCAGCCGTTCACCGACGCGAGTCGCGCGGCCTCTTCGACTGACTCGTCATAGTTGCCGGCGATTCGGACGATCTCTGCACCGTACGCCGCAATCGCCGCTTCCCGCTCGACGCTCACGTTCGCATGCAGCACGATGACGCATCGGCAACCAAGCGTCTGCGCAGCGGCCGCGAGTGCCTTACCGTGGTTACCGTCCGTCGCGCTGATAACCGTGAAGTGCGTCAGCAAATCCCGATAGCGCCCTTGGAATAACGCACGCGGATCCACGTCATGATCAGGCCACAACCGGATAATCAGACGTACCAACGCGATTGGTGCGCCCAACGCCTTGAAGCTGCCGAGAACGGAACGCATCGACTCGTCCTTGAGGCTCAGGCCGCCGATGCCAAGCTCGGCTGCCAGCCCGGGAAGCTCGCGCAGTGGCGTCGCGGGCGACGATATCTTGTCCCAGCAAGACAGCCATGAGCGGCTCTGCTCCGCTTTCTCGATGCTCAGGATGCGCCTGAGTTCCTCGGGATACGGGGTGCGCGTGGCGCGGGGATTGGCGATCAGCATGGTCGTGGGATTCCAACGGTGATGTACGTGAGATAAGAGCGGGACAGGGATACCAACATCCGCCCACCGCACGGTGGTTGAGGACCATGCCAAGCGGCCAGTTCTCGCGGGGTGCCGCAGTGATGGAGATCGCGGTGCCAAGGCGAGCATCCCTGTTCTATGAAGAAGCGTTCGGGCGAGCGCCCGAGCTCATGGAGGAGAATGTTATTTCAGACAGCGTGGTATATGCGCGCAACGTCGGGGATCGATATGCAATTTTCTTGCGTTTGCATACCACCCAGCTGAACGAGTTCTCCGCACATCGATGCGTAGCGGCAAGCGGAGGCCGATTCAGTCCGATGTCTTTTCGCGCACCGCGTTACGCAGATGGAGCTTCATGAAATCCGCTGCGGCCTCGCGCTGATCCTCGAGAAGAAGATCGATCAGCGTGAGATGCTCGCGACAACGCCGTTCTGCCTGATCGCGGTCAACAGCCTTTCGATACTCCATCAGCCGGCGTAAGCGATCGAGACGACGCAAGCCGTCGAGAATGAAGACATTGCCCGAGCAGGCGGCGATGGTTTCATGCAGTCGGCTATTCGCGTCGAACAGCGCCGCCGGCGACGCCGTTCGCACACCGCCGTTCGCGAGCGCCTCCTGCTCGATACGGCAGCGCGTCAGCGCGTCGCGATCCAGCCGGAATGTCGGCTCGAGTATCCCGGCCGCCTCGATCAGCAGCCGATACCGGTAACCCTGTCGATAGCTCTCCGCAGACGTCAGCACGGACTGGAACATCCAGCCATGCCCCGGCCGTCTTTCGATCCATCCTTCCTGCGCCATCCGCCGCAGCACCGCATGGAGTTGCGCACGCGTGATGCCGTACCGCCGCATCAGTTCGTTTTCCGTTATGCGGTCTTCCAGGCGCCCCGCGAGACGATCTTCGGCAATCGCAAGATAGGTCTGCTCGTCGGCATCGACGGTTTCGATCTCGATGACGCCCGCGCCGCTTGCGGGCGCAATGCCCTCCGCTACCGCATAACCGCCGTCCGGATGGGCGGCGACGACTGATTGGGCAGCGAGCCGTTTGAGCGCCTCGCGCACCGGTGAGCGCGATACGTTGAACTGCTCCGCGAGCGCGCGCTCCGGCAACCGCGTACCGGGAGCCATACCAGACTGGGTGATGTGCTGGTGGATGTTCGTCGCGAGCACGTCGGCTAAAGCGCGGGGCATGGCAGTCGAAATGGTGGAATCCTGGTCATGCTATCACAGTTCGTTTATTGGTTTTTTGATAGCACAGAGAACCTCATCGCATGCCGCCCGACCATCTATCGGCAACCACCCGAAGGCGCGCTCACCCACCATCTCCAGAGAAGGGTTCCGCTTGTAGCGATCTGCCTGACACGTGCGCCGGCACTGTGGTTTACCCTGCTTGGTACTAAAATCTCACAAAAGACCTTTACATCGTATCTTGTAAACATAAAATACAAGCCAGTTTCGATCGTGCGAGAGCCATATGTATCGCAGCAACTTTCCTGCAGCAGGCTTTGCAGCGGCCGGCGGCCGGGTGCCGCCGGCATGCGCGGATGCGTCCCCATCCGGCGCTCCGGGCAGTTCCGCCGTGCCGGCGCCGTGCAACAACCCTAGCCCGCCAGCGTTCGCACTCCCGCGCGGAAGCTGCGACTGTCACATTCACGTGTTCGACGCCGAGCGGTATCCGTTCGCGGCAAAGCGCTCGTACACGCCCGGCCCCGCGCTGATTTCGGATCTGCTTCAGTTTGAAAATCGCCTCGGCATTGAGCGCGTCGTCGTTGTGCAGCCAAGCGTGTACGGTACCGACAACGCCGCTATGCTCGCCGCGCTGAAGGAGCTGGGAACATGGCGCGCGCGCGGCGTTGCGGTCATCGATCCGTACGCGATCACCGCGGCGGAACTGAGCGCGTTGCATGACGGTGGCATACGCGGCGTTCGCCTCAATCTCGAGGTAAAGGGCGAGCGCGACGAGACAGTGGCCCTTTCGCAGCTCCAGCGTGCGGCACGGACTGTCGCCCCACTGGGGTGGTCGATCCAGATTTATGCCGATGTGGATGTCGTTGCCGCGCTCTCGCCCACGATTGCCGAGCTCTCGGTTCCGGTCGTACTGGACCATTTTGCCGGCGTGCGCACCGCCAGACAGCCCGAGCAGCAGGATGCGTTCGAGACTGTCCTGCAGCTAGTGAGGGCCGGCAATGTCTACGTGAAGCTCTCCGCCCCCTATCGTGCATCGCGGCAGGCGCCCGACTACGCCGATATCGCCCCGTTCGCGCAGCGGCTCGTCCAAAGCCGGCCGGACCGCATGCTGTGGGCGTCGGACTGGCCACATACGGGCAGCGCGAGTCATCGCGACGGTGACCTCGCGCGCATTGAGCCATTCCGCAAGGAAGACGCCGGCCGCGCGCTCAATCAGATGCTCGCATGGGCGGAAACCGCCGCTGTAATGCAACAGATTCTGGTCGACAACCCCGCACGACTTTATGGCTTTGCCGCCGAGGCAAGCTGACCCACCCGCTGCCCACCGAGGATTTTTTCATGTTTCGCACCCTTAACCCCGCCACCGAACAAGTTGTCGCAACCTTCGGCTCCGATACACCCGAGCGCATCGAGCAGGCGCTCGCGAACGCGCAGATTGCCCAGCGCGCATGGGCGAAACAGCCGCTGAATGTTCGCACCGCCGCCGTCGCGCGCATCGGTGAAGTCCTGCAACGTCGCAAGGCGGCGCTCGCGGCGCTGATCACGCTGGAAATGGGCAAGCCCATCGCCGAAGCGGAAGCGGAAGTCGAGAAGTCCGCATGGACCTGCCGCTTCTATGCGGAGAACGCGGGCAACTATCTCGGCGACGAAGCCGTGTCGAGCAACGCAACCGAAAGCTACATCGCGTATGACCCGCTCGGTGTCGTGCTGGCTATCATGCCGTGGAACTACCCGCTGTGGCAGTTCATCCGCTTCGCTGCGCCCGCACTCTGCGCAGGCAACGGGGCGATTCTCAAGCATGCGGGTAACGTGCCGCAATGCGCGCTCGTCATTAACAATCTTTTCGCCGAAGCGGAAGTGCCCGATGGACTCATCGCATCGCTGCTCATCGAACCGGAAAACGTCGCGGCACTCATCGACGACCCACGCATTGCGGCCGTGACGCTGACCGGCTCGACCGCCGTCGGCAAGCTGGTCGCCTCGCAGGCGGGCCGTGCGATGAAGAAGCAGGTGCTCGAACTGGGCGGTTCGGACCCATTCATCGTACTGGCCGACGCGGACGTGGAAGCCGCCGCGAAGGCCGCCGTCAAGGCACGCTTTTCGAACACCGGCCAGAGCTGCATTTCGGCGAAGCGCTTCATCGTCGACGAGACGGTCGCGGATCGCTTCGTCGAGCTGTTCTGCCAAGGCGTCGCGCAGCTCAAAGTCGGCGACCCTACACGGCGCGACACGACGATCGGCCCGATGGCGCGCGCGAATCTACGCGACGAACTGCATCGTCAAGTCGAGCGCACGGTCGAAGCCGGCGCTGTCCTCAAGGCTGGTGGCCATGCCATCGCCGGTCCGGGCTTCTTCTACGCGCCGACCGTGCTGGACCACGTCGCGCCCGATATGGCGGCGGCGGTCGAGGAAACGTTCGGCCCGGTCGCGGCCATTCTGCGCGTCAGCAGCACTGAAAAAGCCGTCGCGCTCGCGAACGCGACGGAGTTCGGCCTGGGCGCAGCGCTGTGGACTGCCGACCTGCAAAAGGCGAGGACGCTCGTGCGCCAAATCGAAGCTGGAGCCGTATTCGTCAACGGCCTCGTCGCGTCGGACGCCCGTTTGCCTTTTGGCGGCATCAAACAATCGGGCTATGGCCGAGAACTCGGCGCCGCCGGCATCCGCGAATTCACCAACGTCAAAACAGTCTGGATTGGCCCCGCCGCCTGACTCCGCACCCTCGACCGTCCCCAAAGGAACCCGCCATGACCATCAAGACGCCCTCGGGAGCCGCCCTCCTGAAACCCGAGCAACTTACGACTTACGATCGCGGCGGCGGCGCCAGCACCACGCCGCTCGTCGGCAAGTCGGTCGGCTCGGACAGCTTCATCACCGGTTATACGTCGTTCGCACCCGGCGTGAAGATCCCGTTCCACAGCCATAACTGCCAGGAAAGCGTGGTACTCGTCCAAGGGCGTGCAATTCTCGATATCGACGGCCTCGAATATGAACTCAAGCCGCTCGACACGACGTTCATTCCACCGAACGTGCCGCATCGATTCCGCAATATTTCGGAGACCGAACCGATGAAGATCCTGTGGATCTATGCGCGTCAGGACGCGACGCGCACGCTCGCAGACACCGGTGAGACCCGCCCCGTCTCCGCGGAGCATCAAAGCCCTTCTTCGAATTAACCCGATCAATCATCATGCGTATCCTCGTTTGTCCGGGCGACGGCATTGGCCCAGAAATCACCGCCGCATCCATCCACGTTCTCGGCAAAGCCGACCAGCTCTTTGACCTCGGCTTGGAATATCACTACGAAGACATCGGCTTCGCAAGCCTCGAGAAGTACGGCACGACGCTGCGCCCGGAAGTGCTGAAAAAGGCGCCCACCTTCGACGGCCTCATTCTCGGCACCATTTCGCATGCGGACTACCCGCCCCCCGACAAAGGCGGCCGCAACGTGTCCGCGGCGTTTCGCTGCGAGCTCGATTTGTATGCGAACGTGCGCCCGTCCCGTACACGTCCGTTCCTGACATCGAACATGCGCGAAGGCAAGAGCATGGACCTCGTCATCATGCGCGAGGCGACGGAAGGCTTCTACCCGGACCGAAACATGGCGCTGGGCTGGGGCGAAATGATGCCGTCGAAGGACATGGCGCTTTCAGTGCGCAAGATCACGCGACATTGCAGCGAGCGCATCGCGCGCCGGGCTTTTGAACTCGCGATGAAGCGCAGGAAGAAGGTGACCGCGATTCACAAGGCCAACAGCTTCCACATGACGGACGGCCTGTTCCTCGAGTGCGTGCGCAATGTGGCCAAGGATTTTCCGGAAGTCGAACTGAACGACCTCCTCGTCGACGCGTCGACCGCGCACCTTGTTCGCAACCCGGAAACGTTCGACGTGCTCGTCGCGACCAACTTCTACGGCGACATCATCAGCGATCTGGCCGCGGAACTTTCGGGCAGTCTGGGTCTCGGCGGTTCGGTGATGGCAGGCGACGCCCTGTGCTGCGCACAGGCGCAACACGGTTCGGCGCCCGATATCCAGAATCAGGACAAGGCAAACCCCACGTCGATGATTCTTTCGGTGAGCATGTTGGTGCGCTGGATTGGCGAACATCGCCAGAAATCGAACTTCGTCCGCGCAGCGGATGCAATCGACGCGGCGATCGACGCAGTGCTGGCAAATCCCGAAACCCGTACGGCCGATCTGGGGGGAACCATGGGCTGCACGGCTTTCGCCGAGCATGTCGCCGCGTCGGTCCAAAAGGCCTGAGTTGCGATCCGTCCGACGGAGCAGTCCCCTCTGTCGGAACACTACAACCATCAAGGAGACGTTCGATGATGGCAGCGTGGAATTCGCGCGCGTTGGGCAAGTAAGCCAGCCGGTCATGACGACTACGGCTTCCTTGTCGAGAGCCACCACCGAAGGATTCAATATGCATTCAGAATCAATGGCAATGGACGTGCCGCCCGAAAACCGTCCCGCCGACATGGCGATCCGGCAGCGCGTGCTGCGAAAGAATGCTTGGCGACTGCTTCCGCTGTTGACGCTCGCCTTCATCTTCAACTACATCGACCGCACGAGCGTCGGCTTTGCCGCGCTGACGATGAACAAGGATATCGGTCTCACGCCGATGCAATTCGGCTGGGGTGCGGGCGTCCTGTTCGCCGGCTACTGTCTCTGCGAGATTCCAAGCAACCTCGCGCTGTACAGGTATGGTGCGCGCCGCTGGCTCACGCGCATCATGATCACTTGGGGACTTGCCTCGGCGGCGACCGCGTTCGTTCAGGGACCGACAAGCTTCTTCGTGTTGCGCTTGCTGCTCGGCGTTGCGGAAGCCGGCTTTTTTCCCGGGGTGACGTTCTTCCTGGCGTGCTGGTTTCCCGCCCAATATCGCGTCCGCGTCCTCGCTTTCTTCATGCTCGGTGTACCGGTGTCGTCGATTATCGGCGGCCCGATGTCCGCGCTGCTGCTGGAAATGAACGGTATCGCGGGACTGCATGGCTGGCAGTGGATGTTCCTGATCCAGGGGCTTCCGGCCGTGCTGATCGGCTTCGCGGTCTACGCGCTGCTGCGCGATGACCCGAACGACGCTCACTGGCTCACGGACGACGAGCGCACCGAACTCGTCCGGATGCTCTCAGAAGAACCGCGGCGCAAGCCCACGACCGCATTGTTCGCCGCGCTCAAGGACGGCCGCGTGCTGCTTCTGGCGGCGACCCAGTTCGGCTTCGTTCTCGGCTCGTATGGCGTCGGTATCTGGCTGCCGCTGATTCTCAGAGGTCACGGGTTCAGCGTCGTCAACGTCGGGCTTTTTTCGACCGTGCCTTATATTGCCGCCGTGATCGGCATGCTGATTTGGGCGCGCGCCGTCGATCGCAGCGGCCGACGCGTCTTCCACCTCGTCGCTTCATGCGCGGTAGGCGCCGCGGGTCTGGCGCTGTCGGCATGCGCCAATGGCATCGTGGTCGAAATGATCGGATTGAGTTTGGCCGTGGTGGCGGTCAGTTCCGCCCGCGCGATTTTCTGGACGATCCCGACTCGCTTTCTGACCGGTGTCGCGGCAGCGGGCGGCCTGGCCTTCATCAACTCGCTCGGGACGCTCGGCGGATTCGCCGGCCCCTATCTGGTGGGCTTTCTGAAGCAGACGACCGGCACGTTTTCCGCCGGCATCTGGGCGATGGCGGCCATTCTTGGCGTTTCGGCGACGCTGGCCGCCACGCTCCCGGTACTTGCGCGTCAGGACTAAACCCATCAATTTCTCGCGAGAGTCGACGCCACGGCGCTGCGCCGTGGCGTCGATCAGACATTTTCCGACCAGGAGTACGACATGATCTTTGAAATGGCGCACATCGAAGTCCTGCCCGGCCATGCGGCAGGTTTCGAGGCGGGTGTCGCGCAAGCGCTTCCCCTCTTCGCCCGCGCCCAGGGTTGCGGCGGCGCTGAGCTGCATCGCGTGATAGAAACCGAGAACCGATATGTCCTTCTCGTTCGCTGGAAGTCCGTCGACGACCACATGATCGGTTTTCGCCAATCCCAGGATTTTCAGACGTGGCGTCAACTCGTCGGCTCTCATTTTGCTCGACCGCCCGAGGTCTTTCATACCGAGGCGACCGGAGCCGGCCTTTGACACATCCGCGCGTTGGACGGCATTCTGAGCGACAATGTATGCCATTGCAAAACAGTACAATCATCGATCGGTGCCGGGCTACCGACGGCGAAGGGCCGAATGCGCGACGCGTACGGTCTTGGCCACCTATGCTCTGCTGGAGGAACTGTGGGAGTTGCTGAATCCGAAATCCGCGAGGAGATCTGCACGGTCGGCGCGAGTCTTTACTCCCGCCGATACACAGTGGGGAGCGCCGGCAATATCAGCGCGCGCCTTGATGATGGTTGGCTCATCACACCGACAGACGCATGCCTGGGCCGACTCGATCCGAACGATATCGCCAAAGTGGGCTGCGACGGGCAGCACGTATCAGGCGGGCGTCCGTCCAAAACGCTCGCGCTTCACCGCAGGATCTACGAGAATTCACCGGAAACGCGCGGAGTCGTACACACGCATTCGACGAATCTGGTCGCGCTCACGTTGGCTGGCGTCTGGAGCACCGACGACGTCATCCCGCCAATCACGCCGTACTACGTGATGAAGGTCGGCCACGTGCCGCTCATCCCGTATCATCGGCCAGGCGCACCGGAGGTTGCCGACCAGGTCGCCGTACTCGCGCCGAAAGTGCGCGCGGTGTTGCTCGAGCGACTGGGTCCGGTGGTTTGGGAAAAGACCGTCTCGGCCGCATCGTTCGCTTTGGAAGAGCTCGAGGAAACGGCGTTGCTGTGGATGTCGCTCGCGCGCTCTGCCACGCCGATGTCAACGGACGCCATCGACGAGCTGCGCAATACATTTGGCGCCCGTTGGTAGCGCGCACTGACGCTCAACACGCCCCGCATCTAGCCATGAAAGTCCCAGCGGCGAACAGCATCAAAGACGACGACCCGACCGGTACCTACCATCACCCGACGGACGTGACCGCGGGTCAGTGGACCGTGAGTCCGTCGGAGCGGCCGCATCTGTACCGAATCCGGCATCGCCGTGCCAATGGCGAGCAGCACATCGATACGGTGGTCGACTACGACAACCTGAAGGCCAAGCTGCTGAAGTGGGATCGTGAAGGATTCGTCCGCCGCGAGCATGCGGGACCTGACGAGAAGCCCATCCATCGATCGACGTTCATGCGGGACCTGCTCGAGAGTGCTGGACAAACGCCCGGCGAGCGCGACGGTTCGCTCGCCGGCACACGTGTCGGTAATGTAGCGATGCCGCACGGAAATGGTGGGCCATTCGTGCCCGCCGTGAATCGCGCCTACCTCTTCGCCCCGCGGTTTGACAACGTTCTGCGGGACATCGTTGAAAATCGCCGTATTCTGCTGATCGGTCACACCGGCAGCGGCAAGACCAGTCTCATCGAGCAGGTCGCCGCGCACACCAATCAGGGCGTTCTGCGCTCGAATATGAACGGGCAGACAACGGTCGGCGATTTCGTTGGATTCTGGACCGTGAAAGGAGGCGAGACCCTCTGGGTCGATGGCGTATTGCCGACGGCCATGCGCGAAGGTCTTTGGCTGATCGTCGACGAAGTCGACTTTGCGGAGCCTGCGATCCTTGCGGTTCTGACTGCCGTGCTCGAGCCGGGCGGCCGCTTGCTGCTCAAGGAAAAAGGCAACGAAATCGTTGCGCCGCATCCCTCGTTCCGGCTCTTTGCAACAGCCAATGCCGTCGGGTCCATGGGGCAATATCGCCACCTTTATCAGGGCGCCAATGTCATGAACGAGGCGTTTCTGGACCGATGGCGCGTCTATCGCATCGACTATCTCTCGCGCGACGAAGAGGCACAGGTGCTGCTGCGCACTTTTGGTCGGCGCGTGTCCGTGCAAATGGCGCAAACGCTGGCCGCGATCGCGGCGGACTGCCGCGAGGCCTTCATGCGAGAAGACCTGGCCAGCGCGTTCTCGACCCGAAGGTTGCTCGATTGGACCGAGCTCATGCTGCGCACCGGAGATCCGGAGGTCGCCGCCGGTCCGACCATCTACTCGAAAGTCGGCGCGGAAGATGTCGCGCTGATCCGTAGCATCATCCAGCACCATATCGATCCGCACGGGTGAGCGAATGGACCACGGGCTGACGGAATCTGTCGACGATACGCTCGCCCATCTGTCCCGTCTGGCGCGGACGTTGACAGGACAGGACCGCCTGACGGTCGTGATCGCGGACGACGGCCCGCGTCTGCGCGACGATCAATTCGTGCTTCCGCCGGCCGTTGCTGGCATGGATGCCTTGCAGGAATTGATGACCGGCTATGTCGATCTGCTGGCTGCCCGCGCGCGTTTTGCAACTCAGGATGCGATCGAGCGCGTTGGCTCGCCCGTTGCGCGCCGACTCGCGCAGGCAATCGACGATCGGCGCGCGTGCTGCGAGCTGGCGCGCGCCTATCCCGGCGTGGCACCTTTTCTCACCAGGCTGCGTGCCGAAATGGCACGCGTAGCGGCCGCGCAGTGGACAACGCTCAGTTGGGCTGAAAAGCTCGCCTGGCATGTCGAACGCTATGTGTGGAACGAGCAGTCCACAGCAATCGAGTCCAGTCCCTCGCTGAATGCGGCAGTCCATGCGAGTATCGATCTACTCGAGGAAGCGAGCCGGTCGGCCTCGACGGCCGACAGCATGCGTATCGCGCTGCGACTCATCGAACGGATTCGCGAGCTCTCAGCGGGCGACGTGAACAACATGATGTTGACCGCCGACGCACAGGACACGCTCGATTCCCCTGCCACCAGAAACGAGTTCGAGTCGGACGGCTCGGATACAGGGGATGCTCCACCTTCTTCGCAAACATCGGCGTTGACCATGGGTGGCGGCCTCACCCGATCCGCGTCCGATGCAGCTCAACAGCCATCGGGCGACGCCGGCAAGCAGCCACATCGTCCTGCGATGAGTCGGGCTGCGCTATCCGTCCCGATCACGACGCAATTCGACCGCGAGGCCGACTTCACAGGCAAAGGCGACGCTATCCGATGGAGAAAGCTGAGAAGTACCGCGCGCGCGCAAACGGAATCGCTCAAGGCAAGGCTCGAACGCGCGCTTAAGGCCGACGAGCAGACCCATTGGAGGCGCGAACAGGAGCGCGGTGAACTGGACCGCCCTTGCCTTGTCAGGCTCGCCGTAGCACCGGGCTACCGAACGCCGTTTCGCACGCGGCTCGTGAAACCGGGCCGCGACGCGGCCGTCACGCTCCTGATCGACCGCAGCGGCTCGATGGCCGGGCAGAAGATCGAACTCGCCACCCTGTGCGCCGCGGCGTTGAGCGACGCATTGAGCCAATTGAGCTTTCCGTTGGAGGTACTCGGCTACAGTTCGATCGAAGACGTTGAGATGCGCGAATACTACGAACGCTGGCTCGCGGCCGGCCACGCCTCATCCGGTTTCAACCGCTTCGTCGAACGGCTGGATTTACAGATCTACAAACGTTTCGATTCCGACAATCTGGTCGGTCTGACCTGCGTCGAATGCGGGCACGAGAACCCCGACGGCGAAGCGCTGAGTTGGGCCGCATCCAGGCTGCTCGCTCGCCGCGCACATCGTCACATTTTGATGGTGCTTTCCGATGGATATCCCGCAACCGGCGACGGCAATCCCGACGTCCTGCGTGCCGACCTGCAGGCACGAATAACCGAACTGCGCGAGCGAGGCGTCGAACTGGTCGGCGTGGGCATTCTCACTGACGCAGTCGAAACGTTCTATCCCACAAGCGCGGTCGTCGAACGATTGCAGGACTTGCCGAAGGCGGCATTCGACGTGCTCGGCCGGACGCTACTCAAGCATAGGGAGTGGATGCTGGAACGATCCGATGCTTGAGCATGGACCAGATCCGGCAACTGGCGCACGCGTAACTGCTCAGCGAGTCGCGAAAAATACCGAAGCGGAATAGCGCCGCTTCGGCGGGCGTTGCATCAAGGTGCTGTCGACAGCGCCTTCTCGAAGAAATCGACAGTGCCGAAATTGCCGGACTTCAGCGCGAGCGCTAGCGGCTCACTGCCGCTGCTTGTCGTCCACGGCACGCCCGGGTCAATGGGTGCGCCGATGCGCAAGGCTCGGACGCCGAGCGCCTTGACGACGGAACCTGAGGTCTCGCCACCGGCAACCACCAGCTTGCGCACGCCATGGTGTTGAACCAGCTCGCTCGCGATCGTGGCCAATGCGCGTTCCATCAGCGCGCCGGCAACGTCCGCACCGAGCTTCTGCTGTGCGGCTCTTACAACGTCGGGCGCCGCGCTTCCGTAGATGAGCACGGGCCCGCCGGAAAGCCGCTCGGCACACCAGGCGATCGCGTCTTCGATCTGCCTGTCGCCCTCGGCAAGCTGCAGCGCGTCGAGCCGAAATGCCGGGCGCGAACGCTTCCACTGTTCCACCTGCGCGTTTGTCGCCACTGAGCAGCTTCCCGAGAGAATCACGCCCGCCCCCACGATGTTCGGAAGATCCGACGCCGCCGATACGGCCGCCGTCAGTTTGCCGGCTCGCCGGAAGTTCTCCGGCAGGCCCATGGCGATGCCCGATCCGCCCGTCACGAGTGGATGGCCCGACAACGCAGCGCCGATGCTAATCAGATCGCGATCGGCTACCGCATCGACGATGGCATATCGCGCGCCTTCGCTGCGCAGTGAATCGAAGGCCGCGGCGATCGCATCCGGGCCACGAGAAACGGCATCGAGCTTGACCGCCCCCACTTTGCGCCTGGTTTGCGATTGCAATACACGCACCAGGTTGGAATCCGTCATTGGAGTGAGCGGGTGGTCCCGCATGCCGGATTCGCTGAGCAACACATCGCCGACGAAGAGGTGGCTCCTGTAAATCGTCCTGCCATTCTCGGGAAACGCCGGACAGGCAGCTGCGAGGTCGACGCCGAGCGCATCGGCCAGCGCATCGGCGACCGGGCCGATATTGCCCTTCGGCGTCGAGTCGAAGGTAGAGCAATACTTGAAGAAGAACTGCTTGCAGCCGGCTTTTCTGAGCCACTCCAGCGCCGCGAGCGACTCACGTACGGCCTGCTCCGGCTCGACTGTTCGCGTTTTCAATGCGATGACGATCGCGTCCGCATCGTGCAACTCGGCCTGCGCGGGGACACCGATCGTTTGGACCGTGCGCATGCCGCCGCGCACCAGCGTGCTGGCCAGATCCGTGCCGCCCGTGAAATCATCGGCAATACAGCCGAGGAGAGGTCTGCTCAATGCCATGCTCCCAATGCAATTACACCGCGCTGTCGACAAAGCCGAACAGGCGGCTGGCGTTGTCAGCGAGCAACTTGCGCCGCTCGATCGGCGCCGGTGCCCACGTCTTCACCAACGAGAAGTTACGCCCCTCGTCCTCATCACGGAAAGGCTCGATGTCAGTAGGCTTCGCGTCGGCCTTGCGCTCGCTGCCACCCGTGTGCGGCCAATCGCTTCCCCAGATGACCTGATCCGGTGCCGCCTCGACAAGCGCGCTGCCGATCTGCGCGGTATCGGCGTAGAGCGGCTTTTGCAACGAGATCTGGTACGGCCCGGATAGTTTCGCGAAGACCTTCTTCGACTGCATCATGCCGATTAGCGCGGACATCCCGGGCTGTTCCGGTCCATCGGCGGCTTTTGCCAAGCCGAAATGATCGATCACAACCGGATGAGGCTGCGCCTGGATACGTGGCGCGAGGTCGGCGAGCACCGGCAAGGCCGCATAGATTTGAACGATGAACGGCTTGCCGCGCAGCGTCTCCACCGTTTGCTCCAGGCGCTCGACGGCAAGATTCGAATCGTGGTTCTTGCCAACTTCGAGATTGATACGCACGCCCACGACACCCGCGCCTGCCAGATCGTCCAGCTGCTGGCTCGAAAAGCTCGGGTCGATCACGGCAATGCCGCGGGCGTCTCGACCGAGTTGTCCCAGCGCGTCGATCAGACATGCGTTGTCCGTTCCATAGACGCTCGGCTGTACGAGCACAGTGCGGCGCACATGAATGGCGGAGTGAAATCGCCGTAGATCCTGCACCGTGGCAGGAGGCGGCGTGTACTTGCGCTTCGGCGAATAGGGGAACTTCTCGGGATTGAAGATATGACAATGCGAATCCACCACTCCCGTCGGCACAGAAAAGCCGATCGGAGACATGTGCCCCAACTCCTTGCCCATTACCTTTCCGAAACCAATGAGAGATGCACCTCCCAGCGCGGCGCCGGTTGCGACCAGCATCTGCCTGCGATTGACCATGTTGCTGTCTCCTTCGTTTTTATAAGCGCATCCGTGGGCGACGCGCGGGTGCGTCATGTGCCCGCGCGTCGATCCGTCAACCAGCCAGCACGCGCGCGACTTCGCTACCGAAGGCCTTGCAGCCGAACGTGCCGCCGAGATCCGGCGTACGCGTGGCCGGGTTCTCGAGCACCTTGTCGACATCCACTTCCATCGCCTTGCCCGCCTCGATGTAGCTCGGATTGCCATGGTGTTCCCCCATCCATTGGATCAGCATGGCCACCGACAGGATCATCGAAACGGGATTGGCCTTGTCCTGACCGGCGATATCGGGTGCCGAACCATGCTGGGCCTGCGCACAGCAGTGGGTATCGCTTGCCATCATCGAGCCGGCGAGCCCGAGGCTGCCCGATAGCTCGCTCGCTAGATCGCTGATGATGTCGCCATAGAAGTTGGTCGCCACCAGCACGTCGAAACGCTCCGGCGAGCGAACGAGATGTGCCGTCGAAGCGTCGACGAGCAGATCGTCGAGCTGCACCTCCGGGAAGTCCTTCGCCACGTCGCGCACGCATTCGAGAAACAGTCCGTCCGTCATATGGAAGCTGTTCGCCTTGTGAATCGCGGTGACCTTCTTCTTGCGCTTCATTGCCAGCTCGAATGCACGACGGGCAATGCGCTCGCTGCAATGCCGTGTGATCTTGCGCAGCGAGATGGCCATATCCGGGCTCGGCATCAGCTCCGCCCACCCTTTCGTCATGTTGCGATCCGGATAGAAGCCTTCCGTCGCCTCACGCATGATCACGAGGTCCATCGTCTTGCCCTCGCGCATGTTGGACGTCAGGAAGGGGCGCGTGCGCGCAGGCCGGACATTGGCATACAGGTCGAGCCCGATGCGAAACCCGGCCGACACGTTGCGTCCGCCCTTTTCCGGCGCGGGATAATCCGCATGCGATTGGGTCCCAAGAATGATCCCGTCGTAGGTCTTGGCCTTCTCCAGCACTTCATCGCGCAGCGTCGTGCCATGCTTCTCGAGGCTCACGAACCCGACGTCGTCGTAATCGAACGAGAGCTTCAGGCCGAACTTCTTGTTTGCCGCCTGCAGCACCGCCATCGAAGCAGCCGTGATTTCGGGGCCAATGCCGTCGCACGGCAAAACCAAGATACGCATCGCAAATCTCCATAAGGTGGCGCGCTGTGCGCCAAAAAGCCGTCAGTAATTGTACTTCATTAAACGTTAGTACAATGCTGGTTTGTTTGTTCCAGGAAGCACCACGATTCGACTCAGCCAAAGCGGCGCACCGCTGCGTCCCGCGGCCTAATGAGCGCACCCGTACCACGCTCGGCGCGCCCGCTCGGCCTGACCTATCAGCCTTACCCCTTGTCGACAGCGGGTTGTCGCGACGCCGAATTCTCGCGACTGTCCGGCCTCATTTCCGATCGGCCGACGATCAACACCATGATGCCGCTCAGGGCGAGGAACCCACCCAGCATGACGAGCGCCCACACGTATGAATGGGTCGCCTGCCGAATCCAGCCCGTCAGATACGGGCCCACGAAGCCGCCAAGATTGCCGAAGGCGTTGATAAATGCGATGCCTGCCGCAGCAGTCGTACCGGCGAGCATGCTCGCCGGCAGCGTCCAGAAAATGGTGTTGGACACCCAGAGGCCGGTAGCGGCCACGCATAGCGCAATCATCGCGCTCCAGGGGTTAGCCGCGAGGCTTGCCACGACGAAGCCGACTGCGCCCAAGAACGCCGGCAGCGCGATATGCCACTTCCTTTCACCTGTCTTGTCCGAGTGACGGCCGATCAGCACGCTCGCGATAGCTGAGAACACGTAGGGAATTGCGGAGGCCACGCCGACTTCGAACGTGGTGAGATTGCCGAGGCTTTTCACGATTTGCGGCAGCCACAATGTGATGCCGAAAAAGGCCAGTAGCACGCAGAACTTGCAAAAGGCAAAAGCAAGGGTCTTCCCATGCACGAAAACGTCGCGTACACGCGCGGGGCCATGGCCGCGGCTCTCTTTCGCCCGTGCCTCCTCGTTGGTCCTGGCGATCAGCCATTCACGTTCGTCGGGCTCTAGCCATTTGGCGTCTTCCGGCCTCTCCGTCAGCCAGACGAGGGTGATCGCGCCAATAATGATCGCCGGAACGCCCTCGATGATGAAGAGCCACTGCCAACCGGCCAATCCACCGAAATGGTGAGCGAAATGAAGGATGGCCGTCGAAAGCGGACCACCGATGATCACGGAAATGGGATTGCCCAACATGAACACGGTAATCGCCTTCGCTCGCTCCTCGGCCGGGAACCAGCGCATCATGTAGAAGACCAGGCCTGGGAAGAAGCCCGCCTCCGCTACCCCGATGAGCGCGCGCAGCGTGAACAGCGAGGCCTCGTTGAAAACGAATGCCATGAGCGTCGCCAGGATGCCCCAAGTGATCATGATGCGGGCAAGCCAGATGCGTGCACCGACGCGTTGCAGTATCAGGTTGCTCGGCACTTCGAACGCGACGTATCCCACGAAGAGAATCCCGGCCGCGAATCCATATGTGCTCGGAGACAGGCCGAGATCCTTGTTCATCTCGAGCGCGGCAAATCCGATGTTGACCCGATCGAGAAAGTTGATCAGGAACATCACGATCATGAAGGGGATCAAGCGTCTCGAAACTTTCGCCATCGTTCGGGCGTGAATTTCGGATTTCATAAGCCTAGCCTCCAGTGTTTTGTTTTGTGCCCTATCCCGGCCGCGGATTAAAAGAAGTGCTGCAAGCCGACGCCCACCATCGTTTGATGATTGGTTTTGGCGTCCGAGGGAGAAAGGGTGTAGATCTGTGCCGAATAGCCGTGCTTCGCGCGCTGGTAGTCGACCGTCGCGTAGACGTTCGTCGCCTTCGATAGCGCATAGAGCGTCGTGAAGCCAACCTGATTGCGCGTGCCCTGCATGATCACGTTCTTCTTTTCGTTGTTCGGCTTCGAATAGAAGTACCCGGCTGCAACCGAAAACGCGGGCGTGATCAGGTATTGAGCGCCGAACTCGATCGTATCGACTCGATCGCCGGTCGCAGTCCATCGGGCGTTCGTGTACATGGTCGACACGCGAATCGGCCCGAACTGGTAGCGCGCGCCCGCGCCATACGTCCGATAGCTGCTGAGAAAGTTGGCTTCCTTGAGATTCGTCCAAACGGCGTTCGCGAGCAGTCCGCCGTTCTCGTACTTCAATCCGAAGCTTTCCGTGCTCCCGTTGGAAAACGCACCGGCCTGACCTCCGAAACCGTACAACGCGCCCAGTGTGAAGCCGGCAAGCGGCGCACTGGTCAGTTTTGCCGAATTATCGACGCGCGCCCCGCCGATGCGATCGAAGTCCGTCGTGCTGCCATTGTTGCCAAGCAGCGTGTTCGCGGTGCCGGGACGGTGCATGAACGATCCCACGTAGTTGGAGACCGCGATGGAGGCAAAGTCGTACATGAAGTCGTATTGACGCCCCATGCTCAGCGTCGCCCACGGCGATCTGAGGCCGACCCAGGCCATGCGGCCGAAGATGCGCGTGACGGCGGCAGTCGTCCCCGACGCATTCGTTCCTTGCCCGAACGTACCGTTGTTCCCGTTGAAACCGTTCTCGAGCTGAAACACGGCTTGCCACCCGCCGCCCAGGTCCTCATTGCCACGAAGACCGAAGCGATTGCCGTTGAACATGCCACTGGTTTCCTGCGTCTGCGCATGTCCCCCGACGTTACTGGCGCGCTGAATCCCGATATCGATGATGCCGTACAGCGTGACGCTGCTTTGTGCGTATGCGCCATTCGCAAACAGACATCCCGCGGTTGCGCCCAAACCGATCAGCAAGTGCCGCATCTCCAAATCTCCGTTTGCTCCGTTTTGTTCTTTCTTAACACTACGTACAATTTACGGCGTGCGAACGCGCGAACGACGCAGGCCCGGCGGCGCCATCTGCACGACAGGCGTCCACGACTTATCTATTCGTCATATGTACTACATTGCATTAACGTACAATGTAATGCAAACGACATCTACCTTTATACCCACGTAAACCCCACCTTTGGGCGGACTCCGATCGTATCGGAACTCGCACGCCGGACGGCGCGCGGGGAACATCGATCTTTGCCCCGATGCACAGGGGCAAGTCAAATCAGAGGTGCGCCTCGGGTACGATGCGCGCCGCCTGCTGTTCTTCTTTTTCTTCGGCCTGCGCCTTGATCTTGCTGACCACATCGAGATGCTTGCGCATGAACGCAGCCGCGTGTTCGCGGCCGCCGCTCTCGATCAGGTCGAGCATCTCGAGATGTTCCTTGCATTGACGGATGAGTCGGGTCCGGTCCGTCGCGGCCTTGTACTCCATGAACCGACGAAGCTGGTTTTGACGTTCGAGAGCCTCGATGAAAAAGCGGTTGCCGGAGCAGCGCACGAGCATTTCGTGAAACTCCGAGCCGTTCTTGAACAGCATCGAACGAGGCAGCTTGAAGATGTCGCCTTCGAGCATTTCGGTCTGAATCTTCCGGGCTTTCGCGAATGCGGCTTTGTCGATACGAAAGGTCGGCTCCAGCAAGGCGGCGGGCTCGATCGCCATGCGGAACCGGTAGCTCTGGATATGCGCCTCGCGATCGTGCAGAAAAGGATTGATGCGCCAGCCCTGGCCGGGCTTGCGGGAAATCATGCCCTCGTTGGCGAGGCGGGTGAGCACCTTGAGCAGCTGACCGCGCGGCACATCGAAGCGCCGAAGCAGTTCGGCCTCGTAAAACTCCTCTGCGATTTCTCCGCTGAGGCAGTCATCGGCGATCCGAAGATAGAGATCCTCGAGCGGGTCGACGCCGAACGGCAACTTGGCGATGTCGATGCCATGCGCATCCACGGCCAAAAAGATCCCGCGGTTGGGTTCCTTCACGACGAGGCCGTGCTCGGCAAGCAACGCCAATCCACGCCGGATCGGCGATCGGGATAGGCCGAGCTCGGCAGCCAACGCTTCCTCGCGCAGATGTTCCCCTGCCGGCAGTGAACGCGTCCGTGCAATGTCGATGATCTTGGCCGCGACCTGGTCGGCCAGCGCCCCGGTTGTCTCAGTTTTCATAGTCAACGATCTGGTGATGCCTGTTGATACCACAAATTGTTGCGTGATGAAAGATAGGACACTGGGTGCATTCGGCGCCGGCACTTCGTTCGCCAACTGCATTGGAGTCCGGTACGGGTCTTCCCGAACAGGCCTCTTCGTCAAACTGTACTATATTGCGCTTAAATACAATTTGAGCCGCAACCCATGACTCGCGCCCCTCGAATCAGCCTCGTGCATGCCACACCACTTGCCATTCAGCCGATCACTGAAAGCTTTACGCGTTGGTGGCCCGATGCGACGGTGTACAACCTCCTGGACGATTCGCTGGCGGCGGACCTGAAGCGCGCAGATGGCAACGTCGACGCAATGACCTCGCGTTTCTCGGCGCTCGTCGGTTATTCCCTGCGTACCGGCGCCGACGGGGTTTTGTTCACGTGCTCGGCCTTCGGCCCGGTCATCGAATCAGCCCGACGTGGGATCGACGTGCCTATCCTAAAGCCCAATGAAGCGATGATCGAAGAAGCCCTCGGATTGGGGCGCAAGATCGCGCTTGTTGCGACGTTCCAGCCCGCGCTCGCCCCAATTGCTCGGGAGTTCCACGACTTCGCCGCGGGAAACAAAACGGACCTTCAGGTCACGTCCTGTTTCGTCGAGGGCGCGTGGCCAGCCCTGCAATCCGGCGACAAGTCCACCCATGACCGGCTGATAGCGGAGGCGTGTGCCCGTCTGTCTGACCATGACGTGGTCTGCTTCGCCCAATTCTCGATGACGAGCGCGCATGCGGCAGCCGAGGCGGCGTCTCGACGTCCGACACTGACCACGACAGACAGCGCGGTGAAGAAGCTGAAAGCGCTCCTTTCCCGTTAGTCATTCCAACGATTGGCGACAAAAAGATCGCCATACCTTCGTTTGCGGGCACGCCGCATCATCAGGAGACACATTGTGCGATTTCCGATCGGCAAGGCCATCAAGCCGCTCTATGTCCAGGTTCTGATCGGCGTGGTACTGGGCATTGCATTCGGAGCGGCCGAGCCTGCGCTCGGCACCGACATGAAAACGCTTGGCGACGCCTTCATCAAACTCGTCAAGATGCTGGTGGCGCCCATCGTGTTCGCCACCGTGGTGACCGGAATTGCCAAGATGGGTGACATCAAGGCAGTCGGGCGCGTCGGCCTCAAGGCGCTCATCTACTTCGAGGTTGTCACCACGGGCGCGCTCGCCATCGGTCTCACCGTCGCGCATTTGCTGGCGCCTGGCAAAGGGATGAACGTCGATCCGGCTACACTCAATCTGGCGTCGGTCGCCGGCTACGCGAAGGTCGCGCAGGAATTGTCGCTCAAGGATTTCTTCATGCACATCATCCCCGAAAGCTTCGTGGGTGCATTCGTGCATGGTGACATCCTTCCGGTCGTCTTCATCGCCGTCCTATTTGGCCTTGCCCTCGCCCACGCCGGGCCACGCGCCGCCACGCTGATCAAAATCGTGGACGAGTTTCTCTATACGATGTTCGGCGTCGTGACGTTCGTCATGAAATTCGCGCCGATCGGTGCGTTTGGCGCAATTGCCTTCACTGTCGGCAAGTACGGCGTGTCGAGCCTGCTCGCGCTGGGTCAGCTGATGATGGCGTTCTATGCAACGTGCCTATTGTTCGTGCTGCTCGTGCTCGGCTTCGTCCTCAAGCTTTGCGGCGTCAACCTGTTTCGATTCATTGCCTACCTCAAGACCGAAATTCTCATCACCCTAGGCACGGCGAGCGCGGAGCCCGCGCTGCCGCGACTTCTCGAAAAGCTCGAGCGGATGGGCTGCGAAAAGTCCGTTGTCGGTCTCGTCGTACCGACAGGCTATGCATTCAATCTCGACGGCGTCTGCATCTACCTGACCATGGCCGTGATCTTCATCGCCCAGGCGACGAATACCCATCTGACGCTAGGTCAGGAGTTGGTGATACTCGCGATGGGGCTCGTTACATCGAAGGGTATGAGTGGCGTACCTGGAGGGGGATTCGTCGCGCTCGCCGCAACGCTTTCCGCAGTCCATGTGCTTCCTCTGAGCGCGATCGCGCTTTTGGTCGGTATCGATCGATTCATGGGCGAGGCACGGGCGATCACGTCGATTATCGGTAACGCTGTCGCCGCCGTCGTTGTCGCGAAATGGGAAAAGGCGTTCGATCCACAGAAGATGCGCGACGCACTGTTTCACCGAACCCAAGGTGCGGTCGACTCCGACGCGGAAACCTCGACATCCGGCCTCGCCACTGCCCGCGAGAGCCGCCCCCCAGCGTGAGGTCGTGATCACATGCGCGTCCGCGAAACATGGGGAGTGGGGCGCGTGTTTCACGGGCCTCAGCGCGCGACCCGCTTCGAACTCTGCGGCTTTGCCCGGCAAGATCTCGATGTGAACCATCTCGATGACCATCACGCTCTCCTCTTCGCTCTCCAGTTGTGAGACTTGGTCAGGCAGGCGGTGCAACGGAGGCGCCAGCAACGCCATGGCGGGTCATAGCTTCGCCTATAAAACCGCTCGCCTTCATTTCTTCGATGAAGTCTCCAAGGAAGCGTGCTGCGACCGAACCCCGGTCCTTGGGGATGCCCATCGCCTGTTGAATCACCATAAACGGCTCATCCAGCAAGCGCAGACCGGTAACATTCCGGGTCTCCATCTCGAGCACCTGCTTCACGCCGGCCGCGACCTCGAGTCCGTTATCGAGAAACGTCTTGACCACAACCTGTGACGACGCCGCGCGTACCAGCTTTGCAGCTTGGATTTCGCGGGTCAGGAACAGATCATAGGCAGTCCCGTGCCCCACTGCGATGCGATTCGACGCAACGTCAACCTGATCATTGCGCGTGATTGGCGATTCCTGACGAACGAGGTAGCGGCCCTCGATCAGGATATACGGCGCCGTGAACGCGATCCCGGCGCCGCGAACCGGGTCGATCGCAAAAAAACCAATGTCGGCCCGCCCCTCGGTCACTGCCTCTACGGACTTTCTCGCCGTTTCGAATATCGCGAATTCGAGCTCGAGTTGCAGCCGTCGGGCAAGTTCGTGTGCAAGATCGACAGATATGCCGGTCGGCGGGGCGTCGGCCGATTGCCGGCTTGCAAGAACCGGGTTGCCGAGATTGATGGACGCGCGCAATCTTCCGGTCGGAGCAAACGCACGAATGATAGATGGGTCGATATTCATAGAAGAGTCGTCGCGTCACCGGTGCGCCAGCGTGCCGGCGATCGCCTTTTGGAGAATGAGTGGAATTACGCCGCCTGCGCGCAACAAATCGACTTCGAGCGACGTCTCGACGGCGGCTATCACCGTTATCGTGTCACTGCGATCATTCGCGCGAGCGATCTTCACGCCGACCGAGCATCTAGGAAACAGTGCGTCCGGCTCTACATCGACCTCGATCATGTCGCCAGGAGCGATGTCCAGTGTTGAAGGACTGACGCCAGCGGGCAGGCGTAACGGCAGGATGCCCATGCCGATCAGGTTGGATCGGTGAATGCGTTCGAAGCTGACAGCGAGCACGGCCCGTACCCCGAGCAGGCGCTGCCCCTTAGCCGCCCAGTCCCTCGATGAGCCCATTCCGTACCGCTCGCCCGCGACGAGCACGACCGAGTGCCCAGCCTCTCGGTAGCGTTGCGCCGCTTCGAAAATCGGCATCACTTCCCCGCTTGGAATGTGAAGCGTGTGGGCTACAGGGGCGTCGGGCTTCAGGAGATTCACGAGCGTCTTGTTGTAGAACGCTCCGCGCACCATCACCTCCCAATTGCCGCGTCGGGAAGCGAATACGTTCAAGTCATCGCGATCGTCGCCTCGCTCCACCAAAAAATCGGCGACGAAACTATCCTTCGGAATCGCGCTTGCCGGTGAAATATGATCGGTCGTGACGTCGTCCCCCACCACCAGCAACGGATACGCGCGGTAGCTGCCAAGCTGCCCGGCTTCATCCAGCGAGGCAAACGGAGGACGCCGCAATATCGTCGAATCGGGGTTCCACGGATAGCGTGCGCTATCCGGCGAATCCAGCTCGCGCCATGCCGGGTTGTCGGCCGCCGCAGCGAAGGACTTTCGATAATCGCCTGGATCGGCCGCGACACGCAGGGCCGCGGCCACCTCTTCCTTCGTCGGCCAAAGATCGGACAGCCGGACCGCCCTGCCGTCCGGTGCCGTCTGCAATGCATCATGGCTCAATTCCAATGCCGCATCGCCGGCCAACGCGAACGCCACCACCAGAGGCGGAGACATGATGAAGGCAAGATCCAGGTCAGGGTGAACGCGCCCCGGAAAATTCCGGTTCCCCGACAGGATGGCCACCGGCCGGATGGCGTTGGCTGAGATTCCCTCCTCAATCATGTCTGTCAAAGGGCCGGAGTTTCCGATGCACGTCGTACAGCCATAGCCGACGATGTGGAACCCGACTGCAGCCAGCTCCGACAAGAGACCGGCTCGCCCGAGGTAGGCATTCGCGGCAGGAGAGCCGGGGGCCAATGAAGTCTTTACCCATCGTGGAACTTTCAGCCCAAGGCGCCGCGCCTTGCTTGCAATCAATCCGGCGGCAATCAGGAGTGCAGGATCCGTGGTGTTCGTACAGCTCGTGATGGCAGCGATGGCAACCGGATGAGTCGGCATACCACGGAGCGCTGTCTGCGAAGTGCAAGGGAATTGCGCGAGCGCCCTGCCGGTGTGCGCATAGCTCAAAAGATCCTGAGGCCGACGCGGACCCGCTACATGCATGCCGACTGCATCCAGGTCGATCTCGATCACGCGCGTATAAATGGGCTCGGCCTGAGGATCGAACCAGAAGCCCGCACGGGTACAAAGCGCCTCGACTAGCGCAATATTCTCGACGCTGCGGTCAGTGTCCCGCAAGTATTCGACTGTATTGGCGTCGACAGGGAAAAACCCCGTCGAAGCGCCGTATTCGGGCGCCATGTTGGCGACCACGGCGCGTTGTCCAGCCGTGAGCGTAGAAACGCCAGGGCCGTAAAATTCGACAAACTCACCCGAGACGCCGATATCGCGCAGTCGCTGCGTAACGGTCAACGCAACATCCGTGGCGAGCACGCCGGGGCGAACCGCGCCCGTGAGCTTCACGCCGATCACATCCGGAATGCGTTGCATGACCGGCATGCCGAACATTACCGTTTGCGCCTCGAGCCCACCGACGCCCCATCCCAGCACGCCAATGCCGTTGATCATGGGGGTATGGCTGTCCGTGCCGATCATCATGTCGGGGACCGCCCATATCTCACCTGCGCGCTCCTCCGTAGTGACCACGGTGGCGAGCTGCTCGAGGTTGATCGTATGCATGATGCCGGTACCGGGCGGATGAATACGCACGCCGTTCAAGGCCTTCGATGCCCAGCGCAGGAACCGATATCGTTCGCCGTTTCGCCGAAACTCCAGTTGAAGATTGCCGCGTGCAGCGTCAGGCTGCGCGAAGTACTCCACTGCAAGCGAATGATCGACCGATGAGTCAACAGGCATGACCGGATTGAGCACCGCCGGATCGGCTCCCGCCTCGGCGAGCGCATCGCGCATGGCAGCGATATCCACGAGGGCCGGCGTGCTCGTCGTGTCATGCATGAGGACACGCCCCGGTTGAAACGCGATCTCATATTCGCTGCTGCCACTGTCGCACCACCTTAAGATGGCCTCGACCGCTCGCCGGCGTTCGTCGCCCGCGGTATTGCGCACGACGTTCTCGAGCAGCAGCCGCAGCACGACAGGCAGCCGGAATAGGCCTTGTCCGAACATGGCGGGCAGATCGACGAAGCGATACGACTTGCCGTTCACGACCAGCACGGCCGGCGAAGGAGCGTAGGTGTTTTCCATGGGCTATATTTTGTATTTTTTGTCAATGAAATACAATGCCGTATAAACCCGCGAGGGGCGTGCAGATCGAGATCGCATGGAACCGTGCAATCTGCCGCAGCTCAATCGCAAGAGGAAGCCAGGAATGTTTGCATACGTGGGCTCACGTACGACCGTCGAGCGCAACGCACGAGGCGAAGGGATTAGCGTCTATCGAGTGCATCCCGACAGCGCGCTCGAACTCGTTCAACTCGTCACCGATCTGATCAACCCGTCCTTCCTAGCACGGAGCGTCGACGGGCGCAGGCTTTACGCGGTGCACGGTGACATGGCGGACATCACCTCATTTGCGATCGATCCGCACACTGGAAAGCTGACGTCGATGAACACGCAGAGCACGCGGGGTAAAAACCCTGTGCATCTGGCAATTGACCCGACCGGGAAATACGTGATCGTGTCCAATCACATCGGAGCCAGCCTCGCCGTGCTGCCGATCGCGCCGGACGGCTCACTCGAGGCTGTCTCGCAACTCTTGCCACTCGAAGGGCCGATCGGTCCGCATCGAATTGAGCAGACGCAAGCCAAACCGCACTTCAATCTGCTCGACCCCACAGGTCGCTTTGTCGTGGTGCCGGACAAGGGACTGGACCGTATCTTCGTTTTTCGGTTCGAGGGTGGAAAGCTCACGCCGACGCAACACGCGTTTATCGTCACGCGCGAAACGGCCGGCCCGCGACATGTCGCCTTTCATCCCCAAAACGCATATATGTACTGCGTCAACGAACTGGATTCCACGGTTACCAGTTACCGATACGCAGCAGACAGCGGCGCACTTATCCCGTTGCAGATATTGTCGACACTTCCCGATACCTATACGGGCAATAGCCGCGCGTCGGAGATAGAGGTCGCGCGAAACGGGCGTTACGTATATGCGTCGAATCGCGGGCACGACAGCATTGCGATTTTCGCGATCGACCAAGCATCCGGTCGTCTGAGCTTCGTCGATGCGGAATCGACGCGGGGACATACGCCGCGCTATATAACGAGCACGCCCGACGGCCGCGTGATGTATGCGCTCAACGAAGACAGCGACAGCATCGTTGCCTTTGCGATTGACGACACGACAGGCCGCCTCGCATACACCGGATGCACGACTAATTGCGGCAGCCCTGTGTGCATGGTGTTTTCGGGCCGAGACGGGTGATTGCGAATGCCCGGATATGCCCTTCAGGCAACCGCGCGATGCGCCAGCGCCAAGCGTCCGATCTTCTGCCCGCTCGCTGGCGCGAGCGGCGGCCCGGCAGGCGCATCATCACCTAAGTCAAACACCGACACAGCTTCGAGAAGATGCGCCGCCTATTCGATGTTTGGTTGGGCCAGCGATGCAAACGAACGCACCTCACAGGGTGACACATTACACGTTGGCTCCCGCTTCCTCCGGGAAGAGTGCAATGAAATCAAGCATCTGCTCGCCAAGCAAATTCACGTGCGCTGACATGGCCTTGTCCGCAGCGTCTCCGTCTCCGCGCTCTATCGCCGCAATGACCTCCTCATGTTCGTCGATAGTATCGATCCGTCGACGCGTTTTCTGCGTGACGAGCTTGCGATAGGTCGAGACCCTGTTGCGCAAGCTTCGAGTCTGTTCGGCCAGAAACTCGTTCTGGCTGGCTTCATAGATGACCTCGTGGAAGCGTCGATTAACCTCGTAGAACCTATCGATTTCGTCGGAATGGACGATTGGTTTCAACTCCAGTTGCGTCGCCCTCATCCGTTCGATCTGCTCAGGCGTAGCTCTCCGTGCTGCGAGGCGGGCGCACAAACCTTCGAGCTCGGCCATCACTTGAAACATTTCGAGAAGCTTACGAGCCGACAGCGCGGCGACCATTGCCGGTTGGCGGGGCCTCATCGTGATCAGCCCCTCGGAAGCGAGTTGCCGCAGCGCTTCGCGAATGGGCGTGCGCGAACAGTCAAAACGTTCCGACAGTTCAGTCTCTTCCAGACGTGATCCAGGAGGCAGCGCCCCCGACAGGATCTCGCCCTCCAAGGTTGTCAGGATTTCATCAGCGCGGGTCATTGTGTTCTCTCAGCGCAAGTCTGTATGCGGTTAGGCAGCCCTGATTGTCGCACGATTTGAGAGGACGCCCCAAAACCTACGCGGCGGCAGCCAAACCAGCAGCGAATGACTCGGCCACAGCGCGGCCTCCGTGCGCAACCTTTCGCTGCCCGATCTCTTTTCATGGTTTTCACCTATCCCCTCTCGTTGCTGCCCCCCGAGGCGCCTTGACATTGAGCGCTGGGAGGCAGGCGCCACCAGCGACTGTAAGGAAAAGCCTTTGCCTGACAACGGACTTTGGCATGTTTTGACAGCGAACCTTACAAATTCGCGCGACCGGCAAGGACATAGCTGCGACGCTCTGACCACCTGGTTAGGATGCATCAAAGCCGCATGTTGTATTTTTATCAGTGGACTATGTCGACATATAAGGTTAATGTTAGATACGTTGCATCGACATGTGAATGCCCTAACGTCACAGTGGCGAGGCAGCTTACGGCCAGCGATCGGCGATCACGGGGCGCCCCCCCAGCGCGGACCGAAGCAGGCACGCCGTGAAGTCACATAAGACTCGCGGCAATGCGACCGCGATGGGTATGGCGTTCGTCGTCGCCCACATTCGCGGGTTAGGAGATAGGCCGCTCAAGCGCGGCGCAGGAGACAAGGTTTGGACCAGATGAACAATGTTTTTCCCTACACGAAAAGAACGGCCGCGCGCCGCACGAAGCTCGCTTTGTCAGCGAGCGCCATTTGCATCGCCGGACTGACGGGAATACCGTCCATGACCCGGGCCGACGAGGTAGCGGAGCCTGCGACTAGTACGCCCGCTGCCAGTCCCTACCTGTCCGACTGGGTTCATCAGAGCATCGGCGTGGTCGGCTCGAAGGACATCCGCTTCGGCCCATACAAGGTTAGTGATGTCTATGCCGAGTACGAGTACTGGGGCCGAAAGGGACCTTTTGATCTGTACGGTTACGTTGATGTTCCGCGCACTTTCGGTGTGGGCAACTCGCACGACGGTGGCTACACGAACAAGGGCTCGCCTCTCTTCACGGAGCAGGAACCACGCATCTCAATCGACCATCTTGTCGGCCGTAGCCTCGCTATCGGCCCGGTGAAGGAATGGTACGTCGCCTTTGACTGGATTTACGATCAAGGTCACAACACGGCTGGCCGGCAGAACACGCTATATGCAGGTCTTGGCACCGATCTCGCGGCACCTGGAAAGATGTTTCTTTCAGCGAACGTCTACGCACGCCGGCAATTCGAAAACTACGGCGCGCCGAACGCAAACTCCTTCGACGGATTCCGCTTCCAGATGAAATACGGCTATCCCCTCGGGACCTACTGGGGAGGCAATCTGTCCTATTTCGGTTTCTTCAACTACGACTTCGGTTCACGCCTCGCCGAGCAAACACAGGGCGTTCGGAGCGACAACGCTTTTGTCGCTACGAACGTGCTGAACTACGAGTTCAAACACCTGCGCTTCTGGACCGCAGCCCGCTATTTCCATAACGGTGGACAGTGGGCGGGCAAGACACTCGACTTTGGCGACGGTCCGTTCGCGAATGCCTCCACGGGCTGGGGCTGGTATGCCTACGTTGGATACCGATTCTAAATTCACTCATCTTTGAAGGACGCATTGTGGAAGCTTTGCGCAGTGTATTCGGCATCATTGCTTTGCTCGTGATCGCTTTCGCGATCTCCAACAATCGCAGAGCAATCAACCCTCGTACGGTGCTAGCAGCGCTCGCGCTGCAGCTCGCGATCGGCGCACTCGCGCTGTTCGTTCCGCTCGGGCGCGACGCGCTGGGCGCTATAGCGCGCGGCGTGGGCAGCATACTTCAGAACGGCGAGAGCGGAATCGAGTTTATGTTTGGCGGTCTGGTCGGTCCAAAAATGTTCGAAGTGTTTGGCAAGGATGGCTTTTCCTACGCCCTCCGCGTGCTGCCGCTGATCATTTTCGTGACCGCATTGATCGCCGTGTTGTATTACCTGCACGTGATGAAATGGATAATCAAGATCATTGGTAGCCTGCTCGCGAAGATCATGGGCATCAGCTCGATCGAAGCCTACTCGGCGGTTGCCACCATCTTTCTCGGCCAACAAGAAATCCCCGCGCTGGTGAAGCCATTTATCAAGAAGCTCTCGGGACCGCAAATCTTTGCGGTCATGAGCAGCGGCATGGCGTCAGTTGCTGGGGCCGCGTTGGCAGGCTATGCCATGCTCGGAGTGAAGATGGAATACCTGATCGCGGCGTCGTTCATGGCCGTGCCTGGTGGCATTCTCTTCGGCAAAATCATCTGTCCGGTTATCGAGCCGAATCAGATCGAGGTCGACTCTCTTGAGTTCGACGAAAAGCGGGCCGCCAACGTGATCGAAGCGGCTGCAGCGGGCGGAGCCGTGGGAATGAAGATCGCAGTATACGTGGCCGCGATGTTGATTACTTTCATCGGCCTGATCGCGCTGCTCAATAACATGGTATCGGGCATTACGGGATACTTCGGATTCCACGACGTGACTTTGCAGTACTTGCTCGGCATAATCTTTTCGCCCATTGCGTGGTTGATCGGTGTGCCGTGGCACGACGCATCCATTGCCGGCAACTTCATCGGTGTGAAGCTCATCTTGAACGAGTACGTCGCCTACACCGGCCTGGCGCCATACCTACAAGCCACCACGCAGGTCATCGCAAGCGGTCTCCAGGTGCTCTCGCCGAAAACATTGACGATTGTCTCATTCGCTCTTTGTGGCTTCGCCAACTTTTCGTCGATCGCAATTTTGACCGGCAGCTTCGGTGCGATTGACCCAGAGGTGCGGGGACGCGTCGCCAAATATGGGCTTCGAGCACTCGCGTCGGCCACTTTGTCGAATTTGATGAGCGCGACCATCGCCGGTCTATTCGTCTCGCTCGCTGCAATGTAAGTAAACAAAGGCCTGCACCAATTGGACGCGTGATTGCCGCGTCCAATTCTCATTTGGCTGTCGTCACGAAGGTTGATTTTCGTGTCCCCGGCTCGCTCTTTAATAGGCTCCCCTCCCACATCGAACGAAGACCTTACCCCGAATGACCTCCGAACTGGCTCAAGCTCCTGCTCACAATGAATTGACGGAACTCGCCCTCAAGGCGTTGCATTTGATCGACCTCACGTCGCTGAACCCGGACGACACCGACGAGCGGATCGAGGCCCTGGTGACATCGGCAGATACTCCCGTAGGCACGCCCGCAGCCCTATGCATTTACCCACGCTTCATCGGCACCGCGCGTAAGGCATTGCTCGCGCGCGGTCTGAAGATACCGATTGCCACCGTCATCAATTTTCCGGACGGTAGTCCGGTGCCGGGCGCAGCCACGCGGGAGATCGCTGAGGCGGTGGCGCTGGGCGCAGACGAAGTCGACGTCGTCTTTCCCTACCGAGCGCTGATCGATGGAGATGCCCAAGTTGGCCGCGAATTGATCAAGCAAAGTCGTGCGGCTGCAGGCGGAAAGTGTCTGAAGGTCATCATCGAATCAGGCGAACTCAAGGATCCGCAACTGATCCGTCTGGCGAGTGAGATTTGCATCGAGGGCGGCGCCGATTTCCTTAAGACCTCGACGGGCAAAGTCCCTGTGAATGCAACCCTGGAGGCTGCACAAATCATGCTCGGGGCGATCCGCGGATCGGGCCGAATCGTTGGATTCAAGGCGGCAGGCGGCGTGCGAACCGCCGATGAAGCCGCGGCCTATCTCAAGCTTGCCGAGAGGATTCTCGGCCCGACATGGGTTACGCCGGCAAGGTTCCGCTTTGGCGCCTCAAGTCTGCTCGCGAACCTGCTGGCGACTCTTGGTCATGGCAACGCGCCGACTCAAAACAACGTGTACTAAAGGAAGGAGTATCAGATGTTCCTTGCTCAAGAATTCATTCGGAAAAAGCGAGATGGTCTGACGGTGAGTCCGGAAGACGTCACCGCATTTATCCAAGGGATCACCGACGGAAGCATTTCGGAAGGACAGATCGCGGCTTTCGCGATGACGGTGTTCTTCAATGAACTTAATGTCAACGAGCGGGTAGCATTGACGTTGGCACAGCGCGATTCCGGTACCGTACTCGATTGGTCTTCGTTCGATCTCAACGGACCGATCGTCGACAAGCACTCGACCGGTGGCGTCGGCGACGTGGTCTCGCTGATGCTGGGACCGATGGTGGCTGCGTGCGGCGGCTATGTACCGATGATCTCTGGTCGCGGTCTTGGTCACACTGGAGGGACGCTCGACAAACTCCAATCGATTCCGGGATACAACATCACCCCCGATACCCAGACTTTCCAACGTATCGTGCGCGAAATTGGTGTCGCGATTATCGGCCAGACTCTTCAACTCGCGCCTGCGGATCAGCGCATCTATTCGGTACGTGACGTAACGGCGACCGTCGAATCGATTTCGCTGATCACCGCATCGATCTTGTCGAAAAAGCTCTCGGCCGGCCTCACAGGTTTGGTCATGGACGTGAAAGTCGGTTCCGGTGCAGTAATGCCTACGTTCGAAAAGTCCGTAGAACTTGCAGCGAGCATCGTCGACGTAGGTAATGGCGCCGGAATGAAAACGACGGCGGTCCTGAGCGACATGAACCAGCCTCTCGCGCCGGTTGCCGGCAATGCGATCGAGGTGCGATGCGCTATTGACTATCTCACAGGGAAAACCCGCCCGAAGCGCCTGCACGACGTCACTATGACGCTTGCTTCTCAGATGCTCCAGGTTAGCGGCATCGCTGCTGACGAGCAGGCTGCGGTTGCGATGCTGAACCGCGCGCTTGATTCCGGTGCCGCGGCAGAACGATTCGAAAAAATGGTCAACGCCCTCGGTGGTCCCACAGACCTCATTGGCGCCGTCGATCGGCATCTTCCGGATGCGCCGCTAAAAGTACCGGTCCCCGCACCTCGAACCGGTTGGGTTCAACGTGTCGACTGCCGGGCCGTTGGGATGGCTGTGGTCGCTTTGGGCGGCGGGCGCATGCGAGCGGACGATGTGATCGACCCAACCGTTGGTCTTTCGGGACTTGCAGAGTTGGGGCAATTGGTCGAGGCCGGATATCCGCTCGGTTACGTCCATGCGCGCGATGAGGCTGCCGCAGCACGTGCCGTTGCAGACTTGCAGCGCGCGTATTCGCTCGGCGACGAACGTGAGCAGGCGCCACCAACCATTCATCGAGTTATGTGCCAATAGATGCTTGAGGAGTGAGCAGCCATGCGAGCAATCGTTCTAGTTTTGGATTCACTTGGTATTGGCGCAACACCAGATGCCGATCGCTTCGGTGACGTCGGTGCCAATACTCTCGGCCATATAGCAGCGCGTTGTGCCGGTGGTCATTGTGACGTCGCAGGCGGCCGGAAAGGTCCATTGCACATCCCTAACCTCGAGGAACTGGGTCTGGGGCTTGCGAGCCAACTGGCTTCCGGCCGTATCCCCGACGGTTTGCAGGTCGCCCCCGCTCTATCCGGCGCCTATGGCGCTGCATGCGAACGCTCGACTGGCAAGGACACACCATCCGGGCACTGGGAAATGGCAGGCGTTCCCGTGACGTTCGACTGGGGATATTTCAGTGCCCCGACGAACACCTTTCCGCATGAGTTGCTTGAGAAGATCGTGAGCCGCGCGAATCTTCCGGGCTACCTCGGCAACTGCCACGCATCGGGTACGGAAATCATCTTTGCACTCGGCGAGGAACACGTTAGAACGGGAAAGCCGATTTTCTATGCTTCTGCAGACTCTCTTTTTCAGATCGCTTGCCACGAAGACCGTTTCGGCCTGGAGCAGCTATATCGTCTATGTGAGATCGTCCGCGAGGAAGTCGACGCGTACAACATTTGCCGGGTCATCGCACGACCTTTCAACGGCCAGACGGCAGAAACTTTCCGCCGAACCGGTAACCGAAGGGATCTGGCAGTGCCGCCCCCGGCACCCACGGTGCTTGAAAAGCTCCATTTCGCTGGCGGCCAAGTCATTGCTATCGGCAAGATCTCCGACATTTTCGCAGGCGTCGGGGTGACGCAGAAACTGTTCGCGCATGGGATCGACGAACTCTGGGAAGTCACGTTGAATGCCGTCCGCGACGCACCCGAATTCAGCATCGTGATGACAAACTTCGTCGACTTCGATCAAAGTTTTGGTCACCGCCGTGATGTGGTCGGGTATGCAACTGCCCTCGAGCAATTCGACCGGTGGTTGCCTGATCTTAGAGCGCTGCTGCGAGATGACGATGTCCTGATACTCACCGCCGATCATGGCTGTGACCCGACCTGGCCCGGCAGCGATCACACGCGAGAACATGTTCCCGTGCTGGTCTCCGGCCCAAGAGTCCCTTGTCAAAACCTCGGCGTGCGGGAGTCCTTCGCTGATATCGGGCAGAGTCTCGCGGTGTGGTTCGGTCTGCCCGCCTTTCTCGACGGCCGCTCGTTTTTGACCGGTAGGGCGTGAGTGGGGACATCGGGTCCTAGGTACCCAACTTCTCCTCGCCCCTAACGTTGAGCGGCCGCACGCCGGCTCGTGTTCGCTCGCGCGTCAGTTCCTGCGAGGTACTCCAATCGTCAAACAGAGGCATATATGAACGAAACCGAATCTGTTATCGGTCGCAAGAAGCGACACGTCGAAATTGGTGCGACAGCACTACCGCGCTGCGTATTACTACCAGGCGATCCAGCGCGAGTTCCAGTAATCGGCAGTACGTGGGATAGGTATGAGGACGTCTCCTTCGTTCGCGAATATCGACTCGGCGTTGGCGCCCTCGGCGGCATATCCGTCGCCGCGTGTTCGACCGGCATCGGTGGCCCCTCTACGGAAATTGCGGTGCTAGAGCTTGCGGAGGCTGGTCCCGATACGTTCATCAGGGTCGGCACCTGCGCGGCCCTCCAAGAACATATCAGGCCGGGAGATCTAGTCATTCAGCACTCCGCAGTCAGACTTACCGGTACAGTCGACGCGTACGTCAACCGCGATTTTCCTTCGGTTGCCGATCTCCAGGTTACGAACGCGCTCATCGCAGCGTGCAATGAGCTTGGCATCAAATACCACGTGGGCATGACGGCTAGCGTGGATTCCTTTTATGGCGGGCAAGGCAATCCCCTGCCAGGTGGACATTCGATGACTGACCTCACAGGCCCTGCAGAGTATCTGCGGTCCCGAAAGGTTGCGACGTTTGAAATGGAAGCGGCGACGCTCTTCGTACTCGGCTCGCTCTTCGGACTTCGAACCGGAAGCGTCTGCGTAGTCGGTTCTAACCGGGTTACCAATGAACGGCTCGAAGTCGACACCGCAGTCCTTCCTGCCTGCACTGTCGCGTCGATGGCCGCGGCATCCCTCTCGCTCCGGTAGTTACTCACTGCGAATCATTGATACGGCTCTCTACAATACGCCGTAGGCCGGCCAGGCTACCTCGCAATTAAGGAAAGTATGAGAAGTGCCGGGCACACGTGTGCCCGGCACTCCTTCAATCGCGAACACTGCAGTCGGCCCAATTCGTTTTCGCTGGCGAATGAGGTTATGCTGCCGATGAAGCCGTAAGCATCCGCACAAAACGTTGCCTAAACGCGATCGTCGACTTTGAACGCCGAAACCAGTCTCGTCAGTTCCGCCGCCTGTTGTTTCAAACTATCCGCAGCCGCCGCGCTTTCTTCCACCAAAGCCGCATTTTGCTGGGTCGTCTCATCCAGCGACTGCACGGCATACTGGATTTGGTCGATGCCCGCGCTCTGCTCTAGGCTCGCCTCGGCAATCTCGCGCATCATCGCACTCACGCCTTGCACCTGCGCAACAACGTCACCCATCACCTTGCCGGCCTGGCTGACGAGCAGCGACCCGGTGCTCACTGTTCCCGCGCTGTGCTCGATTAGTGCCTTGATCTCCTTGGCCGCCTGTGCACTTCGCTGCGCCAGATTTCGCACCTCCGCCGCAACGACAGCGAACCCCCGCCCCTGCTCCCCGGCCCTGGCCGCTTCCACCGCCGCATTCAATGCGAGAATGTTTGTCTGAAACGAAATACTGTCCATCATGGCGATGATCTCAGAGATCCGCTGCGACGCCGCGCTGATCTGCTCCATCGTGCTAACGACATCGCCGACAATCTGTCCACCACGCTCCGCAGCATCCGACGCGCCGCTGATCGACTCGGCTGCGGTCGTGGCCCTCTCGGTGTTGTTTCGCACGACCGCCGTGATCTGCTCCATCGACGACGCGGTCCGCTCGAGATTGCTTGACTGCTCTTCCGTCCGTTGGCTGAGGTCCGCATTGCCCGACGCGATCTGCGTCGCCCCTGTCGCGATCGCCGCAGAAGACGCGCGAATCCGGTGCACGAGCCTGGACAACGACGATACGAATCGGTTGAATGCTTCGGACAACTGCCCGATCTCGTCCTGGCTATCAACCGTCATGCGGCGCGTCAAGTCGCCCTGCCCGCTGGCGATCTCCGACAGCAGCATCGCCGCGCGCCGGATCGGCGCGGCCACCGCGCGCCCGACCAGCCAGATCACGATCAGCGAGACACTCACTCCCGCCACCGCCGCTACCAACGTCGCACTCAGGATCGCCCGCGTCACCGGCCCGAGCAATTCAGCCTGCGGCACCTCAACCACCACATACGAATCCAGCTCAGGAACGAACGACGTCGCGATGAAGCGGGATCCGCGGTCGCCCACATAGCTCAGGTACGCATAGGGCTTGCCGGCCAGAAGCACCGACGACACATCGTGGGGCAGCCCTCGCTCATCCTTCAGGAAATGCTTGCCGTCCATTAGCGAAGTTTCACGGTGCATGATAATCGTCCCGTCTGAACGCACGAGATACGCCAATCCGGTTTCGCCGACTCCATAGCCCTTGATCGCCTTCGCCAGTTCCTCCGCGGAGAAGGCAATACTGGCGGCGCCGATTGGCGTCCCGTTAAGCTCGACGCGGCTGTTGATGAACATGAGGTCGACAGTCCCCTCGTGAGCCATGTTCACTTCGAATGGCTTGTGGGACGATAGGAAGCGCGGCAGCCACTGATCTTTCTCGGTAAGCTTCTGCTGCAGGCCGGCCTCGTTGTAGTAGTTGCCGCTCTTCAACGACGCCCAGCCCACGGATGTCGCCTTCTGCTCGTCCTTCACATTCCGCGCCAGCTGGATCCAGTTGCGTGCGCTGGCGTCGGGTTCTCCGTCGGCTTCCCATTGAAGCAGGAACGCATCGCGCGCCAAAGTACGCACTGCTGCGATCGGCCCGGCCATCTGACGCTGTACGTCAGCGCGAATGCCATTGACGGCACTGGGCAATTCCTCGCGGATTACGCGATCGCGTACCGCACCGCTGATCAAACGGACGCTCAGGCCGCTGGAAATAGCGACGAATACGAGCAGACAACTCGTCATGCTGACAACCAGCTTGTTCTGAATAGAAAGTTTGCGCCAGAATTGCATGTGCTTAGAGTTGCTCTTGATAACAGTTCGGTATGAGCTTGCCTGATCGATCGGCATGCCGTCGCAAAACCGCATTACTGAATGGGAATTCGGGATCTGCTCGCTCCGCGCAGCCGGTTCGCCACTTCAATCGAGCGTCTTGCCCATGTCCTCAACAACCTTCTTGGCATCCCCAAAGACCATCATCGTCTTTTCCATGTAGAAGAGCTCGTTGTCGAGGCCGGCATAACCCGACGCGAGCGAGCGCTTGTTGACGATCACAGTTTTCGCCTTGAACGCCTCGAGGATCGGCATCCCGAAGATCGGGCTTCCTTTGGTATATGCCGCAGGGTTCACGACATCATTCGCGCCAAGAACGATCGCGACATCTGCTTGGGCGAACTCGCTGTTGATGTCTTCCATCTCGAAGACCTGATCGTATGGCACTTCTGCTTCTGCAAGCAGCACGTTCATATGCCCAGGCATCCGCCCTGCAACCGGATGAATGGCGTACTTGACCCGAACGCCCATCGAGACAAGCTTTTGCGCTAGTTCCTTGACGGCATGCTGCGCCCGTGCAACCGCCAGACCGTAGCCCGGAACAATGATCACCGATTCAGCGTTGCTCAGCACGAATGCCGCATCGTCTGCGCTCCCGGTCTTGACGTTGCGTTGAGCTTTCGCGCCAGCAACATCGCTACCCCCGCCACCGCCTAGGCCACCAAGAATCACACTAACAAACGAACGATTCATGGCCCTACACATAATGTAGGAGAGGATCGCACCGGAGCTTCCCACAATCGAGCCCGCAATGATGAGCATGCTATTGTTGAGCGAGAAGCCAATGCCGACGGCCGCCCAGCCCGAATAGCTATTCAACATTGACACAACAACGGGCATATCTGCGCCGCCGATGGGGATGATCAACATTACGCCCAGCATCAAGCCAAGACTGATCACAAGAAAAAAATCCGCCCAACTTTGCGTGTCCCAAAAACTGACGACAAAAGCTATCGAGATGAGGCCAAGGAGCAGATTGAGCGTATGCTGCCCGTTAAATTTCACGGGCGCACCTTGAAAAAGCCGAAATCTAAATTTTCCGGAGAGTTTTCCAAATGCGATGATCGAACCGGTGAACGTGGCAGCACCGATGAATGCCCCGATCGCCAACTCCACTCGGTTTCCGCCAGGAATCGGTGCCCCGTGTGCAGTGATCTGAAACGCCCAAGGCTCTTCGGTCGCGGCCACAGCAATGAATACCGCTACAAGTCCGATCATGCTGTGCATGAATGCAACGAGTTCCGGCATTTTCGTCATCTCGACACGATATGCAATAACGGAGCCGATCCCGCCCCCGACAAGCATGCCGATCATTACCCACCCTAGTCCCAGTGCTGAGCCAGCGATCGACGTTATCAGGGCAGCCGTCGTGACGACTGCGATTGCCATGCCTGCCATGCCGTAGAGATTCCCGCGTACCGATGTTCTGGGATGCGACAGACCTTTGAGGGCATGGATGAGGCAAACGCTGGCCAAAAGGTAGAGCAATGTGACAAGGTTCATTGACATCTCTTAGTTCTCCTCTTCTCTCGTTCCCGTCTTTCGCTCTTTCTTCCTAAACATCTCGAGCATGCGCCGAGTTACGAGGAATCCACCGAACATGTTCACCGATGCCAGCGCCACTGCCAGCACGCCCATCGTTTTGCCAAGCGGAGTGACGGTCAGGGCTGCCGCGAACATTGCACCCACGATGACGATTGCTGATACAGCGTTGGTTACCGCCATCAGCGGCGTGTGGAGTGCCGGGGTAACATTCCACACGACGTGGTAGCCGACGTAGATTGCCAGCACCAGGATAATGATGTTGATGATTAGATGCGATACCAGTTCCACTTCAAATCTCCTCCGTTTCGCGCTCTGGCGCGATCAGGCAAGCCGCAACAATTTCGTCATCGTCGTGGATACTGATTGCATCGGCATCCTTCGGCAAAACCAGCTTGACGAAGTCCAGAACGTTCCTTGCGTACAGGGCCGATGCATCGGCAGCAACCAGCGCAGGAAGGTTTGTTTCGCCGACAAGTGTTACGCCATGCTTCACCACCGTGCGGTCCGCTTCGGTGAGCGGGCAGTTGCCACCGGTGCCATCTGGTCCCTTTCCAGCAGCGAGGTCGACGATCACCGAACCTGGCTTCATGGAACGAACCATTTCCTCAGTGATGAGCGTCGGTGCCGCGCGTCCCGGAATTAGCGCAGTAGTAATCACGATATCTGCCTGAGCGACGCGTTTGGCAACAGCCGCCTTTTGACGATCAAGCCAGCTCTGCGGCATCGGACGCGCATAGCCGCCGACGCCCTCCGCAATTTCCCGCTCTTCATCCGTTTCGTAAGGAACATCGATGAACTTCGCACCCAGCGATTCCGCTTGCTCCTTCACCGAAGGCCGAACGTCGGAAGCCTCGATCGACGCGCCAAGTCGCTTCGCCGTTGCAATCGCCTGCAGGCCAGCAACACCAACACCGAGAATGACCACACGCGCCGCCTTCACCGTTCCGGCGGCAGTCATCAGCATCGGAAAGAACCGCTGGTATCTGTCGGCAGCGATCATGACTGCCTTGTAGCCTGCAATGTTCGCCTGGCTCGAGAGAACGTCCATGCTCTGGGCGCGCGTCGTCCGTGGCACAGCCTCCAGCGCGAATGCGGTAATACCGGCAGCCGCAAGCTTCCCGACTCCCGCGGAGTCAAAGGGATTGAGCATGCCTACGAGCGCAGAGCCCGGTCTCATCATTTCCAGTTCCCCAGCTGAAGGGGCGCGCACTTTCAAAATCAGGCCGCAGCCGAAGACACCAGCAACGTCAGTGATCTGCGCTCCCGCGGCCTCGTAGGCCGCATCATCTGCAGCGGCAGCCAATCCTGCCCCGCTTTGCACAAGAACAGAGTGTCCAAGCGCAACGAGTTTCTTCGCAGTTTCCGGTGTGACGGCAACGCGCGACTCGCCCGCTACCGTCTCGGCGGGTACGCCAATTTGCATGAGCTCCTCCTAAGAAAATCGTCCGGATCGTCATCAGTTTCCAGACCGTATGAAGGGATCAACTCTTCAAGAACAATTCATTTTCTTTTTTTGTGGTCCCCACGCAGGTTCGAGATCGACGACACCGTCGCCGCCTCTGCGCTCAGGTAACACTAAAAAGTGCCGACGATGTATGACATCCGGCAGCACACGATGTCAGCTCTCGAGCTGTGCCAGTTCACTCAGCACTTCTGCCAACACCCGTGCCCCAGCGAACGCATCGTCGGGAGTAATCGACTCTGCCTCGTTGTGCGTAATGCCAAGATGGCACGGTATAAAGACCATCCCTGATGGACAGACACCGTGGAGGTATCTCGCGTCATGCCCCGCTGCGGAGTAGAGCTCGATTTTGCTGATTCCGAGGCGGGCGGCAGCCGAGTCGATGCGCCGCCGCATGTGATCGGGAAAGTCGAGCGACATGGCCGTCGACAGCTCCTTCACGTCGACGCGGCAGGGAGCCGCGTTCTGCTGGCAGATACCGTCAATGGCGTCCCCCAGTTTCCTGAGCACGTCCGAGTCAGGGTGACGGAGATCGATGGAGAATGTCACGCCACTCGGAACCACCGAGGGTGCGTTCGGCGTTACAGTAAACTGCCCGATGGTGAACTTCACGACGTCTTCCTCGTCGTGAATATGCTCGATCAGTGCACCGACCATAGCCGTAGCCGCGAGCAGCGCATCTTTTCTTTCGCTTCGCAAGGAGGTGCCAGCATGGGCCGCTTCGCCTTCTACGACGACGCGAAACGTACGCTTGCCCTGGATGCCGCTGACCACGCCAATAGTCTTTCCGAGACGTTCCAGCACAGGCCCCTGCTCGATATGCGCCTCCACATAGGCGAACGGCACGCCGCCCAGTGCGCGCAGGGGTACGTCAGCGAGCGCGGTGGCGGCCTTATCGAGCGCCTCCGCGACTGAGACGCCCGTGGCGTCCTTCACCGCCTTTATCTCGGCCAGGGTACGGGCGCCAGCGAACACCGCCGAGCCCATCATGCCAGGCGCAAAACGGGAGCCTTCCTCGTTCATCCACGCGACAACGTCGATAGAGCGCCTCAGGGGAACACGCGACGCCGCAATCGATTCGCATGCTTCGAGTGCTGCCAGGACGCCATACACACCATCATACTTTCCGCCGGTCGGCTGGCTGTCCAGGTGAGAGCCAGAGACGACCGGAGCAGCAGATGAGTCAGTGCCGCAGAGCCGCAGAAACACGTTACCAACCTCGTCTCGCGACTCGAGCATCCCGAATGATTTTCCCCATTCGATCAAACGTCGACAGGCGGAAAAGTCTTCGTCGGACAACGCTAGACGATTGACACCGCCGGTGACTGTGGCGCCAATACGCGCAAGCGCTTGATGGCGCTCCCACAGTCGCTCCTTCGAAACGCTGTCGGAAAATGGGTTGCTCATGATGTCTTCATGATCTGAGTTGGCACGGCTCGCGGATCCCGCGGCAGCCACCGCCCTTGCCCAACCGTCGCGTGGAACTCTGCGACCAGTTGATTGAAGAGGGCCGGCTCTTCCAGGTTCAACGTATGCCCAGCCTTCGGCAGGACGGCGAGGCCCGAGGCAGGAATCGTCCGTTTCAGAAAGATTCCCGGCTGCAGGCAGTGGTCATCCTCATCGCCCACAATCACCAAGGTCGGAACCTGCATGTCCTTCAGCCGGTCTTCGAGGTCATAGAGCGACGGTCGACGCGCCTGCACCCCACGCATCGTCATCGCTGCGCCGAGAGCGGAGTGCTCGCCAAGGTGGGCTTGAAACTCCGCCCAGCCACGCGGATCCTTCACCAGAAAAGCGATGCGTGATGCCGCCAGACCGTACGTTTTCGAGTACTGCTCAGAGCCCTGTGCCAAAAACTGCTTCGCCACCTCGTTTGAGACGCCTCGAAAGTACTCCTCGTGCTGCTTTTCCGCGCCATAACCGGCTCCGGCGACAACGAGCGACAGCGCGCGCAAAGGACGCAGCAGACCGAAGTGCAGTGTGGCGAAGCCGCCCATCGACAAACCGACGATATGCGCTTTCTGCACACCGAGTTCATCGAGCACGCATCCGATGTCGAGTGCTGCGCGCTCCTGGCTGTATGCATCGAGCGATTCAGGTACATCGGACGGAGGATAGCCTCTTGCGTTGAACGCGATGCACCGATTACGTCGTGAGAAGTAGCGCATCTGCGGCTCCCAGCCGCGCATATCCCCACCGAATTCATGCACGAAGACGATGGGATCGCCTTCGCCTGCTTCCTCGTAGTAGAGGTTGATCCCGTCGGATGTCTTGATGTACGGCATCGCTTCCCCCGATCAGAACAAGCTCGGCGGAACTTCGATCTTGCGAGCGCGTTCCACCATGGCCGGCAGCAGGTCGCAAAACCGATCAGCCCATAGCTCCGGGACCGTCAAGCTCACCTTGACGAAGCGCTCACCGAAGCGTTTGGTGTGATACGTGCCCTGACGGATCATCACACCCTTTTCCTGATAGGCTGCCACCAGCGCTTCCGGATTGACGCCCGCATCGATGGTCTCGATCACGAGCAGGTTAGCGTTTGATGGAAAGACCGGTATTGTGAGCCCTTCGATCGCCTTTGCAGTTTCTGCGACCACCGACTGATTACGACGCTGACGTCCCCAGATTTCCGGAAACCATTGCGACTTCGTCTTCAGGCCAGCGATCGCAGCGCGCTGCGACAGCACATTACTGCCGAGGTTGTTTGGCGATGCCGTCGCGAGCTTCTCGATGATGTCGGGACTAGCCAGAACGGCTCCAAGACGCATGCCGGCGAGGCCGAGCCACTTCGAGAAGCTGTACGTGACGATTGTCTTCTCAGGGTAGAACTTGTAGGCCGGCGTGAATTCTTCGGCGAAGTGGCAGTAGGTCGCGTCGTGGATCAAGTACGCGTCGACCGACCGTGCGATATCTGCGATCGCGCGAATCTCGTCTTCGGTATGGCACGTGCCGAGCGGGTTGTTCGGATCGACAAGATAGATCACCCGCGTCTTTTCCGACACCGCCTTTCGCAGTTGCTCGACAGTCAGCTTGTAACCCTGCTCGGCATTATAGATAGGCAGTTCCACCACGTTCGAACCCGCCCTGCGGGCGAACGCCATCGGCCATGCCCAACTCGGGTCCGTCGTAACGAAGTCCGTACCAGATTCGCAGATGTTCGCGCACACGTTATAGAGCGCCTCGACGGCCCCGTCCGTCACCAACACCGATGCATCGGGAATACCCATGTCTTCGCGGATCAGTTTGCGCAGCTCTTCGAAGCCGGCGGGGGGGGCGTAAGCGTGATATTCGCCGCTCTCCATCGCCTTGATTACGGCTTCACGAACCGACTCGTGCGGCTCATAGTGGTTAGTGTTCTGGCCGAGCCACATAAGCCCCGGCGTGTTGCAGAGCTTGTCGAAATAGAGGTTGCGAATTTCAAAGTTCTTCATGATTGATCCTTCAGAGACTCCGGCCGCGGGGCGACAAGGGCCCAGCCACTGCTGGGGCGATATGTCGACCTACACGTTGTCCAGCAGAAAAATAATTCGTTCTTAACGAACTACAAATTTTGGTTTCAGTGGATGCGGTTCGGTTACACCACCGTGCGGCGCGACGCAATGCCACCGTCGACTGTGAACACGGTACCCGACGTATAGCCTGATCGAAACGACGCGAGAAACAAGAAGAGGTCGGTAATTTCGTGGACCTTCGCCGGTCGCTTTAGCGGGTACTTTTCGAGCAGCTCGTCATAACGCTCGGCGCTGCCGAGCTTGTTCTCGGCGAATTTTTTCAGCATGTTGTAGATGCGCGTCGTGTCGACCGGACCGGGGTTCACACCGACAACGCGAATGTTGTCATCGAGGCTGCGGCCGCCGATTGCACGCGTCATCGCCATGATCGATGCGTTGCCCGCAGCACCTTCGATGTAGTTCGGGTCGCAGATTTCGCCGCCATTGCCGATGTTGTTAAGAATCACGCCGCCACCGCGCTGCTTCATCTTCGGGTAGATGAGGCGGATCATGTCAGCATAGCCGAAGCCCTTCAGTGCCCAGCCGTCACGCCATTTCTGCGCGTCGATGTCAAAGAGGGTACCGCTAGGAATCACGCCGGCATTGTTGACAAGAATGTCGATATCGCCCGCTTCCTCCGCGATGCGCTCGCAAGCGCCCGTTTGCGTCATGTCGACCGCCGTGACGCTTACCTCGACCTTGAAGTCTTCGCGTATGTTTAACGCGATTTCGTTTAGCTTTTCCTGCGAACGGGCCGTCAGATGAAGGTCGCAGCCTTCCTGCGCGAACGAGTAGGCCAAGCCCTCACCGATACCCTGCGAGGCGCCGGTGATAAGAACTTTTTTTCCCGATAGTTGCAAATCCATGATTTCTTCCAGCGATAGTGATGAGGTTGAGGTATCGGAAGACAGCGTGGTCCTCCGTTTAGGAATTTCATTCGTTCGGGCCCAGCCCAGCTCGCATATACGACGCTTCAGCTAGCGACGACCAGTCGCTTTGCTCATAGCCGTTGGCGAGGGCCTGAAGCAAGCTGTCCCGGACGACACCCGCTAAGGGAAGCGGCACGCGCGCTGACTCGCCCGCCTCGAGGGCGAGACGAATATCCTTGGAACCGAGCGGCAGCTTGAAGCCCACCGGTTCGTATTCGCGCTTGCGGATGAACGAGCCGTATCCGCGGTAGACGGCGCAAGGGAAAAGCGCCTCGAGGTAAACGTCGAGCATGACGTTGCGATCCACGCCATGCGCAGTACCGAGGGCCGTTGCTTCGGCCATGGCTTCGATCGCCGAGGCGATCATCATGTTGCCCGCCAGCTTCACCAGGTTCGCCTGAAAGGGTTCCTCGCCCACATGCCATGCCTTACTGCTGATTGCGTCGAACAATGGCGTGAGTCGCTCGACCGCTGACTTTGTCCCGCCCACGATGAGATTGAGGGTACGCGCCGCCGCCGCATCTGGCCGTCCGAAGACGGGCGAACCCACATACTCGATACCGGCGGCAGCGTGTAGTTCTGTGAGCTTCCTCGCGTAGCGGACCGAGATCGTTGCCATGTTGACGTGCAACAGCGGCTTGTTGACGCCCCGGAGCCACCCCCTATCGATCAGGGTGTCTTGGATCGCGTCATCGTGTGCCAGCATCGAAAAGACGATAGCGTCCTGCGCTGCCTCGACGGGACTCGCCGCGACATGTGCGCCGAGCTCAGCAAGTTCGTTCATCGGCTCCTGAAAGCGATCCCAAATGGCGACCTGGTGCCCTGCCTTCAAGAAATTCCGGACGATTCCTGCGCCCATCGCACCGATACCAATAAAACCGATGTTCATGAAAGTGCTCGCTGAAAAATGGTTGCGACCAACCGAGTACAATTCAAACTGATCAGCCGTAGCGACCGCCGCCCGCGAACCAATCGTCGAACCTCGTGTTCGTCGAAACGATCACGTTGCGTTTGATCAGGTATGACTTCAACGCGTCCCAGCCATTCTCATAACCGTAGCCGCTATCGCCATAGCCGCCCCAAATTGATCGAGGATCGTTCTTGTGGTGGTCGTTAATCCAGATCATTCCCGCCTTAATCTTGCCGGCAACCCGATTCGCGCGCGAAACATCTCGGGTCCAGATTGAAGCACCCAACGCGTACGGTGAATCATTGGCGAGCCGCAACGCATCGGCTTCGTCTTCAAAGGGAGTGACAGCCACCACCGGACCGAAAACTTCCTCACGAAAGAGTTCCATCGAGGGACTGACATCAGCGAAAATCGTGGGTGCAACGAAGTTGCCTGCGTTCAATGGAGCGTCGAGCAGAAGCGGCTCGCCACCAATCACGAGCCGTGCACCCTCCGCCTTAGCCAATGCGATAAATCGTTGACTTTGCCGAAATGACGTCTGCGAAATTACAGGACCAACGTCGGTGCCGAGGTCGGCCGGATCACCAATGCGCAGCGCGCGGACTCGCTGAGCGAACGCGGCGATAAATTTGTTATAGATGCTACGCTGAACGAGGAAACGGCTCGCGGAGACACATGTTTGCCCGGCTGCGATGAACGCTGCGAAAACCGCGCCAGCCGCTGCTTCTTCGATATCGGAGTCTTCAAAGACCACCACCGGCGTCTTCCCGCCCAACTCCAGGGTGCAGGGAACCAGACGCTCGGCCGCCGCGGCCGCAACACGACGGCCTGTGGCCGTTCCGCCCGTGAGGTCAATCCGTCTTACCTCTGGCGCCGCACACAGCGCTGCGCCAGTTGCGCCCTCGCCTGTCACAACATTGACGACGCCGGGAGGAATGCCAGCTTCCGTACACCATGCCGCGAGAACAAGAGCCGTGCAGGGTGCGAGTTCCGATGGTTTAATCACGACGGTGTTGCCAACAGCCAGCGCCGCCGCCATTTTCTTAACGAGGATCAGAACGGGATGATTCCACGGAGTCAGCAGTGCACAAACGCCGTACGGTTGCCAACTCGTCGTGGATGCAAATCCACCGCGCAACCGATTTGACTCGCCTTCGAGGCCGGGTGCAATACCGGCAAAGTACTCGATCCACTCGGGAATCCGTGACATCTGCGCCTGCATTTCGCGCAGTGGACGACCCGTGATCGCAGATTCCCAACTTGCCAGATCCTTGATTCTGCGGCGAATCAGTTCGGCGAGACTTCGAAGGAGGCGAGCGCGATCCAGCGCGTCGAGGGTGGCCCACCCCTCCTGCGCCGCAGCGGCGGCACGCGTCGCCTTCGCAACGTCATCCACTTCCGCAATCGCCATATAGGCGATTACCTCGTTGCTCGCGGGGCTGCGCACAGGCAATCGCCCCGATCCGATGATCTCTTGGAAGCGGCCATCGTAAAACACATGGTGACCGTCTTTGGCCTCAGGAAGAATATTCTCAAGCGGCATGATTTTCGTCTTCGTCTGTCTACTGAACCAATTTCTGAAAGTTGGGTAAGCGTGCAATCAAGCCGACAATGTCACTGCCTAAAAGCTCGTGTGCGCCGATGGAGCAGCACTGCGCGCTTGTGAACCTGCCACTGGATCGCTGCGATGATGTGGCCATGTTCCCCCATAGTCGAAACCGTCTGCTCTGGGAGGAAAGTGACATGCCGACACTTGCAACGCGTCGTCTGAGCATGCTCATTTGCTCCACCCTGGATCCAGTTGACCGCACGAGGAGGCCTCCGCCTCGGCAACAGAAATCGGCCCGTCGCCACCACTCTGTGACAAGTTGGAAGTTCGTCGATATTTAAACCGCTAGCATTGCAAGTCGCTCCGGAGCCGGCGGGAAAACGTGCCATGCCCCGTCTTGGTGACGAAAAAAGAAGATGGCAACGGGACCGTCCGTCCGTAGTGTCTCAACGCATACATAGCATTCACGTTTGGATCGCCTGTTTATGAACTTCGTGACCCGAACGCCCATCGCAGGATCGGGAGCGAGCCAGTGCTCGACCATCAAACGCAACGAGTTTTGCCCACTCGCCATCGACTTCCCCTTCATCGCACTGAGGCCGCGGTCCTGTCGACACAGATCTCTGGCACCTCGGCCCATCCTGGCTGAGTCCACCATGGCCCGCCAGACATCGATACGCCACCTCCAGCTCGAACATCAGCGCACCGTACGAATGCAAATATACTCTTCTTGTATTTACTAGGCCAGCAGTTTGAATACATTGAGGCCTATGGTCTTCCCTAAGTGCCCACTCACACGTTGCTCTTCTGCAAGTCGGCGCGTGCGTGCGCCGCCATGCAATGACTGCGGCGCGGCGCACGAGAGATGGGATGCTCGCGCGCGATATGGTCCGCGTCTCATGTTCGACGAGACAGCGCTCCACGCCGGTTAGCAAGCCCCGACCACACGGTCGGCGGCTCTTGGGGGGCGGATTTATGGAGATCTCTTGCCCCCTGTCGAAACAGCAGAGAGGTGACAACCTCGCGGCTTCAGATAGCGCGACCAATTAACGGTTCACGAGCTTCGCCGGAACCAGCAGGATCATTGCGGCGCCTAGGGTCACGACGCCGGCGGACACGTACATTGCGATCGTCGCGGAATGCGTGAGATCGCGAAGCCAGCCAATGAGGTAAGGGCTCACGAAGCCAGCCAATCCGGCGAAGGCGTTGATGGCTGCAATACCGGTGGCAGCCCCCGTTCCACTCAAAATTGCCGTTGGCAGGGCCCAGAAAAGCGGCCCCGGCGTTAGTACTCCTGCGGCTGCCAACGACAACCCGAGCATCGACAGTGCCACGTTGGACCCTGCCCACACTGTGATCAGATAACCGATCGCGCCCATCGCCATCGGAATGATGAGGTGCCATCGGCGCTCACCCGTGCGGTCAGAGTTCCTGCCGAACGAAATCATGCTCACGGCGCCGACGACAAACGGAATCGCGGAAAGCAGGCCAATCATGATCGGGTCCCGTACGCCCGACCCGCGAATCAAGGTTGGCATCCAGAAGGTCAGCCCGTACTGCCCCATGATCACGCAGAAGTAAATCAATGCCATCAGCAAGATGCGGGCGTCGCAAAATACCTGGCCCACCGTACTTGCAACACGCGTCTGGTGCGCGCTCGTACCATCCAGCGCGTTCGTCAGAAGCTCGGCCTCCTCAACTGTGAGCCATTTCGCGTCCGCAGGGCGATTGGCCAGATAGAAGAATGCGGCCACACCAAGAACGAGAGATGGAGCGGCTTCGATCATAAACAGCCAGCGCCAACCCGCATATCCGTGCACGCCTTTGAAAGCTTCCAGCAGGAAGCCTGAGAGCGGGCCGCCAACGATACCGGCTAACGGAATACCGACCATGAAAATGGCCAGGACGTGCGAGCGCCGACGCGCCGGGTACCACTGCATCAGATACAACACGATTCCAGGATAAAAGCCAGCTTCCGCAGCGCCGAGAAAGAACCGCAACACGTAGTACTCGGTTGTCGTCTGCACGAAGAAGAAGGCCCCGGAGACGAGTGCCCATGTCACCATAATGCGGGCTATCCACGCCCGGGCACCCACACGCTGCAACATGAGGTTGCTCGGCACTTCGAATAGGAAATATCCGATGAAGAATACGCCTGCCCCCAGCCCGTACGCGGTTTCGCTGAAATGAAGATCACCTAACATTTGCAGCTTGGCGAAACCGACGTTTACCCGGTCGAGATATGCCGCCACATAGCACAACACCAGGAAGGGGATGAGCCGAAGCGTCACCTTCCGATAGGTCTGCTCTTCGAACCCTGCTCCGCGCCGGACGCCTGCATCGATGTCTACAGCCCCGCTCATAGTTTCCTCCCTCATTTCGCCCAAGCGATGGAAAAGATAGTACTTTTGTATTCACATGTAACTCTGTTGTGTACTAATGATATGCGTTCAAAATACAACGCAAGGGGTTTTTTTAACGATGTCCCGGTGGGGCTGGCAAGCTGAAGGTTGCTGCGATGCAAGGTGAAGCCAAACGATCGCGCGGGGCGGCGGTCACGGCAGAACGCTCTGATGCTCTAGAATCGCGGATCGCGAGTAGCTGGATATCCTTGACAATGCGCAAGGAAACATCCCTGGCGGCGCGAGAAGTACGAGAAGCACGACCGCCTCGTCGCATCAAGGGGCGTCCGTCGAGGCAGCCAGATGGAACGGCATCCATGCTCGGTAAGAGGCAAGTGAAACATCGCCGCGTTGATACGTTGCAGTCCGATTGGAGTCGCGCGAAACGGCGTAACGCATCGCCTCACGGCAGTATCGGTCGGGGCGCGGCACTGTAACCGGTGCAGCTTCGTGCGCACCTGGTCGCCAAGTCGTTGAACCGGCAACGGGTCAATGGTCGGCCAAGCATCAAGGATGGCCGACAACGGCGGAAGCGCCGGAAAGCCTTCTTGATAACAACGATGGCGCCGTGCGGGGCACAACTTTCAGCGACCACCAACGCAACGAACCCCGCTGGCAACGCGTGCCTGAATGGCCGACATGCTACGGCTAGTACGCACGATGCTGTCGTTCCGTCCGCGGGTGCGCAGCTGTTTCAACGCCCGTTTCAGGAAGATGCAACATCACGAAACAGCTTGGGTGGCAGACACTCCAGATCCACGACGTTGTCGTGTTGGCCTGATGCCGTCCACACAAGTCATTCGCTTAGCAAAACAAGACCTTCTGCGTATCGGTTTCCGCTGAGAGAACAGCAAGATCCAGGTGACCATTCGCGAGCAGCGGCTGGAGTTCCGCGGTGGGGGCGCATTGCACCTCTTTCTTACGCTCGCTGACGCCCTACTCCCATGCCGACGGAGTACACAACCGAGGCGATAATAAGACCGACAAACCACGCATACGTATAGATTTGCATGAATACGCCCGGTACCGACGGGAACGCCGCCGGAAAGGCAGTCTTCAGAAAACCCGGAAGATTGGGAATCGCCCCGCACGCAAAAGCGACGACCGCAATCGGATTCCATCCGTTCTTGTATGCATAGATGCCGTCCGGCTCGAAGAGCTGCGCCGAATCTAGCTTCGTACGCCGCACAAGAAAGTAATCAACGATCATTACCCCCGCTACCGGCCCAAGCAATGCCGAATAGCCGACCAGCCAAGTGAAAATATAGCCCTGCGTGCTCGAAAGAATCTTCCACGGCATCATCGCGATAGCAATGGTGGCCGTGATCATACCGCCCATGCGGTAGGAGATACGACTTGGAGACAGACTTGCAAAATCATAAGCAGGACCAACTAGATTGGCGGCCAAATTGCAGCACATCGTGTCCAGCGTCAGGATCACCAGTGCTACCCCAACGCCGATGCCCGTCATCCGGCCGGTTAGGTCGATCGGGTCCCAGACGGCCTTACCATAGATCACGACGGTCGCAGAAGTGACGACAACAGACATCAGGGAGAGCAAGGCCATCGGTATCGGTAAGCCAACTGTCTGGCCCAGGACCTGATCGCGCTGTGATTTCGCAAAGCGCGTGAAGTCAGGGATGTTGAGCGCAAGGGTCGCCCAGAAACCGACCATAGCGGTGAGATTCGGCCAAAACGTCACCCAAAACAAACCCTCTTTCGCCCCACCCTTCACAAAGGCAGACGGCGCCGAGAGCATCGCACCGACACCACCTGCCTTTGAAGTTGCCCACCAGACGAGGGCAACACACATTGCAATCTTGACTGGAGCCGACAAACTCTCGAGTCGGCGGATCGACTCGGTACCGTGGAGAATGAAGTAGAGCTGCAAGGACCAGAAGGCGAGAAAACAACCAAGTTGACCCGCCGAAATGCCGAGCAACGGCAATACCGCCCCGGTCAACGCGTTTCCGCTGAGAATATTCGCCAGCGAGTACATCGCACTTCCGCCAAGCCAGGTGTGGATGCCGTACCAACCGCAAGCGATTACCGCGCGCAAAACCGCCGGCAATTTGGCCCCCTGCGTACCGAACGACGAGCGCACCAGCACGGCGAACGGGATGCCGTACTTTGCGCCGGCATGACCAATGAGCAACATCGGCAGAAGTACAATCATGTTGCCGAGCAGGACAGTGAATACCGCCTGCCACGGTGACATGCCCTGCCCGGTCAAACCGGATGCGAGCATGTATGACGCAACGTTCATCACCATCCCGACCCACAGTGCGGCGAAGTGCTGCCATTTCCAGGTGCGCTGACCGGCACCTGTCGGTGCGAGATCTTCGTTGTACAGTTCGTCCCCTAAACGCTGCTCGCCTGCACTACCTACAGCAGTAACCTGACTCATGACGCCCGCTCCTTCCCGTGTCGTCGACCTAATATCCAGTAACCGCTGCATCGGCGAGCGGCAGATGACTTCACTGCATGTCGGTTCCTAAAAATCGCCTCCAGCCCTGCTCGCCTTCAATCTTCGCCCTGAGCGATGGGTGCGATCGAAAACATCATTCGAAATTCTCTTGCGATCGCGATTGCACTGACGAATGAGATCGCGAAGCGGGTCTCCTTGCATCTCTATGTAGAGCGTATGAATACAATACAACGCTGTTTGAGATCCGTCAGACGCATCTTCCGGATACAAAAATATTCAAACATTCCGGTTTACCCTAGGCTGCTCAGACACGACAGGCCTACGCCTCAGTGCTGGAGATAAGAACTGTCCTCCCCGTCGTTCAACGACGGCCAAGGTACGGGCGACCCCGCGCGACCGCATCGCACACTCGGTCGCTACATTCAAGCTCTCCAGCGCATGGTCAACGAAACAGAAGACTTATTCAGATAAGTGACGAACCTGTGAGCGAAAAGGACCAGGACGATGCAGGTCCGATCGCGATCCATGCGATCGGTCGCACCACGATTGTCATCGCACACCGCCTGTCGACCGTACGCGCCCCGGACCGCATCCTCGTGTTCAATGCCGGCCGAATAGTGGAAGCTGGGACACACAGCGCATTGCTGCCCGCGATAGCAGCCACTATCGGAGTGTGTTTGAATGCCAAGCTGGCGAAATTTCGCCGCAGGTAACTGTGCGGACGTCTAAGTGATCGCGTTCAAGGACATCAATTCAAACTGACTTGCAGCTCATCAAGCGACTTTCCCCGCTGCCGTTTGTCGTTGAATTGCTCGAACACGAGAACTCTGTCAAAGCGTGATGACCGCGCGCACGCGCTTCGCAGTCAGCGCGACGACTGCCAGTGCCAGTGGAAGAAACGACAGCCAGAGCACTGTGTTCAATCCATATGCGGCGAGCAGTCCGCCGGACAGGAAGGACCCAAGGGCTGTCGCTCCGAATACGAGAAAATCATTAAGCGATTGCACGCGCGCCTTTTCTTCCGGTCGATGGCATTCGAGCACGAGAGCCGACGCCCCGACAAAGCCGCAATTCCAACCCACCCCGAGGAAGATGAGTGTGGCCCAGAAATGAGCAACGTCGACACCGAGCAAGCCGGTCGCCACCGATAGCGCCGTAAGCGCCAGTCCGGCCATAACCACCCTTAGTGCACCGAAGCGCGCGATCAGCCTACCCGTGAAAAAACCCGGCGCGTACATCGCGATGACGTGCCACTGAATACCGAGATTCGACGATGTCTGCGATAAGCCGCAAATTTCCATCGCCAAAGGGGCAGCAGTCATGAGAAAGTTCATGAGAAGGTACGACACGACTGCGCAAATCACAGCCGTAACGAACCGCCCCTGGGTGACGATAACGGCAATCGGCCTGCCGCTTGCAACTGTTGCCACGGCCGGCTTGGGCAGACGGACACCTCGCAGCACAATTGCGGACAACGCAGCTACCGCGCCCTGCGCCAAGAAGGTCGCAGCAAAAGTGTACTGTGACCACATATTCATGGTCCAGGTGACGAGCTGAGGCCCGATCACACCCGCAAACACCCCACCTCCCATGACAAACGAAAGCGCCCGCGAGCGACGATCGTGAGGTACGCAATCAGCGGCTGCAAAACGAAAAGAAAGCACAACCGCAGCATATGCGCCGCCGAGGAACGTCGCACTGCAAAACAGCCAAAACGAGCCCAACACGACGGCCCAAGCTGCAAGCAAGCCCGCCAACACACCTAAGCCAGTTCCCACCATGAAGGCGACACGACGTCCGTAGCGTTGCGCGACAGCCCCCGCCGGCAAAGAGCTCGCAGCCATGCTGCGTATTTCGGCGAACGTGACCGCCGATTTCGGGAACGTGACCGATTCGGCGAGTTTGGGCGTTGCGCGGTGTCGATTGTAGATTTCCTTGTCAGTTTTGGTCGAGTTCGGGCTCCAGCATGGTGG